>CAJTJP010000016.1 GCA_910576855.1 Erysipelotrichales bacterium
CGTCTGGGTAGTCTAGCTACAAGGAGATGTTAAAGTACACATTCACTTTACAATTCTAACAAAATCAGCTAGAAAAGGATAGGTGTAATTTGACTCATTGGATAAGTCGATTACATTATACTAGGAGATGGACGGTATGTGCGACTTATCAAAAGGTGTAAGAGAAGAAGGCCTTGCGGAAGGACTTGAAAAAGGCCACTTAGAAGGACAAATCCAAATGGCAAGCAGCATAGTAATCAGCCTGATGAAAACAACGAATAAAAGCATGGGTGAAGTACTGGACATGGCTGATATTGATAAAGCCATTCGCCCAGAGGTAGAAAAAGCAGTAAAAGCTTTAATTCAATCTGACAGATAATAACAGGAGCGATCCTGTTTTATTGTGCTTTCTCTTTATGGCTTGGAAGGGTTTTGCGGTGGCAGATTTGCATGTGTACTTCACTGCGAAAGTGATATCAACACTTTGTTTACAGTGATATAAAAAGTTTTGAAAAAGGTGGGTTTTCAGTAGTTATCACACTTGCGCTATGTTATAATTGAATCAACTGAAGGAAGCGGTTTAGGGGCTTCTGATTTTGTTAAGTATAACGGTGGGGAGTGAATGAATGAAAAATAATTTAGAGATCGCAGATGCGATTGAAACCAATGATTTGAATAAAGCGTATGATGAGTATTGTAAGAAAATATTGAGTAATAAACAGATATTAGCACGCATCATGAAGGAATGTGTAGCCGAGTATCGAGATATCCCGGTAGAAAAGATTCCTTCTTATATTGAAAATGATCCGCAGTTGGATGTGTCGGTTGAGGATGAAACGGATAAAATCCAAGGTCGTAATATCGAGGATCAATCTGTTCACGATGCTGAAATCAAATACGATATCTTGTTTGATGCGAAGCTGCCGAATTCTGATGAAAATGAAAGAATCGGATTGTTTATCAATATAGAAGCACAAAACAGTAATAATAACGGATATCCGCTGACAAGCAGGGCAGTCTATTACTGCAGCAGATTATTAGCGAAACAGAAAAACATGCAGGGCGGGTTTCAGAATTCAGAGTTTCAGAATCTCAAAAAGGTGTATTCGATTTGGATTGTGATGAATCCGAATAAGGCGATGGAAGGCGTATTCAATGAATACACGAT
This sequence comes from Erysipelotrichales bacterium, assembly GCA_910576855.1. GTDB lineage: Bacteria > Bacillota_I > Bacilli_A > Erysipelotrichales > Erysipelotrichaceae > C-19. The sequence goes on from CAJTJP010000016.1 coordinate 1,148, forward strand.
TAGTGAAAGATGCTTGAGAAAGAAGTATCATATCCCGAAAACAGATTATGATAAGCTATCGATTGTGATGATTTATCTGAATAAAGAATATGATATCAATGATGATAAGCATGATTTGACGGAAATGCTGTATATACTGTTTCGAGCGGATATGCCGGCACAGGATAAAAAATATCAATTAAGTGAAAACTATGGTATAATGATGACAAGAGCAATAGATAAGGAGATGACGGGCGTGTGCAATTTATCACAAGGCATTATGGATAAAGGCATTGAAAAAGGGCTTGAAAAAGGGCGTGCAGAAGGAATGGAAAAGGGACGCACAGAAGGTCTTACAGAAGGACAAATCCAAATGGCAAGCAGCATAGTAATCAACCTAATGAAAACAACGAATAAAAGCATGGGTGAAGTACTGGACATGGCTGATATTGATAAAGCCATTCGCCCAGAGGTAGAAAAAGCAGTAAAAGCTTTAATTCAATCTGACAGATAATAACAGGAGCGATCCTGTTTTATTGTGCTTTCTCTTTATGGCTTGGAAGGGTTTTGCGGTGGCAGATTTGCATGTGTACTTCACTGCGAAAGTGATATCAACGCTTTGTTTACAGTGATATAAAAAGTTTTGAAAAAGGTAGGATTTAAGTAGTTATCACGTTTGCGATATGTTATAATTGAATCAGCTGAAGGAAGCAGTTTAGGGGCTTCTGAATCTGTTACATATAGCGGTGGGGAGTGAAGCAATGAAAAATAATTTAGAGGTCGCGGATGCGATTGAAATCAATGATTTGAATAAAGCGTATGACGAGTATTGTAAGAAAATATTGAGTAATAAACAGATACTGGCACGTATTATGAAGGAATGTGTGGCTGAGTATCGTGATATCCCGGTAGAAGAGATTCCTTCTTATATTGAAAATGATCCGCAGTTGAATGTGTCTGTTGAGGATGAAACTGACAAAATCCAAGGTCGTAATATCGAGGATCAATCTGTTCACGGCGCAGAGATCAAATACGATATCTTATTTGATGCGAAGCTGCCGAATTCTGATGAAAATGAAAGAATCGGATTGTTTATCAATATAGAAGCACAAAACAGTAATAATAACGGATATCCGCTGACAAGCAGGGCAGTCTATTATTGCAGCAGATTATTAGCGAAACAGAAAAACATGCAGGGCGGTTTTCAAAATTCAGAGTTTCAGAATCTTAAGAAGGTGTATTCAATTTGGATCGTAATGAACCCAAGTAAAGCGATGGAAGGCGTATTCAATGAATACACGATCAATGAAAGATGCTTGAGAAAGAAATATCATATCCCGAAAACAGATTATGATAAGCTATCGATTGTGATGATTTATCTGAATAAGGAATATGATATCAATGATGATAAGCATGATTTGACGGAAATGCTGCATATACTGTTTCAAGCAGACATGCCAGCACAGGATAAAAAATATCAATTAAGTGAAAACTATGGTATAATGATGACAAGAGCGATAGATAAGGAGATGACGGGCGTGTGCAATTTATCACAAGGCATTATGGATAAAGGCATTGAAAAAGGGCTTGAAAAAGGGCTTGAAAAAGGGCTTGAAAAAGGGCGTGCAGAAGGAATGGAAAAGGGACGCGCAGAAGGTCTTACAGAAGGACAAATCCAAATGGCAAGCAGCATAGTAATCAACCTAATGAAAACAACGAATAAAAGCATGAGTGAAGTACTGGACATGGCTGATGTGGATACAGCCATTCGCCCCGAAGTAGAAAAAGCTGTAAAAGCTAAGATTCAATCTGACAGATAAAAACGAGGAAACTCTTTTTAAAGACCGTTGAGGTCTTTTTTATCTTCACATTTGTATAAAAAAGGGATTCCAAAGCTATCGCCCCCTTAAAAACACCTAATAATTTGTCCTTATCTACTACTTTTTTATTTCAATTTAACATATTTTCAAAATACATAATTTTTCAACAAGCCGGTAACTGACATCTTCAGCTACAGCTTTTTTTTACGTCATTTGAAAACGTCGAAGTATGTTGTGCAACATATAAAAAATCGTTATTGTATCAGTGAAATAAAAAGCGCTCTGTATTTCACGAAAAGAAGCATTCAAAGCACTTTATATTACATTGGTTAAAACAATCAATGAATCAATAAATATACCTTCACCAAAAAACCGTTTTTGCCGTTTTCAATCACAAGTGCACCCTTCATCATTTTCATCAAATAATCTGCGATATAAAGACCTAAGCCTGCACCCTCGATTTTATCAGTGCCTGAACCTCTTACATATTTATCCTTTAAATGAGCAAGCTCTTTTTCATTGACTCCCAAACCGTAATCCTCAATCGCAATAATTAAGTATTTGTCGGATAAAGTAGCTGACACATCGATTTTCGTACTGGCATATTTATAAGAATTCACAAAGATATTATCAAACACCTGTTGAAGGCGCAATACATCCGCATTAATGCTACATGAGGGAATCTCAGTTATTTGCGAGACATGCTGATAATCAGCATTTTCTAATAACGGTCCTATTTCAGTGCTGCTTACTTTTGTGACACTGACAGAAAGCTGCTGAAGCTCCTCTAATGAGGCAGTAAATAAATCACTGACAAGCGTATCGATTTGATCGCTTTTCTGTATGATTTGTTGATAATTCGTGTTATTCTTATCGTCGGTCAATGCAGCACCGACCTCTGCTACAGCCTTTATACTCGCTAACGGTGTTTTTATATCATGAGAAAGCTTCGCAATCAATTCCTTTTTACTTTCATTTGCCTTTGCCTCGGCAATTCGTGCCTGTTTGATTTCCGTTCTCATGATGTCAAAGGCTTCGCTGAAAGCACCGAAGGCATTTTTACGATCCATTGTGAGCGGAATATCAAGATTACCGTAAGCTACACGCTGTGCAAACTCACGCATTTGGATAAAGGGCAATATAATAGTGCGTTGTAAATAGATAAAGTAAATGATCGCCATAATGCTTTGAATTATTATCATAATCAACACAACCAAGGCAACATTCTGAAGCTGCCTGCTATACTGCTGATTCAGTTGATTGGATACAATGAGCTTTCCTTGTATTTCGTCATCGATTTCAATATCTAAAATCGTATCCTGACGCTTGATTGCTTCATTGATCGACGTGCTGATTCCCGCTTCGCTTTGATAAAGCACATTGCCTTGATTATCAATTACGCTGTATTGCTGATTCGTGTTATTTTCATGAACATTCAGTGAATTCCAGTCATTTTTCACTTCCCAAAGAATTTCATTGACTGTGACACTATCGGTATTCAATGCGCTTCCTTTATCAAAAAGAATCACAAGACAAATAATTTCAATCATTGAAACAAGCAGGTAAAACCAAACCATCCCCTTACCTTTCATTGTTTGCCTCCGCAAAACTGATAGCCCTCTCCCCATTTCGTTATGATATATTGAGGGCTTGACGGATCCTTTTCAATCATTTGGCGCAGCTTTCTGATGTGTACGTTAAGCGTTCCGTCTGTCGTATATTTATCCTTCCAAACCTGTTCAAACAGTTCCTGCTTCGTAATCACTCTGTTCTCATGCTCAATCAAAAAAAACAACAGACGATATTCCAATGCCGTCAGATGCTGTTCTTGATTTTGTACCCACACTTGACGAGCGGTAAAATCAACTCTCAGCCAATCATCATGATAGCCGCTTTTTTCTGCCGCTCCGTAGCGCTTCAGCACTGCCTTTACTTTGGCTGAAAGCACACTGAGTGAATAAGGCTTTTGAATATAATCATCTCCGCCGATATTTAAGCCGATGACCTGATCGTCATCACCCGTTCGTGCGGATATAAATATGATCGGTACCTGTGTTTGTGCTCTCAGCTCCTTACACAATTCAAATCCGCTGCTGTCAGCTAAATTGACATCTAAGAGGATCACCTGTACACTGTGTTCATTTAAAAAATTACGACAGCTCTGTGCATCATATACTGCCGCCGTTTTCACTTGAAAAAGATTTAAATATTCTGCGGTGCTGTCTGCCAACAGCTTTTCATCATCAACAATCAAACAGTCATATTTCATCGCGTTCTCCTTTCGCTTTATTTCATTATATCCTGCTTTTAGACAATCCTTATGCTTAAAATATATATGATAATTTAATATGATAGATACTCATAAAAGTAACATCTATATTATAGAGTCTTATCATAGGAAAGACAATAAAAATTATCGTTTGGTTATAAACCCTTACAAGAAAATCGGCTTTCATATCAATTATGTTTCTCGCTTCTCTCATTTTAATTATGTTTGTTTTGTGGTACAATAAGGATAATAAAGTGAGGAATTCCTATGAAGAAAATTAGAAAAGCAATCATACCTGCCGCAGGCTTCGGCACAAGGTTTTTACCGGCTACCAAAGCTGTACCAAAGGAAATGCTGCCGATCGTTGATATCCCGGCGATTCAGTATATCGTTGAGGAAGCAGTCAAAAGCGGTATCGAGGACATCTTAATCATTACAAATTCAAGCAAGTCCTGTATTGAAAATCATTTCGATCATAATTTTGAATTGGAACAAAAGCTGTTACAGAGTAACGATAATGAGCGTTATGAGTTGGTATGTAGGATTGCGGACATGGCTAAGATTTACGCAGTGCGCCAGAAAAATCCGCGCGGCTTGGGTCATGCAGTATTGTGCGGTAAATCCTTTATCGGCGATGAACCGTTTGCGGTCCTGCTCGGTGATGATATTGTCGTGAATGAGGAAAAGGGTGCTATCAGACAGTTAATAGAAGCCGCTCAGAATCACCAAGGCTCCGTGATCGGGGTTCAAAGCGTAAAAGATGAGCATGTGCATAAATACGGAATCGCAGCGCCTGCCGAGGTTGTCGATGAGCGTATTGTACGTCTGGCTTCCATGGTGGAAAAGCCGACATTGAAGGACGCTCCGAGTAATCTTGCGGTCATGGGTCGCTATGTGTTGGAAAGTGAGATTTTTGCGTATTTAGAAAATCAGGCTCCGGGTGCAGGCAATGAAATTCAACTGACAGACGCGATTGCCCGCATGGCAAAGGAGCGTAGTGTCTATGCCTGTGATTTTATCGGCAAGCGTTATGATGTCGGTGATAAGGTCGGATTCTTACAAGCGCAGATCGATTTCGCCTTAGCCCGCGCAGATCTGCATGATGCGATGGCAGAAATTATAAAAGGTGTTAAGCTGTAAAAAAAGAGAAGCAAATGATTCAGATTATCTTTACTGAGCATTTGCTTTTTATATTCGGTAATATGTTATCTATCGTTCATTGTTAAGTCTGCTTATTCCGATTTTATATTTCGCTGTCATACGTTGACAATCAGCGCTTCTTGATCATCACAAAATTTGTAAGAGGGATTCCTTGTCTCACTGCTTCCTGTGCCTTAATCGTCTGATAGCCTCTTTTTTCAAAAAATGCTTTCGCCGCAATTGAAACGTGAGTAACAATTTCATTCTGTACTACCGCCTCTAACTTATCGCATAAAGCGGTCGCAATTCCTTTTCTCTGGTAATCCTTATGGACATACAAGTGATCAAGATACCCTGTCTTATCTATATCTTCAAATCCGATCATCATATGATTATCTAACGCAACAATACTGTAATGTTCTCGAAGCATCTGATCCTATTTTTTCACATTTACAGATTCGATATTCTCTGATTATCATTTCAATTTCACCTGTTGTTCATCACTGTCGCAGCATTTTAAATCTATGTTTATTTCATACTTATCATCAATAAGTATATAATTGACATGATATCTCTTTGCGAGCGTTAAATAATACTTTTGTCGGCTTAACTACTCATCTTTATCCTCAAACTTAAATAAGTAAATAAGATTTCATATTCCATCTCATTGATAATGTAAGAACGATTTATCTCATACTTAATTTTATCATAATCCAACAATAGATCATATCCTCTTACCAAGTCTGTTTTATCTATTTCAATCATTACAACGTAATTGTTCCGTTATATCAATAAAGAATTCATCAGACCATATTTCCAATATCTCTTTATTTTTAATAAAAGGCATTACATCTTTTTTTGCTTCATCAAAATCAATCTCATCAAACCTTTTAATCAACAGCTGCTTTACTTCCTCTAAGGTTAAGACCTCACCTTTTGATATATAGAGTGATTCTCGAAGTTTTTCGTTTAAATGCGGCAAGTTAAATCGTGCATTTCTTTGCAGATAAAAAACATAATCATAAAGGTCACGTCCTTTCACTCTTGCCTTCCACGCACGACACAACACCGCATGAATCTTACCCGAGAATAAGGAAGCCTCATCATAAATTTTCACACTGTACGGTGTCGGCAATAAACGATATTTTGTTTCATAAGCCGCAAGAGCGGGAGGGCAAGTGTCAATTTTAATTTTAATTTTCTCGTCCGGGTTAATACCGACGATTTTATCATTTGGATAAAACAACAAAAAATGTTCAACTGTATCACCCTTTAAAAAAGCAGATTGAATGTCTGAATCTTTCGTTTTACTTTTTAACTCCAAGCCTACTTTTAATCCAAAGGAATTTACCGTGGATTCTAATTTTGAAAAGTAAGAATTCAAATTGAAGTCACAATTTTTAACAATTAATGCAAAGTCAAGATCTTCTGAAAAACGATCCAATCCATAAAATATACGAAGTGCTGTCCCGCCGTAAAACGCCGCTTCTTTAAAGAAACCTGCCTTGCTTAATCCGCAGAGAACAATTTCCTGCATCACCTCTTTAACCGCATTTCTTTTTTCCTCATTGTTGTTTATTTCATAATTCTCAACCATTTGTTCAAGAATTGTTTTCATTAAAATCACCGATCACTTTCTTTAAGACTCTCATATTTGTTGTTTTATATAAATCACACAAGGTATTCAAATCATTAAAATTCAAACGCTTAAATAATCCGATATCAATCCTTAAGTCGTTAAATAAAAGCTCCTTCATTGCTTTTTTTGTACGAATCGGCTTTAGGCTATACAGTTTATCACAAAGCGCCTTCTCGGGAGTGGCGATTGTATAGCTGCGATTACCTTCGCTTATTATTTCAATACCGAACGGATAGACCTGAGCCGGAACATCACAATATGTAAAAGTACCTAAAGAATTATGATATTCTTTTTTCTTTCTTTTTTTGAAGGTTGCTGAGGTATATACATAAACTGTTTCAGGTATCAAGCCATGATATGCCATTGCATAATCAAAAGACAAATAAGATGGACTGTAAATTGCGTTAGCGACCAAATAACCGGGAGTATTTTTATCTGTTTCATAAAGATTCTTAGTTATTTTGACTATTTCATTCTTATCACTCATACGCTTTATTTTAATATCGGGTGCTTTATATTTAGTTAAAGAGCTCCTTAACATTTCATAAGTCATCAGCATATTTTCACCTCACACTTACATTATATGTTAGTATGAGGTGAAAATCAACCGTTTATTAAATGATTTTATTGAAAAGTCCATCTGATTTCCTCACCAGAAACAAAGTCAGTCATTTGCTTCCGTAAGATATATATACTCTTACGGACGATTATGATAAAATAAAGAAAAAGGAGGGTATCCCATGCGTGAACCGTTAGCGTTTCGAATGCGTCCGCAATCACTGGGGGAAGTCATCGGACAACAGCATTTATTGGCAGAGGGTAAGGTCATTCGCCGCTGCATTGAAGAAAAAAGCGTCTGTTCCATGATTTTTTACGGTCCTCCCGGTACCGGTAAAACAACGCTTGCAGGAGTGATTGCCAACGAGCTGCATATCCCTTATCGTCTGTTCAATGCGGTAAGCGGCAATAAAAAGGATTTAGACACCATATTTGAGGAAGCAAAATATTACGAGGGCTTGATTCTGATTATTGACGAGGTTCATCGCTTAAACAAGGACAAACAAGATCTATTGCTTCCGCATGTGGAAAATGGTTCAATCACCTTGATCGGTGCTACCACCGCAAACCCGCTTCATGCGATCAATCCGGCCATTCGCTCTCGCTGTCACCTGTTTGAAATCAAAAAGCTGAGTCAAGAGGATATTCAACAGGCACTGCGCCGTGCCTTGGAAAGTGAGCGCGGCTTAAATAATCAAGTTGAAATCGATGAAGATGCACTGTCATATATCGCAGCCTGTTGTAACGGCGATCTGCGCTTTGCGCTGAATGTCTTGGAAATCTGTGCACTTGCGTGCAGCGACAGACGAATTGAAAAAACGCTTGTGAAGCAATACGCACAAATCAAAAGCCAAAGCATGGATGCAGACGGTGACGGCTACTACAATGCCTTAAGTGCCTTTCAAAAATCAATCCGCGGCAGTGATGTCGATGCGGCACTCTATTATCTCGGAGTAATGATACAGGCGAACGATATGGATTCCATTGAACGACGCTTGCTTGTCTGCGCCTATGAGGATATCGGCTTAGGAAATCCCGCTGCCGTTGCGCGCTGCACACAGGCCATCGATGCCGCAAAACGAGTCGGCTTTCCCGAAGCACGCATCCCTTTAAGCGTTGCCGTCATTGACCTATGTTTATCCCCAAAAAGCAAATCTGCGGAAACGGCGATTGACAATGCCTTACGCGAATTAAACAGGCATCCTTATGAAATCCCTGCTTATTTAAACTATACACCGGTCGGCATGGATCAGGATGAAGTCTATGACTATCTGCGCAGTGATTTATGGAGTCAGATTCAATATCTGCCCGATTACTTAAAACACACACATTTCTATGAGCCGCAATCTAACAGTGCTTATGAAAAAATTCTCGCAGAAAATTATCGTAAGCTATGTATGATCAATCGTTCCAATGATTTAAAAAAACTGAAAAACGGAAAGAAATAAAGATTTCAATCCGTTTTTATTTATCTAAGCATATATAAAAAAAGCCCGATCGGGCAATCACTGAAAATACTTGATATAGTGATTCATAGAACGCTTTGTTTCAAAGCCATGCTTGATAAACAATTCATGTGCTTTTTCACGCTCCAAATCCAATGATAAACGAATTCCCTTATAGCCGAACTTTTTCGCTCTTGCTTCAAAAGCCTCATATAATTCGTTACCGATCGCTTCCCCATCCTTAAGATTCTCTTTCACACAGAAACAAACAGTGTTCAACAAATTATCGGCATACAGCGTTTCATACGGTGCACCGTGCGCATAACCGACTACATGCCCCTCCATCTCCGCAACCAATAAAATATCATTGCCTGCCTCTAAGATAGCGATAATTTTCTTATACACCTTGTCTTTATCATAAGCATATCCCAGCTCTGTATTTAATGCGTGAATATCCTCATAATCCTGTGTTGTCATAATTCTTACCACTGACTTACTCATTTCCTTTCCTTCTTTCCCGGCTTTACAATATGTCTATGATGTAAAAAACATAAACCGGTATTATTGTACCATAAATTTTATAAAATGCACGCTAAATAAATGCTAATATTTGTATATTTTCCTATGTAAGCGTTTTATGCAATTCTTATTTCAAATCACAAATAGAAATAAATAAAATACTGCACTATAAGCGATAGTTCGACAAAGCCTTTCTTATAAAATCTACGGTTTTCATATTATGAAAACCAACCTTGAATCAAATTCTTTAAAAGTATTTGAAAAAGCCAAAGGGTACGACTCCGATAAGAAGCCGTACCCTTTTTGTAACGATTATTTTTTGATAATGCTTTCGTTCCAATTTTCATTCGGAGCAATTTCCAATAAATCACAAACAGTTGCCGCTACATTGGAAAGACCGAGATTTTCATCCTGCTTCAGCTCTACATCGGCACCGTAAACGATAAACGGAACCTTATTCAGTGTATGAGATGTTTTGGCCTTCACAGGTGCATCTGCCTTCTTTGCTTTTTCATACATTTCATCGGCATTGCCGTGATCTGCCGTCACAAGCAGAATACCGTTTACTTCATCGACCGCCTTGATTACGCGAGCCAGCTGCAAATCGACCGATTCCACACCGATCACAGTTGCTTCAAAGTTTCCGGTATGTCCTACCATATCCCCGTTCGGATAATTAGTACGCAGGAAGTCATAATTGCCGGAGGTGATCGCTGCACATAATACATCGGTAATTTCTGCCGCTTTCATCCAAGGGCGCTGTTCAAACGGTACGACATCAGATTTAATTTCCACGAAATCCTCTAATGCTTCGCTGAATTTCTCAGAGCGGTTTCCGTTCCAGAAATAAGTCACATGTCCGTATTTCTGTGTTTCGGAAATCGCATACTGACGAATACTATGCTTCACCAGCTCCTCAGACAATGTATATTTGATTTTCGGCGGGAATGCCAAGAAGTTATGCGGGATATTTAAATCTGCGTCATACTGCAGCATACCGGCATACATCACGTCCGGCTTACGAACACGATCGAATTTATCAAAGCTTTCATCACCGTCAAATGCCAAAGAGATTTCCTGTGCACGGTCACCGCGGAAGTTAAATAAAATCACGCTGTCACCGTCATGAATTGCACCGACCGGCTGATTGTTTTCCGCAATTACGAACGGCGGTAAATCCTGATCGACTGCCTGTAATTCATTACGATAGGTTTCAATCGCTTCCTTAGCGCTCGCAAAAGTACGGCCTTCACCCAACACATGAGTTTTCCAGCCCTTTTCCACCATTGCCCAGTTGGCCTCATAACGATCCATCGTGATGCACATACGACCGCCGCCGCTGGCAATGCAGGCATGGAAGCTGTCATCATTCAAATCCGCAATAAATGCCTCAATATCCTCTACATAAGTAAGTGCACTTGTTTCGGGAACATCACGACCGTCAAGCAGCGCATGAATACGAACCTCTTTTACGCCTTCTTTTTTCGCCTCCGCAATCAAAGCCTTTAAATGCTTAATATGAGAATGAACATTGCCGTCACTCAACAGGCCCAAAAAGTGCATAACGCCTTTATCCTTACAATTCGCTACCAATGCTTTCCATGTAGATGAGGTAAAAATATCACCTGACTCGATCGATTCATTGACGAGCTTTGCGCCCTGAGAATAAATCTGACCGCAGCCCAGTGCATTATGTCCTACCTCACTGTTACCCATATCACCGTCGCTCGGCAAACCGACTGCCAAGCCGTGTGCCTTGATTTCAGTATGCGGGCAATTTTCCCATAAATGATCTAATGTAGGCTTATATGCTTGTTTAACCGCATTTCCGAATTCTGATTCGTTAATGCCGACGCCATCCATTACTACTAATACAACAGGTCTTTTACTCATAACCTTAATCCTCCTATGTTCGGGGTTATTATAGCACGTTTTAGCGCCTGTGAAAAGACGAATCAGCGCTGAACCCACTTCCACGCGCAACAAAAAAAGGCATTGCGCCTTAAGAATTCCTAGCCTAAGCGAAGCAGTGCCAAAAGAATCAGGAGAAAGCCGCTGAGCCATGAAACATCACTGCGGAAGCGATAAGCCATGGATTTACCGAGTGCACTGCCGAGAACAATAAAAGCAATCCCAAAGCCGAAGCTAACGATCAACAATGCTCCGATATTCACGACACCGATTCCGTATGCCAACCCGCTTGCCAATGAATCCAAGGAAAGCGCAATTCCCAAATAGGCAGCCTCTCGTACACTCAATTCCTTGGAGCGATCCATATCTGCCTCGGTTTCATCAAGAAAGATATCGATCACAAAGGATATACCCTTAAATCGTATAATCAACGGCTGCTGTTTATGCTTTTTGACATAGTGCTTTACCTGAGCCTGAAACAAGCGAATCAAGCCCAATGCAATCAAGATGAAAAAGCTGATCCATTTCCCCGCCGCTGCCGATAAAAGCTGTGTAAAGCTTTTTGCCAAAGCGATAGACAAGCCAAGCAGCATAGTACCGCACAGCGATATAATCATCGTTGCTTTCCATGGAATTTTAATTCGTTCGGCGCCGTATGCAACACTCATAAAAAAGCTGTCGCAGCAGGTGGCACATATCAGCACCAGCATATCGACCATAGCCTCACCCATCCTTTGCCTCATTTTATGATGGATATACCTAAGCGCTTAGGCAAAAACCATCGTTTCCGACAAGGAAATAAAAAAGCAGTATTCATTTTAACCGCGCTCGCTTCGATTAAAAGAATACTGCCTCTGTAATGCTTTTGTCTGCATTAAGAAACGGCTATGATATCGATGCCAATTCTCCTTTATTACCGATATAATGATAAAGTGCTTTTTTAATCGTATAGAACACCTTATCTAATACACCGGTATCTAAGGAATCAATAAACAGCTGAATGATATAATCACTAAAATACATAGAATTATCCCAATCAAACAATAACAGTAAAATCGCTAAAGCAGAATGCTCCGAAAAAAACGCACGATCAGTCTTCATCAGCTCCTGCATCTGTTCACTTTCCTGAATTTGCGCTAATAAATCACTCGGTAAATTCACAAAACCTTTTCTGTAGTAAATACGATTGCCCTTGGAAACCAAATGATAACGCTGCGTGAAATCCAAAATACGCTGTTTCATCGGTAATCGCCAATCCTCAAACGCATCGATTTTCCCATTGCGATTCACATCCTTGAACGCATAACCGTCATCAACTAAAATACGAATACCGCTGTTTGGATCATAGCTTAAATCTTTACCGCTCTCATTATGAATTTTCCAGTGCTTTTGATGATATTGAAGCTTCCATTTATCTGTCATATGAATATATCCTTTCGTGCTTATTTTGTGCCTTCAGTATAACAAGCAATTTCGTTTGTACTGTCTTTTGTTTATGTGAAATTACGTTATAGAACTAAGAATAAGATTCATACAAACAACATAAGCATATACAGGGCATAAAAAGCTTTTAAAAGGCATGGGAAGCATAACCTTTCCCATGCCCATACTGTAAGCTTATGAACAATTTCATTACGATATTCCGCTTATCCCTGTGCTTCAACCAATTCCTTTAACAGCTTGACACAGCCCTCAATACCGAATTTCCCTGCATTCAATACGATATCGTAATTATCCGCATTGCCCCATGTACGATCTGTATAATAATTATAATAATTCGCTCTGCGCTTATCTATTTTGCGAATACTTGCGTCAATATCAGTTTCATCGACCTCATAGGAATGAATCGCATGCTTTTTACGATACGGCATATCGGCATGAATAAATACCGAAAGAACGTCCTTCGTTTCACTGAGCACATAATCGGCACAGCGCCCGATAAGCACGCAGGAGCCCTGCTTCGCAATATGCTTGATTGCCTCAGACTGCACCAAAAACAGCTTATCGTTTAATGACATTTCCGCAATCGAGCTGAGCGGTGTGCCTAATGTATATCCGATTGCGCCTAACAGATAATAGCCCTTGCTTGTATGGTATTTTTCGTCCTCAAACAGCTCTGCATTGATGCCGCTTTCCTTTGCGGCGATTTCAATCAGCTCCTTGTCATAAAACGGTATCTGCAGCTCCTCTGCCAAGCGCTTTCCGATTTCTCTGCCGCCGCTGCCAAATTGTCGACTGATAGTAATGATCGTCTTTTTCATATAGAACCCTCCTTTGGTTATAAAGACTTTATCTTACATGAAGCATGTGCTGTATCCTACATTCATTATAACACTATCGCTCGGATATACAAGCAAAACAAGGGATTTATTTCAGTATTGATGAATCAGGAATAAGATGCTGAATACAGTACTTTCAAACCGCTGATAAATCGGAATATAAGCTGTAAATTATGAAAATCCGTCATCTATATTGAAAGATTTACAGTGCTTGATAAAGTAAGCATTTTCTTATATGGATTCCCGCAAAAGGCATTGACTTTTCCTTATGCAATGCTTACAATGTTCTTACAGAAAGCAGCTGACGTATCTGAAAGTTATGTATAAAGTGTGCATAGGGAACATATTCTATATGTCGCTTACATCGTATTATAAGGAGGCATTCCATGTTTTCATTTCTGAAAAAGAAGCATGAGCAGCTTATTGCACCGATAGACGGAAAGGTCATATCGCTTGATGATGTTGACGATCCGATTTTCTCAAAGCGAAAGATGGGAGACGGGGTAGCAATTGTCGCAAGCGGACTGTATGTGTATGCGCCGGCTGACGGACAAATTGCCGTTACGATTGAAAGAAAGCATGCGTTCGGTATGGTGCTTGAAAATGAAATGGAGCTTATCGTTCATGTCGGAATCAATGTGAACGATCCGAGCGGAAACGGCTTTACGATGCTCGTGAAGGAGCATGAAAGCGTAAAGCAAGGTACACCGATTATTAAAATCGATCCGCAGCTTTTGAAAGATAATGAGCTCATAACACCGGTCATTATTACAAATCCGCATTGCTTCACGATTCTCAATAATCATATCGGAGAAGTTGTTGTCGGTAATAAAAGCACTCTGATTGAATATTATTGAGGTCTGATCGACCTCTTTTTTTATCCAAACAAAAAAAGACGGATACAGGATTACTCCTTGATATCCGCCCGGATATTGACTATGTATTTAATAGTTATTTACGTTTGCATCCTCTGGTGAATGCTTTTCCTCTGCCTTTAACTCAAAATGAATCAGCATCGTTAATATCGCACGAAGCAATATGATTGCGCCGAGGACATAAATCTCACTCATTTCATGAATTAAAACAGTTTTCAAAATTTCCGCTCCCATTTTAAATTCCAAGCCCAATGCCAATGCGTTTGCGAGCTCAATTTTAATCGGATAGCGCTTTTTTTGAAGCAAAGATGCAAAATAGAGGGCAAAGGCTTTTATAGAGCCGAAGGCTATTACGATAATACCGAATATTTCGATTGTCGCATATACCTCAGGCAGCCATGCTTCAATCAAATGTTCCAGCATGATTTAACCTGATTATCGCTCTTGTGCATATACTGCGACGATTTCACTTACCGGCTTGCTTTCTTCCATTGCCTTGATGACATCACCGAGTACCGGACCTACAGATAATACACGCATTTGCGGATAGGACGGTACTTTTTCATCCTGGCAAATCGTATTTGTACAGATAAAGCCGCTGAGATTGCTTGCCTTTAAACGATCGATTGCAGGTCCCGATAATACGCCGTGGACACAGGAAGCATAAACACCGACTGCACCCTTGTCATACAGCATTTGAATACCGGCAGTCAAGGTTCCTGCCGTATCAACGATATCATCGACCATGATCGCAGTTTTCCCGTTCACATCACCGATAAGATTCATCGCCTCCGCAACATTCGGTTTCGGACGTCGCTTATCGATGATCGCCAACGGTGCATGCAGAATTTCTGCAAGCTTTCTCGCTCTTGTAGTTCCGCCGTGATCCGGGGAAACAACGACTACATCAGGCAAATTCAATTCCTTGAAATAGCTTCCGATAATACTGATTGCGGAAATATCATCCGCAGGGATATCGAAGAAGCCCTGAATCTGTGTCGCATGAAGCTCCATTGTGATAATGCGGTCGGCACCTGCCTTTTCCAACAGTCCGGCAATCAGCTTTGATGTGATCGGCTGACGCGGTTTCGCCTTACGGTCCTGACGTGCATATCCGAAATACGGCATTACTACCGCGATATGCTCAGCACTTGCACGTTTGCAGGCATCAATCGCAATCAACACCTCCATCAAGTTACTGGAAACAGGATTGCATGTGCTCTGTACGATATATACATTCTTACCGCGCACACTCTCTCCGAGCTCGACCATGATTTCACCGTCGGCAAAGTGCTTTACATCGCACAATCCTAAAGGGATGCCTAAGCGTGCCGCAATTTCATTCGCCAAGCCAACGCTTGATGTCAACGCAAATATAACTGTTTTCTTTTCCATTTGTCTTTATCCTCTTTTCTATATTTATCTAAGATTTATTTCTTATTTGTTTTTATATTTGGTTCCGAAGCCTTTTTTATTTGACTGTCGTGCCCGCGCAATTCCCATATCACCGTCATCAACACTGTCGGTAATCGTTGAGCCTGCCGCCAACAGCGCATTTTCGCCGATCGTCACCGGCGCAATCAAATTACAGTTGCTGCCGATAAACGCTCCGTCCTTCACAACGGTACGATGCTTATTTTTGCCGTCATAATTTACGGTTACGACGCCGCATCCGACATTGATATCCTTGCCGAATTCACTATCTCCGATATATGTCAAATGGGCACATTTACTGCCATCGTTAAAATCGGTATTTTTAAATTCGACAAAGTTTCCGATTCGGCAATGCGCATGAATATGGGTATGATTACGCAGATGACTCATCGGTCCTACTGTAGTTTGTGCATCTACCTGTGAGTCCACAACCTTGCTTGCATCAATTACTGCATCATCACCGATTTGTGCATCCTTAAGAAAGCTGTTAGGTAAAATCTGTACATTTTTACCGATCTTGGATTTTCCGTAAATTACGACATTCGGATAAATAATCGTATCCTCACCGATTTCTACATCGGCACCGATATAAGTATTTTTCCAATCGATCAATGTCACACCGTTCAGCATATGCTTATGATTGATATGCTTCTTCATCCAAGCCTCTGCCTTTGCCAAATCCACTCGATCGTTTACACCCATCAATTCATCACGATCATCAACAATTAATGCATTGGTTGACAAGCCCTTTCGATTAAAGATTTCTACTAAATCAGTAATGTAGTATTCCTTTTGCGCATTATCGTTCGTTAGCTCTTTTAAGCCTTCAAACAGTGCTTTGGTCTTAAATACGAATAAGCCTGTATTAATTTCCGTGATCGTTTTTTCCTGCGCAGTACAGTCCTTCGCTTCAACGATTTTTTTCACCTGACCGCTTGCTTCACGAACAATTCTGCCGTAATTGCCGCCGTCATCCAAAACAGCGCTCAATACGGTCAAATCATGTGTTTCATTTGCCGCAAAGGCCTTCTCGATCGTTTCGCTTTGAATACACGGACCGTCACCGTTTAATACGATTGTATCTCCGTCACAGTCCTTCAAGCAATCTGCCTGCATGACTGCGTGACCTGTTCCTAGCTGCGGGCTTTGAAGCGCATAGGTTACCTCATCCTGCAGGTATTCCTTGACCGCATCTGCGCCGTGTCCGACAACTACAACGATTTTATCCACATCGGCTTTTTTCAGTGTCGTTATGATATGTCCGATCATCGGTTTATCTGCACATTGGTGCATAACCTTACATAAAGACGATTTCATTCTGGTGCCTTTACCGGCAGCCAATACTATCGCAGATCTCATAGAAAAATTACCTCCGTATATATTTTATCAAAAAATCAGCATAATAAAAAGGCTTAATTTTATAACGTGCCTTTCTATCGTATTTTATTGTATGTTCCTTTATGTTTTTCGCGCAAATCACTTTATTTTTTTACAGTTTCAAAATGCAATAAATTTTTAAGCCGGTATAAAGTGTACAGTAAACTATTTTAATCTTTTGTGTATTTCTGGAAATAGAAAAGTTATTTCCCGGGAAACAACATTTATCACCCTATTGACAAAACGGTCGGCAGACCGAAATAATGAACAATGAAAAGGATGATGCATATGAATCAAGACTTATACAGGCACAATCGGCAGTAGGATATTAGACTTTTCTTATCAAAAGTTTTGAAAACAAGAACATTAAAGTCTTAAATCAATCTGCTGATGTCAATACCGTTGAGACAGCTCAGCGGCTTTTTGGTTTATACCTTATAATTTTAGAAGTATAGTTTCAAACGCATTTTATACATATACAAAATAAAAAAAACAATCAGGTTTATAATGGAAAGTTGATTTAATCATACCTGATTGTTATAACTGAAAATAAATATGACAGCCATAAACATAGTTAATGATGCATTATACTTACGTATTTTATACTTCATATATCATGCCTTTAATCACTGGTCAAAATGATAGCTTAAGCTGCCAAATCATACATTTTCAACAGCTGATCGACTGTAGTTTGTTGCTTTTCGACACCGGTCAATTCCTTAACGATTCTGCCCTCGTTCATGACAAGCAGCTTATTGCCGTAAGTGAGTGCCTGCTTCATATTATGCGTTATCATGATCGTAGGGATATGATTTTCCTTTACGATCGCATCTGTTACATTCATGATCGTATCTGCTGTTTTAGGGTCTAATGCCGCGGTATGCTCATCCAGCAACAACAGCTTCGGTGTAACTAAGGTTGCCATCATCAGGGTCAATGCTTGTCGCTGTCCGCCGCTCAATAAACCGACCTTCGCGTCCATCCGATTTTCCAGACCGAGATTCAGCTTGGCGAGCTGTTCTTTGAAATACGGTATATCGGATTTTTTGATCGCTCTGCTTAAGGTAGAGCGTTTTCCGCGGCTGTATGCCAAGCCGAGATTTTCTAATATCGTCATATTCGGAGCTGTTCCCTTCAACGGGTCCTGAAATAAGCGACCGATCATTTTAGCGCGCTTATATTCCTTCATCCATGTGATATCCATACCGTCAAGCTCAATTTTTCCCTTGTCGGGTTCAATGTTGCCGGCAATGCAGTTCAACAGCGTGGATTTTCCGGCTCCGTTGGTTCCCAGTATGGTGATGAAATCATCTGCCTGTACCTCATAGCTGACATTATTCAACGCAACTCGTTCATGAATCGTCCCCTTATGAAAGGTCACATGTAAATCGGTTATTTTCAGCATTTTCTTCCCCTCCTTTTCATTATTTCCTTTTTCAACACCGGAAAGGAAATTGCCAGTGTTACTAAAAGAGCGGATAATAATCGCTGATCCGTTGCATTTACCCCGAGCTGAAGCGCAAAGGTAAGCAGAAAACGATACGCTATTGCACCGCTGATTACCGCTGAGAAGCTTCTTAACAGCGTCTTTCTGCCGAAAAAGGCTTCTCCGACGATGATTGAAGCTAAGCCGATCACCAGCTTGCCGATTCCGTCATTCACATCCGCAAAGCTTTGATACTGCGCCAAGATACCGCCGCTTAACGCAACTAGGCCGTTTGCCAATGACAGCCCTAACAGCTTCATACGATCGCTGTTGACGGAAGATGCTCTTACCATTGCCTCATTATCACCGGTCGCTCTTAAACACATGCCGAGCTGTGTCTTTAAAAACGCATATAACAGAATTGCCGTTACAGCGACAATCAATATGCACAGAAACAAATTCATCAGCTTAGAATCAGACAGTGCCGTAAAGCGAGTGAAAATCGTTTCCTTGTCAAACAATGAGATATTGGGTGTATTGCCCATAATTTTATAATTGATTGAATACAAGCCGCTCATCACAAGAATCCCTGATAAAATCGGCTGTATTTTACATTTTGTCTGCAGAAAGCCGGTAAGGGCACCGGCCAGTGCCCCCGCGAATGCTGCCGCAAAGATACCGAGAATCGGATGCCCGTTCAAGGTAAATATCGCAGCCGTACCGCAGCCGGTAATAAAGGTTCCGTCAACACTTAAATCGGGAATATCTAAAATGCGAAAGGAGATATAAACGCCGAACGCAAGTATCGCATAGATCAGTCCGAGCTCCAGTGCTCCCTGTAGGGTAGATAGTGCCATGCTTTCAACTCCTCTTATTTTATCATTTGCAGCTTCTCATTATTTGAGATGCTCTCAGGTAAGGTAATGCCTAATGTCTTTAATACCTTTTCATTGATATACACGTTTAAATCATCCTTGAACACCTTCACCGGAATATCAGCTGCTTGCTTTCCGTTCAGGATATCGTCTACCATATGTGCTGTTTCCTTGCCCAATTCCTCATAATCGATACCGACTGTCGCAAAACCGCCGTCCATTACCATAGAATCCGCTCCGACAAACACAGGAATTTTAGCCTTGTTAGCTTCATTGGCTAAAGCGCTCATCGCTGATGCGACCGTATTATCATTCGGCACAAAGATTGCATCTGTCTTTGTTACAAGCACCTGTGCATTGGTTTGTACATCGGATATCGTTGTAACGGCACTTTCTATCAGCTTAATGTTTTTTGCGGCACAGAAGCTCTTGGCCTTTTCTAAATTCGATACGGAATTTGCTTCACCGGGATTATACATAAAGCCGAGTGTTTTGATTTCAGGCTTGATCGTCAATGCCAATTCCAGTATTTGATCGACCTGAATTTCATCAGAGGTTCCGGTAATTCCCTTATCGGGCTTATCTAATGAGGTAAGCAGTCCGGCCTGAATCGGATCGGATACTGCGGAAAATACAACGCTGCGCTCCTTCGCAAAGTTTGCGGCCGCCTGCGCAGTCGGTGTTGCGATGGCGACGATAACGTCTTTATTGTCTCCGTTGAATTTCTGCATAATCGTATTTAAGTAGCTTGAATCATTTGCGGCATTTTGAAAATCCATACTTGATTCGGGATATCCCAATGCGATCATTTCTTCTTTAAAGGAATCACGAATCGTATTTAATGAGGTATGGTCGACAATCTGTGCCACACCGATTTTAACATTTGTCTTATCGCCGGTTTGTTCACTCTCACCAGCGCAGCCTGTGCAAATAATTGCGGACAATGCGATAATAAAGCCTATTTTTTTATTTGATTTTTTCATTTTCTTTTCCTCGTCTTTCTCTGTATTTATTTTGTTTCTTTTCTTTTATCGCTTTTCGCCAGCGCCAATCAATTTCTGACACAGCGACCACCTCCTTATAAAAAAACATCTGTCCTGTCTATAATGACGCACAGGACAGATGAATCATCTGCGGTACCACCTGAATTGGTGTGAAAACACCCTCTCTTTAAGATGCAGCAACATCTCTTGCCGAGTAACGCCGGTCTACGTCTCGGATACTCACATTTCTGCTTTCCCCTTGCCCTACAAGGTCCATTTGTCTGATCCGCATCTCCGTCAGGTTTCCAGCCTCCCCGACTCTCTATCGGCACTGAATCAGTTTTATCTCCTTGATGATTGGTTTGTGGTTATAGGATACACCTTTTGAAAAAACATGTCAATATATTTTCAGTAATTTTCAATATTTGTTTGTAAGCCTTATCATAGATGCGGAGTTTAAGTGTGAAGAAATTCATATGGTGTAAAAAAGAATTAACGACAGGGACAGGGTGCCGCTTAGAATGATATAAAAAGCAATCCGAAACAAACTTCATTTCAGACAGCTTTCATCGCTATTCAAAATCCTTCACAAAACAATGTGATTGAAATCAACTGTTTTATAGCTCCGCATCAGAATCAGAATCCTCGCGAAACAAACGATAACACAAATAAAGCCGCAGTGCCCCCATCATCACCAACAGAAATCCGCACAATAACAGTACGACACCGTTTGTTGAGGCAGTACCCTCTTGAAAGCCCATAACCATCAACACAATACCAACGACACTCATGATTCCCTGTTGAATCATTGCCTGATATTGAAGCTTTAAACGCTTGCTTGGATCACTGTGATCCGCTGATAAGTGCTTACGAAACAACATCGCTTATCCCTTCTTTTCTCATTCATTGCATTCTATGCCGTGAGATATTCCACCGACAATATCATTTGAATAAACTATCCTATGCTTCTTCGCTTCACTTGTGAATTTGTGAATGACCTGCACATAAAATAAGACTGCTACTTTTTTTCCTTTGTCTTACTTTTTGAAGTATCATCTAAATCTATCTCAACGATACCCATTTGTTTCATCATGTACTTACGAATCGGCCTCAGCTGATATAATCCATAGACGATACAGCCGATGCCGACAACCGCAATCAATAACGAATTCCCGTTAAAATCACCCTGCACAAAGGCAAGATAGCCTAAGAAGCAACCGATAATGACAGACTGAAATCCGTTTGACTTCCGCTTAGGCTCCTGCATCAGCTGACGATCGTTCCGTTTTCCAACGCTTTTTTCACTGATACGATATCTAAACCGGAATCATCACCGGCGCATAAAATCATACCCTCACTCAGTATCCCTCTCAGCTTGGTACTTTTCAGATTTGTCACAACGACAACCTTTTGCCCGATCAATTCCTCACATGAGAAATGCTGCGCAATGCCGCTGACAATCTGTCTGACATCACCGTTTCCTAGATCAATTTTTTCCACCAACAGGCGATCGGCCTTCGGATGCTTTTCACAAGCAATGATCGTTCCGAGCTTGAGCTCAATTTTCGCAAAATCATCAAAAGTGATTTCTGCCTTGCCTTGTGATTTTGCTTTTGTTTCCTTTTGTGCTTCCTTCGGCGCATCGTTTTTTTCCGCAGTCGCTTGTTCGCTTTCCAGCTGTTTCATAAATGCTTCGGCATCAATGCGGGCAAACAGAATCTGCGGCTTTTCGCATACGCTGATCCCGCACTCTAATTGCCCGAATTGCTGCAGCGTAGAAAGCTCTGTTTGTTTTGTATTCAATTCCTTAAGAATGGCTTCTGCACTTTCCGGCAAAAAGCTTTGTAACAGCACTGCCGCAAAACGAATGCTTTCCAACAGGTTATACAATACAGTAGCCAAGCGATCCTTTTGTGCTTCATCTTTACCCAATACCCATGGCTGTGTTTCATCGATATATTTATTAGAGCGTCTTAATAACGCAAAGATATCATCAATTGCCTCTCCGACCTTCAGCTCATTCATATGTGTCTCTACCTTATGAACCGTTTCCAGTGCCAAATCCTTCAGTTCCGCATCGACCGGTTCACATACGTTAGGGTTCTTGATCACACCACCCTGATATTTATTCACCATTGACAGTGTACGGCTGACTAAATTGCCTAATATATTCGCTAAATCGGAATTGATACGCTCAACGATCAAGTCCCATGTAATCACACCGTCCTGCGCAAACGGCATTTCATGCAGCACGAAATAGCGCACTGCATCGACACCGAAATGACGTACCAAATCCTCGGCATAAATCGCATTGCCTTTTGATTTTGACATTTTCCCGTTACCGACTAACAGCCACGGATGTCCAAACACTTGCTTAGGCAGCGGTTCATTCAATGCCATCAGCATAATCGGCCAGTATATCGTATGGAAGCGCAAAATATCCTTTCCGATAATATGCACATCTGCCGGCCAGTATTTGCGATATGCTTCTTTATGATTGCCCTGTGCATCAAAGCCCAGTGACGTAATATAATTGCTGAGTGCATCGATCCATACATATACGACATGCTTCGGATCGAAATCAACCGGAATTCCCCATGTAAATGAGGTTCTTGACACACATAGATCTTGTAAGCCCGGCTTTAAGAAATTATTCAGCATTTCATTTTTGCGGCTTTCCGGCTGAATAAATTCCGGATGCTCCTCAATATGCTGAATCAAACGATCAGCATATTTCTGCATTTTAAAGAAATAAGCTTCCTCACTTGCTTTTTTCACTTCTCTGCCGCAATCAGGACATTTTCCGTCTACAAGCTGACTCTCTGTCCAAAAGGATTCACACGGGGTACAGTACATACCTTCATAGGTGCTCTTATAAATATCTCCCTGTTCATACAGCTTTTTGAATATTTTCTGCACCTGTTCCACATGATAATCATCCGTCGTTCTGACAAAATAATCATAAGAAGTATTCATCAAATCAAAGTTTTCCTTAATCGTTTTCGCGACTTTATCAACATATTCCTTCGGTGTAATGCCTGCCTCTTGTGCCTTTTCCTCAATTTTCACACCGTGCTCATCTGTTCCTGTTTGAAAGAAAACATCATAGCCCTGTGCTCTTTTATAACGAGCAATCGCATCAGTCAAAACAATTTCATAAGTATTGCCGATATGCGGCTTTCCCGAGGTATAAGCAATCGCTGTTGTTATATAATACGGTTTTTTACATTGTTCACACATAAATAATCCTCCTATAAAATAAAAAGCCTTCATCAAAGGACGAAAGCTTCGTGTTACCACCTTTATTCGCATACTGTGTATGCCTCTTACACATAACGCTGTGCGCTGCGTTTTTTCCTACTCAGGTTCAGAAAAACGGTTTAAGGACCATCTTCGCCAAAATCGCTTCAACTGTTTTCACCAGACACACAGCTTCTCTATGCAAGCTTTTTTGATTACTCTTCCTATCGTTACCTTTGTATAACATTATATAAAATAATGCAGAGTGTTTCAAGGCTTATTTTTATTTTCGCTTGACAGGCTTATTTTTATTTTCGCTTGTTAAGTAAACTCAGTATGCGTTTTTTTCGGTTTTTAAATATACGACTGCTTAATTCGGTAAATTAAGTATGTGAATCATTAGAATTTTATCTAGTACAATGTTAACCCTAGTGAAGAAGTAATCTTTGATGCCTTGACGACATAGCGATTGTCTGCTCCTCCACCTTTAGTTATACCGATTGCATAAGGTCCTGAAATATTAACACCGCCACTCATTCCTCCAACACTTCCACCACTACAGCAAAATAAATTAGTATAGGTACCGTCATTTTTAAAAGATGCAGAGGCTGACGTGGAGGTAATATATCCTGTCTTATTAGCAATCCATGAAGCTGCTTTAACGTAAGAGCCTTGCGATACTGCGAAATCATTTACTTGGTACCTAGATCCTTGTCTATCAGTATTAGGCACCAAACTTCCTACATTAGGGTTAATAAATTCTGCATCCATATTTGAAGACGGAGACCAAACTCTAGACACTACCTTACCACCCGTGGTATTCGCACCGACAGGAAAGCAATGTCCGGCAGTAACATAACCGTAAGTCGTACCTTTTTTAGCACGAAATCCTATTGAGCAATTACTATCTGTGGCCTTATTATATATATTATCTCCACCCTGTAATGCATCATTTTGAAGACTCTCCCTTGTATATTCATATGCTACTGCTACTCGCTCCGTATTTAATTCGGAAATAATGTTTTTAATCAAACTCAACTTAAGCTCATCAGTATATTTCACAATAAGACTATTTTTACTCTCATCGATATATGTAGATACAACTCCATACTCAGCTTGTGCTTCGGCAAAATTATTCTGTAGACTTACAATATCTTTATAAGTATTATATCAAATTTTATATCTGATTTTCGATTATCCGCATAAATACTATACCTTTAAGCATTTTGAAGTATAGAAAACCATTCATTTTACCACGAATTTACCACGATTGAATGAGCCTTGATATGACCTATAAAATAACACTCAAAAGACATCATTGCACCTACATGGTGTCTTTTTAAAAAGCAGTCAATCCTAAGACTAACTGCTTTGTGGATATGGATATGAAGTTGTCAAACTGAAAGTTATCGCTCTGACATATATTTCTGTATTTCATCAGAGGTCAATTTTCTTATCTGCGTATTTGCATATTCTCTGTATTCTTCAATAATAAAAACTGGCTTCATATCTTTGCAAATTTTTCCTTTGTTCTTTTTTAGATATAACTGTAAGTCCTCGATGTTCGCAAAAATTTTGTATGAAAGTCTGCCATTTTCACTTTTCAGTTCATAAATACCACATGGCTTTTTCATACTATAATCAGCAGTACGCAAATATAATTTTGCAATTTCTAACGATTTAAAAGGAAAATTCCACCGTTGTAATCCGCGTTTAGGGTCATGTTCAATGCAAATGCACCGCCCACAAGTCCCACAAATGTATTGTGTATGATTTTCTAAACATTCCAACGGATTTAAGAGTGGTGTTATTCTGTTTTTATCAACATAACATTCTATACACATTTTTCTTTTCGCTCCTATTAAATTCCACTTTCCTTAAATAAACTGAAATTTACCAAGTATATTGGCGAATTATTTTTATTGCTTTTTGTCTATCTTTATAAACTAATTTCTGCATACTATCATCATAAATTTGGTCAAAATGTCCTAATGCATCAAGAATAACATTTATAAGTTCTGGTTTATATTTAGCAATAACAATTACATCTTGAATACATTGTCTTGCCGTAATTGGTTTTTCATCTTCGATATGGCTTAGCCATTGTTCAATAATAGAATTAATCTTATTTTCATTATCCCACTTCGCATGATAGGCAATTAATCGCAATCCTCTTGTACGAATAAAAGAATTTGTTTTATTATTCATCATATCAACAAATTTATCAAAAAAAATATATAAATCATTGCTGTGCTCACAAACTAACAACAATTCTTTCAATGCGTTATATGCTTGTTTATTATCTGAACAAGTCAACATTACAATCTGTGCCTCATAACTCATTTAACGTAACCCCCCCTTTCCATAAAAATGCTGATACAAAGGCATAACCTTAATTTTATGACTTTCTTTCAATGGCAAAAAATATATCAATCGTTGGATGCTTTCCAATACTTTTCTCTGTGTGATATTCATATTCTATATTTAATGCTTTAAATTCACTTTCAGGAAGCCATTTTGTATAAAAGTATCGTTTTGCTTCCCCTACAGAAACGCCCCATAAAAATCCTAATTTTGGTTTTACTGTTATCTTAGCGTATTCGCCAGCAGAGAGGATTAAG
Organism: Erysipelotrichales bacterium; assembly: GCA_910576855.1. Lineage (GTDB taxonomy): Bacteria > Bacillota_I > Bacilli_A > Erysipelotrichales > Erysipelotrichaceae > C-19. The sequence goes on from CAJTJP010000016.1 coordinate 27,538, forward strand.
CTTTCTAATTCATTTTTATCTATCGTACTACCTATAAACATTTCAAAATCCTTACTTTGTTCATCATAATTTCTAGCAAGTACAAAATAAGGAAATACTTTACCTTCAGGTAAGGAAACCATGGAATGATATTTTTTTGAGAGAATTTTTATATCATTAGAAATTGTTTTATCATTAGACTTTCCCCATAATCCAAATATTTGCAGTTCATCCAAATGTAATACATTTATATCCATATTCTACCACCACACCTTCATTTCTTGTCATTTGCATAACGTCATGATCAGGTTTTCCAGTGAACGCAACATGAGGCACATTATTTTCATCTATCCATGCTCCAGCATAATTATCTATAGATCTTTTTTTCTGTACTGTCGCTTTAATTATCCCCAATTTTTCAGAAGCCTCTAAATTTTCCTGAAAATCATCTGAAGCAGAAGTCGTTAAAACTGATATTGCAAGTTATGCTATCACAAAAAGTGAAAAAATATATTTCTTATTTTTCATGTTTATTCCTCTTTTCTATTTTACTTTTAATACCTTAGTATAAATTTTTGATTCATTAGAATTATAGACCGTATATTCTATTATATGTTCCCCTTTTTTATAATTGATAGAAACAGAATTAACCGGGTCTATATTGCCGTTTGTCTCTTTAATTGTCCCAAAATAATCGAAAATTTCGCCTTCACGCATTGTGAATTTATCCTCATAAAATAATATATATAACGGCTTATCATTATACACCCTTATATAGCCCTCTTTTTCTTGTGGATTATCACATGGTTGGCTGATATTCCTTATCAGAAAGTAAGCAATTGTTACCGACAAGCAGCTTAATCCCATTATTATTGTTTTTTTTCTCATATTCTCTCCTTTCTAATTATAGAATAAAAATAGCTCCTAGGAATCAATTATACCAGTCCTTAAAGTTTCTCCCCCTTATTATATTCGGAAAAAACTACTTTTAAATCATCCCCCCTTACTTTTACGATTATAACTTAGTGTGGAATCTAAAAGAATAGTTTTATTATATCATTTCACGCGTCAACATACAAGGTGAAATAAAACCACCGTTAAGGTTATTTTTATTTTCGCTTGAAATAAGCCGATTATACAGACTTGAGTTACCCTTATATTTCATTATGGGATACAAAATGAGATATTAATTAAATAACCTTAGATGAATGAAAGATACATTTTATTATACCCTATCGGGTATAGAAGCTTTAATTCCATTCATAATTATGCCCGTTAAGGTATAGTTTATTGCCTTCTGTACGCTATCGTAACGTTATTTAAGCTTCAAATTCTTTTAATTCCTCATACTACTCATAGCTGCTCTTGCGATGCGCATCTAAGAACTGCTTCACCAGTTTTTCAGCTGCAATCGGACAGTGCGTATCACCCATAAGATTATCAGGCTTCGATTGTCCGTGGAAATCACTTCCCGCTGTAATGAACAGCTGTCGCTCCTTAGCCGCCTTCAACAGCTTCGCCATTTCCTGATCTGTATAATACGGTGTAAATACCTCGATACCTGCAATTCCCTTTGCGATGATTTCATCAAACAAGGCTTCCCCTTGTACAAGCACCTCTAACGGTTTTGATAAAACAGCAACACCGCCGGTAAGCTGAATAATATCCAAGATATCTTCAAGCTTAGGATGATGCACCTCAACATAACAAGGCGCTCCCTTCGCAAAGAAATCCTGATTCATATAATAAATCGGATGCTTGCTTTTTTCACCGTAACGATAAGGCTTCAGCATCGGATGATCCTGATACTGCGGGTTGGATAATACTTGATGCGCAATCATTTCACCGCTGATTTTCTGATAGCGGTTTTTTGTCAACAGAGCTTCAATATCAACGCGGATTCCCGTATATCTGCGGAAAGCCTCCACCCTTCTTAAGGACGCATTATTTTCATGCTTTAAGCTTTCGTTTTCCAAATGGTTGAAAATTTCACTCGATGTATTGATAAAATAGCCGAGCACTCGTAAATGTATATTTTGATAACGGCAGTCTAATTCAACACCGTTGATATAATCAATATGATAAAGCTGCGACATACGACGGGCGCTGAGGTTTGCTTTTACACTGTTATGATCGCAGACAGAGATTATTTTTAATCCGCGCTTGGCAGCCATCTGGAACAAATCCTCCACATTATAGCTGCCGTCATCGCTGAAGTTAGAGTGCATATGTAAATCAATCGTTGTTTTCGGCAGCTCCTTTTGCGGCTGTACTGCCGGTGCCGTCTGTCGCTGTTTTGTTTTCGCACGAAGCACCACGATACGGGTATTTAAAAACAGATCGATAATCGAAATATGATACGGATGAATCAGCATAAACAACAAATTCAACAGCCAGTAGCCGAATACACCGAAAACATTAAAAAAGATAAACAACAATAAAGTCGGAATCGAAAATCCGATCAGCTCACGGGCAATTAAAGTACCGCTTGATGCTTCCTTATGGTTTTTCTTCACTACCTTTAAATCATAAAAATATTTTCCTAACGTCTGTCCGCCTGATTTTGCGCTTAATAAAGGATTAAACGTGAACATACTGATTGCCAACAGAATCAAGGTTGCCCATTCCAATGTATTCAGCAATAAAACCGGTACGATGCCGACAAACATCAGCAGCATGCACAGCTCCCACAGCGCTATCGGCAGAAACATAACGCAGGTATCTAACGCAAAGGCAAAAATACGCTCGGGCACAAACGCATTGGATACGTTAAGTGCGTAGCGATATCCCTCCTCCTGATAATATTTTGAATGCTTGCGCCGATATACACCGGCTAACTGCCTACGGCTCAAATGTCTTGTATTTGTCTCCAAAGCCTTCACCTCTTTATGTGATAACTTTCTTATCTAATATTATACTACAAAGAGATTTTTTGTATAGAAGGGAAGGCATCTTTTTTAGTAAAAGTGCATATCGACCATGATTCGATTTATTGTATTTTCAATTGATTATCATCATGAAACAAAAATATTTTTAATTTTATTCTTTGAAAACAGCTTTAGGAATTCTAAACTTCAACAATCAGATGTATCTGTTTTCTGTTATCATCTTCAAGAATAAATCAAATCAACCATTCCGTTATAGGAGCGAGCCCCTGTAAGCTTCAATAAAAGTGCTTGATTTCCGCATTCAAAAAGTCTGATACCCGAGCCTAAAAGAGTCGGTATCACCGTAATATAATACTCATCGATACAATTTCCCCTTATCAGCTGCTGAACAAGGCCTGCACCACCGCATGCCGTAGCCGAGCTTGAAAAACAGGCAGGAACCGCACTTTTTGAGCGTTTGTAAAAGGGCGTTGTCTTAACCCCGTGCGGAGCTTCTCTGTTAGCGCAATCGCAAAAGATTCTGACTGACTGCCGTAGATTAGATCGCAAAATCAATCATTTAGAAGAAGATACTCCGATCAATATTATTTCAAGCATTGCGAACGCATCGTTTCTGTTGCCGCAGATATTAAATGAATTAAAGACTTCATTTCCATCGATTCAAACCGTTGTACAGGTCGCAAGCGCCAATACTGCCATAGAACTGTTACAAAAAGGCAGCGGAGATATTGCCTTTTGGGGAGGAGTTGCCCCGAAGGGTGATTTTCATACGATTCGCTTAGGCAACTATCGCCTATGTGCTGCCTGTGCACCTCATTTTCCTATCGATGAAAACAGCCTGACTCCTCAACAGCTATGCCGATATCCGCTCTTACTGCGTGAAAAAGGAAGTGCCGTTCGCGATACATTCGACAACACTCTCGCACTGATGAGCTTAAAGGCTGAACCGATATGGGAAAGTGTCAATTCCCTTACTCTTATCAAAGCTGCCGAAGCAGGACACGGCATTACGATTCTTCCTGAAAAGCTGTTGTCTGATTCACTTCAGCTTCATAAGCTTCGGCTTATTCCATTAACGAATATCACGATGGAAAATCAAATGCTGGCACTGTATCATAAGGATAAATATATCACTGAGCCCTTTCAGCGTTTGATTGAGCATTTGAAGGATAAGAATGAAGCATCTTTACTGTGATTTGATATTATTCAATCGCATTGCTTATCATTTTACTCACAGATACTTTGACTTTTTATTTCAGGTATTTTAAAGGCCCTTCTTTGATTATATCATCATAATCAGCGATAATAATTTCCTCTCTTTCAATTATATTACATAAAATTTATGATTTTTATATAGTATTTTTCTCAGTTTTATATTATAATACCCCCGTTAGCAGAGTAGAAATATGCGCGTCAAGTACATCCTGAACGGGGAGTTGTCAGTTTGGCGAAAAACATTTATGTTTGCGGTGCATATTTCGCATCCCACTGTTGCCTATGAACAAAGGTATAGCCTCTTTTTTCATATGCGATGATGGAAAAGGAGGTTATTTTTTATGGAAAAATACTTTGTGAAACAAACACCGTCTTTTTGGATGGAGGCGGTACAGGAGTTTAAGCGTGTAAGCAGTATTACTGTCGCCGCAATGATGATGGCGTTGAATACGCTCTTGGGGTATTTTAAAATTATCCTGATTCCTAAGATTTTAACGATCAGCTTTGCATCCTTAGCAGTAGGTGCATGTGCCTTGGTGTGCGGTCCGCTGTTGAGCGGTTGTATGGCTGCGGTTGCCGACATTATTAAATATGTCGTTCGTCCCGACGGTGCATTTTTTGTCGGCTTTACATTGAATGAGTTTTTGGTCGGTTTTATTTACGGCTTGTTTTTTTACAAGTGCACTAAGATCACATTGGTCAGGTGTGTGGTTGCCCGCTTTGTGATCGTATTCTTGATTAATCTGTTTTTGACCCCGCTTTGGCTGTATATTTTATACGGCAATGCGTTTTGGGCAATGGTATCGGCCCGTCTACTTAAGAATGCGCTTATGTTCCCGATTGATGTTGCGTTGTTGTATCTTGTTTTAACTACGACAAGCAAGGTCATGAAGCAGCGCTCAGTTCAAAAGTAAGTCATAGCAGGGTAATCTGATATTGCCCTTTACCGTTCGGGGCAGTATGGCTATCTAAAGGATTACAGTGAAGCAGTGCCTGTGGATTTGCGAGGCGCTGTGAAAGATATAGAATGACGGTACAGTGAAAGGGCTGTACCGTCTTTTTTTCGTGTTTATATGCTTGACTGATTGTTTCGCACAAGAGTGATACTGTGGTGACACTCCAAACAATATGTATTAGTATAAATTCTATCTGATGTGTATAATGGAAATATAAGGGATACTGTCAGGCAGACAAGGTTAGGTGATAATACATGAAAATACATTATATCCTAGATAAATTCAATGCTTGCATCAAGGAAAGCTTGGATGATAAAAGAATAACACAAAAAGAATATGCGAAACGAATTAAAGTGAGTGAAAGCTGCTTTTCCAACTATGTTACAGGTATTAGAGAGATGTCATACAATACTATTTCACGAGTATCGGAAGACCTTAATCTCGATTTAAACTATATCTTTAAAACAAAGACCAAAAGGCACACCGTTTTAGACAAAGATGAAGAACAGCTCATCAAAGCGTTAAGAGGCTTAAGCGATCAAGAACGTAAAATTGTTTATTTGGGACTAAATACCCTTATTCATGCGATGAAAAAATAATAAGTAAAGTACATGAGTAAATAGGGCATGATAAAGAAAGAAACATGAAAAAAAAACAACGCACTCGCAAGAACGCATTGCTTTTTATCTTTAGCTAAATGGTATAGGCACCTTTAATGACAACGATATTCCTACAAACGCAACTCCTTAATTTTCTCCCATGAGAATTCCTCTCTGCCGAAATGTCCGTAACATGCCGTTTGTTTATAGATCGGTCGGCATAAATCTAATTCCTTAATGATATCAGAAACCTCAAAGCTGAAGTTTTTGTTGATGATATCCAACAGCTCGGCATCACTTTTCGTACCTGTACCGAAGGTATCAACCATAATAGAAACAGGCTTTGCCTTACCGATTGCATAAGCGACCTGAATTTCACAGCGACGAGCCAAACCGTGCGCCACAAGATTTTTCGCTACATAGCGGCAATAATAAGCTGCCGAACGATCGACCTTGCTGGGATCCTTACTGGAAAAACAGCCGCCGCCGATACGTCCCATACCGCCATATGTGTCAACGACAATTTTACGTCCTGTAGTACCGCTGTCCCCAAAGCTTCCGCCTACGACAAAGCTGCCGCTCGGATTGATAAAATATTTGGTGTTTTCATCTAAAAGGTTATGATCGAGCACCTTTAAAATAACTTCCTTCATTACCAGATCGGCAATTTCCTCTTGGCTTGCATCTTCCGCATGCTGAGTAGATACCACAACGGTATCAATACGCTTCACCTTATCATTCTCATATTCAACACTCACCTGTGTTTTTCCGTCCGGTTTTAACATCGGATTGGCTCTGCGCACATCACTCAAACGCTTTGCCAGCTGATGCGCATAATCAATCGCTGCCGGCATATAGTTCGGCGTATCATCACACGCATAACCAAACATCAGGCCTTGATCACCTGCACCGATGGAATCGCCCTCACGCACGACGGCATGATTGATTTCATTAGATTGCTTATTGACCTTTACCGTAACATGATATTCCTCTGTATAACCGATTTCTTTGATTACATTCAATGCGATTGCTTCATAATCGATTACCGCGTTTGTATTGGCTTCTCCGTAGATCAATACAAAATCGTCCTTGATCGTACATTCTACAGCCATTTTACTGTTCGCATCCTGTGCCAATGCCGCATCTAAGATACTGTCGGCAATTTGATCGCAAATTTTATCCGGATGTCCTTCCGTAATACTTTCTGATGTAAATAAATAGTTTTTCATCTCAATTCCTCCTATAAAAAAGCCTTCTGATAAGAGAAGGCACTGTTTTCCTACTTGCTCTTATCGCTGTCAGCATTACCACCTTGCATACCTGCAGGTTGGTGTGGGATCAAACGAGCTAACTCTCTAACCCATCTCTTGATAAAAAGGCTGTATATATTAAAACATATTCTTATGAGATATGCAACCGATAAAATAATTTTTACACATTTCTATGTGAATATAAGGCGAAGCAGATTGACAAAATCATAACAACGAAATATAATTAAACCTACGGTTTAATTATCGAAAGGAGATATACAGATGGCACGCAGAAAAAAAGAACCAAAAAGCGTACATAGAGAAAATATTGCCGCTGCTGCTTCGGCATTGTTTATGGAGAAAGGGATTACGGCAACTTCCATGAATGATATAGCAAAAACGGCGGGATATAGCAAAGCAACATTATATGTGTACTTTGAGAACAAAGAGGAAATTATCGGTTTTTTAGTGTTAGACAGCATGAAAAGGCTTTACAGTTATATAACTTCTGCATTGGAGCAGCAGGAGGAAACAAAGGCAAGGTATGATATGATTTGTCGGGGGTTAGTCCTATACCAAGAAGAATTTCCTTTTTATTTTAGACTGGTGTTAGATAAAATTAACATGGATTTTGAAAGCCAAGATTATTTGCCCGAAGAGAAAGAAACCTATCAAGTCGGGGAGGAAATAAATGAAAAAATAAAGGATTTTTTAGTAAGCGGCATGAAAAAAGGCGATTTGCGTGATGACATAAAAATTATGCCTGCTATCTTTCAGTTTTGGGGTATGCTGTCAGGGCTTATCCAGTTGGCGGCAAATAAAGAAGAATACATTGAAAAAACAATACACTTATCTAAAAGTCAGTTTTTAGAGTATGGTTTTGATATGTTGTACCATTCGATTGAAAAGGAGGGAATGAAATGACCACGAATAAGAAATTGGTGCTTGCAATTTTAGGTAGCCCTCATAGAAACGGAAAGACAGCATCTATGATGGATATTGCAATCCACAGAGCAGCGGAGAAAGGCTATATGGTGAATAAAATAAATCTGTATGAAAGAAATATCTCATTCTGCATAGGATGCCGTAACTGTATAGACACGAAAGTCTGTACGCAAAAAGATGATATACAGGAAATCGCCAGCCTTTTGCGTGAATGTCAAATAGTCTTTCTTGCGGCTCCTGTTTATTGGGCAAATGTTCCTGCTCCTGTTAAAAACTTATTTGACCGATTATTAGGAACAGCTATGGAAGAAACAAGTACTTTCCCAAAACCACGTCTGAAAGGGAAAAAATATATGGTTTTGACTTCCTGCAATACTCCCTTCCCATTTTCATGGATATTTGGACAAAGCAGGGGGGCAATACGGAATATGGACGAATTTTTTAAGACTGCAGGCATGAAACCAATAGGCAAAGTGGTTTATGCAGGTGCATCTTCTAAAAAGGAACTTCCAAAGCACATAACCAGAAAGATTGAGAGGTGTTTGAAATGAGAATATCTAAAAAGAAAATAATTTCATTTATCATTTTACTTCTATTACTTATTGGTCTGATTTGTGGAGCAGTTTACTTAAAGAAAGTTGCTGATTATAAACGAGCCGTAGGGGAAACTACTATTGGTGAAATAGATATTGCTGATGTTTCCGATGGAATTTATATCGGAGAATATGATGTGAATTTTATATATGCCAAAGTGGAAGTAACTGTAGAAGATGGGGAAATTGTAAGTATTAACATTTTGGAGCATAGGCATGAACGTGGAAAAGCCGCAGAAAAAATTATAGAAAAAATAATTGAGGAACAGAAAATAGATGTTGATGCAGTTTCTGGCGCGACCAATTCAAGCACTGTCATAAAAAAGGCTGTTGAAAATGCGCTCAAAGGAGGACTGTAAGATATGAACGAAAAAGCAAAATGGATACACTGTCCTGTTTGTAGAAATAAGACTCGTGACAGAATTAGAGAAGATACAGTTTTGAAAACCTATCCCCTCTATTGCCCGAAATGCAAACAGGAAACATTGATTGAAGTAACGAATTTACAAATTACAGTCATCACAGACCCAGACACTTTAGATGCAGAGCCGATGAATTTGTGAGAAATCACAGTTGTCGGTTCTGTTTTGTTTTATATAGATTTTAATTCAAATCCCTTTGACGGTAGATAGGGAATCTTGACATTTCTTTCTCAATACTGTATAATACAATACTGTATTATACAGTATTGAAAGGAGAAAATATATGTCAACTATTGATTTAATAATTTTAGGCTCACTCTATCAAAGCCCTAAAAGTGCATACGAATTACAAAAACAAATTGAGGACAGGCATTTAGCCAGATGGGTAAAAATAGGTTCTTTTACAGTATACAAAAAAGTTATCCAATATGAAAAAAAAGGATTTGTCCTTAGTGAAACAAAGAAGAATGGGAATATGCCCGAAAAAACATTATATACACTCACATCAAATGGAAAAACAAAGTTTCGTGAATTGATGTCTGAATTTTCAGCAGGTGAAACTAGAATATTTTTAGATTTCAACGCCGTCATTGTAAATATGTCATTGCTTAATGATACAGATTTCAAAGAATGTATGAACAATATAAAGAACAGCATTTGTAAAACCAAACACCAAATACAAGAACAAATGTCAAGACAAAAGGAAATGACTTTATTCGGACAAATGATATTGGAACAACAATATATGCTTTTAGAAACATTAGAAAAATGGGAAAAGATTTTTGAACAGAAAATTAACGGGGAGGATGAAAAACATGATTAGCTTTATCTTATTAAACCTTATTATCTACATACCATTTCATTTATTTGAGGAAGCAGTTGGAGATTTCCCTAAGTGGATGTATGAACATAAATGGCTGCCCTATCATATGACGCATGGACATTGGATGGCAAATAATATATTTATCTATTATCCTATGCTACTGTTGGCAGTATTCATTTATATATTCAACAAAAATATGATTTGTTTTGGTGTGGCTATATTGATATGGGGACTTATCAATTTTGGAGACCATTTCTTTTATACAATCAAAGATAAAAAGGTTTCTCATGGACTAATAACAGGCTTTTTATTTCTGATTAATTCTGTATGGGGACTAAGATTTTATATGTTATCAGATGATTTTTCAACGCTTCATCTGATTATTGGGATATGTATCGGTGGTCTCCTCTTTGGACTGCCTATCGGCTTATGTGTTGTTGCATATAAATTCTTTGATAAATTTATTAAGTAAAATATATTGAAAGCGAGTTGAAAAATGGAATGATGGAAACGAAAAAAATAAGTAAATGGAAATAAAATATCATGTTGTAGGAACTAAAAACTCCTATATCCTTATGCCCGATTGGACTTATGTTCAGTCGGGTGTTCTGGTACGTTCAGTGTTTTGAAAAAGATTTTGCCAGAAATCAGATGGCGGCTTTCGGAGAGGAAAAGAGGAAAGAATTATCCGAAAAGCGCAGGGAGCTTGCACAGGCAAAAAAGCGGGTGAAAGAGATTGACAGCCTTATCCAGAAGATTTATGAGGACAATGTAAGTGGGAAAATCTCTGATGGACGCTTCGCCACCATGTCAATGGCATTTGAGGACGAGCAGAAACAGTTAAAAGAATCCATCCCCAATATGGAACAGTACCTTGAAACCGAAACAGACAAGAGCGACAGCCTTCAGCGTTTTATCGACAGGGTAAAATGCGTCACACAGCTTACGGAATTAACCCCCGAAATCGTACACGAATTTATTGAGAAGATTGTCGTGTCCAAGCCAGAATATATTGACGGTCAGCGTTACCAGAGTTTAGATATTTACTACAACAGCGTCGGCATTGTCAGAGAGCCGATGCCCGAAGAAATGGAAGAACTGTTCCAAGAGCATATGCGGAACAGAGCAGCCAGCCAGAGCAGTAAAACAGCGTAGCCGCAAGGCTACACTGTCTACATAGCAGCATATCACAATATTTCGGTCTTTAGGGCAACTTCCTTACGGAACACCATCCAAAACACCGTTTTTTTATATGGTGGGCGTTTGCTTTAAAACCGTATGAAATAAAATAGAGCCGACAAACTGTGATTTTATTTCACAAGTTCATCGGCTCCGCATCTATGTGTCTGGCTCTGTGATGACTGCTATTTGTAAATTTTCTGCTTTAATCAATGTTTCCTGTTTGCATTTCGGGCAGCAGAGGGGATAATTCTTCAAAGTCGTATCTTCTCTAATTCTGTCACGGGTTTTACTGCCACAGACAGGACATAGTATCCATTCTGTCTTACACATAAAATCACCTCAACTATTCATCTTATGACTAGGCAGCTTAAATAAAAGTAGAATTGCACCTATCAACAGCACACTCATACCAATAATGCCAGATGGGTTTGGACCGAGCAGAACGCTTTGCGTGGACAGTGATATAAAAATCGGTGTTTCCCCAATAATATTTACTGCTCCATGAATTATGGACGCATACATACAGTTATTAGTTTTTAATGTTACAAAAGACATATATATGCCAATTGTCATGCAGAATAATATCATCATAGCAATACCACTGTATGGTGCGCCTACATAATTCAAGCCATAATTCATTCCAGAATATATAAGCGGTGCATGAGCCATCCCCCATAATGCCCCGATTAATAACACTGCCTGTCTTGTAGTCATTTTTTTGCAAAGAAGCGGCAATAAATATCCCTGCCACCCTATATCCTCGCCTAATGCAATAAACCACGATGGAACACAAAATGCTGAAATAATACAAACTACCATTCCCATGATTAACAAAGACGGTACTGTAAAGTTAATTTCCGATGGAGCACCAAAACTACCAAAAGTCTGGGTTATGTAATTTCCGCTATAATCTAAATCATTTGGGAATATTAAATAGAATGAAACAGCTCCCACAAAAACTAAAACAGCAGGCACAAACATAGCAAACAGGGCAAATTTTTTGTTTTTCCACACTCTGGGGTCATATGCTATGGAAGACTTATCGCCTGTGATTTTCCTTGTGAAAAATACTGATAAAGCCGGCGTTCCCATAAAAATAATGGGAAAGCCCAAAAAAGAATAAATAACATTACCCGCACTATCAGATAAAAGAATCGCAATTAGCCACAAGCCATAATACACACCAAAAACGATTGCTAAATAAACAAAAATTCTTTTGGTTTCAATTTGATGAAAATTAAATTTATCTGTTTTCATATATTTCTCCCTTGTTCATCTTTATTTGCCTGTGATAAAAAAGCACCGGCGGTTTGCTTGACCATCGCTGCTACTTCCTCTTTTGAAGATGTTACAATTCCAGAAGCAATAAATGAAGCAAGTCCATGTGTATAAATCATCATATCCCTATAAAATACGCTTACTTTTTCTGTTGGGATTTTTAGTTGTGAAGCAATTTGCTCTATCATTAAACTGTTCTCATCTGCAGTAGTAAACACATCTAAATTTCCTGCACTAAAACCACTGTCGCCACTCATATAAAGGTAACTAAATAGCCGAGGCTGCTCGAAAGCTATTTCAATATAGGACATTCCGACATTTGCAAATGCTTCTATTCCATTTACGCTTGACCGCATTTTTTCATTGGCATAATTCAAGGCATATTCAGCTAATGCCTTGCGAAGACCCTCCATATTTCCGAAATGCCATACTAAGGGTTGTGTAGAGCAACCAATTTCTTTTGATAATGTCTTGATATTGATAGCTGAATACCCATCACGAATAAGCATTTTCAATGCTGCTTCCAAAATGACTTCCTTTGAAATCTGCGTTTTCCTTGCCATATTACCACCTCTAATTTCCATAATCATATTTATATAAATATAATTATATTATAGCTTTATCCAGCGTTTTGTCAATCCCTCTGGATATAAGTTTACAAATTTTTATGATTCGAAAATGATCATGTCTTAATGTAACGAGACTGATATTAACTTTATTGAAGTCGTTTACTGATAATATACACCACACTGAAATTATACAGTTCTCCTGTTTTAAATCCTTATTCCAAAAAAATAAATTTTTTTCATTTCTTTGGAATAGAAAAAAGGACAAAGCATCTTACAGAGATTTGATATGTGATTTATCTCATGAGAAACGCTGCATTTATATCCCGTAGAGATACATCGCCAAAACGAAACACTTTATTCACCGATCAGATAGATTCTGATCCATGTACAAATGATATCGATCATATCACCGTCAAATTCACACTCATTAATATCATCATGAAAATACACAAAACCTTTTGCAGGTATTTTACTTATATCATAAACAACACCGTCACCGCAGCCGTTTGAGAAAATCATATATGTATCCGCTACAGAATGCGCATCTAAAAATTCACTTTGAAGCAGGTCATCGCCGAGACAATAAAGATCGTTAGCGGACGCAAATCCCATAGATTCAAAGGGAAATGAAACAAAACCGTCATGAACCTTCTGATAGAAGCTGATGATATCCTTCGGCAAAGCATCGATAACAGTATCCTCATAGGATATCTCAGGCAGCTTCCCTACATAATAAACAATTTCATCAAGTACCTTCAGTGAATAAACGACATGCTGCTCTTTCTTATATAGAATTGTATCCACTGATATTAGGCAAGCTTTTAATATTTCAATCAGAATATCGAATTTCGGGGCATGCCTGAACCATAGCTCAAGTGTTTTTCTTACTCGTGCTTCTCTTGAATCAAGGGAAAGGATACTGTTCCAATCTGAAGCTATTCTTAATTGTTTCACAGCTTGCGGTGATATCAGTTCGATTGTCTGCGGATATATGTTTTCACTGTTTAAATAATCGATTAGATGGTTTTCAAATGCTTCATTTTCCTCTGTTAAGCTTGATGTGCACATGTGTACTCTCCTTTGTTTGTGCTTAAGTGATTCTCATGGTATCTATAGCTGCTGCTTAATGTAAAAAATATATGTGAAAGAATCTTTTCACATCTCTATACCTCTATATTCTATACCTATGATTTTAAATACACAGCCAATACCGCGATATCGGCAGGATTTACACCTGGGATTCGGCTTGCCTGTCCGATGGTCTGCGGCTTGATTTCATTCAGCTTTTGTTTTGCCTCTAAGGATAAATGCTGCATCTGTGTATAATCAATATCCTCGGGAATCCGTCTTGACTCCATTTGCTGCAGACGCTTGGCATCATGCTTCGCCTTATCGATATATCCTGCATATTTTATTTCAATTTCAATGCGCTTCGCAACCTCTTTGGTAAAGCTGTGGGTTAAATACGGCTTAAGTCCTTCCAAGGTAACTCCCGGGCGTTTTAATAATTCATAGGCAGACATTCCCGCCTGCAGCCCTGCATAGCCTAATTCCTTCAGGTATTCAGCAATCGGTGAGGACGGAGTAAAGCGATGTTCTCGAAGTGCTGCGATTCCCGTTTGTATTGCCGCTTGTTTTTCGATAAAGCGTTGATAGCGTTGTTCGCTGATCAAGCCTGCTTCATAACCGTAGGTACACAAACGCTCGTCCGCATTGTCATGGCGCAGCAACAAGCGATATTCGGCTCTTGAGGTCAACAGGCGATACGGCTCATTCGTCCCTTTTGTCACCAAGTCATCGACCAGCACCCCGAGATATGCTTCATCTCTGCGCAAAATCAACGGTTCCTTTCCGTTCAGCTTTTTTACGGCATTGATACCGGCCAACAGTCCTTGACCCGCAGCCTCCTCATAGCCGCTGGTTCCGTTGATCTGCCCTGCGGTAAATAAATTCTCAATCAGCTTGTTTTCTAAGCTTGGCTTCATCTGCAGCGGGTCGATTGCATCATATTCAATCGCATACGCATATTTTTCAATGACACAGTGCTCCAATCCGGGCAGGCTTTGAAGCATCTGTTTTTGTACATCATGCGGCATGGAAGTGGAAAAGCCTTGGATATAGGTAGTGTTCAGCTCCTCGCTTTCCGGCTCTAAGAATATTTGATGGCGCGGCTTGTCGGCAAAGCGTACAAGCTTATCCTCAATACTCGGACAATAGCGCGGTCCCACTCCCTTTACCATACCCGAATACATCGCTGATTTCGTCAGATTTTGATTGATGGTTTCATGTGTTTCCTTTGTCGTATAGGTCAGGTAACAAGGATACTGTTCACTGAAATCTCTGATTGAAGTCGTTTCATAGGAAAAGCAGATAAAATCATCGGTTCCGCCCTGATACTCGGTTTTGGTAAAATCAATCGAATCGCTGCGCACTCTTGCCGGTGTTCCTGTCTTTAAGCGAAAGGTACGCAGTCCTAACTCACGCAAGGACGCTGAAAGAGTCGCATTTGTTTTTTCTCCCTCCGGACCGCTTTCTGTCGCCTCATGTCCGACCAGAATCGTTGCGCTCATAAAGGTGCCGGTCGTTAAGATAACGATCTCGGCATGAACGCTCTCACCGTTTTCCTGTAAGACACCGCTGACTTTATTCTCCTGTGCCAACAGAGCGGTAACCATCATTTCTCTTACTTCTAAATTCGGTTGATTCGCCAAAACATTCTGCATATAGCGCTTATAGGCAAGCTTATCCGACTGTACGCGCAAGCATTGAACACCCGGACCCTTTGTAGTATTCAACATCTTAAACTGTAATGCGGTCGCATCCGCAGCCTTCCCCATTTCACCGCCCAAAGCATCTATCTCACGAACAACGATTCCCTTAGCGGGACCGCCGATGCTCGGATTGCAGGGCATACTTGCGATCATATCTTTATTTATTGTATATAAAATTGTCTGTTTTCCGCTTCTTGCGCATGCCAATGCTGCTTCTACACCTGCATGCCCACCGCCGATCACAATAATATCAGTCATTTCATCACCTTCTCAATATCTATATTATACACATTATTTCATGCTTTCGATAGCTTAACTGTCAGGTTTTTCATACCCTTTCCATTCATATCTCATTCCTTTTCAACAGTCTGACTTCCTTGTGTTTACTCATTTACACCAAGCTAATTGATCGCTTTAAACGAAGGCTTATGATTCATAAGCTCATTTTTCACTAAACATCACTGCTTCTTTTCATCATTTTCTTTTTGGGAGATAAACTGTGTCATATAAACAGGCAAGCATAAAATATCCTGATCCTTGGACATATCTTTCGTATGAATAATATAACGCTTCCCTATTCGCTCTGAGAACTTATTATAAAATTTATCGATTGATGCGTGTGTTCTGTATTGTGAGGATTTCACTTCAATCGGACATATTTTATTTCGCTTTGAAATTATAAAATCTATTTCATAGTTTCTTTTTTGTTCCTGTTGATAAAAAGTATAATAGAATAAATCATTTCCTGTCGCTGTTAATATTTGCGCAACCACATTCTCATAAAGATAACCTAAATTCGCTGACAGCTTATCACTCAATAATTTTTCATAAATTATATTATCTGTAAAGTCCTTATCCTTAAATTGAAGTGTTACAAATAAACCGGTATCTGCCATATACAGTTTAAATTGATTCAAATCTTTATATGCAGATAAACCGACACCGGGGTTATTCGCATGATATGCGACAGATACCACTTTAGAATCCTTTAATTCCGAGATTAAGCTTAAAATCGTAGTGTCTTTGGTTTTATATGAATTCAGTACATTCTTTGTTTGAAAGCCTTTGGTGTTTTTATTCAGCTGTGAAGGAATTGCTTCAAACAACAGTGCCAAACGACCCGTAGAATCAATTTTTCTGAAATCATCTTCATACAGATTAATAATATCTCTTTTTACATCATCTACGCTTTTAAAGTTATTCGTCGTGATAAATTCGTTTACTGCCTGAGGCATTCCTCCGACAAGCATATAAAGTCTGAAATCACGCATGAGTTTTCGATTTAATTGATCGCCGAATGGTTTTTTTGCGTCAAATACTGCCTTTAATAAATCCATAGTTGACGTATCATTCAGTGCCCATAAGAATTCCTCATAATCCATAGGATGCATCTGGATTTTTCTTTCTTCGCTCGGTATTAAAATATCTTTGACATTTTTTTTGATTGAAATCAAAGAGCCTGTTTCTATATAATGATATCTTCCGTCTTTCACAAGTGCTTTAATCGCTTGTCTTGCTTTCGGGCATAGCTGCACTTCATCAAAAATAATCGCAGATTTACCGACTTTCAATTCGGTATGATATTGTAATTGAAGCTGCAGAAAAAAATAGTTTAAATCAGACATATCATCGAATAATGCTTTTACACTGCTTGAAGCAGTTGCGAAGTCAATTAAAATATAGGTGTCATATTCATTTTTCGCAAATTTCTCCGCAACCGTTGATTTTCCTACACGGCGAGCACCTTCGATCAATAAAGCTGTTTTACCGGCTGAGCTTTCCTTCCATTCTTTCATTACCTGATATATTTTTCTTTTAAACATATGGATTCTACACCTCCGCAAATGTATTATACCTAAAAAATACGCTGACTTCAACCGGATACATCCAATTTCCGCAATTCAAAAATAACGAAAAAATCCAATTTCCGCAATTCATAAACAGCCAAAACCTCCAATTTCCGCAGCTCAAGTGTCAATCAAACAGTTGAAAACCTAAAAAAAATATCCTCTTAACGCATTATCGAACGCATCGAACGCGCAGTCCAAAGAGGATATTTACATTTACACTCTTACAAATTGATATAGATAAACAGCATCCGATCCTTGCCGCTCATATCCTTGATGATTTCAAAACGATCATTCGGAAAGTATTCCTTCACAAGCTTTCGCATTGCTTCACTTTGATTCCAACCCATTTCAAATGCCATCATCGCCTTATCCTTTAATACCTTGCGGCAGTTTTCAAAAATAATGCGATAAAACTTCAAGCCGTCCTCACCGCCGAACAGGGCTACAAGCGGTTCATAGTCGACTACGCTTGCCTCCATCTGTTCATCAACAGGAATATATGGCGGATTGGATACAAGAATATCCACCTTTAGATTACGATCGATCAACGGTTCCAACATATCACCGATCATAAACGGTACGGCCGCTTGATTAGCTTTTGCGTTTTCACACGCTACAGCGATTGCCCGCTCACTGATATCCGTTCCGATGACATTCAATGCCTCTGCCTCTTTTTTCAGTGTTACGGCAAGTGCACCGCTTCCGGTTCCGATATCCGCAAGTGTTACATCCTCTGCATCAGCGAAATATTCATCATAATCTGCCAATATATTCGCCGCCAATTCCTCAGTTTCGGGACGGGGAATCAGCACATCCTCATTCACGGTAAAGCGATAGCCGTAAAACCATTCATAACCGAGGATATGAGCAAGCGGCTCCTGCTTCAACAAGCGCTTTACTCCTTCCTCATACTGCTTCTGTAATCCAGGATCCATCTCTTGATCAATTTCCATATACAAGTCATGTACCTGTAACTGACAAAGCTCCACCATCAAAAGCTGCGCCTCCTGCTGCGGCAAATCCTTCTCACTCAATGCGGCTTGGGCAATGCGCAGTACCTCACGAAAGGTTGCCATTATGCTTTTTCTCCTGCAAGCTTCGCCTGTTGATCGGCACTCTGCAGTGCGGTAAACATATCGTCAAGACGCCCTTCCATAATACGGTCAAGCTGATTCACATTATACCCGATGCGATGATCGGTCACGCGATTCTGCGGATAGTTATAAGTACGAATTTTTTCCGAACGATCTCCCGTACCGATCTTAGAACGGCGCTCCGCACCCGCCTGCGCTTCAATCTCACGCTGACGCTCCTCATAAACACGAGAGCGAATCGTCATCAATGCAGTTAAGCGATTCTCATGCTGGGAACGTCCGTCCTGACACTTTACCACGATTCCGGTCGGCTTATGCACAATTCTGACTGCCGAATCGGTTTTATTGATATGCTGACCTCCGGCACCTGAGGAACGCATTGTTTCAATTTCTAAATCGTTCATATCGATATCGAAATCCTCTTCCTCGATTTCCGGCGATACCAATACGGTTGCCGTTGAAGTATGAATTCTTCCTTGACTTTCTGTTTTCGGCACACGCTGTACCCGATGACTTCCGCTTTCAAATTTAAAGGTTCCGTATGCACCGTCTCCCTTGATCATAAAGCTAACGAGCGCAAAGCCGCCTGCCTCACAGTCATCCATTTCAATCGTTTCAATTCGCCAGCCCTTGCCTTCCGCATATTTTACATACATTCTGTATAAATCACCGGCAAAGATATTTCCTTCATCTCCGCCTGCAGCACCGCGTATTTCAACGATCGCATTGTGAGAATCATTCGGGTCCTTAGGAATTAATAAGATTTCCAATTTATTTAACAGTTCCTCTTTTCGTATCGTTCCCTGTTCAATTTCAAGCTCTGCCATTTCTTTGATTTCCTTATCATCTTCCTGTAATAAGGCTTTAGCATCTTCAAGGTTCTGCATCAGCTGCTTATATTCCGTATAGGTTTCTACGACCTGTGTCAGATCAGCCTGTTCCTTACCCAACTTAGCCAACTGCTTATTATCTGAAACTATCTCAGGAGACATCATCATTTCAGTTATTTCATGATAACGATTTACCATTCCCTCTAATCGTTCTATCATAATACTCATATCGTTTCCTCGCTTTCACTTTTATCAATCAAACGATATTTTGTGTTTATTATCTCATGTTTGATTTTTCCTTATATACTATACCAAAAAGTGGCAGTTCTCACAAGCGAAATCGGCTTTGTTTTGGTGTTTCTGCACATTTTATTTCCATGAGCTTCACCATTTAAAATACAGGCTGACAACACTCCTTATGTTAGCTTCATTATCGTATCACGATCAGTTTCAAATACAGCTTGTTATTCTGAAAACATTGTTACATTCAAACGAATTTCGTTACAAGCCTTCGGTTTGTTTTCTTTATTCAGCAACAGTTTGTTTATCTTTACTCAGCATATGATAAGCCGATTCATCAACAGGTTCAAGCCATTTCGTGGATGTATTTTCTCCCGGGACTTCAACAGCGATATGAGCGAACCAAGAATCGGATTTCGCCCCATGCCAATGCTTTATGCCTGCAGGTATTGTAATGACATCTCCGGCCTTTAAGCCTTGTGCCTCTTTTCCTTCTTCTTGATACCATCCCTCTCCTTCCACACAAATGAGTATTTGACCGCCGTTTTTATCAGCCTCATGTATATGCCAATGGTTCCGGCAACCCGGTTCAAAGGTCACATTCGCAATAAAAAGATGATCTGTTTTCGCTAAGGGGTTTAAATAAGATTTACCGTCAAAGTATGATGCAAAGGCTGTATTGGGTTCACCTAAGCCAAACACTCCGCCATGGACAGAAACTGCTTCATCATCACCGTATACCTCTTCGATGAGAGAAAAGGCGCTCCATGCTTTTGCCCATCCGCTGTAAAATGCTAACTGTGTAACTATCTCCACTGCCTCACTTTTTGTAATACCATGCTGCTTACCGATTATAAAATGTGACTTTAACTGTGGAAATAAGCCTTGCGCCATTAATGCTGATATTGTAATCATGCTGCGATCTCGTAAAGATAATTCACTCTCTCGGCTCCACACCTCACCAAATAATACATCGTCATTTAATGCAGCGAATTTAGGTGCTAACTTGCCTAATTGTTCTCTGCCTGCTGTTTGTTTTTTCATATGTTATCCTCCTAAAGTATATTATTGTTATGCACTTGGAGTAAACTATAAGTCAAGCGTCGTAAGAAAAAAATCAGACATTTATCAACTAAATGCCTGATTGTACAGTATCTGTGTTTGATTATTTCAGCTTCTGTGTTCTGTATATCAGATAACTTATCAGCCCTACACTGAATAATATGGAATTGATATACAGCAGTAGGTTTGTTTCATCTCCGGTAATTGCACCGCCTACATTATCACCCGGGTAATAGCTTCCTTTGACATCTGTTCCGTTTGCCGGCTGATTTGGTTTGGTTGGTTCCGATGGCTTTTGCGGTTCCTCTTGTTCACCGAAGTCCATTGTGTCATAAGGAACATCACCGTCAACATCCTTGTTTGGCTTCCACTCAGTGATATCCTTGATGTTTTCATCAGGATTGCCGTCATCATCTATGTCCACATTTACATCGGGTATCCCATCGCCGTCACTGTCAATATTGATGTTCGGTATATTGTCACCGTCTGTATCAATGTTGATATCAGGGACTCCATCTCCGTCTAAGTCGATATTGATATCCGGTCTGCCGTCTCCGTCACTGTCTACATTGATTTGCGGTTTGTATTCATTACCTACTGAATCAAATGTAAACTTACCGCTTGTATAATTCTTTTCAGGTTTCCATTCATGGACGTCGGTGATATTTACTGATGCATTGACTCCGTCTTTCGAAATGTTAAGATGCGGTTTGAAGTCTCCCTTGTTATCGATATTGATATTCGGAATTCCGTCATTATCGGTATCGACATTTATAACCGCTTTAACGCCTGTGCCTGTGCAGTATTCCTCTAAGATTCCGTTATCGATATCCGCCTTAACACATTTCGTCGGCTTCCAATCGCTTTTCTTTAGAATCACTAGGTTAAGATCGGGTTTGCCATCGTTGTCTGTATCTATGTTCAAATCAGGCTTGCCGTCTCCGTCACTGTCGATATTGATATCAGGAATACCGTCATAATCTCTGTCCCCGTTGGTTACGATCCATTTATTCGTTTCAGGGTCTTTCCATTTGATGTTTACATCAGGACAACCGTCTCCGTCAGGATCATTGAAATCCGGCTTGCCGTCACCGTCTACATCCACATCGATTTTCTTTAACTCCACCTCATGACAGCTCTCGGTATTTGTATTCCCTGCATTGTCAGTCGGTATTACGCATACCTTGTGTTTGCCTACTGTTTCACTGATTGTGATACTTGCCTTTTCGTTTGTGACTGTTAAATTACCTTCCTTGATTAATTCATCTGCACCTCGTGCTTGAGATTCAAGCTTGTAGACCTTATAAGCTATCTCCTTAGTTCCGCTGACCTTTAAGTCATCTTTCGCATCGCTTGTCGTTATCTCAAATGACGTTCCCGGTTTAAAGAAGATTCCGCCGCTCAGCTTGTTGATGATATCCTGCAGCTTATTATTTGAATCCTTCGCCTTGATGTTCTTGACCTTCGGTGCCGTTTTGTCTATCTTAATAATCTCTTGTTTTTCTTTTGTGATTGCTCCGCTGTCCTTTTTCATCCAAAAGCTTTGGTTCGTTTCTCCTTCTTTTGTCACTGTGATTTGGTTAGGATTCCATGTGCTCTGGTCTAAGGACATGTTGATATACTCATTATGATCGCTGATGATGTTCACATCCTTATTTGTCCATCCGCCTGTGTATAAGGTATTGCTTCCGTCATCTAACTCCAAGTGATACCAATCATCTTCAACAGCTTCCTCATTGATTGTCAGTGTTCCTTCTTTAAAGCTAAAGCTGTAGTTTGGATAAGTCCTATTTAATGTATTATTGTCTCCCTTGATTGGATAATCTCCTGCATTACTGTCTGTTTTTGCGGTTGTGCTTAGCTTGATATCATTTTCCTGTATTACATCTTGTACTCCGTTCCATGATACTAACTCACTTCTGAAGTCCTGATACGTTAAGCTTGGATTCTGTTCTCCCTTTAGCTTTTCTTTATCATCAATCATGATTTCGATTGGTTTAGGCAATACCGTGACCTGTACTTGTTTACTTAGCGGAGCTTCTCCGTTCGCTGTTCTTGTCACCGTTACGGTTGTTTTGTTTGTACCGCTTGCCTTCAATGCATCAAACTGTGCACTGTTTCCACTTACCGTTGGACTTGAGATATACGTTGTTTTATCAACCTCAAAGGTATATTGTACATTCGTACTGTCCGCATCAAATTGCGTGCTTCGTATTGTGAAGTGATCGCCGTAAATGATTTGCCCCGGACTTGTGATTGCCAACATGCTTTCATCAGGTCCCATAATATGCAGAGTGCCATCTGTTTCCGCAAGCTTATAATTTCGATTCATCGGTTTCGTCGCATGGATTTTGATGTCCTTGCCTTCTTCGCCGCTGTAGTTATAATCAATCGTTTTATTGTCGTTTGTCCACGCAATCGTATGATCCTCATTACTGTCAATTTCTATGAGTACATCACCATCGGTATCCGTTACTCCGTCTACCTCTGTGACAGGCACTACTTGTCCTTTACCGCTCACCACATAGATTGGATTCTCCGCAAAGGCTATTGTTCTTGTACCTTTATCGATATTAATCGGAAGCTCGATTGTTTTATCCTCATAATTTCCGCTTGGATCATGACTTGTTGCCTGAACGATAACCTTTCCTGTTTGTGCGGTTTGCGTGGCATTCAGGATTGTAACAAGTCCGCTTGTATCTACCGATATCACATCGGTTGGTGCTCCTGATTTTAATTGATATGTTACATTACTTCCTGTAGGATTACCTGCCGTATAGAGCTGAAAGGTTTTGTTTGGCGCATATGTGTCTGTTTTAGCCGAATAATTATTACCGCTTTTTGGAAGTTCATTTCCTGCGCTGTCCGTATAGATAAAGTTTTGTGCCCCGGCTGTTACCGTAAAGGTAAGCTCAGCACTCGCATTTGCCTGTCCGCTTGCCCCTTGTTTTTCTGCGACAATCGTAACTGTTCCGACACCGTGAATCGTAACCGCTCCGCTGTTTGAATTGACTTCTATGACATTTGTACTTCCATCTTTGATTTTATAAGTAACAGGATTCGTATTCGTACTTCCTTTAACTGTCGCATATACCGTCACATTCGTATCTGTCACCTTTGCGCTTTTCGTATTAATAATCGTATTAGAGCTGCTGCTTTCATAAAACTTCAGATTCTCTGCCGCTGACATTCCGACATTGATTGTGACAGGTATTTCCTTGGTGCTCCAATTATCCGATACTGTTACGGTGATCGTATAGGTTTTGATTCCCAGATTCGCCATCGTTTTGATAACTCCTGTATTCGCATCGACACTAAAGAAATTCGCATCTCCGACTCCTGCCTTCAACCCGTACTTATAAGTCGTTGTCGACCCGCCGATCGTATCGGGAGTACCGAGTGTTCCTTTTATCGTTCCTATAATACCGCCTGTTTTTATATTAGAATCAGAAGCAGTAAAGGTTGGAATTGTTGTATCCGATGAATTACTGTGCGGAGTCACATTTCCGTCTATCTCTCGATAAATAATAATTTCCTTTTCTGCATATGCGGCTTCATAATCATCATATCCGGTACTCGGATCATCATCAACAGTGGCTTTTATCTTAACTTTCCCAAAAGCATTATTACCGTTATAAGTAATTGCGCCCGTATCTGGGTCTATTGAAATCAAGGAAACATCCCCACCGCTGATACTGTACGTTATCTTAGTTCCTGTACTCGGTGAAGCAGCTGCTGTTTCATTCCAACCTGCACCTGCATTTGAAATTGATTTCTTTGTGATACTCGGTGTGTCAAACGCTATTGTCGGTGTTTCCTTATAAATTTTCACATGAATCAATTGTGTCTCTTTTGTTCTGAATGTATCCTTTATGAAATCATCCGGCCTATAATATAATCGCTCATTTGTACTTTCATCCACTACCCTTACTTTGAAATAATAATCACCGGCAGGAAGCTTGTTAAGCAAATTCACTTGTGCGGTACCGTTAGATGGATTCGAATTTAAAGTGAAATACTGTGAAGGTGTGGTATAAGTCCCAGACCCGCTTGCATTCGTATCATATACATAAAAATGATAAGGTCCTTCTCCCTCTGTCGTATCGATATTTACAATGGTCTGACCTGCATTATTAATCAAATCAGCACTCGGCTTTGTGATATCTGTCGCATCACTTGTGATCGTCTTTATGATGCCTTTTTGCGGTAAATCAATTTCTTTTACCGCTACAATCGTGGTTGATGTTGAATTAAGAACGATTATATTGTTATAGGTTACTCCAGCAAATTGATACGGAACAAAAGAAGTATTCCCACTAAGATAAGCAACCTGTATAGAGTCTGAATACTCATTCATCCAAAAATGTCCGATCGCATCCAACATACCTAAATCAGTATTATTGGAAGTAACCTTATTGTAAAAATCAAGATTCATCATCTCCAAGGAGCCTTTTCCGTTGATTGCTTCTACATAATCTCCCATCGGGTCATTTACGGTGCTGGAAGTATATTGGGTATCCGTAGCGGCAAGACAGGAAAGCACGCTACCTTGATACAGATTAAATGCTCCGCAGTATTTGCTCGTAAAAGGCTCTGATACCAAGTATGCTTTGTGTGCTGCAGAATCTGTTTTTATTATTTTCCACTGTAGTTCTCCCATCGTAAATGTATCAGTGTTTGTTCTTTCAAATTTATCTCCGACCGCATAATCGGCTGCGGTAATCGGTGAAGCATTTATCTTAAAATTATAATAAGCATAACATACTGTAATACTGCTTACTAATACCAGCATACTTATCCATAGTTTTTTCCACACAACAATTTCTCCTTCCGTATGTCTACAAATGTAGACATTAATAGAGGTAGGAAAAAGTTATTGAAATATATGTTTCTGAATAGAAAAACAGGCATTTTTACTTGAAAAACACCTGTTTATATTAGTCTACCTAACTAGACCTTTATTTATTGAAATGTATCTTTCTGTGTTCTGTATATCAGATAACTTATCAGCCCTACACTGAATAATATGGAATCGATATACAGCAGTAGGTTTGTTTCATCTCCGGTGATAGCGCCGCCTACATTATCACCCGGGTAATAGCTTCCTTTGACATCTGTTCCGTTTGCCGGCTGATTTGGTTTGGTTGGTTCCGATGGCTTTTCCGGTTCCTCTTGTTCGCTGAAGTCCATTGTGTCATAAGGAACATCACCGTCAACATCCTTGTTTGGCTTCCATTCAGTGATATCCTTGATGTTTTCATCAGGATTGCCGTCATCATCTATGTCCACATTTACATCGGGTATCCCATCGCCGTCACTGTCAATATTGATGTTCGGTATATTGTCATCGTCTGTATCAATGTTGATATCAGGGACTCCGTCTTCGTCTAAGTCGATATTGATATCCGGTCTACCGTCTCCGTCACTGTCTACATTGATTTGCGGTTTGTATTCATTACCTACTGAATCAAATGTAAACTTACCGCTTGTATAATTCTTTTCAGGTTTCCATTCATGGACGTCGGTGATATTTACTGATGCATTGACTCCGTCTTTCGAAATGTTAAGATGCGGTTTGAAGTCTCCCTTATTATCGATATTGATATTCGGGATTCTATCATTATCGGTATCGACATTTATAACCGCTTTAACGCCTGTGCCTGTGCAGTATTCCTCAAGGATTCCGTTATCGATATCCGCCTTAACACATTTCGTCGGCTTCCAATCGCTTTTCTTTAATATCACTAAGTTAAGGTCAGGTTTCCCATCATTATCGGTATCGATATTCAAGTCAGGAATCCCGTCACCGTCACTGTCTATATTCAAATCAGGTATCTTATCATTGTTTCGATCTCCGTTGATTACGACCCATTTGGTTTCATCATTTGGGTCTTTCCATTTGATGTTTAGATCAGGACAGCCATCCCCATCCGGATCGTTGAAATCAGGTTTGCCGTCTTTGTCTACATCGACATCGATTTTCTTTAGCTCTGCCTCATGACAGCTTTCAGTGCTTGTGTTTCCGGCGTTGTCGGTAGCTGTTACACATACCTTGTATTTGCCTGTTGTTTCACTGATCGTGATACTTGCCTTTTCATTTGTGACTGTTAAATTGCCTTCCTTGATTAATTCCTCTGTAGCTCTCGTTTGAGATTCCAATTTAAAGACCTTATAAGCTATCTCCTTTGTGCCGCTGACCTTTAAGTCATCCTTTGTATCACTTGTCGTTATCTCAAACGCTGTTCCCGGTTTAAAGAAGATTCCGCCGCTTAGTTTATTGATGATATCTTGAAGCTTATTATTTGAATCCTTCGCTTTGATGTTCTTTACCTTCGGTGCTGTCTTATCAATTCTGATGATTTCCTGTTTTACCTTTGTAATTGCACCGCTGTCCTTTTTCATCCAAAAGTCTTGATTGGTTTCACCTTCTCTTGAAACAGTTACTTGATTAGGATTCCATGTGCTTTGGTCTAAAGACATATTGATATATTCGTTATGGTCACTGATGATGTTGACATCCTGATTTGTCCAGTTTCCCGTATAGACTGTGCTGTTTCCATCATCTAACTCTAAATGATACCAATCATCCTCAATAGTTTCCTCATTGATTGTCAGTGTTCCTTCCTTGAAAGTAAAACTGTAATTCGGATAAGTCCTGTTTAATGTATTATTGTCTCCCTTGATTGGATAATCTCCTGCATTACTATCTGTTTTTGCGGTTGTGCTTAACTTGATATCATTTTCTTGTATACTGTCTTGTACTCCGTTCCATGATACTAAATCACTTCTGAAGTCCTGATATGTTAAGCTTGGATTTTGTTCTCCCTTTAGCTTTTCCTTATCATCAATCATGATTTCAATCGGCTTAGGTAATACCGTTACCTGTACCTTTTTACTTAGCGGTGCTTCTCCGTTCGCTGTTCTTGTCACCGTTACGGTTGTTTTGTTTGTACCGCTTGCCTTCAGCGCATCAAACTGTGCACTGTTTCCGCTTACCGTTGGACTTGAGATAAACGTTGTTTTATCAACCTCGAATGTGTATTGTACATTCGTACTGTCTGCATCAAACTGCGTGCTTCGTATGGTGAAGTGATCGCCGTAAATGATTTGTCCCGGACTTGTGATTGCCAACATGCTTTCATCAGGTCCCATAATATGCAGAGTACCGTCTGTTTCCGCAAGCTTATAATTTCGATTCATCGGTTTCGTCGCATGGATTTTGATGTCCTTGCCTTCTTCGCCGCTGTAGTTATAATCAATCGTTTTATTGTCGTTTGTCCACGCAATTGTATGATCCTCGTTACTGTCAATTTCTATGAGTACATCACCATCGGTATCCGTTACTCCGTCTACCTCTGTGACAGGCACTACTTGTCCTTTACCGCTCACCACATAGATTGGATTCTCCGCAAAGGCTATTGTTCTTGTACCTTTATCGATATTAATCGGAAGCTCGATTGTTTTATCCTCATAATTTCCTGTAGGGTCATGACTGGTTGCCTGAACGATAACCTTGCCTGTTTGTGCGGTTTGTGTGGCATTTAGTATTGTGACAAGTCCGCTTGCGTCTACTGATATCACATCGGTTGGTGCACCTGCCTTTAATTGATATGTTACATTAGTTCCTGTAGGATTACCTGCCGTATAGAGCTGAAAGGTTTTGTTTGGAGCATACTCCTCTGTTTTAGCCGAATAATTATTGCCGCTTTTCGGAAGCTCATTTCCTGCGCTGTCCGTATAGATAAAGTTCTGTGCTCCGGCTGTTACCGTAAAGGTAAGCTCAGCACTCGCATTTGCCTGTCCGCTTGCGCCCTGTTTTTCTGCGACAATCGTAACTGTTCCTACACCGTGTATCGTAATCGCTCCGCTGCTTTGATTGACTTCTATGACATTTGTACTTCCATCTTTGATTTTATAAGTAACAGGATTCGTATTCGTACTTCCTTTAACTGTCGCATATACAACTACATTCGTATCTGTCACCTTTGCGCTTTTCGTATTAATAATCGTATTAGAGCTGCTGCTTTCATAAAACTTCAGATTCTCTGCCGCTGACATTCCGACATTGATTGTTACAGGGATTTCCTTCGTACTCCATTTATCCGATACCGTTACCGTAATGTGATAAGTGTCTACTCCAAGATTCGCTTTGGTGGTGATCACACCGGTACTCGAGTTCACCGCAAAGAAGGATCCGTTTCCATCACTTTTGATTCCATACGTATAAGTGATCTTACTTCCGGAAACATCATCGGGTGTACCCGGTTCACCTTTAATCGTTCCTATCGTTCCGCCGGTCTTCACATTCGCATCATTGGCAGTAAAGGTAGGCTCATTTGCATCACTGGATTTTGGATCCGGTGTAACACTGCCATCTACTTGAGCATAAACTACAATCTCTTTTTCTACATAAGAGGAATTGTAATTGTCATTACCGGTATTAGGATCATCATCGGCAGTCGCTCTGATCGTTACTTTGCCATAAGAACCATTGCCTTTATAGGTAATCCCACCGCTATCCGGATCAATATCAATCAAACTGATATCTCCGCCGACTTTGGAATAAGTGATTTTCACTCCATCGCTTGGAGAGGCCGTTGCCGTTTCACTCCAAGGTGTTGCGGCATCCGTTACACTTTTCTTGGTTTGATTGGGATCATCAAAGGCAACGGATAGATTGGTTTTGCTTACTGTAATAGATGCAGATATTTCCAGGGCTGGATCGGGGTCTCCATTTTCATCCTGTGCTTGGATCTTGAAATGATAAGTACCGGCATTTAGAGGATTTCCATCCACTATTACTGTCTTATTGTCACTGGCAATTTCGAAATAAGCATATTCTCCTGCATAAGCACTATCTTCTACAATGCTATAATTTGGTATTCCGATACCGTACTTTGATGAGATGACACCTACTTTATCACCAACATTCACATTGTTATTGACTTGCAAATTATTTTGTGCTTGGAAGTTAAGATCAGATAATTGTTCAACGATCTCTAAATCCTTTGTCGCTGTTATAGAAGAACAATCAGCCGGCGAGTCATTGTTTTCATTATAAGATTCGTTCACTAATGCAATCTTATATTTGCTAACTGGAATATCACCCAAGTTTAGCTTATAAGTGCCTGAACCCTTTGCATTTTCCAAAGGTCGATAATATACTAAATTGCCTGAACTGTCATAAATTAAAACTGACACAGTCCATTGTCCCTCGCTATCACTGCCAATTGGCGCATCCGCTATCAACTCAACGGTGCTACCTTTTGTAATTTGAGTTATGCTTTTTCCATTTTTCTGTATATCTGTAAAGTTCATATCTAAAGCACTGTTGTGAACTCGAACTTTCATTGCGTTTCCACTGCTTTGATAAAGATGAGTTTTTGCTACGGGTGCTTCGACTTTATAATAAGCTCCTGTATTATTGATTTGTTCAGCGCTAAAAACTACATCCTGAAAGGATAAATTTAGAGCTGGACGAACACCACGAGACAATGTTATGGGTGTAGAGGAAGCAGTTGTTGTAGAACCATTACTATTCACAACATTCCACAAGTTTGATGATAGACTATCGCTTGCATTTGAAAACCAATATGTTTCAAAAAAGGAAAGTTCATTTGCTGTTACTATTTTTGTTCCTCCGGCTACTCCCATCACTTCCCATTTTTGAGGAATGTACATCTTTTTACCAATTTCAACCAAACTACTTCCAACTTTGGCATCTGCAGTTGTAGCATCAGTATTTCTTACCTCAATCCGATCTGAAACAAATTGCATATCTCTTGCACTACTATTAAGTTGCTGATTATAAGAGGCCATCAATGCTGCTAAAGTAGTATCTTTATAAAACAACTTAGTAGGCTGGGATGTATGCAAAGGTGCATGATCAATCGATTCACTTGCCATAGTAAACCACGCATCATAAGGTGCAGTTCTTGTTATTGGAACAGTAGTTTCATCATTTCCTTTTATACCGGTAATATTCTTTGTTAATAACCAACTATTCGCTTTTCCTTCTAAATCTATTTTAGTACTATCCAACGTAACTCGATCCCCCTTCCTTAATCCACCTGTATGTGCAGTAATAGGAGTAGATGAAATACTACCACTATTAGAAGTTGCATACATGTTAATATTGTAATATATATAACTCACTGAAAAAACACTGACAAATACAATCAAACCTAAAAATAACTTTTTCCACATAACCACACATCCTTTCCCTAAAGTGTCTATTAAAGTAGTAGACTTATTGAGACAGGGCAAATCATAACGATTTTCCCTGTTTTTCTATGTTGAAACGTATATTTTAATATCTTTTCCCTATGTTCATAAATGTCTAACTTTTGTATACATCTTGATATTAAAATGTATCTTTCAACTTCGCTATTCTTCTTGTTTTCTTTTGAATACAATGAATAACATCATTCCGATTGACATACATCCAAGTCCCATGTATATCATCATGTTGGTAGTATCGCCGGTTAAGGCTCCACCTACATTCTGCGCACCTCCGGCATTGTCTCCCGGATAATAGCTTCCTCCCACATCGGTAGGCTCTTGATCAGTAATATCTCCTATCACAGTAAACTGCCCTAATCGATCCGTTTCATAAATCAGATATCCATCTTCAAAAACAGCCTCGACTTTTTCATACTCACCAGCTTCATTCAGAATGAGTAAGCTTGGATTTTGGATGTTTGATTTTACCGGTATTTTTACTTTCAATATGCCATCCGGTTCAATCTCTTTGCCATTCTCTAACAGTTTCACATCAAACACTTGAATAACACTATGTTCTCCAATCAGATCTTTGGCCTTTTCACCGACTTCGGATTGCTTATCCTTCGTGATATCCGTCACCTTTAAAGTGATATTGGGCGCAAATGTTCCATCCGGTTTCTCTACTTTGACTCCGTTGTCTTCCAATTCCTTCTTTTCTTCAAACTTCATCGTGTCATATGGGAATGGATCATCTACATTGTGCCCCGGCTTCCATTCCGTGATCTTGATGATGTTTTCATCCGCTTTTCCATCCCCATCCGTATCAATATTGATATCCGGCCGTCCATCGCCATCCGTATCAATATTCAGATATGGCTTATGATCAACGGTATCATATTCAAATTTGTTATGTTTAAAGTTTTTATTAGGATTCCAACTCTCGATAGTAGCGATATTCACGGCAGGTTCACTGCTTCCCTCTCTCGGTATGTTCAAGTCTGCTTTCATATCCCCATTGGTATCAATGTTGATATCCGGAATCCCATCATCATCCAAATCCACATTGATTTGTGCCTTTACATTGGTTCCCGTACAGCTTTTAATTCCTCCTCTGGGAACATTTCCGTATGAATATCCATATTCACAATTATATTGATAATTCGGTGAATACACATCTTTATATAAATTTAGTGACGATAAATCAGCCTGCGGATTCATCATTGCACGATAATAATTATTCATTCCGAAGGTTCCGCCGTTTCCAAAATCCTTTGTGGTAGGCAGTACAATTAAGCCCTCAGGATCATTTTGATATAAAAGCTCTGTTTCCTCTTGTTTTATACCGGTGCTGTTGAATTGAGAAATAGCCCTAAAATAAGCATTGTTGTTGTTCGCATAATCCGTATTATTAAGAACATCAACGGCAATTTTATCAACGGATTCGCTCGGCATCAACAAGTATTTATCAGAGAGAACCTCTTTGACCATTTCCCATTCGATAATCTGACCTTTATATTCTCCTAAATAAATCTTACTCTTTGCCGCTGTATATGATGCACCGTCTCGAGTAAAGATTTTTTGTTTTACTTGATTACTTGCTGCATTCATCGTAAACACAGCATAGGAATAAATACTAAAAGCACTCAATAATAAAACAAAAATCCCAAGATATGCTTTTTTCCACATTGCCATCACCTCTATCTCTCAGCAAGCGATTTCAAACAAAATGTCCGTCACTTATCGTCGATGCTTCAGATACTGGATGCCGTTAAGCACAAAAAGGTTGAAAAAATATTAAAAAGATTAATTTTTTTGAATTTATCTGTATTTATTAAACAGTTGATGCCAATTTCTGCGGTTTAATAAATCATGATAACCGCCCTGATAATCAACCAATGCTTCATAAACAGGAAGGATTTCTAATATTTCCTGTTCGCTTTTCGCTTTCATTTCCACTTCACAATCAGCCCAATCGATCAGCACACGATATGCCTCTCTCGGCGTAGAAATTGTTTGTTGACGATACTCCAATGCGTGAAACTGCTTCTTTTGTGTATCCGTATCATGCGTAATGCTGCGATCATAATCAATCCAAGCCTTCACACCGAACACCGTTGAACAACCGATGACTGCAGCCAATGACAGCTTAACTGCACTCAATATGCTTGAGGTCGGTATCGTGATACGCAAATAAGGAACACTGAAAAGTACAGGCTCCTTTACCAAAGAGCTTCCGAACACAAAAAGCGCTGCCTCCAGTGTTTTTCCCTGAAAACTAAGCGTTATGTCATTTACTTCTTCGTATTTTTCGATTTCTGCCTTCAAATACTTTTTCGCATATAATAATCTGCTTTTTATCGTTCCCTCGGGACTTTCCGTCATAATCGCAATTTCCTTGATCGAAAGCTGTGAAAAGAAAAATAAAATCAACACTTCACGATACTGCGGTTTTAAATTGCCGATACATTCATATAAGACATCTAAATCACTTTGATGATGAATTCTTTTTTGCGGACAATATTCCGCTCTGCTTTCCTCTTTGCTTTGTAAAAGATCCAAATATTCATCATCCATATAATGATCCTTGTTTTTACGAAACAGCATTTTTGCCTTAGAATAAGTGATACGACTCAGCCATGCCTTAAACTGCGCAGGCTCCTTTAAGTCATTGATTGACTTTTGAACCTGCAGAAAAACCTCCTGAACGACCTCATCCGTATCAGCATGATTTTTTGTCAGACCGTATGCAATATAGCGTACCAGTTTATGATAACGCCGATAGATTTCATTGAATGCTTCTTCATCATGCAGCTGTAATTGTGCAATCAGTACAGGCAATTTTGCTTTTTTCATGAATTCTCCTTATCACTTCTTTTTTTTATCATAAATCATACATGACGATATGTCAATAACTTAAGTGCTTGAAATTTTTAACATTTCAAAAAACCACTTTTTACACCGATGCGCTTCATCAGCTTTAATTACGCCGACAATCAGAAAATATTTCCATTTATTTACATTTTGAATCATGTTATAAAACGAGCTGTTTCTCTTGTCAAACAAGTACCGCAA
Organism: Erysipelotrichales bacterium; assembly: GCA_910576855.1. Lineage (GTDB taxonomy): Bacteria > Bacillota_I > Bacilli_A > Erysipelotrichales > Erysipelotrichaceae > C-19. The sequence continues at coordinate 61,380 of CAJTJP010000016.1, forward strand.
CAATGAAAAGACAGAAAAAGACTGTGATCCTTTGTGTTTTCACAGCCTTGTTGATTTATGTTATACTCAATTTTTGATATATTCTAAAAATATTCATAATAGGAATAGCCAAACCGCATCACCTTACTATCAAAACAGCGGAAGCTGACGATTTTGTTTCTCCTTGCGCACAGTAATATGATCCTTTGAAGTGATCTGTCCAAGCAATACGCTTGCCTCGGGGTCGTGTGTGATACAGCGCTCTTTTACTGTTTGTTCCTCATAATTTGCATAACAATAGCGACAAAAATGCGGACATGCGTTGTAATCACCGATATCCACCGTCGGTAAACAATTACACGCTCTGACTGCTTTTCCGATCGGCGGATCATACGGTCGCTTCAACAATGCTTCCATAAGCTGTTTGGAAATACAGGCACCGTTTTTTATACCGTAATCAGAAAGATCGATCGACTCACCGCATGTTTGAAGCATAATACCGTAAGGCCTTGCAATATCGGAAAGCACTTGCGCAAGCTGTCTCATCTGCGAATCTGTGAGCGGCTGCAGGTCCAGTTCTTTTTGATGCCTTTGCGTATTTTTATAAAAATCGATAAATGAAAAAATAACGGTATTGATATAAGGCGCAAGCTGCTTTAACAATGAGGCAAAAGCCTTTTGATGATAATCGATCGTATAACGAGAATTCAAAAGAATCGGATCATAGCGTACAATCACACGCTCTTTGCCGATTTGTTGACTCAATGTTTGAATTGAGCGAATGATGCTTTGTTTATCCGGTACATGAGGCTCTAAATCATTATGATAGGGTGTCAGCGTAATATGAAAAAGATAAGGCAGCTGTATTTCATGAAGCCGCTTCAGCATCGGCTGTGGATTTTTGGTACAAAAAAGAAGGGCATCCACATTGCCTTTCGTTAAAGGAATACGACTGATTTGATGAGAATCATACGGATTTCGCACATCGACAAAGCCTGCTTTTAAACGATTAATAAACCATTCGCTGTAAAATGCCGGGATATCGCAGCGCCCGCTTACAAATAAAATCATGTGTCTCTCCTTGTGCTTTATCAATAAAAGCTATTTGCGATAATGAATTTGATTTACTTCGTTGACATCAAAAAAAACTACAGTGCTTTGTCCCGATAAGGATTCCTGCATATATCGCGCAAGCTTATCATTTGGTTTCTTTTTTGCCAGCATTCCTTCATAAAGCTCTACGAATTCACCGCTGCGCTCTTGTTTTAAATAACGATCTAAATAAGTTTTTACCTTTTCACAGTTGTAGTATTGCGAAAACCCGTTACAGATCAGTGAAATGCTTTTGATATCCTGAAGCGGCAGTGAACCGACAAGCGCATGCTTAACAACGGTTGCATCTTCACTCAACACATAATATCCGCCCTCGATATTTCTGCGCAGGCGATTTTCCACTAATAGATGATCCATAAAATTACGGGCAGTAAATAACGGCATTCTTTTTTGATCGTGCATTTCACGACTGAGCTCTAACAGCTTCGCATCAAGCTGTTGAAGGCGCAGATCGATATATGAGGTCATTTGTCCGTCGGGGTGAGTGATAATCAATTCACAATTTCCGAGAATAAAATAATACAATCGGGAATGCATGATACGTACAGCGGCACAACACGCATTGGGAAGCTCTAAATCACAGAGCTGATCCGCTCCGGGATAGCTTAACAGCTTATGGTGAATATGTCGTAAGCCTTGATAAACAATATCGGATATGCGCCAATGCGGACTTGTCAGGTTTTGTTTGAAATAAGCGTTTAATTCCTTCACAAACCATTCTCCGTCATGTGCCGCCTCTGTGATATGAGTCGGAAACAGGGCATCACTGCCGTCAATGACCCATGCGCAGCTTTCCTGTACGCTGCATACGTCCATCGCATGAGTATCCGAGGCTGAGCCATATTGAACATTAGTAAACATGCGATATCCTTATTGACATGTATCAAGAATCGTTTTCATGCGCTTTGCCAAGCCCTTGCAGTCATTGATACTTAAGGAACAAACTGCTACACGAATACCGAGATTTACCTTGACGGTAAAGATCAGCTCATTCATTAAAGCCTCATGATAACGATCGCGCTGTTCATTGCTTTCCATACGAATCGTCACAAAGAAGCCTTCCTTGTATGGGTAGCACGGTAAGCCTGCCTCACAAGCCTCTTTGGTAAAGATATCGCTTCGCTCCTTTAACAGCTTGACATAGCCGTCCTTTTCATTGGTATATTCCGCAAGATTCTCTGTCGTTACATAGGTGAAATTATCCATTGCCGCGTTGGCGATATTGGACCATGTCGCTCTTGCGGCTTTTTCAAATACGACCTCTACACCGCGCACATCAGCTTCATTTTGACCTAATATCAATGCCGCACCGCAGCGAAGACCGTATGAAGTCAAGGATTTGCTGCAGCTGAAGGCAATTACCACAACGACATTCTCACCGATCGCATTGAATTGTTCCATATAATCACGGGAATGTGCAGTATCATACGCATAATCAATATAAGCGATATCATTCAACAACACAACAGGTACCTGGTTCGCACAGTCGTTTAAAAAGCGAATAACTTCCTGCCATTCTTCTTTGCTTAAGGAATAACCGGTCGGATTATGACACGGATCGTTGATTACAATCACCAGCTTTTCCTGTTGTGCCATTACCTCGCTGCATGTTTCTTGAAAGCTTTTTAAATTAAAATGATCGCCCTCAAACAGCGTATAGCTCTTTGTCTTAAGATTCGCCATCGTTGCCATCAGCTGATAGGAGCCCCACGCAATTTGCGGTAATATCACTGTTTCACCTTGATCCAAGCATTCGCTGATTGTGATATTCACAGCTCCGGTTCCTCCCGGTGTCGCAATTACGCTGTGCTTCAGCCTACAGTCAATATTTCCGATCAACCAATCAGCTACTTGATTGCGATATGCCGGATTGCCTGTAAAGGAGCCTGCATATTTTGCCTTTGTCTCCTTCGGTATTTCATTATACGGATCAAAAACAGAATCAAATGCCACAAGCTTTCCCTCTTCATCATATAAAGAGCCGATTGTCGCATCTACGACCTTTTCCTTACCGTATTGTACCTTTGCCTTTGCGGCCTTTTCCACAATTACGAATACGGTATCCTCAATCGGTGTTGTATTAACTTCCTTTTTCACAAATCTCATGCTTCATCCCTGCTTTCTTTAGTATAATATCCTGCGATTTTTATTTGTTTACATAACGGTTCCATTGCTTTATAAAGGGCTGTGAAATCCGCTCCCTGAAGCTGTGCAACCAGTTCCACATAGAAGTAGTAGGCAAACGGTTCATCCTTTAAGGAGCGTGAATGGATGCTTTCCATATTAATGCCGTAATCGCTGATGAGTGACATAACCTTCGCCAATGAGCCTGTCGTATGCGGCAGCGTAAATACAAGTGATATGCGATTTCCTGTAGTCGGAAGCTGCTTGCCGACAACGATAAAGCGCGTTGTATTATCGTTTGATGTGTTGATATTTTCAGCCAAAATACTTAAGCCGTACAGCTCTGCGGTTTCTTTTGATGCGATTGCCGCCTTGGTGATGTCGTTTTGTTCGGCAATATATTGGGCTGCCATTGCGGTATTAGGATAGGGAATACATTCGATTCCTCTGCCCTCTAAGAATTTTTTTGACTGCGAGATTGCCTGATCTTTGGAATAGACCTGTCGTATATCGCTGATTTCAGCACCCTTGACACCTAATAGATTCTGATGAATTTTCAAGTCATACATACGGTGAATACATATATTATGAGAGAGAATCAAATCCATGTTTTCTCCTACCTCACCCGTATAGGAATTTTCAAACGGAAGCACACCGTAGCTTGCCTCACCGCTTTCTACCTGCGCAACGACCTCTTGAAAGGTCGGCAGATGTACTAAGGTTTCATCGGGAAACAGCTGCTTTGCGGCAATATGAGAAAAGGCGCCGAGTGTTCCTGCATAGGCAATTCGGTTTTGATTGATTCTTGCCTTTTGATAGGCGCGGGACTGTTTCATCACGTCCTTGATAAACGCTGTATAATAGGGCTTGTAGATTGGATTTTGAATGTAGGCGCTGTTTTTTTCAATGACCTGTGCCTCTCTTGATGAATCAAGGATTTCCATCTGATGGGACAGCTTATAGTCAATGACGTCTTCAACGGCCTGCATGCGCTGTTCAAACAGCTGTGCCATCTGTGAATCGATCTGATTGATTTTATTGCGAGCGGATTTCAGTTCATCCATTGTGTCACTTCCTTTGTGTTTTTGACTGTGTTTATTATATCATGAATAAGCGTATTTCGAGCGATAAATATGTATTTTATGCGATGGATTTTACGTCTTTTGAATACGCTGATTGAAATGCTTTATGTCGTGGCAAAAAGGCTTTTTGATCGGAAAGTCGCAGATTGAGTGACAAACAGCGCTTTAAGCAGTCTTTGTCATTGGAAGTGTTGTTTATCCGGATTTAAAATATTTTCAAAGTACATAGTTTGTCACCGAGCTGAAAAAAGGAGCGACCCTGTATTATTGTGCTTTCTATTGAATGGTTTGGATGAGGTTTGCGGTGACAGATTCGCGTATGAATCTTACTGCGAAAGTGAAATCAACGCTTTGTTTACAGCGGGATAAAAAATTTTGAGAAAGGTGGGTTTTCAGTAGTTATCACACTTGCGATATGTTATAATTGAATCAGCTGAAGGAAGCGTTTAGGGGCTTCTGATTTTGTTAAGTATAACGGTGGGGAGTGAATGAATGAAAAATAATTTAGAGGTCGCAGATGCGATTGAAACCAATGATTTGAATAAAGCGTATGATGAGTATTGTAAGAAAATATTGAGTAATAAACAGATACTGGCACGCATCATGAAGGAATGTGTAGCTGAGTATCGAGATATTCCGGTAGAGGAGATTCCTTCTTATATTGAAAATGATCCCCGATTGGATGTGTCAGTTGAGGATGAAACGGATAAAATCCAAGGTCGTAATATCGAGGATCAATCTGTTCACGGTGCAGAGATCAAATACGATATCTTGTTTGATGCGAAGCTGCCGAATTCTGATGAAAATGAAAGAATCGGATTGTTTATCAATATAGAAGCACAAAACAGTAATAATAACGGATATCCGCTGACAAGCAGGGCAGTCTATTATTGCAGCAGATTATTAGCGAAACAAAAAAACATGCAGGGCGGTTTTCAGAATTCAGAGTTTCAGAATCTTAAGAAGGTGTATTCGATTTGGATCGTAATGAATCCAAGTAAAGCGATAGAAGGCGTATTCAATGAATACACGATCAATGAAAGATGCTTGAGAAAGAAATATCATATCCCGAAAACAGATTATGATAAGTTATCGATTGTGATGATTTATCTGAATAATGAATATGATATCATTGATGATAAGCATGATTTAACGGAAATGTTGTATATCCTGTTTCAAGCAAACATGCCGGCACAGGATAAAAAATATCAATTAAGTGAAAACTATGGTATAATGATGACAAGAGCGATAGACGAGGAGGTTGACGATGTGTGCAATTTATCACAAGGCATTATGGATAAAGGAATTGAAAAGGGGCTTGAAAAAGGACGTGCTGAAGGGCTTACAGAAGGACAAATCCGAATGGCAAGCAGCATAGTAATCAACCTTATGAAAACAACGAATAAAAGTATGAAAGAAGTTCTGGACATGGCTGATGTTGATGAAGCCATTCGTCCCGAGGTAGAGAAAGCTGTAGAAGCTATGACGCAATCTGACAGGTAAAGCAGGAGTAATCCTGTTTTTTTATGCTTCACTGTTTCTGTATGTCAGATTTGCGTATGAATCTTACTGCGAAAGTGAAATCAACGCTTTGTTTACAGCGGGATAAAAAATTTTGAGAAAGGTGGGTTTTAGTAGTTATCACACTTGCGATATGTTATAATTGAATCAGCTGAAGGAAGCGTTTAGGGGCTTCCGATTTTGTTAAGTATAACGGTGGGGAGTGAATGAATGAAAAATAATTTAGAGGTTGCAGATGCGATTGAAACCAATGATTTGAATAAAGCGTACGATGAGTATTGTAAGAAAATATTAAGTAATAAACAGATATTAGCACGTATTATGAAGGAATGTGTGGCTGAGTATCGTGATATCCCGGTAGAGGAGATTCCTTCTTATATTGAAAATGATCCGCAGTTGGATGTGTCTGTTGAGGATGAAACTGACAAAATACAAGGTCGTAATATCGAGGATAAATCTGTACACGGCGCAGAGATCAAATACGATATCTTGTTTGATGCGAAGCTGCCGAACTCTGATGAAAATGAAAGAATCGGATTGTTTATCAATATAGAAGCACAAAACAGTAATAATAACGGATATCCGCTGACAAGCAGGGCAGTCTATTACTGCAGCAGATTCTTAGCGAAACAGAAAAACATGCAGGGCGGTTTTCAAAATTCAGAGTTTCAGAATCTTAAGAAGGTGTATTCGATTTGGATCGTTATGAACCCAAGTAAAGCGATGGAAGGTGTATTCAATGAATACACAATCAGTGAAAGATGCTTGAGAAAGAAATATCATATCCCGAAAACAGATTATGATAAGCTATCGATTGTGATGATTTATCTGAATAAGGAATATGATATCAATGATGATAAGCATGATTTAACGGAAATGTTGTATATCCTGTTTCAAGCAAACATGCCGGCAGAGGATAAAAAATATCAATTAAGTGAAAACTATGGTATAATGATGACAAGAGCGATAGACAAGGAGGTTGACGATGTGTGCAATTTATCACAAGGCATTATGGATAAGGGAATTGAAAAAGGGCTTGAAAAAGGACGTGCTGAAGGACGTGCTGAAGCAGTCATAAATATAATGAAATCAATGAATAAAACGTTAACTGAAGCAATGGATCTATCCGGAGTTGATAAAGCTATCCGTCCCGAGGTAGAAAAAGCTGTAAAAGCTATGCTCCAATCTGATAAATAAAAGCGAGGATACTCATTAGACCGTTGACAAACCAGCTCTTTAAGCAGTCTTTGTCATGCGGCCTTTTTTATCTCCGCTGTTGCATAATAAAAGGTGATTTTATGCTGCCGTTTTCTTAAAACACCTAATCATTTGTCAACAAACAAAGGCCTTCCGATCGGAAAGCCTTTGTTTATGTATTTAGTTGTATGCGTATTGGATTAAATATCCATACCCTTTTGTGCCGCAGTAACGATTGCCATCTTATAAACTTCTTCCTCGTTACAGCCTCTTGACAGGTCATTAATCGGTGCATTCAAGCCCTGTAAAATCGGGCCGATTGCTTCATAACCACCAAGTCTTGCGGCAATCTTATAGCCGATATTGCCGGCATCGATATTCGGGAAAATAAAGGTATTGACATGTCCTGCCACCTCAGAATGCGGTGCCTTCAGCTTTGCGACTTCATCAGCTACGCAGCAGTCAAACTGCATTTCTCCGTCTACCTCAAAATCAAGCGGCATGCGTTTTAAGCGCTCGCTTGCTTCCTGTACTTTGGATACACTGGCACCCTTTGCCGATCCGTAGGTGGAATAAGACAACAGACCGATATGCGGTTCAATCCCAAATTGACGTACCGTGTTTGCGGTCTGCAGGGTAATTTCCACTAGCTCATCAGTATTTGGATCGATATTGATCGAGCAGTCTCCCATAACCAGCGGTTTTTCATCCTTTAACAGGATAAAGCAGCTTGAAACAATGGAGTTGCCCGGTCTTGCCTTGATCAGCTGCAGTGCAGGACGTACCGTATCGGCAGTTGAATAGGTCGCACCGCCCAACAGACCGTCTGCGTAACCGAGCTGAACAAGCATTGTTCCGAAATAATTTGTCTGCAACAACAGCTTGCGGCATGTTTCTGCATCCATTTTACCCTTACGAAGCTCAATCATCTTCGTTACCATTTCATCCATTTTTTGATATTCATACGGATCGAGTATTTCCATATTCTCTACCGATACATTATTCGCTTTTGCGCAGCTTGTAATCTCATTGCGGTTTCCGAGCAGCACAGGATTTAATACCTGATCTTCAAAAAGACGCACAGCCGCCTTTAATACACGCGGATCGCTTCCTTCGGTAAAAACAATACGGGTTCCTCTCCCTTTAATTTTATTAATTAATTCAGAAATCATAAAATCATATGCCTCACTTTCCTATGAATTATTATACACCGAAGTTGTGTATATTAAAAGCGGTTTCAATTAAGAAAAAGGAAAAATCTTCATAATCGTTGAACAATAAGATGATTCATTCATAAAGTCAGAAAAGATAGGTGAATACGTATAAGCTTTTGCTTTATATTTCAAAATATGCTGTATTCTATAAATCAAAATCGTATTTACCTTTTATTTATTCTTTATTCAACAAAATAACCTTCAATTTCATATGACAACATATTACTTTTGAAGGTTGGTTAAGCTTTTAGGAACTACTTGAATTCACTTCAAACTTTAAATAGCGCTCTTTATTGATTATCAGATGTACTGCTTCGCTTTTTATAACAGATCATGATTAACATCAACATAATCATAGCGCATAGAAGATTCACATAGAAACAATTCGTGTTGTCACCTGTATTTGCACCGCCTACATCCTTTCCCGGATTATAGTCGCCCTTTACGCTTGTATCATTTTTATCGTTATCATCCTTCATTGGCTTTTTTGGTTTATTGATATCATCAGGATCATCGGAATCAGGCTCTAAACCTGTCACAGTATTAAAATCCTTACCGTTGACCGTAAAGCTGTCATTGGGTTTCCATTCTGTGATATCTTTGATATTTTCATCAGGCTTTCCGTCTTTATCAGTATCGATATTAATGTCAGGTTTCCCATCACCGTCAGTATCGATATCTATATCGGGAATACCATCACCGTCTAAATCCACATTAATATCAGGACGTCCGTCTCCGTCAAGATCGATATTTAAATCAGGAATTATTGTTGAATCAGTACAGTATTCCTCGATTTGACCGGTCACACAATGCGTAGGATTCCATTTGATATTGGTCGCAATATTCACATCCGGTTTGCCGTCATCATCGGTATCTACATTGATATCAGGTAATCCGTCACCGTTTGTATCGATATTTAATTCCGGAATACCATCGCCGTTATTGTCGATATTCAACTTAATAGTAAAGCCATCCTCATCCTTGCCTAACACGATGTTCAAGTCGGGACAACCATCTCCATCCGGATCATTGAAATCCGGTTTGCCGTCTCCATCTACATCGACATCGATTTTCTTAAGCTCTACCTCATGACAGCTTTCGGTATTTTTGTTGCCTGCATTATCGGTCGGTATTACGCATACTTTGTATTTGCCTACTGTTTCACTGATCGTTATCTTTGCCTTTTCATTCGTTACTGATAAAGTTCCGTCCTTGATTGGTTCCTCAGCTCCGTCTACGATTTTATATACCTTATAGGCAATTTCCTTTGTGCCGCTTACCTTCAAGTCATCCTTTTTGTCACTTGTCGTGATTTCAAACGCCGTTCCCGGCTTAAAGAAGATTCCGCCTGTCAACACATTGATGATATCTTGTAGCTTGTTGTTCGTATCCTTTGCCTTGATGCCTTTTACCTTTGGTGCTGTCTTGTCTATCTTGATGATTTCCTGTTTCTCTTTCGTGATCGCTCCGCTGTTCTTTTTCATCCAAAAGCTTTGATTATTCTCACCTTCTTTTGTGACTGTTACTTGATTCGGCTTCCATGTGCTTTGATCTAACGATAGGTTACTATAATCACTGTGATCGCTGATGATGTTCACATCCTTATTTGTCCATCCGCCTGTATATATGGTGTTGTTTCCATCATCAAGCTCTAAATGATACCAATCATCCTCAACATTCTCCTCTGTTATCGTTAAGGTTCCCTCTTTGAATGTAAAGGTATAGTTTGGATAAGCTGTATTTAATAGGTTACTGTCTCCCTTGATTGGATAAGCTCCTGCATTGCTGTTTGTTTTCGCTGTAGTACTCAGCTTGATATCATTTGCCTGTATCACATCTTGTACTCCGTTCCATGTGACTAGCTGTGATTTGAAGTCTTGATACGTTAGCGTAGGATTGGATTCTCCCTTCAGTTTTGCCTTATCGTCGATGATGATTTCGATTGGTTTTGGAAGTACCTGTACACTTATCGTTTTACTTAGCGGTACTTCTCCGTCTGCCGTTCTTGTCACCTTGATTTGAATGCTTGTACTTCCGCTGTACTTCAATGCATCAAATTCCGCTTTGTTTCCTGTTACGGTAGGATTGGAGATATACGTTGTATTATCTACCGCAAACGTATAGTTCACATTGATGCTGCTTGAATCATCCTGTAGACTTCGAATTGTGAAATGATCGCCGTAGATGATTTTGCCCGGTCGATTGATCGCCAATGTATTCTCGTTCGGACCCATGATGTGCATCATGCCGTCTGTTTCTACCTTGTTGTAGTTTCGATTGCCCGGCTTCTCTACATGCAGCGGTATATCTAACCCATTATTACCGCTGTAGCTGTATTCGATATTCACTCCGTCATTCGTCCATGCGATCGATGTGCTTATGCTTGAATCAATCGTGATATAATAATTGGTATCATTTACTGTAACTCCGCCGGCATTACTTGAGATATCCTGTTCATTGATGACAGGTGTTACTGTTCCGTTTCCGCTTGTCGCATAGGTGATTCCTGCGAAGGATATTGTTTGATTTGCCTTTGTGATATTAATCGGCAACTCGATCGTTTTATCTGCGTAATTCCCGCTCGGATCATGACTCGTTGCTTCTACAATGACCTTGCCTATTTGACTTGGTGAAATACTCGCATTCAGTATTGTTACTAACCCTGTCGGACTTACCGATATCACATCGGTCGGACTTCCGTTTTTCAGTTTGTAGGTTACTGTAGAGCCTGTTGGATTCCCTGCCGTATATAATTGAATCGTTTTACTTGGCGCATATACTTCACTGATCGCATTATACTTGTTGCTTGTTTTGGGAAGTTCATTTCCTGCGTTATCTGTATAGATGAAATTCTGTGTTCCCGCTGTGACCGTAAAGGTCAATTCAGCAATTGCGTTTGCTTGTCCTGTGGCTCCATTTTTCTCTGCGACAATGATGACCGTTCCTACCCCATTGATCGTTATCGCTCCGCTGCTTGAATTCACTGTGATTACATTTGATGAACCATCCTTAATACGATAAGTGACAGGATTATTATTGGTGCTTCCTTTGACTGTCGCATAGACCGTTACTCCCGTATCTGTTGCCTTCACACTCTTTGTCGTTATGATCGTATTTGAAGTACTGTTCTCATAAAACTTCAGATTCTCTGCCGCTGCCATTCCGACATTGATTGTCACCGGTATTTCCTTTGTGCTCCAGTTATCACTTACCGTTACTGTGATATGATAGCTGTTCACTCCAAGATTCGCTGTTGTCTTGATGACACCTGTATTTGGATCAACACTAAAGAAGCTCGCATTGCCTACTCCCGGTTTTAATCCATAATGATATGTCGTTGTGCTTCCTCCTATCGTATCGGGTGTACCGAGTGTTCCTTTTATCGTTCCGATGATCCCCCCTGTTCTGACATTGGAATCAGAAGCAGTAAAGGTAGGTATCGTTGTATCTGATGAATTGGCATGCGGTGTTACACTTCCGTCTACCTCTCGATAGATCACGATTTCTTTTTCAACAAAGGCAGAATTATAATTATCATTTCCCGTTGTCGGATCATCATCAACCGTTGCCCTTATCTTTACCTTACCGAACGCATTGCTTCCTGTATAGGTAATCGCTCCTGTATCAGGATTAATTGAAATCAGTGATACATCACCACCCGTAATACTATAGGTTATCTTAGTACCTGTACTTGGAGTCGCAGTCGCTGTTTCATTCCAAGCTGTAGCAGCAGCTGCGATTGATTTCTTGGTTTGAGCTGGATCATTAAAGGCAATCGTCGGATTTGTTTTTTCTACCGTAAATGAGGTACAAACCTTTTCTGTCGGATTTCCGCTTGTATCCACAGGATCACCGTTTGCATCTACTGTAGTAATACAGAATTTATAAGTTCCTGCCTTCAACCAACCGTTCACTAAATCAGGTGCTCCGCTTTTGATTTTCACATTCAGCGGTGTATTGTTTGAAGCCCCATTCGCATCTAATCCATCTATCTCAAAGTTTAAATATGAATTATCACCATTGGCTTCCAGTGTATACGTTAATGGTGTTGCACCCGTTGGATTCGCCGTAACCTTGCCTACTGTCTGCCCTGCATTTACATTCTTACTGAATTCATAATCGTTCCCTGCAGAAGCCCCGCTTTGCGGTGTTTTTGTATATGCGATCTTATGCGGTTCTACTATTTCTAAAGGCATTAAATCAG
>CAJTJP010000017.1 GCA_910576855.1 Erysipelotrichales bacterium
AAGTAGGGAAGGGATAAGCGCTGAAAGCATCTAAGCGCGAAGCCCCCTCCAAGATGAGATCTCCCATTCTTAGGAAGTAAGACCCCTTGAAGACTACGAGGTAGATAGGTCAAGTATGGAAGCACAGTGATGTGTGGAGTAGATTGATACTAATCGGTCGAGGGCTTAATCAAGAAGAAAGACACGATGAACTGTTATTCGGTTTTGAGGGATGACCTCAGAAAGAACCGGTGATGAAGGCGAAGTGGAGACACCTGTACCCATACCGAACACAGAAGTTAAGCACTTCAGCGGCGAAAATAGTAGGCCGAGCGCCTGTGAAGATAGCACGTTGCCGGGCATTGACCCTTGATAAAGGGTCTTTTTTTCTTGGTTGATGATTTATACTGTTATCATTAATCGCATTTATTTACTTATGGTTTTGATTCATAAGGTTATCCTATAAATTAGACAGAATGCGTCAATAGAGAATAACATCCTTATAAATTTACAAGAAAGGCGGCAGAGATATGGTTGAAATGTTGATAGAATTGCTTACGCATACATTACAGGATACGATACTATCGTTACCGCTTTTATTTATCACTTATTTATTGTTAGAGCGAATCGAGCGTAAGAATTGCTTTTCACTCAGTGATAAGCTGTCACGCTTAAAGAATTTCGCCCCTTTATGCGGTGCGTTATTGGGCTTACTGCCACAATGCGGATTCTCCGTGATCGCGGCGGGTCTCTATGTAGATGGTGTAATATCACTCGGTACATTAACTGCGGCCTTTATCGCGACAAGTGATGAAGCGATACCGGTTTTATTGGCACATCCCGATCGTGCATATCTTTTGGTTTATATTTTAATTACTAAGTTTTTATTCGCAGCTTTATTAGGATATCTCGTCGATTTCTTTGTGTATAAGCGCAATCAGCAGCATTCGGTGAAGCACGATACGGTGTGCAGTTGTCATCACCATGATCGATCGGTATTTACAGACGCTCTGATGCGCACAGTCAAAATATATTCCTTTTTATTTATCATAAGCTTCCTTTTGACATGGTTCATTCATGAAATCGGTGAGCAGCGCTTGTCTTCTCTTTTATTGGAGCAAAGCATCTTTCAGCCCTTGCTTGCGCTGTTTGTCGGCTTTATTCCCAATTGTGCTGCCAGCGTGATTTTAGCACAGTTGTTTGCGGAGGGCGCATTGTCCTTTGGTTCATTGATTGCGGGATTATCGGTCAATGCCGGTCTTGGATTTATGGTGCTTTTAAAAGCGAAGCATAATAAAAAAGACTTATGGTTATTATTAATTATTATGTTTGTTTCGGCCTTGGCTTTAGGAACGTTGCTGCATGTTTTTCTGTAATAACTTGCCGCAATAGGTATTTTCATTTATTTTCATGATGATTTATTGTATAATGATACTGTGAAAGAGCATATGCCGATATAAGCTGATAGCCAAACGCTATGCTTTTTTAGAATACTTGATAAAGCTGTTCTAACTTATATCTGTACTTTGATAATCAGTAATAATGAGCATATGGGATTGGAGGATGATTATGAGTTATAAGGATAAATTTGATGAGTTGGTGAAGGCACAGCGTTTTGAGGATGCACGTGTTTTATTGGAGGAAAATAAAGGCTTAGCTTATGAGGAAACCTTTTACTTTGCGAATATGGGATGGGTATTAAATCATATCGGCCGTCATCAGGAGGCAATGAGTTATCTTCAAAAGGGCATACAAAACTTTCCCGATGATGCATGGATGTACTCTCAGCTTGGCTATGCCTATAATCATAACGATCAAAACAAAGAGGCAATCGAATATTTATTGAAGGGATTATCAATGGGGCATGATGAGCCTTGGATCCACAGTGAATTGGGATGGGCTTATCGTCAACTGCAGGATTACCAAAATGCGATTGAATATTTTGAAAATGCGCTGTTGTATGAGCCTGATAATATATGGGTATTGGCACAGGCAGCCTTTACTTACCGCGATTTGAATGATAAAGAAAGCGCTGAGGAATATTTGAAAAAGGTTTATGTGCTGTCTCCCGATGATGATTCTATCTTTGATTTAGCGATGTTTTATAAACAGGAAATGCGCTATACGGATGAAGTAGCTATCTTAAAAGAGGTGAAAAGCGAGCAGTATGCGAATTGGCGTGATTTCGAAATTGCTTATGCGTATAATCGCATGGATAAGCCAAAGGAAGCAATTGAGCTGTTAGAGGAGTGCTTAAAGCGCGGACGAGACGATACCGGCTTAAGAGAGGAATTGGCGGATGCTTATATGCTTGTGGATAATCGACAGGAGGCCGATAAGCATTATCGGATTGCCATCAGTTATTTTGAAAAGGCATTAGCGAAAAATGAATCCGATTCATATTGGATTTTACAGGATATGGCATGGATAGCACATAAGCAGGACGATACTGAGTGTAAATTAGCATATTTGGATCAGATGTATGCAATCAAGCAGGATGACCCGTGGGTTTTATATCATTATACAAAGGCTTACGGCAATCAAGGAAAGCATGAAAAGGCGTTGGAGTATTGTGAAAAGTGCTTACAGCTGGAAGGTGATTCAATTGAATTGTTATCACTGAAGGCATGGAATCTTGGGAAGCTGGATCAAGCTGCCGAGGCGATTGAACTGTTGAAAAAGGCAGAACAGCTCGGTCGTAATGATGAATGGATCTATAATGAATTCGGTTGGGATTACTCTGAGCTTAAGGAATATGAAAAGGCAATCGAATATTATAAGAAGGCATTGGCATTAAATGATAAGGATATATGGACCAATTCTCAGATTGCATGGAATGAGGGCAATGTACAAAAGTATGAGGATGCCTTGAAGCATTTTAAGCAGGCAGAGAGCTGCGGTCGTAACGATGGCTGGCTGTATGCGAATATCGGTTGGGTCTATTCTAAGCTGAATGATTTCAGGCTGGCGGTGCATTATTATGAAATTGCTGCAAATCAAGATTATAAAGAGGAATGGTTTTTAAAACAGTATGAATTTGCCCGGGAACAATTAGCACAGAAAACAGCGAAAAAGAATGATTAATGTACAAACAGATCATTGTTTGTATGTACTGATCGTTAATATACAAACTAGTTGTGAGGTGATGATATGTGCGGCAGATATTTCTTTCAGCTTCAGAATCAGCAGCTTCCTTTGATTTCAAATTTTGAGCAGCTTGCGTTATTTGATTTTCATCAAGGTGAAATCTTTCCTACGCAGCAGACTTTGGTGATTACTTTTAACGGCTGTGATGTTGTAGGACAGGTAATGAAATGGGGAATCAAGAGCGGTCACGGTAATATTTTGATAAATGCGCGCAGTGAGGGAATTCATGAGCGAAAAACTTTTCGTCCGTTATTGACTAAGCGCTGTTTGATTATTGCGAACGGCTTTTATGAGTGGCACAAGCATGGCTCTCATAAGGATAAAATTTATATCCGAAAAAAGAATCAGCCGTATTTATTTATGGCCGGTATTTATAATGAACAGGGGGAATATGTAATCGTAACGGGAGCGTCACAAAAGGACATGGCACAGCTTCATCACCGCACACCGATTATCATGGATGAGCATTCCGGTTTAAATTATCTTGAACAGAAGCAATCGTTTACGGTTGATAACGAAGGACTTATTTTTCAAAAGGTATAGGAGGAATTTGAGATGAAAATAGCAGTAACATATGAAAAAGGTATGGTATTTCAGCATTTCGGTAAGAGTGAACAGTTTCTTGTCGTGGAAGTTGAACAAACAAAGCTGTTGAACAAAAGCTTATTGAGTGCCGATGGACAGGGGCACAGTGCACTTGTGACATTGCTTGCGAAGGCTGAAATCGATACACTCATTTGCGGCGGTTTAGGACAGGGCGCCAGAAATGCGCTCGAACAAGCCGGGATTACCGTAATCAGCGGTGCGTTCGGAAATGCAGAGGCGACAGTCGATGCCTATTTAAACGGAAGCTTGCAGGACAGTCCGAGCGGTCAATGCAGTCATCACGGCGATCATCACGCTTGTACCGACCATTCTTGTTCATAGCTTATAAAGGTGCATTCGAGCACTTTTTATTTTACCTTGAGTCTCTGAAAACAAACAGGATTTTTTACCGCAAAAAATATTTGAAAAACTTTTAGCAATCCTATTGCCAAAGTGCTAAAAATGAGTATAATATACTATGTTAGCAGTTATGGCACAAGAGTGCTAAGGAGGTATAACAATGTTAAGACCATTAAACAAGAATGTTGTATTAAAAAAAGAAGCTGAGGAAAAGAAAACCGCAAGCGGTATTATTTTAACTGAAAGCGCAAAGGAAAAGCCGAGTATCGCTGTTGTTGTTGCAGTCGGCAAGGAATGCGAGGCTAAACTGAAGGAAAATGATAAGGTCGTTTATAAGGAATATTCAGGTACTAAAATTAAAATGGACGAGGTTGAGTATATCATCATCGAGGATGAGGATATCTTAGCTGTTGTAGAATAATCAAGGAGGAAAATGATTATGAGTAAAGAGATTCGTTTCGGTGCGGATGCAAGAGCATCAATGGTTGAGGGCGTTAATAAGCTGGCTGATGCAGTGCGTGTGACCCTCGGTCCTAAGGGACGTAATGTTGTGTTGGAAAAGGAGTATGGTTCTCCGCTGATTACGAACGACGGTGTTACGATTGCCAAAGAAATTGAATTAGAGGATAAATTTGAGAATATGGGCGCTAAGCTTGTATTTGAGGTTGCGAATAAGACAAATGATTCAGCCGGTGACGGTACTACTACTGCCACTATCTTAGCTGCCGCAATGATCAATAATGGCTTGAGAGCAGTAGACAAGGGTGCGAATCCTGTATTATTGCGTGAGGGAATCGAGCTGGCCGGTAAGCAGGCGGCGGACGCAATTTTAGCGAAATCACGCAAGGTCGAAACAGGTGAGGATATTGCGAATGTTGCGACGATTTCTGCCGGAAGTAAAGAGGTCGGCGATATTATCGCTCAGGCAATGGAGCGTGTCGGTCGTGACGGTGTTATCAGTGTAGATGAATCCAAGGGCTTTGATACAGAGCTTGAGGTCGTAGAGGGTATGCAGTATGACAAGGGTTATGTTTCTCCGTATATGGTATCCGACCGTGAAAAGATGCAGGTGGAGCTTGAGAATGCATATGTGCTCGTAACTGATCAAAAAATCAATACGATTCAGGAAATTCTGCCTTTATTAGAGAAGATCGTGCAATCAGCTAAGCCGCTGTTGATTATCGCAGATGATATCGATAACGAAGTAACATCTACTTTGATCGTAAATAAGCTGCGCGGTACGTTTAATGTCGTAGCTACCAAGGCACCGGGCTTTGGTGACAATCAAAAGGAAATGCTGCAGGATATCGCTACCTTGACAAATGCGAATTTCTATTCTAAGGATTTGGCAATGGAATTAAAGGATATGGATATCAATGATTTAGGTACGGTTAAGAAGGCTGTTGTTTCTAAGGATAACACAACATTGATCGGCGGTGCCGGAAGTAAGGAAGCAATCGATGATCGTGTAAAGGAAATCAGTGCACAGCGTGATAACTGTACAAGTGAGTATGATAAGAAACGCTATCAGGAGCGTCTGGGCAAGCTGAGCAACGGTGTTGCGATCATCAAAGTCGGCGCTACTACAGAGGTTGAACTGAAGGAAAAGAAACTGCGTATTGAGGATGCTTTGAATGCGACTCGTGCCGCTGTTGCGGAGGGTATCGTTATCGGTGGCGGTGCTGCATTAGTAGCTACGTATACGGAATTAAAGGATACGCTGAAATCAGAAGTTATAGATGTACAAAAGGGTATCAAGGTCGTAATGGATTCCTTATTGGCACCGATTTCTCAGATTGCCGAAAATGCCGGCTATCATGCAGATGATATTTTAGAGCATCAAAAGGCCGCAAAGGAAAATGAGGGCTTTGACGCGAAGCTCGGCGTATGGTGCGATATGTTTGAAAAGGGCATTATCGATCCGACCAAGGTAACAAGAAGTGCATTGTTGAATGCCGCAAGTATTTCAGCACTGTTCCTTACTACAGAGGCAGGCGTTGCCGCAATTAAAGAGGATAATCCTGCTCCGGTTATGCCGCAGGGACCGATGTATTAATCAATAGATTACTAAAAAAAGATACCGCTTATCAAGGAGCGGTATCTTTTCTCTGTAAAAAATAAGCAGCTACACGGCTGCCTGTTGTGCTAAGAAGTCTAAAATATCGTGGGCATTGTTTGCGGGATTTGCCTTTTCAAACACCTTGATGATATGAAAGCTTTCATCGATAATATAGGTAGAGCGCATAGTACCCATATAAGTCTTACCGTAAAGCTTTTTTTCCTTCCATACATCATATGCCTGTATTGCCTTTAATTCAGGATCAGACAGTAATAAAAACGGTAAATCATATTTCTCAACGAATTTTTTATGTGCGGACACACTGTCCTTACTGATCCCGATAACCGCAATATTCTGCTTTTTGAATTCCTCATAGCTTTGGGCAAATGCACAGGCCTGCTTGGTACAGCCGCTTGTCATATCCTTGGGATAAAAATACAGAACGATTTTTTTGCCCTTATAATCACTCAGTGTGACAGGATTGCCGTTATTGTCAGGCAAGGTAAATTCAACAGCTGAGCTTCCTTCCTTTAACATTGTTATCACCTCTTGTTTATTATAGCATATCGTATCCCTTTCTATAAGCAATTTGACCGAAATTTAGGCATGAAACAAACGCTTTTACTGGCTTTTATCACTGATTCATGTATAATAGAATCGAAATACTTTATACTTGATCTAAGAGGTGATTTTATGATTCGCTGTTTTGTGAGTGATTTAGACGGAACATTATTAAATGATTGTGATTCATTGGCTTTTGAAAGTGCTGCGGTGATTCAACAATTGATTCAAAAGGGCTATGAGTTTATTATTGCGAGCGGGAGAAGTCGGCAAAGCGTTGAAAAGCTTTTAAAGCCTTATGATATTCATTGTTTGCGCATCTTGTGCAACGGCGCAGTGATCGTAGATGCAGACGATAATGTTCTTTATACTAGAGCGATTGATGAAGTACGCATAAAAGAGATGGCTTCAATCTTGGAGCGGCTGCATTTTGATATTCAGCTGTATACAAGCAAGGGGCATGCAGCACGTAACTCTCAGGCAATCTTTCAGCGATTTGTAGAAATTACTGAAAAGAAGCGAAAGCTTACAGAGAAACAAGCACAGGCTTATATCAAGGAGCATTTCTATTTTGAGTATCAGGAGCATATCACTGATTGGAACAGCTATTTATCCGATGCACCGCTCATTTATAAGCTGGAGGCCTATTGTGATGATGAAAAAAGTCTGTATCAAGCGGTTGAGGAATTAAAGAAGATCGATCATATCGATGTGAATATCGTACATTTAGGATTGGAAATAACTGATTTTCAGGCACAAAAGGGCATTGCGCTTGATTGGCTGATGCAGAAAATGAAATTTACCAATGAAGAGGCGGCGGTATTCGGCGACGGAATGAATGACCGCATGATGTTTGAGCGTTACCCAAACAGCTTTGCGCCGCAAAATGCTTCAGCGGATATAAAAAAGCTGGCAGCGCATATCATCGGTTCTCATAAGGATCAAAGCGTCGCGAAAACGATTCAGCGTATCATAGAGCTTCAAAGCGAAATTTGATACGGTTCAATGTTTTCTGCAGAAAACGGTGTGAAATCTGTTATAATAAAACTATACGAAAGGCTCTGATTTAAAAACAGAGAACGGTTATCATTATGAAGCAAAAGGTTACTATTGATGATGTGGCAAGGCACTGTAATGTTTCGAAAAGCAGTGTATCAAGATATTTGAACAATGGTTATGTTTCAGCGAAAAATAAGGAAATTATCAAACAAGCGATTGAGCAGCTTGGCTTTGAACGTGATTTTTTTGCGAGTAAAATCAAGGCGAAGCATACAAGAATTTTGGGTATTATTGTAAATGATTTGACAGCACAGGGAAATGCACGCATTCTTGACGGCATGCAGGAGCGTCTTTCTAAGCTTGATTATCAGGGAATGATTCTGTTGAGCAGCGGTAAGCAGGAACAGGAGTGCTACAAGGAGCTTTTGGCAATGGGGGTGGATGCCGTGATCTTTTTGGATTGTAAGAGGCCTGATGTACTTTCCGAGCTTGTTCTTAACAATCAAGGTAAGGTCTTATTTGCTAAATATCAATGTTCGTTTGCGCCGTTTCTCGATGTAGATGAAAAGCGTGCCGGTAAAATTATGGGGGAATATCTGAAGCAGAAAAAGCTTCGCAGTATCTTATATCTGCAGCAGGACAAAGAGGTCGGTGCCAAGCGCTTAAGGGGCATTGAGGAAGCCTACGGAGATACGCATTATGAAATGGCGATTCAAAATGTAGCGAATGCACAGGATGCTTATGAAAAAATGAAGGGATTGATAGCTAAATCCTATCAAATTGTTTTGTGTGAAAACGAAGCGTTTGCGCTTGCGGTATTAAAGCTATGTCATGAACTGCATATTCATGTGCCCCAGAATCTATCATGTGCCTGTTTCGGTGAAGGAGCATCAGACAGCTTCAGCTTTCCGTCACTTACATCTTTAGTCTATCGCTATGAAGCCTTCGGTGCGAATTTGATCGAGGAAATGGTCGCTGTCAATGAAGGACGAGAGCCTCAATGGGAAACGATCGAATATGAACTGATAGAGCGTGACAGTGTTTGTGAGCCTAAGGAATAAGCGATAATAATGCTTGTTTCATAGCTTCTTCTTTCGTCATAAAGCAGCTTTTGACAACTCACGTTTGACAAAAAAATAAAAATTTTGCTTGACATGTGGGTTTAATACGCGTATTATATACGCATACAAAAGTTGAATAGAGGCAGCGATGTATCAGAGTAACTGTGGGAGCCGGCAGGCTGTGAAAGCAGAGAAAGGTAATCATCGCCGAAAGCAGTAATAAGGCATTGTTTCTGCTTGGGGTCATACGGAAACACCTGTGACACTCCTTCCCTGTGAAGAGGCGCTATTACACCACAGAATGATATTTCAGTCGTGTGAATAGCACGACTTTTGTTTTAGAAAAGAGGAGAAAAGATATGAAAAAAGTAATTGGTTTATTGGCAGTTGCGCTGTTGTTGGGCGCATGCGGAGGAAATGACGGCAACAAGGAGACAGACAACACGAAGGAAAAGCTGACAGTCGGAATGGAGTGTAACTATGCACCGTTTAACTGGACAGACCCGCAAAGCAACGATTATAATTTAGAAATCGGTGCGGGAGAATACTGCGACGGTTATGATGTACAGATCGCAAAAAATATTGCGGATGCCTTAGGACGTGATCTTGTCATCTCTAAAATGGATTGGGACTCTTTGGAGCCGAGCTTAAAGAGCGGCAGCATCGATGCGATCATCGCAGGTATGACAGATACAAAGGATCGTCGTGAAAATGCAGATTTCACTACGCCGTATTATCAGTCTAAAATGGCAATGATCGTCTTAAAGGACGGCAAATATGCGAATGCGAAGACATTGGATGATTTCAGCGGAGCTACAGTACAGGGACAGTTGAATACTATGTATGATTCAGTCATTGATCAGATTCCAAATGTGAAGCATGCGCAGCCGCTTGAAACTTATCCATATATGATTGCGGCATTAAAGAGCGGTACGGTAGATGCTTTGACAGCTGAAACACCGGTAGCCTTAGGCGCTGCGGCAGCTCACCCGGAGCTTGCGGTAGTTGAATTTGAGGACGGAAAGGGCTTTAAAATCGATTTAAGCGATACAGCTGTATCTATCGCTGTTAAGAAGGGCAACACAGAGCTGTTGAACAGTATTCAGGAAGCTTTGGATAAGATTGATGAAGCTACAAGAACAAAATTAATGGAGGATGCGACAAAACGTCAGCCTGCAGGAGAATAAAAAATAAAGGAGAATGGGAAGTATGGATTTAAATCTGATCTTAGCCGCTAAAAGCACAAACTTCTTCGTCAATACATGGGATGTGTTTACACGTTATCATGTCATGTTTCTGAATGCGATCAAATCAACGCTGCTTGTTGCGTTTGTCGGTACGATTGTCGGACTTTTGATCGGTCTGGCAGTCGGCGGTATTCGTGCGGTAACATCGAATAAGGAGCATACTCAAAAGACATCGGCTAAAATAATCAATCGGATTATTTACGCGATTACCGGTATTTACGTTGAGGTTTTCCGCGGTACTCCGATGATGGTACAGGCAATGTTCCTCTACTATACGTTTTTCGCTCCGGTGTTTCACTGGTCGCCGCTGGCATCGGCTATGGTAATCATTTCGATTAATACCGGTGCGTATATGGCTGAAATTATGCGTTCAGGCATTCAATCGGTAGATCAGGGACAGGTTGAGGGTGCACGCAGTATCGGGATGAATAATTTTCAAACAATGCGCTATATCGTGCTGCCTCAAGCGATCAAAAATTCATTCCCGTCAATCGGTAATGAGTTTGTTGTAAACATCAAGGATAGTTGCGTATTGAACTGTATTACCTTTTCAGAGCTGTTCTTTGCGGCTAAAAGTGTTCAGGGATCCATTTTCTCTTATGCAGAACCGTTTTTGATCGTCGGTATTTTATACTTGATTTTAACCTTTATCACATCTCGTATTTTAGGCTTGATCGAAAAGAAAATGAATCATCGTAAATCAAGCTATCCCAGTTCTGCGACTACACCGAATACCGGTGTATTGAAGGGGTGAATGTTATGGCAAATATTATAAAGATTCATCATCTGCATAAAAGCTTCGGTAATTTAGAGGTTTTAAAAAACATCGACTTCCATGTAGAACAGGGTGAGGTTATTACGATCATCGGTTCCAGCGGCAGCGGTAAGTCTACACTGCTGAGATGTATCAATTTACTGGAAACACCGGACGGCGGTGAAATTTTGTATCATGATAATAATATCTTGGATAAAGGTATCAATATCAATGAGCATCGCACACATGTAGGTATGGTATTTCAAAGCTTTAATTTGTTCAATAATAAGAATGTGTTGGAAAACTGCATGATCGGACAGATGAAGGTGTTAAAGCGCAATAAACAGGAAGCAGAAGAAAAGGCGCTGTACTACTTGGAAAAGGTCGGTATGAAGGAATTCGCGCATGCCGGAAGTATGCAGCTTTCGGGCGGTCAAAAGCAGCGTGTTGCGATTGCGCGAGCGTTGTGTATGGATCCTGAGGTTTTGTTGTTTGATGAACCGACCAGTGCGCTAGACCCCGAGATGGTCGGCGGTATTCTGGATGTTATGAAGCAGCTTGCCGCAGAAGGCTTAACGATGATTGTTGTTACTCATGAAATGGCATTTGCGAAAGAGGTATCCTCACGTGTTATTTTCATGGATCAAGGCGTTATTGCCGAGGAAGGTACCCCCAAAGAGCTGTTTGAGCATCCGAAGCAAGAGCGAACGAAGGAATTCCTGCATCGCTTTCGTTCTGCAAGCTGATGCGATTGACAGGGAGAAATCCCTGTTTTTTCTATGCTTTTTACGCTTGACAGCTTTTTGGTTTGATTATATAATCTATTTATATAAATTATTTATATAAAGGAGGATGTTATGCCGAAACAGCGAATCACAAGAGAAATGGTTGTCGATGCGGCATTTGAAACAGCACGCAGTGAGGGAATGGAACAGGTGATGGTGAAAACGATTGCCGAAAGGCTTCATTGTTCCGTCCAGCCCGTATACAGCTATTGTCAGAATATGGACGGTCTGCGGAAAGCCGTAATTGAAAGAACAAATGCATTTATTCAGGAATATGTCGCAAAGCGCATTGATAAGGAAAATCTGTTTCAAAGCAGCGGACAGGCATATATTCAATTAGCGAAGGAAGAGCCGCATTTATATAAGCTGTTTATCTTACATGAGAGAAGCAATATCTCATCACTTCAGGATTTGTATGAGAAGCACGGCTCATCGCATATGGCTCAGGCAATCAGTGCTTTGTGCGGTATTGACATAGAGGCTGCCAAACAGCTTCATTTGCATATGCTGATCTATACGATCGGTATCGGCACAATATTTGCCGTTTCAAAGCCGGGAATCGCACCTGATGAAATTTACGCTCAGCAAGAGGAGGCTTATCAGGCATTTCTTGATTACACGATCAATCATAAGGGGATGTAAAATGAAAAAAGGAATTATTTGCTATCGATCCAAATACGGTGCAGCGAAAAAATATGCACATTGGCTTCGAGAGGCCTTGGATTATGAATGCAAGGACACAAAAGTGATAACCGGTATGGAACTGAAAGAGTATGATACGATTATTATTTGCGGCGGTATTTATGCTTCGGGGATTAAGGGCTTGAGCCTGCTTAAGAAGCATATTAATGAGCTTGTTGATAAGCGTATTGCTGTGTTTTGCGTCGGTGCTTCTCCGTATGATCAACAAGCCCTTGAACAGCTGAAACAAGCCAATATGAAGAATTTAAAAGGCATTCCGCTGTTTTACGGCCGCGGCGCTTGGGATGAAGGTAAAATGTCCTTTATTGACCGCAAGCTTTGCCAAATGCTTCAAAAGGTGATTGCGAATAAAGACCCGAAAACCTATGAGCCGTGGATGAAGGCGTTAATGGAGGCAAGAGGAAAAAGCGCAGATTGGTGTGATGAGCAGTATTTACAGCCTTTGCTTGATTTTTTGAAAAAGAAGTGATCGAATAGATATGACTATATACAGTTTCATTTGCGTATCATCAAAATGAAACTGTTTTTATATAGAAAAGGGTTGACAAACTGCCTTCGTTATTGTATTATTGTATTAATCACTTAATACAGTGGTACAAAGGAGAGAAAGTTATGTTTTGGAAACTATGTAAGTTTGAGCTACGAAGCAGCTATCGCATGTATATGATGTTTTATGCGATACTGTTGATTTGCTCAGTTATTATCGGTATGAGCTCACTTCCCGAAATCAAGCTTCCGGGCTTGTTAAAATTCTTGATTGATTTAACGATCGTTGTTTATACGGCGAGCATCTTTGCGATATTTATATTAACGATTGTATTTATCTTTCGCAATTACAATCAAACACTGTATAAACAACAGGCATACTTGACGCACACGCTGCCGGTTCCCGTATGGCAGCTGCAGCTGGTAAAGGTTTTATCTGCGCTTGTGTGGATGGTTTTGACTTTTCTTGTGACACTGCTTTCGGTATGGTTAATGATGCTTTGTTCAGACATTGATGTATTCGGTGAGCTGTTGAGTGCGATTCAAACTATTTGGAATGAAATCCCCTTTCATTTTGAAGTGCTGCTCAGCTTACTTTGGTCAGTGTTGGAATTGATTGAAGCGATTTCACTTATTTATTTTGTGATCAATTTAGTGCACACTGTGTATATTCAACAATATCGCACAGTCATCGGTATCATGACCTCAGTTGTCTTACTTTTTGCGGAATCTGCATTCAATAACTGGTTGAATGGTTTATTCGCCAATTCAAGCTTATCCATGTCAGCTGTGATTATTATTTTTATAACTATCGATATCGTAATGATTGTGTTTTGGAATTATGCCAGCGTATATTCAATCACACACAAAATGGAAGTGGAATAATGAACACGAAAAAGATGATACAAAGTATCATACTGCTCAGCTTATTTTGGTACAGCTATCTTGTATATATCTGTGTCTTTGAACTGCGTTTGAATTTAATTCTGCTGATACTCTTGACAATGCTGACGGCAATATTTATCAAATGCCTATATCCATTGCTCAGACACAATCAAAACAAACAAAGGAAGGTCGACGATCATGGTGTTTGATGCAAATATTCCGATTTATCTTCAAATCATGAAGGATTTTAAAAAACAAATTATTGCCGGCAATTATAAAAGCGGTGAAAAAATCGCCAGTGTTCGAGAATTGGCAGTGAGCTACGGTGTGAACCCCAATACGGTACAGCGCTCCCTAAGTGAATTGGAGCGAGAGGGTCTGCTTTACAGTGAGCGAACCAGCGGGCGCTTCATTACTAAGGATGAGGAATTGCTGAAGCAGTTGAAAAGCGCATATGCGATTGAATTGCTTGATGTGTGCATCAAACAGCTACAGGAGCTGCAATTTGATAAGGAAGCAATATTGAAACAAATGAAGGAGAGACTGGAAAATGAGTGATACGATCATAAAGGCAACAGGGCTGAATAAAAGCTTTGGTAATAAACAGGTACTGAAGAATGTTAGTTTTACATGCAAGGGTGGTTCTATTGTCGGGCTGTTGGGTCCTAACGGCAGCGGTAAAACAACGCTGATCAAGATACTTACCGGATTGATTACCGGCTATGAGGGAGATGTACAAATCAACGGACATGCGATCGGTGTCAAGACAAAGGAAACGGTTTCCTTTTTGCCCGATGAACCATACTTTGCTGATTGGATGAAGGTAAAGGATGCCTTACATATATTTGCCGACCTCTATCGTGATTTTGATTATATGCGTTGTTTGGAAATCATGCAGCGTTTCCAAATCGATGAGCGCATGCGTATTAAAACCATGTCAAAGGGAACAAAGGAAAAGTTTCAGCTTGCACTTGTAATGTCGCGTCATGCGAAGCTGATCGTATTAGATGAACCGATCGGCGGCGTTGATCCGGCAGCACGTGAAGTTATATTGGATACGATCTTAAGCAATTATCGTGAGGATCAGACAATTTTGATTGCGACCCATTTGATTGCTGATATTGAGCGCATCTTTGATTCGGTTTTATTTATCAAGAACGGCGAAATCATATTAGATGATAATGTAGAGGAGCTGCGATCTGAAACAAATAAATCGATTGATGAATTATTCAGAGAAAAATTCAAATACTAAGCATAAAGGCACATATCACAAGTATGTGCCTTTCATCATAGCTTTATTTGTATATCGTAAATCACGATAAGGCATTCTTATAATATGACAAAAATGAAAGCTATTCGCAATCATGAGGCTGTTATGATATAATATACTCTGTAAAAAACCGCTGTGCAGAAATCAGGTAAAGGAAGGAGGCGCTGTGATGGGTAAAATCAAAATCAACATGCTGTCAAGTGCCGATAAGGTGGACGGACAAGGCGTAGGAAGTGCCTATCTGGAACAGGTCAATTTAATCAAAGAGGGTGCCGCAGATTTATTTGAGGTAACGATCAACGGTTCCTTTGATTGCGATATTCAGCATATACATACGGTAGATCCGCAAAATTATCTGAAGCTGAAGGCAAGCAGGGCGGCAAGCGTGTGCTATGTCCATTTCTTGCCCGATACCCTTGACGGCAGTATTGAACTGCCGAAGATGATTTTTAAAATATTCAAAAAATACGTCATTGAATTATATAAGAGTGCCGATTATTTAATCGTTGTCAATCCGATTTTCATGGATGCTTTGGCGCAATACGGCATTAAAAAAGAGAAAATGGTATATATTCCCAATTATGTATCAAAGGATGATTTCTACCGCAAGGAGGATACAGAAGTAAAGCAGCTGCGAAAAGAGTACGGAATCAAAGAGGATGCGTTTGTCGTAATCGGAGTCGGCCAGGTTCAAACACGAAAGGGCGTGCTTGATTTTGTTGAAGTTGCGAAAAAGCTGCCTGAAATAACCTTTGTATGGAGCGGAGGCTTTTCCTTCGGCAGAATTACCGACGGTTATGAGGAATTGAAAAAAATCGTTGATAATCCGCCTGAAAATGTGAAATTCTTAGGTATTATCCCAAGAGAAAAAATGAATGATATTTATAATATTGCCGATATTTTATTTATGCCTTCCTATAATGAGCTCTTTCCGATGGCGATATTAGAAGCGGTAAATCTGCATAAGCCGCTTGTACTTCGTGATTTAGAGCTGTATGAGGATATTTTATTTCATAAATACGCTAAGGGACACAACAACGATGATTTTGTGACTTTGATTCGCACATTGAAGGAGAATCGGGAACAATATCATGCAGGGGAACAGATGTCTGAGGAAATCAGTGAGTATTATTCAAAGGAAAATGTTTTAAAGATTTGGATCGATTTTTATACTAAGGTACATGAAGAGCATTTGAAAAAAGAAAGTAAGCGTCAAAAACGGAAAAGGAAGCAGCACGACAGCTAACAGTCAACAGTAGGTGAACATAATGAAAAACAATTCAAAACGCTATGTCTTGAATTTTCTGCTTATCATCGGTTTTACGCTGCTTGTTTTATGGTTTTCATTAAAGGACGATTATCATAATATGATCGATCAGCTGACCGGTGTTCCGTGGTATTGGTTGATAATAATTCTTTGTTGGGGATTGTTGTATAACTGTATTATCGGTTGGATCTATAAGACATTCGGAAAAAAATATAAGAGTGAATACAGTAATACCGAAGCGCTTGAAAATGCGTTTATCGGTACCTTTTTCAGCGGAATTACACCGAGTGCGACCGGCGGACAATTCGGTCAGGTGTATATTATGAAAAAGCAGGGCATTAAAGTGAGTGATGCTGCCAGTCTTTTATGGGCTGATTTTATCGTCTATCAGACGACGATGATGATTTATGTGACAATTTTATTTGCGTTTGTATTCGGTGACGTTTATGAGAAAAATGCCTTTTTTCTATTGGTATTCTGCGGCTATCTTGTGAATATCTGTGTTATTACTGCGTTGTGGACGATGGCTTTGTTTCCCAAGGCATTCGTGAAGCTGAGTCAATGGGGAGTTTTATTATTATGTCGGCTTCATCTGATAAAAAACAAGGAAGCAACGCTTTCGGCATGGACAATTCAAATAGAAGCGTTCACAAATGAAATCAAGCGTTTAAAGAAGGATAAGCACTTGATTCTTAAGACAGTTTTCATCAATGTTTTGCGCTTAACTATGTTATATTCACTGCCGTATGTAGTGTGTCTTGCGATCGGTGAGCCGTTGCCGCTGTCCTTGCTTGTAACGGTAATTGCGATGTCAAGCTTTGTGACAATGGCCAATACATTTATCCCGATACCGGGAGCGAGCGGCGGTACCGAGTGGGCATTCGTAGCGATATTTTCCGGTATCATCGATTCTACACTTGCCAAAAGTGTTATGATTTTGTGGCGCTTTTCTACCTATCATTTCGTAATGATCGTCGGCGGTCTCGTCTTTGTCTTTGCGAAACGAAAATATGATAAACAAAAATATATTCAGGAAAAAGAAGAACCATTGTGTGAGGAAGCAAGGAGGGATGTATTTTGCGAATAGGACTGTTTTCCGATACGTATACACCGGATATCAACGGTGTGGTATCGTCAATCGTAACGCTGCAGAAGGAACTTGAAAAGCGCGGACATGAGGTATTTGTGATAACGAATCACAAGGCTTTATTGTCAACACAACGAGAGGGAAATGTACTTCGCCTGCCGGGCCTGGAATTGAAGTGGCTGTATGGCTATAAGCTTACGACTCCGTATCATTTCAGTGCCAAAGATGAAATCAGAAAGATGAATCTTGATGTGATTCATGTGCATACGGAATTCGGTGTCGGCATGTTTGCCAGAATCGTTGCGAAGTATTTGAATATACCGGTCGTTTCAACTTATCATACGATGTATGAGGATTATACGCATTATATCAATCGCTTTGCGATCGATGAAGTAGATGTTTTAAGCAAAAAGTTTGTGACTGCTTTTTCACGTATGATTTCAGATAATGTGCATGCGGTCATCGCACCGAGCGAAAAAACAAAGGAAACACTTTTGAATTATGGGGTAAAAACGCCGATTTACGTCATACCGACCGGTTTGGAGTTGGATCGATTTGATATAAATCAGATCGATAAAAAGCGCGTGCTTGCGCTGCGTGAAGAGTATGGCTTAGCGAAAGAGGATCATGTGATTGCCTTTATCGGCAGAATTGCGAAGGAAAAAAGCATTGAGATTCCGATCGAAGGCTTTCGCTATATCAGTGATCCGCATGTCAAACTGATGATCGTCGGCGGCGGTCCGCAGTTGGAGGAGCTGAAAAAGCTTACGAAGCGGTACGATATTAGTGACAAGGTGATCTTTACCGGGCCTAAGCCGCAAAACGAGATTCCGTATTATTATGCGATAGCAGATGCCTTTGTTTCGGCCTCGCTGACGGAAACACAAGGAATGACGTATATTGAGGCACTGGCTTCTCATTTACCGGTATTTGCCCGTCCCGATGATGTATTGACAGATTTGGTTATTGAAGATGTCAGCGGCTATCTGTTTGAAACCGCGCAGGAATTTGCGCAAAAGGTGGAAGCATTTTTAGCTTTGCCTTTGGAGCGGCGAGTAAAGCTTTGTACGAATGCGCGAGAAAAGGTAAAGCCATATGACGGCAATATGTTCTATACAAAAGTTTTGAGCGTTTATTATCAGGCAATCGAGGATTTTGAGGATTCCTATGAGATCATTAAAATCAAGGCCGCAGATGATTTCATGCGCATTTATGTAATCAATGATAAAGAGGATGAACCGATCAAAATCACCATTTCCTTAGATGATTATTTCACCTTAAAGATTCAGAAGCATACGCTGTTAGATCGCAAAACGGTCAATGAGCTCCAGCATAAGGAGCGCTTGCTGCAAGCGCATAAGCAGTGTATTCGTAAGCTGAGTATGCGTGATTATACAACGAAGGAATTACGTCAGTATTTAAAGAATCAGCGTGTGCTTGAGGAAGCGGAAATTGAACAGATTTTAACTGATTTGACCCATAAGGGCTATTTGAATGATTATCAGTATATGATGAACAAGATTGAAAAGATGCAGTATTCCCTAAAAAGCAAGGGGAAGATTATTCAATCTCTTGTGGATAAAGGCGTTTCCCATGAGGAAGTTGCTCGTGCATTGGATAATTATGATGATTCTCAGGAAAGTGCTAAGGCCGTAAAGCTGGCTGAAAAGCTGAAATCAACCGTTAAGGATAAATCCTTGAGCATGAAGCGTAAGGTGATTGCACAAAAGCTTGTCAGACAGGGCTTTGAAAGCAATGTTGCGTATCATGCGAGTGAAGCGGTGGAGTTTGAAGATGAGGATGATAAAAATGCACTTCAAAAAACAATGATGAAGGCAATACGTACCAATCAAAGAAAATATCAAGGAACGCAGCTTCGTAATCGTGTTATTCATGCCTGTATCAAAAAAGGCTTTAAAAGCAGTGATGTATTATCGCTGATAGATGAAATGGAGTGGCAGAATGAAAAAATGGATGAATGAGCTGCAGGACGGTGAACGCGTGTGGCTGGAGGTTTTATTGACCGATGTAAACCGTGGTATCACTAATAAGGGAGCTCCGTATTTAAACTTTGTCATTCAAGATAAAACGGGGACAATGGAGGCCAAATACTGGAGTGTGAGTGAGGAAGAACTGCATCATTATAAGGCAGGCATGTATGTCAAAATCAAGGGTGATATCATTAATTACAAGGATCAGCTTCAGATGCGAGTGCTGATGCTGCAGGATGACAGTGCTCAGGAGCATGATGTGCGTGATTATGTACGCAGCGCTTCAATCAGCAAGCAGGAAATGAAGCATAAGGTTGAAGCGTATTTGTCAGCGATTCACAATCAGGATATCAAAAGGATATGCGAAGCGATTTATAGTGAACATGAGCGAGATTTTTACGATTATCCGGCTGCATCAAAGAATCATCATGATTTTGTGGGCGGTCTAGCGGTACATGTATTAGGTATGATGGATTTGGCTCAACAAGTATGCAGACAATATCCGCTGTTAAATCAGGATTTATTGATTGCCGGTGTATTTCTCCATGATATCGGTAAGCTGACAGAGCTGAGCGGTCCGATTGCGACTGAATATACGATGGAAGGCAAATTGTTGGGGCATATTTCAATCGTACAGGCAATGATCTCACAAACAGCTGCACGTCTGCATATTCAAAGTGAGGCTGCGGTGCTGCTTCGTCATATGGTGCTTTCTCATCACGGTGAATATGAGTATGGTTCTCCGGTACTACCGATGATTCCCGAAGCAGAGGTATTGAGCTTGATCGATGATCTTGATGCGCGTATGAATACATTGGAAAAGGCGCTTGATCGCGTGAAGCCGGGTGAATTCACTTCCCGCATCTTTGCGATGGAAAATCGCAGTTTCTATAAGGCTAAAAAATAAGAAAAAGATTGTTCTCAATAAGGTTGAAAACAATCTTTTTCTTCTTTAGTTCTTTTCTCTGCCTTTTTTGATTGATGCGACAATCAGATAAGGAATTTCACAGATGACACCGATCAATAAGGAAATGACTAACAGCAGCGGTGATAAGATGACTTTCACCGGTGTTTTCCAGTTCTGAAGCGATTTCTTTAAGATCGTATATCCGGTATGCACTGCAGCGGTAATATAGGCTGCGATCACCGTAACGATCAATGATTTGATAATGATATCAATAACGATTTCAGAATTTACTGAGGTATATCGCTTAAAGAAATTTGTATAAACGATCGATGCGGTTGTAATCGATACCAGTGCTGCATCCAATAGGCTGATAAAAAAGACAATTACATTTTGATGAACATAAGTCGTATACGGCTTATCTGTCGTATCGATGGCGGTTCTTTTTTGCGTGCGCTTTTGTTTGCGCTCCTGCGGCTCCTCTTGAAAATCAAACGGGTCTTGTTTTTTCTTTTGTTTTCGACCCTTCATCTTTCGCGGAGTCATCTCCTCAGCCATTGTATCCTCGTTACGAAGCTGACGCTGCACGGAAGAACGATTGATCTGTGAAGTATTTTCACTTGGATATGCCTGATAGACTTCCTTTTCCATAATGTCATCATCCATCGAATTACGGCGCTGATTCATTTGATTTGCCTGTATATACGGTGTTTGCTGATTCGCTTGCGCATTGTTCAAAGCCATCGGCTGAGCATCTCTGCGCATTTCTCTTGCCTGATTCATGCTCATCTCTTGATTTGCCTGCTTAGAGCGCTGATTCAAGAATGCCGGCGCATTTCCTTGATTGCGTAATTCCTGTGTATAAGAGGATCGATCATCCTGATAGGCAAAGCTTTGCATCTCCGGATTTTGATTCATCGGCTGCTGCTTGTGATAGCTGTTCATAGGCTCACTGACGGCAGGCGTTGGTTGCGCAAATGATTTTGATTGTTGATTGGAATCCATGCTTTTGCGCGCAAACCACGTTGGATCCAAATCGTCATCCATATCCTCCTGCGGCAGTGCTTGTGTTTGTTCATTCGCAGTCCTGCGCTTTTGATTCAACAAATCCATTTCATCCTCCTCATATAAAGAGAAGGTGTTATTTTCATTCAGCGCACTGTTCATTTCATCGAATTCCTTTTGAATATCGGCACTGTGTCGACGATCCATATTCAGCTGTGAACGCTCGCGTCTAAACCCGGGCTGCTGATAATTAAATGAGCGATTTAAGGGCTGCTGCTGATTATCCTCAAATAACGGATTATTTCTTCTTGTTCGATTCGTATCTCTGTTCATAAGCTCTTGATTTCCCGTTCCTTTCTGTATACCGTATATTCTTGCTTTCAGCTTTTCCATAAAGCCTAAGCTTTCCTGATCATATATATACTGCTGCGTTTTACGATAATAGTCCTCCCATTGAGGATGATCGTTTTCCACCATAACGGTGGTCATTAAATAGTAGAGACAAAAGCCTAACGGCTTCGACAGTACATCGGTTTGTATCAGAAACTTTTCAAAGTAAATCTTCATCAGCTGCTTTTGCGATCCGTAATATTCCTGAATACCTGTCTGAATTTGATAATACAGTTGATAATCACGCTGTTTGATATATGCGCGTTTTTTTGCATCATTCTTTAAGAATACTGCCGGCGGTTTATCATGGGACATCGCATCAAGCAATTCATGCAGGACACAAAGCATATAGCTGCCTAATGTTTTGCATTCATTGATTTCATTCATATAGCTTTTATACAGATGCTCAAAGCCCGCTTTATTTCCGCTGTGAAAGCAGGCGAGCATTTTTAATTCCCATAGCTGCTTCATCGCTTTGCTGCCTTCATCGATTTGGCGATCGACCTCGTGAAAGCAACCGCGTTTCAGCATTGCCCACAGTGCTTGTTTTTGCGCTCTTTTCATCATAAAGCGAAAAACGAACAGCAGACATAAGAAGCAGCAAGCTGTAAGTGACGCAGCGAGCATCCAGTAGGATAACGTTGTTTTCCCATCGAATATCCATGCTGCACTGAATCCAAAAAATCCGGAAGCTATCAAGAAAAGAATGATCCAGCCTGTAATCTGGGTCTTGTCTTTCACTTTTATTCCTCTTTTCCGTCCCCTGTCATGTGAATTATATCAAATTTCAGTCGAAAAAGAAACTGTTTTTATCTAAAAGCCATTATTTTTTGATAATAAATAATGTATCTTATATTATTACTTTTTCAATTGTTCACAATGCAGGCAAATATCGGCAGTTCCTGCGGAATTGCTTACTGTTAGTATGCGCATTCTTTATCGTTATATGAAACAATAAATTGAAAGCGGTTTTGTATGCTTATAAACGAAAAGTTTGTGTTTATGGACAAAATGAACTTGAAATAAGGTTGTAATCGTTCATAAAGAGTGATAAAATATAAGTTAATGAACAATAAACAGAAAAGGTTCATGAATGAAGAATTAGGAGGATTGTATGAATACAGCACAAAAGGTATTGTTGACACCGGGGCCGTTAACAACAAGCAAAAGCGTTAAGGAAGCGATGTTGATTGATATGGGCACACGTGACAGCGAGTATCAGAATTTGGTACAGGAGGTTCGTCAAACGCTGTTACAGCTCGCAAATGCGAATGAAGCTGTTTATACATGCGTGTTATTACAGGGCTCGGGTACCTATGGTGTAGAGAGCGTTTTAACGAGCGTGGTAAAACAAAATGAAAAGGTATTGATTTTGTCTAACGGTGCTTACGGTGAGCGTATGGAACAAATCTGTAAAGCGGCAAAGGTGCCTTATGATATCGCATCATATTCAATGCTTTATCAATTACCGCTGAGTGAGATCGAAGCACAAATTGCCCGTAAGGATATTACTCATGTTGCTTATGTTCACAGTGAAACAACTGCGGGTGTATTAAATGATATTAAAAGCATTCAGGAATTGATTCATCGTTATCAAAAAATCAGTATCGTAGATGCGATGAGCAGCTTTGCGAGTTTGCCGATGTCATTAGATGAATTGGATGTTGATTATTTGATTACCAGTGCCAATAAATGTCTGCACGGTGTACCGGGATTGGCGCTGATCTATGCGAAGCGATCACATTTGGATCAGTGTGAAGGCATCTGTCCGTCATTGTCATTAGATTTATATGCGCAATATCAAACGATGGAAAAGGGTAACGGTTCCTTTCGCTTCACTTCACCGACACATGTATTACGAGCGTTGAAGCAAGCAATCGGCGAGCTGACAGAAAGCGGTGGTATTGCGGCAAGATATGAGCGATATTTAATGATTCAAAAAAGAATTCGTGAAGCGATGCTGAAGCATGGCTTTGAAACCTTGGTTCCTTACAGCGATCAATCACCGGTCATCACTACTTATTTATGTAAGGAAGGCTTTGTATTCAGTGATTTCTATGATTATTTCAAAGACAACGACTATTTGTTGTACAGCGGGAAGCTGCCGCAGTATGATGCATTTCGTATCGGAAATATCGGTGAAATCAGTGATGCGGATGTCGATCGCTTTATCAAGCTGTTAGAAGCATATTTTAATGAGGTGAAATAAATGGAAATCAAAAATTTTATCAACGGAATTCACGCATTGAATATCAAACACTTTATCGGTGTTCCTGATTCCGTATTAAAGCCCTTATGCGATTATTTGAATCTGCATGAAACAAATAAGCAGCATATGGTGCCGGTCAATGAGGGAGCAGCTGTTGCGCTTGCGGCCGGATATTATTTAGGCAGTGAACAGATCAGCTGTGTGTATATGCAAAACAGCGGTATGGGCAATGCGTTAAATCCGATTGCGAGCTTGATTCATCAAAAGGTTTATGATATTCCGATGCTGTTTTTGATCGGTTATCGCGGGGAACCGAATCAAAAGGATGAGCCTCAGCATATTTTTCAAGGGGAAATCACATGTCCTTTATTAGAGCTGTTGGGCATTGAATATGCACTGATTGATAAGGAAACGGATCAGGAAGCATATCAAAGCCTGTTAAATCGTGCAAAAGATTGTTTATCCGCAAATAAGCAGTTTGCGTTTGTGATAAAAAAAGGCGCATTGAAAAATGAACAGAAATTTGATCAGGACAACGGTTTCACCTTTAAGCGCGAGGACGCAATTCAGACGATTCTTGCGCAGAAGCAGTCAAGTGATTTGTATATCACGACGACCGGTAAAATTTCACGCGAGGCTTATGAACAAAGCAACGCACTGTACGGGGAACATAAGCAGTTATTTCTTACTGTCGGTTCGATGGGACATGCCTCAATGATCGCACAGGGAGTTGCCGCAGTCAATCCAAATCGCAGAGTATTCTGTATTGACGGCGATGGCGCAGCCTTGATGCACATGGGTTCGATGGATTTTATCGCAAATATGCGTACTGATAATTTATGTCATATTATTTTAAACAACAATGCGCATGAATCGGTAGGCGGAATGCCGACAAATTGTCAGAATACTTCGTTTGCGGATACCGCGAAGGTATTCGGCTATGCCCATGTGTATTGTGCCGCAAGCGCTGATGAGCTTACAGCTGCGCTTAAACAGGCACGAAACAATAAAGGCCCGATCATGATTGAGGTCAAGGTAGCGTTAGGTGCCAGAGAGGATTTAGGGCGTCCGAAGGAAAGTGCCGTTATGAATAAGCAGTCTTTTATGGCTACAGTAAAAGGAGAATAAGATGAAAACAGTTTATACATGCTTTACAACCGATGTCCTGCATGAGGGACATATGAATATTATCAAGGAAGCGAAAAAATACGGAAGACTGATTGCCGGAGTCATGAGCGATGAAGCTTTAGTAAAATTTGATCGCTTTCCGACGATCAGCTTTGAGATGCGTAAACAGATGCTTGAGGGTATTGCGGAAATTGATGAAATCGTCGATCAGAAAAGTGTTTCTTATCGTGAGAATTTATTAAAATATCGTCCCGATTATGTCGTACACGGTGATAATTGGAAGGACAATGAACAGAAATCAGTACGTGAGGAAGTTATTGAGATATTGAAGGAATGGGGCGGTACCCTGATCGAGGTTCCTTATACGAGAAGTGAAGGAGTCAAGCGTATTGACAATAGAATGCGTGAAAAACTGAGTATGCCGGAATTTCGTCGTAAACGTTTAAAACAGTTGCTTCAGCTTCGTCCGATTGTTAAGGCATTAGAGGTACACAGCGGTATCACTGCGCTGATTGCGGAAAAAACGATTGTTGAACATGAAGGGGAATTGGATCAATTCGATGCGATGTGGATCAGCAGTCTTTGCGATTCTACCGCTAAGGGCAAGCCTGATATTGAGCTTGTCGATATGTCAAGTCGAATCAGAACGATTGATGATGTAATGGATGTTTCGACAAAGCCGATCATTTTAGACGGTGATACCGGCGGCTTGATCGAGCACTTTGTCTATAATGTCAGAACTTTAGAGCGTATGGGTGTTTCCGCAATTATTATTGAGGATAAGACCGGCTTAAAGAAAAATTCGCTGTTCGGTAATGAGGTTGCGCAGACACAGGATACGATCGAAAACTTCTGTGCTAAAATCTCAGCCGGTAAAAATGTTCAGTTGAGCGATGATTTTATGATCATTGCCCGTATCGAAAGCTTGATTTTAGAAAAGGGAATGCAGGATGCGTTAGATCGTGCCTATGCGTATGTGAAGGCCGGCGCAGACGGTATTATGATACATTCCCGTAAAAAGGATGCAGATGAAATCTTTGCGTTCTGTGATGAATTCAGAAAGAGCGATCAAACAACACCGATTATTGTCGTTCCGACTTCATTTAATACCGTGACAGAGGAAGAATTGGCTCAGCACGGCATTAATATCGTCATCTATGCGAATCAGCTAACAAGAAGTGCGTTCCCTGCAATGCAGAATACGGCAATCGATATTTTGAAGCATCATCGTGCCAAAGAGGTAGACGATCGTCTGTTGTCTATCAAGAGTATTTTAACCTTGATCAATGAGCTTTAATTAAAAGGCAGTTCCCTTCATTTGAAGGACTGCCTTACTTTTTATTTCTCTTTTAATAAGATATCGGCGATATTCGCATGCTTATCGATTTGCGGCTGAAGTGTCGATTTGCGGCCGGTCATGATAACACAGACACCGGGACCGTGTCCGCTTGTATATGAATCGCTGTGTACGATTACTCCGACAGTGGCGCTGTCTGTTCGATAATGAGCACCGTTGGTACAATCATGATTATCGATATAAACAAGATCGCCGAAGCGAAGCGTTTCTAATTGATATTTTTGATTGCTTTCCTTATCCTGTGTCATGATATCATAATCACCGTTCATCAAAGTTGTTTCACCGATACCGCTGCCCATTAAATGAGCGGGAATGATATGTGTAACGGGAACACGCAAGGTGTTATCACCGTTTTCAACGATATTCAGCTGATGTAAGAGGGTGGGATCGATATTCATAACGGTGATATCCGGATAATCAAGCAGCTTACAGCCCTGTCCGTATGCTTTGATCGCAATGCGGTCATTGACATTCAGCTTTTCCAATACCGCTTGATCGAAGTAAGCAATCACATGATTGATACCGCCGTGCTTGCCGGTAATAAAGCCCTTGCTTCCTTTCGCATCTCCGCTTATGACAATTGCCTCATTGCCGATGCAGGAAAATGCCATAAATGCGCAATTTTCTTTCGCATCACTGTTTTTTATTGAGACACCGGGTTCAATATGATCGCCGACGATATCCATGCAACAGTCACCGATTTTAAAATTATAGGTGATACCGCCGACACCCATCGGAATACGGCCCTTGCCGTCAAAGCCGACCCAGTAGCCGTCACCGCTTGCCGTCGGATGATGAACTCCTCCCTGCATACTCTGCATCACCAGTTTTGCTTCATTTGTTTTCATAGGCTTCTCCTTTATTTCGTTTTTTTTATGTAAACTATTATAACAGAAAAGCATCAGATATGGTATAATAAAAGCCTGAGGTGATAAGTATGCTGCTGCTTCGTCAATGTAAAACAACAACGACAAAGGAAACAGTATTAAGCGAAGAATCCATCGCACAAATGCGCGCAGAGATGCACAAACAGGTTGCTGTGTATACCCAAGATCGTATTTATCATGATATCAATTATAACAGTGACAGAATCTTTTATACGATGGAGAAAAAAGTATTTCAGCTTCCGTTTAAGCGCAGCTTTACCGGTTTGTATATGGTTCCGGTGACGGTCGGCAGCCGTAAGCTTCGTTTCGTGCTTGATACCGGAGCTCAAATTTCGGGAGTACGACAGGAAATATTAACAGAGATCAATGCCGATCTTTTAGGCTCCAAGCTTTCCATCAGCTCAATCGGCGGAACCAAGAAACAAATGCAGGCCTATGTCATTGAGGAGTTTTCAATCGGTCCGCTCTCACTGTTTCGATTTCCGGTGATTTCGCTTCAGGCACCTCGATTATCGCTTACGAATAAAGGCTTTTATTTATTTGACGGTATCATCGGATGGGATATTTTATCACAGCTTGATTTTGAAATCGATGATGTCGCAAAGGTGTTTAAGGTATTAGAAAATCGTTATTCCTTCGCTTATCCGAATATGGTAAAAGCACTGTTCCCGTTATTGCTGGTAAAGGATGAAAAGGGAAATGTGTTAAAAATGGGCTTGGATACCGGTGCACGCTGCGGCTGGGTCAATAAAAGTCGCATGCAGGAGTATGGCTATGAGCTGAGTGAAAATGTGGAAATGTACGGGTATGGGGTACACGGCATTGAGGAAATGAGCATACAGCTGATCAAACGACTCGATCTGTATTTGTATAAAGCACATATACGTTTGAACTATGTGCATACCGGTGAAACCGATATATTCGCGAATCTGCCTTTAGACGGTATTTTAGGCAATGAAATATTCAGAAATCGCCGAATTCGATTTATCAACAGTAAGGAAATGATATTACTTGTATAGGAGGAAAATATGATGAAAATTTTAGGTTCTATTGAAATGGAAAACGGTGCAGTGATTCAATTTGAGCTGTATCCAAATGAAGCGCCGAAAACGGTGGAGAATTTTGTGAAGCTGGTGAAGCAAGGCTATTACAACGGGAAAACCTTCCATCGTGTAATTCCGCATTTTGTTTCTCAAGGCGGATGTCCCAACGGTGACGGTACCGGTGATCTCGGTTATACGATTCCGTGTGAAACCAAGGGCAATCCGTATCGTCATGAAAGCGGAAGCTTATCAATGGCGCATCGCGGTAAGGATACAGGGTGCTGTCAATTCTTTATCTGCCATGATCCGCAGCCGCATTTAGATGGTGTTCATACGGTATTTGGCAAGGTAATTGACGGTCTTGATGAGGTTCGCCGTATGAAAAACGGTG
The DNA here is from genome assembly GCA_910576855.1 of Erysipelotrichales bacterium. Taxonomy (GTDB): domain Bacteria; phylum Bacillota_I; class Bacilli_A; order Erysipelotrichales; family Erysipelotrichaceae; genus C-19. The sequence goes on from CAJTJP010000017.1 coordinate 28,540, forward strand.
ATGTGATGACATCGGTAACGATTGAGGAAGCATAGTATGGAGGATACGAAACGTCTCGGAATTCCGTTTCTGATTATTCTGTTTTCCGCATTGGCGGTAAAGCTGATCAATCGCTTCTTTACGTTTTCCTTCACGCCGACACTTTTGACCTTTTTGATCGTTTGTTCCCTGTTTCTGTTCGGCATGGTGTTAAATAAAAGCCGCAAGCGCAGAAATCCGGCGGTGTTTAAAAAGGTGCTGGCAATCCTTGTCATGGTATTGCTGATGCTGATGCAGATGGGGTATTTCACGCTGCCGCTGATGAAGGACGCCTTTGATTTTTTTGGGGTTGACGCATTTTATATCAATATGATCTATATCTTTTGCGGTTATTTATTCGCAGATTAAAAAAAACACTGTGATGGTTCAGAATCCCTCTGATCATTTACAGTGTTTTCTGTTTCAATTGTTGTCGTAATCGCTCAAAGCCTAAAATTGCGGCACTGCCGGCGGCTGTCATCGCATTGCGGAAATCATTCGCATAGGGAATATAAATATCCTGATCGCTTGCCTCAATAACGACCTTAGATAAGCCGCGAAGCTCGCCGCCGATCGCTAAAATCATTTTCCTAGGAAACGTATAATCATATACATTTAAGGAATGCGCACTCCTCAGCGCACATACGATTGAAAACTGCTGCTTCTTACAGACATCAACCGTTTCCTTTAAATCATGCGCAATGATCATATTCATATATTCACTTGCGCCGGCACTTGCTTTTGTAACGACACCTGCTGCGCTGTTCCAATTACGCGGCGGAACAATAATTCCCTCACATCCTGCCGCATATAAGGCTCTGATGACGTACCCGAAATTAAAGGGGTCCTCGATTCCTTCCAACAGTGCTAAAAAGGCATTTTCCTTTGTTTCATAATCGCTTAAGCTTTGATAGCTTCGCTCCTCACATATCGCAATCATCCCGCCGTGTGTTTTTCCGCTCGCTAATGCATCAATGTCTGCCCTTGCGCATTCATTGATTTTGATATTGCGCTGTAATGCCTGCTTCAATATAAAGCGCGTATCACGACTGTAGCGCTTTTTTTCAACCATAATTTGTTGAATCACTCTTTGATTCGCCGTTAGGGCTGCCTTTACCGATATATTACCTTCTAATATTTGACTCATTTTTACACCTTCTTTACCAACATTATAAAGAACAACGGACAAATGTTCAAGAACAACTACTGAATCACCTGTATTTGTGGTAAAATAATGGGTGATGATAGGAGTGATTTTATGAGAATCGCAATCGTAACGATGGAAGTAAAGGGCGGACATTGTGCCGAAAATTTCGCATATATCAAGGAACAGATCGAACAGGCAAAAAAGGATCATGCCGATATGATCGTATTTCCGCAAAGCTGTATTAACGGCGTATACGGCGGTGAACATTTTAAGGATGCTGATTACTGTCGCTATGTTGACAGCTTTAATGATAAGCTGAAAGAAATGAGTCAGGATATCGCAATCGTATGGGGCAATATCAAATATCGCGGCAGACAATTATTCAACTGCGCTTTTTTTGCCTATCAAGGCGAGCTTATTATGCGGGTAAAGGAGAAACAAAGCACAGCGTTTGTGAGTGAGGAGATGTATTCCTCATTGCCGATTCATCGCTCCATCCTGTTTCAAGGGCATACAATGGAAGTGAATTTCGGAAATGAGGTTCAAGATACGGATTGGAATATCAATCTTGATGCGCGTCCCTTTGATATTCATCATGAGCAAAAGCTTACAGGCAATGTGATTTATGTGAATGCGGTCGGAATGCAGAACGAAGGCAAAAGAGTAGTGATGATGGAGGGCGGCAGTGCCGTTTATCATCAAAATAAATGCGTATGGCAAATGCCGTACGGAGAAGCAGGCTGTCAGCTTGTCGATACTGACCAAAAGCCAAGCGATGCAAAGCGACAAAAACGCTCATTGTTAAAGCTGATGGGTGAGGCAGTCAAAAGCTTTGATCAACAGATTTTGGGCGGAAAAAGTCGCTGGATCGTCGGCTTAAGCGGCGGTCTTGATTCCAGTGTTTCAGCTGCATTGCTTGTATATGCGTTAGGAAATGAGCGTGTCATCGGCTATGGTATGAGCAGCCACCATAACAGTGAACAGACAAAACAAAATGCCCGGGCATTGGCTGATGCACTGGCAATCGAATATCACGAAGGAAGCATCACATCGCTTACAGAGGCCACAGATGAGGTGTTGATGCAATATGGATATCCAAGCTGTGAAGGTCTTGTAAAGGAGAATGTTCAAGCTCGTATCAGAGGACACTTGTTGTCAACCTTCGCTGCGATTCATAAGGGTGTTGTTGTCAATAACGGCAATAAGGTGGAAAATGCACTAGGCTATTGTACCTTATACGGTGATGCAATAGGCGCAATCGATATTCTGGGTGATTTGACAAAGGTACAGCTTTTTGATTTATCACATGCTTTAAATCAGCATTTTAATAAAGAAACGGTTCCCGTAAATTTACTGCCTGAGCGAATCAACGGAACAATTCGTTTCAGCGTACCTCCGAGTGCTGAACTTACGGATCATCAACAGGATCCGATGAAATGGTTTTATCATGATTACTTGGTCGATCACATCGGCAGAGACCTCACAATGAATCAGTTTTTAAATCGCTATCTTGACGGAAGCATATGGAATGAGGAAATTGGTGCGATCATGCGTTTTTATCATTTAGACGATCCCGAAGTTTTTCTCAATGACCTCAACTGGTTCACTCATACCGCAAAGCGTAACTTATTTAAGCATACTCAAGTGCCGGTGATTCTCACTGTCAGTCAAAATGCTTATTCCCTGCGTAAGGAAATACAGGGTTTTTCTGAGGGGGAGGTTTATCAAGAACTGCTCGATAGAATTAAGCAAATGAAAAAATAAGATTTTCTTGTTCTTTCATATCAAGTCATGGTAAAATATTGGGAACAGGAGGTAGGTGCTTTGAAACTTCATTTTGATGACGGAATGAAAAAAAAGATTGTTACGTATGTCAGTGTAGCGATAATCACAGTTATCATCTTTTTTTCATTCTATAATATGGAAGCCCTAAAAGGCTTTGTCTCTCATTTAATATCTTTATTATCACCGTTTATTTTAGGCTTCGGAATTGCTTTTATCTTGAATAAACCGATGATGCTGATTGAAACAAAGGTGCTTAAAAACTGGAATATCAGACAGGGACATAAACGAACGATTGCGGCAATCAGTGCCTTGATTATCGGAATCGGTGCCGTTACCTTATTTTTCTGCTTGCTGATTCCTCAATTAATCAGCAGTGTCGTATCACTTGTAGATTCTTTTCCGAAATATGTAAAGGATTTCCAAGTTTTTCTTGATGAAGTCATTGCCGAAAATAATATCGATGCCGAAGAGATTCAGAAATTTTTCGGTGATCGCGATATCTTTAATCGCTTGACAGAATTTGTTAGTGACGCATTGCCGCAGATGGCACGCATGTCCTACAGCTTTATGAATATGCTGTTGAATCTCGTATTGGGAATCATGTCGGCATTGTATATGATGATGGATAAGGAAAAGCTCTGCAGGCACTTACGAATCGCCGTGTATGCGATTTTCCCGAATGATACGGCAGGATATTTGCTGCATATCAGTGAAACCTCAGCCGCAATCTTTAATAACTTTATTATCGGTAAGGCAATCGATTCCTGTATCATCGGTATTCTGTGCTATATCGGAATGAGTATTCTGCAGCTGCCCTATGCCCTGTTGTTGGCGGTCATTGTCGGTGTTACGAATATGATACCGGTGTTCGGTCCCTTTATCGGTGCGGTGCCCGGTATATTCCTGTTGCTGCTGATTCACCCGATCGACGCTGTTTACTTCGCAATCTTTATCTTGTTGCTGCAGCAGTTTGACGGTAATATTTTAGGACCGCTGATTCTCGGTGATAAGCTCGGTCTGCCGAGCCTTTGGATTTTGTTTGCGGTATGTGTCGGCGGCGGTATTTTCGGTATTATCGGTATGTTTATCGGTGTTCCGTTGTTCGCAGTCATTTATACACTGTTAAAGGAATTCTTTGCGTATCGGCTGAAGCGAAAGGATATGAGTTTCCAAGACTTTTATGAATTATCAAATGTGGAAAAACAAATAAAATAATTGTAAAAATGCCTCGAATTCGAGGTTTTTTTGTACAATTTCAGCGATACAAAAGTTTGAGTTTTCCCCAATAATCATATAAAGTTATCCACATTTTGTGGATAACTTAGGCTGAAATGTTGAAAAACGGCTTAAATAAAGGGTTAGACACGCTGATAGAGAAAATGGCATTGTGGATAATAAAAGTTTTCCACAGTCTGTGGAAAACTAAGCTGTTAAGGAAGCGGATGAAAGGTCGGACGCATTTTATCAAAGGTACAATATTCGCGATAGCCGATGGATTTCAATGCGGCAATGACTTCATCGAAATGCGCCGCTAAATGCTCTTCCTTGTGCGAATCGGAGCCAAGGGTAATGATACGACCGCCCAGCTCATAATACAGTGATAAAATCTCACGACACGGAGTAAGATCGGGTAGCCCATAGCGAAAGCTAGAGGTATTCACTTCGATACCCTTTTGTTCCTGAATCGCCAAGCGCAGAATCTTTTCAATTTGATGCTTGGATTTGGCAAACGGATAAATGCCGCAGCGATCGTCTCGCTTAATGGCATCCAGGTGTGCAAGCACGCTGTAGTTGTGATAGCGCTTCATGACCTGATAGATTTCCTCATAATATGCATTATTATATTGTTCCTGTGTTTTACCGCTTTGAAAATCTTGATTCCAAAATTCCTTATTATCTACCTGATGACATGATAAGAGGACAAAATCAAAGGTATGGGAATGATAAACCTTTTCAAACTCGGAAATCGTATGAACCTGCATTCCGAATTCAGCGCCGGCTTTTATCGTAAGCTGATGCTGATACAGCTCTTGACAGCGCTTGATTTCAGCGAAAAAGGCCGGATAATCGCAAATTTGATTCGGTTTCATTCCAAAGTCGGTATGTTCACAAAAACAAATTTCATCTAATCCGAGTGAAACTGCTTTTTTTACAACTTCCTCCATCGGATATACACTGTCGTCACTGAAGGCTGAATGTACATGATAATCACATCGCATAGCTGCACTTCCTCTCTTTCGCATAATGGTATCAAAAAACAGCGGCTGATGCAAGTAATAAAAAAGCTGATTGTTCATCAGCTATCAGCTTAAGCATAAAAAGCCGTAAATCCGGTTGAGCTTATTGTATTCTGCGGCTTCTTGTATAATATATATAGGCCAATGAGATCAATACCGTGCTGTAAATCCATATGATAAGCGTATCGGCACCGAATACCTCAAAAATATTCAATGAGCCGAAGCCGAAGAAAATAAACGATGAGACCACCTTTACCACATCCTCATTGATATGTGACAACAGAAGCTTTCCGGCAAAGATACCGATCAGATTTGCGGCAATCAAGCCCAGGGATGCACCGAGAAAAACAGCAAGATGGTGCTCCATATGATCTGCGGCAAAGGCCACGGTCGCTAATTGTGTCTTATCACCGAGCTCGGCAATCAAAAAGGTAAAGGCGATGGCAAGGGTCGGAATATGAAATTGATAGGAATGGGCATCCTCTTCCTTGGCAGGTTTTAGGTTCAACAATCCGTAGATCAAGAAGATTGCGGCGGCACATAGCTTTACTAAGGCCAAGGGGATAAGGGTACCGATAAGATCACCGGTCAATACCGAAAGCGCCGATATGAGTAAAACACCGCATATCATGCCGAGAATGACCTCACGAAGCTTATATTTGTTTGTCAGCGTCATAATCATCAGTTGTGTTTTATCGGCCATTTCGGCTGTGAATATTAATAGGAATGTGTGCAGAATCATACTATCACCTCATTAAAGATTATGTTTCAAAAGCAATCAGTATGAAAAAAAACGTATGGCTTTCATACGTTTTCGGTTATTTTGTGCAGATATAAGCAGCGATAAGCCGCATTGTCTGTTCTACTGCGCGATAATGCGTACGCTCCATGCCATGACTTGCGTGAACACCCGGTCCGATCAGTGCACCGCGAATATCATTGCCGGCATGCAGGGCAGCCGTAACATCGGAGCGATAAAACGGATAAATATCAACCGCATAGCTTAGCTTTAGCTCCTTTGCCAAAGCAATCAGCTTCGAGGTCATTTCGTAATCATACGGTCCGCCGGAGTCCTTTGCGCAAATCGACACATCCTGTTCGCTGCAGCTTAGATCCAAACCGATGCAGCCCATATCTACGGCAAGCACCTCAGACACTCCTTCAGGCACCCAACAGCCGCCGTGTCCGACCTCCTCAAAAGAGGTAAGCATGATCAGGATGTTGCATTTCGGTTTTTGATTCGCTGTTGACAGGGCATGTAAAACACCCATAATTGCGCTCACTGAAATTTTATCATCTAAGAAGCGTGATTTTATAAAGCCGTTTTCTAATATTTCAACCTTAGGATCGATCGCAATGATATCACCGTTCTCGATTCCGAGTTTTTTGACATTCTCTGCACTGTTGACAAGCTCATCGATGCGTACTTCCATATGCTCCTCGTCACGCACCAGATCAGCACTGTCCTTATATACATGAGCGGCACAGGATGTAGATAAAACCGTGCCCTTATAACAGTTTCCCGTTCTTGTATAAATGCGGCAATATTCACCGTCAAGCGTCGGCATCAAAGGACCGCCGATTTTCGTAACCGCAAGCTTTCCATCGCTTTTGATTGAGCGAACCATCAGCCCCAATGTATCAAAGTGCGCTGTCAACGCAATCGTTTCTTCGCTGTTTTCACCGGAAACATTGATATATAGGTTGCCCTTTTGATTAAAGTAAGTCGAATAGCCCAATGCTTCTGCTTCCTGTTGAAGCATTTCCGCAGCTTTTTTCGTATAGCTGCTGGGACTGTCAATCGTTAATAGACGCTGCGCAAAGTCCAATACATATTGCTTATCAAATGTTAAATTCATATTGTTATGTAAGCGCAAGATATGCGCTTTTTCCTTTCTATTTTAAAATATCAACGCTGTCGATTCGATCGGTTTCCTTCAGCTTGACGCTTACGCTTTCCTGTAATGAAGAAGGAATATTTTTACCGATATAGTCAGCGCGAATCGGTAATTCACGATGGCCTCGATCGACTAGCACTGCCAGCTGTATTTCTTTAGCTCTGCCGGTATACATGATCGCATCCATTGCGGCTCTTACCGTCCTTCCGCGAAATAATACGTCATCTACCAATATGACCTTTTTATCCTTTACCGGTAATTCTGTTTTTAACGGACAGCGATTTTCCAAATCATCACGAAAGCGTGAAATATCAAGCGCATATACGGGAATTTCATTTCCTTCTACTGTTTTTATGATTTCCGCAAGTCGTTTGGCTAACGGAATTCCTCTTGTTTGAATACCCACCAGTATAATATTATCAATGCCTTTATTATGCTCAATGATTTCATGGGCAATTCTGGTTAAGGAACGGCGCATTCCTTGTTCATCCAGTACTGTTTTACTCTCCATAAAATACCTCCAAGTGAGTATAGTATACCGTTTTTTTTCTTTTTGTGCAATGACTTTTCCTGCTTGTTTCTCTGTTTGATAAGCTTTACATATCATACTGTCGCTCAATCAGGACAATCAGCTGTTGAATTATCTTTTTCATTTGAACAGAGGCAGTTCTTCGTTTGGATAATGTGATTTTCACAATCAATGTATTGTTCAAAAACAAGACTTTACAGATGCTTTTCCATAATTGATATCGCTGTTCGTTCAGCTTGCGGCCGATAAACAATTCATGCTTTAATTGATATTGTTCTAATTCCGCTAATGATTGAATCAGCGTCAGCTGTTGTTTAGCGCCTTGTTCCAACATACACAGTACATGGACCTTATGAAAACTGCAGCTATGTTCATAGGTAGTGAGCGGCATCAACAGATGGGTATTTTTCGTCTGTTCGTTGATCAATACCGCCGCTATCAGCTTTTCAAGAATGCTTTCTTTGCTTAAGGAAGCAGTATGAATATAGGAGCCGATTTGCATACCGCTCGCATATACGGCTTCATCTAAGAGATGTAAGATACTGTAGTTTTCAAATACTGCCTGATAAGGAAGGCCGTGCTTGTGAAAATAGCTGATACAGGCATCGGTAAAGGTGCTCTGTATCTGATCGGAATCCGCGCACATAAGTATGCCGTGGCGCTGATCCTGTAAGGCCAGCTCAAGCATTGCCGAGGCGGTCACATAATCCTGCTGCTTCAGCTTGATGATTGAAATCATTGCCGCAATCATATTCAGACATTCATCTAAGGAATAGGTGTCCTCTGTCTGCTTGATACTGCAGCCGATCAGCTGCTTATAGTTACGATCATAGGTGATGACATTTTGTGAATTCGGCATTTGAATGCCGTATAATAAAAGAAAATTATGATGAGCAGGCTTGGAATTTAAGGAATAGAGCGAGGAAATTGCCGTTATATAACAGGCAAGTGATTTCGGCAGCAGTATCAGACCCTGAAGCTGTGCCGATTGAATCGATAGAGCGAGATAGTGGCTTGAATCAATGGAAAGAGAATGAAAGGGAAAGCAGTCATCATAGGATATCGGAGCACTTTTCTGTTTTGAAAGGGTGATTTGTGTCCGTCGGTTGATCAAAATTTGATCGATCATCGGTATTTTGTCATACGGTAAATACGTGTAAGGATGCGCAAGCGGACAGTGCGTTACAGTGAGGATGCAGTCAAAATGAAATTGATGCGTATGGAGAACAGCGGCATTGCGTTGAGAAAGAGTGCACATTGCCGCATACAACTGCTGCAGTCTTGGCTCCTGTTTTCCCTGCGCAATCAAGTATTTTTCCGCACTGCGGATAAAGTCAATAAAGGTAAGCAGTGAAGGGTGAGGATAGGGGATCTTGGTCAATAGCGTATAGACCAGGGAAGGATCGATATCGTACGGATATGCGTCTAATACCGTATCAAGATATTGTTTCGGTGTTATCGGTTCATAGAATAACAGTGTGTGCCTTTGATACATGAAAATCGCCTCTGCTTATTTTATGTCAAGTGCTTATTTTTGTGCATAGGTGAGGGATTTTCAGTTATGCTAAGGGAGAGGTGATTTTGTTGTATTATAATTATCATGCACAGGCAAAAAAACTGATTCACAGCGGACATCTTACGCATTATGAGTTTTTGGATCGCTGGAATCATATCGCACCGGCTCTCGTTTTGTATTTTGATAATCATTAGCCGATGCCGATCAGAGAGGAGCGGTGGAGTGAATATTTATTGCTGCTGTAGGGGAAGAAAAATGATTTTTTATTATAAAAAACCACTAAAAATCTGATTATCCCCTAAAACACTGTATCTATCAGCATTTACAAGGGAATAAAAACATCAAATTACTACGATTTTACTACGAATGAATGAGCCTTGATACGTCCTATTCCCTAGATTTGCAAAGATAAGGTACAGCACATCAGTATTGAAACAAGAAAAAATTAAATGATTGATAGATTATGGAACGTCTAAAATGACGTTCCTTTTCTATTTCCAGCCGTTCCTAGTGGACGGCTATTTTATTACCCAAAATGAAAGGAGCATTAAGAATTATGAAAAAGATATTAAAGCGATTATGTACGGGCTTCTTAGCCTTTGCGACTATCGTTACCGCCTTGCCGAGTACCGTTGTTCATGCAGAAAGTAAGCAATACTGGACACAATCGAATGAACGTGTCGGTATCGTTGAAAAAGTAATGAATGACGGTTCTATCGGTTCAACCTTTAACGAGGGACATTTGACCGTTGACGGCGAGGACGCATACTGTATTGACATTAACACAGACTTTAGAAATGGATATAAGACAAGGGCTGACGCAAGCACACGCATGAGTGCCGACCAGATAGCCGACGTTGCCTTATCCATTGAATATGTCAAACAATACACGGACAGCCACGGCGGTTTAAGCAGTAATCACGCTTACTTTTTAAGACAGTTGGTTGTCTGGCAAAGATTGAGCGTACATCTTGGCTGGCAGTGCGATAACGTGCGAGCTTCCCATGATGAAATACCAAAGGCAACGCAGGACGAAGTATTCGCAGGAGCAAAAGCCTTTGTCAAAGCAAATAAAGGACGCTATGAATGTGGCGGTTATATCTACTCTGGCGAGGGGCAGGAATTGGGACAGTTCTGGGCGAACCTCAATGTAGGTAACGCTACCCTACAAAAGAGTTCCACCAACACCAGCATTACAGACGGCAACGGAAATTATACAATCGCTGGTGCGACGTATGGTATCTTTTCTGATAAGGACTGCACAAACCAGCTTGCCACTCTTACGACAGATAGTAAAGGCAATACCGAAACCGTAGAAGTAAAGGCTGGCACAGTCTATATCAAAGAATTATCTGCACCAACTGGCTACAAGGTAGATACTACCGTGTATTCCCTAAAAGTTGAAGCAGGAAAAACAGCCACTTTGAAAGTAGCTGATACGCCAAAAGTTAGCGATACCTTGATTGAGCTTTTCAAAATTGATATGGAAACACAGAAAAGCAATCCGCAGGGCGACGCTACTTTAGAGGGTGCAGAGTTCACATGGAAATATTACGCTGGTTACTACAACAAAGATAATCTTCCTGCTGAACCAACTCGTACATGGACGACAAAGACAATCGCTGAAAAAGACAGCGACGGTACAATCCATTATGTTACCCGTTTAGCCGACGCTTACAAAGTCGCTGGCGACAGCTTCTATATGCAGGACGGCAACGCCGTACTTCCACTTGGAACATTGACTGTAGAGGAAGTCAAAGCACCCGACGGTTATTTATTAGACGGTGCATATATGCAGGCAAACGGCAGTGAGGAGCAAATCAAAGGAATGTACTTAACACAGATTAGCGAGGACGGCGACCTTGCCGTACTGACTGGAAGCAATCAGTTTTCCGTATCGGACAAGGTTATCCGTGGCGGTGTCAAAATCCAGAAACATGATTTAGAAACGAAAGATACGAAAGCACAAGGCGGAGCGACTTTGAAAGATACTGCTTTTGAAATCATTTCCTTAAATGACAATGCCGTATTGGTTGAGGGAAAGCTATACAAGAAAAATGAAGTCGTAAAGACCATTCATACGGACATTGAGGGCGTGGCTTCTACTTCTGCTGATTTGCTACCACATGGAAAATACCGTATCGAAGAAAGCGAAGCACCAGAGGGCTACTTGACAGACGGTGCAAAAGCGATTGAGTTTTCAATCACAGAGAATGGGAAAATCGTGGATTTAACCGACGAAGCCCATTCTATTTACAATCAGATTAAGCGTGGCGACTTAGAGGGCGTGAAGATTGGAGCAGGTACGCACAAGCGTCTTGCTGATGTTCCCTTTAGGATCACAAGCAAGACGACGGGCGAAAGCCATATTATCGTAACGGACGACAACGGGCAGTTCTCTACATCTTCGGACTGGGCTTCTCACAAACATAACACCAACGAGGGCAAGACCAGTGAGGACGGCGTATGGTTTGGGACTTCTGAACCAGACGACAGCAAAAGTGCGTTATTATACGATACCTACATCATTGAAGAATTGAGATGTTCTTCTAATAAAGGCTTTACCCTTATTCCACCGTTTGAGATTGTGATTTCCAGAAACAAAGTAACCGTTGATTTAGGAACATTGACCGACGAATACGAAAAAGAAATCTCAATCCATACCACAGCGACCAGCAAGGACGGCGAAAAGTCAATCATTGCAGGCAAAGAGGTAACAATCATTGATACCGTCAAATTAGACGGACTTGTGAAAGGTACAAAGTATCAGTTGAAAGGCTGGCAGATGATTAAGGACGAAAACGCCGAACTTATCATTGACGGCAAGCGTGTAGAAAACGACTATACCTTTGTTGCTGATGATGAAGAAATGAAAGTTGAGATTGCCTATACATTCAATGCGTCTGCTTTAGGTGGCAAGAACCTTGTAACCTTTGAAGAATTATACGATTTAAGCAATCCAAAAGAACCCGTCAAAGTAGCAGAACACAAGGACATTGAGGACGACGGGCAGACCGTGTTGATTACCGAGCGTATCATCAAGATACATACCACAGCTTCCTTTGAGGACGGCAAGAAAGAAATCGAAGCCGACAAAGACGTAACGATTATTGATACCGTTACTTTAGAGGGCTTGGAAGTCGGCACAACGTATCAGCTTGTAGGCTGGCAGATGTTACAAGAAGAAAATGCGGAGTTTATCATTGACGGCAAATGTGTAGAAAATGACTATACCTTTACTGCTGACAGCGAAAACATGGAAGTACAGATTGTCTTTACCTTTGACGCTTCCGAGCTTGGCGGTCAACAACTTGTAACCTTTGAAGAATTGTATGATTTAAGCAATCCAGACGAACCGAAAAAGGTTACAGAGCATAAGGACATTAAGGACGAGGGGCAGACGGTAACAATTAAAGAAGTACCAGAAGTTCCCGAAGAACCAGAGAAACCAGAAACACCAACGACACCCGATACACCAACCAGAACCGACAGCCCAAAAACGGGCGACAGCACTAATCTTATGGCATTTATCGTGATGTTGATTGCTTCTGCTGGCGGTCTTGCAGGTACATACTTCTACAAACGCCGTCGCATGAAAAAATCATAGGACGGTAACTGTATGAGGATAGAAAAATCACGCTCTCCGCCGTTACCGTGTCGGCAGACTTCCTCTTATTCTGGCTTGTCTGCCTATGACCTGCAAGAACACGGATAGTCATGGGTGCGTTAGCATTTATTTTACCCTTTACTATCTGGGGGCTTGCTGGTATTTCCTATACCGCCAGAATAAGAACCTATCAAAATAAATTTAAAGAAAGAAACGAGGTAAAACACTATGGAATTAAAATATGTTGTGCCGAACATGGAAAAGACATTCGGCAATTTAGAATTTGCAGGAGAAAGCAAGATTGAACAACAGCGTGTGAATGGTCGCTATGTTCCCGTAACCAGAAGCTACAACTTGTATTCAGATATACAACGAGCTGATGATATTATCGTAACCATTCCTGCCAAAGCTGGCGAAAAGCACTTTAAGCCAGAGCAGAAAGTTAAACTGATTAACCCACGCATTACCGCAGAGGGCTACAATATCCGTGGGCGTGGTTTCACTAACTATATTTTACTGGCCGATGATATGTTGCCAGTGGAAAGTAAATAAGGGGGTATTTGATTATGAGATTAGCAAATGGAATTGTATTAGATAAGGAAAAAACATTCGGTGTGTTGAAGTTCTCTGCCCTTAGACATGAGGTGCGTATGGAAAATGAGGACGGGACGACAAGCGAAGAAATCAAACGCAGAACCTATGACCTCAAATGCAGTGTGCAGGAACGCATGATACAAGTATCAATTCCTGCTGATGTGGCAGTCAAGGACTATCCTTACAATACCGAAGTGGAGCTTATCAATCCCGTAGCCGATACAGTGGCAAACGCAAACTTTAGAGGGGCTGATGTGGACTGGTATATCAAGGCTGGTGATATTATCTTGAAGAACAAAGGCAACCAGCCAGCAGGAAATCCACAGACCAACAATCTGCAGGGACAGCCGAAAAAATAATAATATAGATTCTATATATTGAAGTGCAAGTGGACTGGGAGTATAATTTATACAATATTTTAAATGGAGGTTTTTACTATGAATGAGTATAATTTATATTGGTCTGTATATAAGAATCTTGAAAAAGAATTTTTAGAGCTTGCGAACTTTATTCATTTTTCAGATGACCAGCTCAAGGTATATTCTATGCATATCGCAGATTTAATTGTGCGTTGCTCAATTGAAATTGAATCTATATCAAAAGAATTATATTTTGAACTTGGCGGAGATAAAAATCCACTTGATGAGAATGGAAATAAAAGAGATTTGTATTTTGATACAGATTGTTTGGAGTTATTGGAGAGCAAGTGGCATATTACAAAAAAACATGTGATAGTATCTGCTCCGACATTTTACTTTTTAAATGAATCAAATAAAATATTTGCACCTTTACATAAAGCAAATAAGCGAGGTTCAAGTGGAAGTAAATGGAAACAAGCATATCAAGCAGTAAAACACAATCGTAAAGAATCATTGAAGAAAGCAACTATTGAAAATTTAATGTATGCAATGGGTGCATTATATATATTAAATCTTTATTATAAAGACGAGATAATACCTATTGGAAGGATATATAGAAGCAATAACTCTTTTGATAATCGAGTTGGTTCTGACATTTTTTCAATATCTACTTATAGTGCAACCTCATTATCAATGTCAACGATTATGGGGGATGACAGTATTCAAAGTTCTAATGAATTAGATAGTGCTGTTTATATCATAAAATATGATGATGAATCTTTTAAAGAAATGTATGAAAATTTTTGTAAGGATAATGAAATCACAATCAATAATTTTAAACAATCACAAAAAATATCAAATTATTTACAAACGCACCCTGAATATGTAGTAAAGAGTATAAATGAAACTTGTATGGATATTGGAGGAATTGATTTGTTGCAACGAATTGTATCTTTTAGAAATACCAGAAGTAATGATACTAAAACTGAAGCCATATTAAATAAGCACGGAAACATTTATCCTACTCTCTCAAATAATGACAAATAAAATTATTTTTAAGCGGTTAGTCTTTAGCGATTGACCGCTTTTTCCATGCAAAGAAAGGAGTGATTTCATGCGTAAGATTTTTAACAAAGGACACCGTATCAGAGCCAGCGACAAGAGCCTTGTTTACCGCTTTTCAATGGGTACGCTTCTGCTTCTGTTCGTAGCAGTTATTCTGTTACTGAATATAAAACAGCTCATGTGTACCGATTGGGAGCAGTTCAGCTTATTGGATAACGGGCTGACGCTTTCTGCTTACAACTTCATAACCATACTGATAGCGACTGATGTTTGTGCATTGGTCGCTTTTCTGTATTACCGCTTCTGCTATGACCGTTTCAAACAGTTACTGCACCGTCAAAAGCTGGCACGAATGATACTGGAAAATAAGTGGTATGAAGCCGATACCGTCAAGGACAGAGGTTTTTTCACTGACCTGCAAGGCAGATCAAGGGAAAAAATCGTCTGGTTTCCGAAAATCTATTATCAGATGAATGCGGGACTACTTCATATCCGCTGTGAGATTACATTAGGAAAGTATCAAGACCAGCTCTTGCAGTTAGAGGATAAGCTGGAAAGCGGTTTGTACTGTGAGCTGACCGACAAGACCTTACATGACGGTTACATTGAATACACACTTTTATATGACATGATAGCGAACCGTATTTCCATTGAGGAAGTCAAGGCAGAAAACGGCTGTCTTAGACTGATGAAAAATCTTGTCTGGGAATACGACGCACTCCCTCACGCTCTGATAGCTGGTGGTACTGGTGGCGGTAAAACCTATTTTCTGCTGACACTCATTGAAGCACTGTTGCAGACAAACGCCGAGCTTTACATCTTAGACCCGAAGAACGCTGACCTTGCCGACTTGGGAACGGTTATGCCGAATGTGTATCACACCAAAGAAGAAATGATTGATTGCGTCAATGCCTTTTATGACGGTATGGTGGCACGAAGCGAAGAAATGAAACAGCACCCGAACTACAAGACGGGCGAAAACTACGCCTACTTAGGACTACCGCCCTGCTTTTTAATCTTTGATGAATACGTGGCTTTTTTTGAAATGCTGGCAACAAAGGAAAGCATGAGTTTATTAAGCCAGCTAAAGAAAATCGTGATGTTGGGACGACAGGCAGGCTACTTTCTGATTGTCGCCTGCCAAAGACCAGACGCAAAGTATTTTTCAGACGGGATAAGGGATAACTTTAACTTCCGTGTGGGGCTTGGTCGTATCAGTGAACTTGGGTATGGTATGCTCTTTGGAAGTGATGTAAAAAAGCAGTTTTTCCAAAAGCGTATCAAAGGGCGTGGCTATTGTGATGTAGGGACAAGTGTAATCAGTGAATTTTACACTCCCCTGGTACCTAAAGGGCATGACTTCTTACAGACAATCGGCTCACTGGCATACGCAAGGCAGGACGGGACGGCGACGTGCGAAGCGAAAGGCGACGGGACGGACTAGCCGTTGCTGGTGTGGCGTAGCCACGCCAGCAGACATTAGCCCCTCATATCTAACAGAGGGGCACAATTACGCTGGAAACTGGTTCAAAAACCTTTGAAAGTCCGCTAGAAATAAGGGTTTTCTCTGTTTTCAGCCGTTTGTGATAATCGCTTGAAATTATCACAAAATCACAACAATATCACGATTGGGGGTATGACAACTGAATGATACTGATTTTCTGAACGCCTTGAAAGCAAAACGCAGTGATTACGGCGTATCGCAGACAAGGCTTGCGATTATGGCTGGTATCAGCCGTGAACATCTAAGCCGTATCGAAGCTGGCAGGGTAGCATTGACCGAAGATATGAAGCACAAGCTACTGGAAGCGGTGGAAAAATTCAATCCCGACGCTCCTATGTTCCTGCTCTTTGATTATGTGCGTATCCGATTTCCCACACTGGATATACAGAACGTTATCAAGGACATTCTAAAGCTGAATGTAAACTATATGCTTCACGAAGATTTCGGGCATTACAAGTACACTGAACATTACTATATCGGGGACGTGTTCGTTTATACTTCACAAGACAAGGAAAAAGGTGTCCTGCTGGAACTGAAAGGCAAAGGCTGTCGCCAGTTTGAAAGCTACCTGCTGGCACAGGAGCGAAGCTGGTATGACTTCTTCATGGACGCACTGGTCGAGGGCGGTGTGATGAAACGCCTTGACCTTGCAATCAATGACAGAACGGGCTTGCTGGATATTCCAGAACTGATAGAGAAATGCAAAAATGAGGAATGTATTTCTAAATTCCGTAGCTTCAAAAGCTATGGTTCTGGGGAGCTGGTAAAGCACAACGAAGCCAACAAGGACGGCATGGGACACACCCTTTACATTGGTTCATTTACCAGTGAAGTCTACTTCTGTGTCTATGAAAAGAATTATGAACAATCCTCAAAGTTGGGAATACCCATTGAGGAAGTCCCTATTAAAAACCGATTTGAGATACGTTTGAAAAATGAACGTGCCTACTATGCCGTGAGAGAACTGCTGACCCACTACGACGCAGAGCTGACGGCATTTTCTATTATCAACCAGTATATCCGCTTTGCCGATAAGGAAGTAGGCAAGCGAAAAAGCGACTGGAAAACTAACGCCCGTTGGTCTTGGTTCATTGGCGAGGGACGACCACCCGTGAAGCTGACGACAAAGCCAGAGCCTTATACTCTGCAACGAACGCTGAACTGGCTACAAAGGCAGGTTGCCCCGACTTTAAAAATGCTGAAACAGATAGACGCAGGCAATCAGACGGACTATCTCAAAACCATTGAACAGCAGGCAAAGCTGACGGATAAGCATAGGCAGATAATCAAGCAACAGACGGCTTCGGTGGACGAACTGATAGAACAAGAAAAGGAGTGATTTTCTATGTGGGAATTGATTAAGGACTTACTGCTGGTATCACTTGGCATGGGTATCGGCGTGGTTCTGATGTGTATTATGAGTGTCGGAAAGGAAGCTGACCGACAAATGATTGAGTTAAAAGAAAGCGAGGAAAAATAAATGAATTTCGGACAAAATTTATACAACTGGTTTTTAAGCAACGCACAGTCTTTGGTGCTTATGGCGATTGTGGTTATTGGTATTTACTTAGGGTTCAAGCGTGAGTTTTCAAAACTTATCGGCTTCTTGGTGGTAGCCCTTGTCGCCGTTGGATTGGTATTCAATGCAGGCGGTGTCAAAGATGTACTCTTAGAGCTGTTCAATAAGATTATTGGTGCATAAATTATTGATACACTGGACGAAATCTGATGTCTTAGAGCCGTAGATATGGTATAATATTAGTAGCGTATCACGGCTCATTCCATGACGGAAAGGAGCTTTACACTATGTCAAAAACGAAAAGACAAGACAGTAAAGGACGCAATTTGCGTCTTGGAGAGAGCCAGAGAAAAGACGGAAGATACGTTTATAAATATACCGATATATTCGGGAAGCCACAGTTTGTATATGCTTGGAAACTTGTACCGACAGACAAAACACCTGCTGGAAAACGTGATGATATATCGTTGAGGGAAAAAGAAAAGCAGATAAAAAAAGACCTTGACGACGGTATCGACACGGTAGGCGGTAAAATGACAGTCTGCCAGATTTACGAAAAGAAGAACAATCAAAGAAAGAACATCAAGAGAAATACGGAAATAGGGCGACAGTATCTTATGAACGCACTGGAAAATGACCCATTGGGTATGAGGGCGATTGATACGGTCAAGCAGTCTGACGCTAAAGAATGGGCTATCAGAATGAATGATAAAGGTTATTCCTACAAAACGATAGATAACTATAAGCGTTCCTTAAAGGCTTCATTCTATATGGCGATACAAGACGACTGTATCAGAAAAAATCCTTTTCATTTCAAACTAAGTGATGTTCTGGAAGATGATACAGAGCCTAAAGTTATCTTGACACCAGAGCAGGAAGAAAAACTTCTTGCCTTTATGGAAATGGATAATGTTTACAGTAAGTATCGTGATGAAGTTATTCTTCTGCTGGAAACTGGACTTCGTATCTCTGAATTATGCGGACTGACAACACACATTGATATGCTTAATCGTGTGATTAACATAGACCACCAGCTATTACGTGATACAGAGGTGGGTTACTATATTTCCACACCTAAGACAAAAAATGGAAAGCGAGAGCTTCCATTGACAGAAAGAGCATATCAAGCACTCAAACGAATTTTAAAGAACCGAGGAAAAGCACAACCGCTTGTTGTAGACGGTTATAGCAATTTCTTATTCTTGAACCGTGAGGGCTTGCCAAAGGGAGCAGGAAATTATGAAAGTATGGTGCGTGGGCTGATTAAGAAGTACAACAAGACCCATGAGGACAAGTTGCCGAACATCACGCCCCACTCATTCAGACATACCTACTGTACGAACATGGCAAATAAAGGAATGAACCCTAACACCCTGCAATACATCATGGGACACGCAAACATAACCATGACATTAGGGTATTATGCTCATGGTACTTTCCAGTCTGCAAAGGCAGAGTTGGAAAGGCTGGCTTCTTAATATCGAAAATGTATCTTACTACTTATTTACTACTTTTGGTTGCATTTTCATGCTGATAAATGCCAGCTTATGCGAGGTATCTTCCAAAAGGAAAATGCCCATACAGCCCGAAAATACGGGATATATCGGCATTTACCAACTTATGAAAAGATAATCAGAAATTTAGTAAGTTTTTATATATAAAAAAGTATTTACAATTATTTGATTTGTTGTAAATACTTTATGTATTTCATTGCTAATGAAGTATCTGATATAATTTTTCAATAAAATCAAGCTGTCGATCAATGGAAAGTATGGAATAGCTCTTATGAAAGATTTGTTTCATTTTAGCTGAGCTGCCGTTATTTGCTTCATGATTCGCAATAATCATTTCCTTTTGACTGATCTGTGAGAAGTCTAAATCAATTCCATTTATATTTCCAAGACAAGTAATGAATTCTCTTTGGGTTCTTCCGTTGCCTTCTCGGAAAGGATGCAGTGCGTTGATATCACAAAACAAGTCAGTTAATTTATCTATTTTTTTGTTTGTATCATACTTTATAAAGAAATCATCATTTCTTAATCTTGTAAAAATATCATTCGCATAAGTTTCAATATACTGTGGCGAACAAAATAAATCGTTTTTGGCAATAGCGATTGTTCTGATATCACCTGCCCAGTAATAGATATCTTGAAATAGAAATTTATGGATTTCCTACAGATGCTTTAAATCAAAATTGCCTTGTATCGGAAAGAAATAAAGCTGTAATTGATTTAACGCTACAAGCTGTCGTTCAAATTTTTCTAATAAAGCTTCATCCTTGATATTTTCTTTATTAGGACATTGCTGTTTTCGTAACAGTAATCAGGTGAAGATTCATAGGAATATTTATATTAAGAATCCATTATTCAACACTCTCAATTGTTTGACAATCTTTTGCTTTTCTATTTCAATCGTACTTTCACCGATAATACATTTACGTAATGTATCTTTATCTGCAGCTGTTAACGGCATACCTTCCAGTGACATAGTGCTGCTGACTTTACGAATTATTTTATCAATATCTTGATTCATAAGTATCACTTCTTGTATATGTGTATTATATCACTATATGATTCGATTTTGTTGCTTTTTTCGTCTCGTGCTTTTGATTCTTAATAAGCTAATAGAATATAGAAACTTTAAATCTAAGTAAAAAAGCCTTTCACAAAGGCTTTCATTATCACATGGCAGGGGTGGCAGGAATCGAACCCGCGTCTGTGGTTTTGGAGACCATCATACTACCATTGTACTACACCCCTAATTGACTGCTCAATTATATTACCATATTTTAATGTAACTGGCAACAGTAAAATTCATATTTAGCGAATTTATGATAACACATGTAATATTTATCGATTGATATGCTTCCGTAATAAAAAGCCGATGAGCGATCATCGGCTTTTTATGGATATCTAAATTATTGTAGGGATAAAAGTAGGCTATAAATTATCATAGGGTCAAGATGAAGGTGAGCTCTAAATTATTGTAGGGTGATCCTTTTTGTTCATTTTCATAAAAAATCCTTTCATAGTAGAATGTAATTGCCAAACAACATTTCTATGAAAGGAGTGGTTTTAACCATGTTTATTTTATCAGATATGCTGGGGATTCCTCAAGACATTGTTTCTGATATCTCTTCTTCTAACCAAAACGGTATTTTTATGATTCATCTTTCCTTAAAGGTGAAACCTCATGCTTGCCCTTCTTGTGGTCATTTTACTTCTCACATTAAAGAGTATAAAATCAAACACATTAAACATTCTTTACTTAATAGACAACAGTGTTTGATTCATTATAAGGACTCTATTAGTAATCTCACTATTCTCAATGTCTTAAACGAATTGAAAGAATCTAACGCTACTTTCGCCAGTGTTGCCAGACATAACTTTATCTCTTCTACCAAAGTTCAAGAAATATTTGATCTCTATGTTCATATCCCCAGAAAATCTTTACCTGATGTCGTTTGTATTGATGAAGTATATGCTTTGAAAGATAATCATAGTAAATATGTTTGTTTACTCCTTGATTTTAATTCTCATGAACTTATTGATATGCTGCCAGAAAGAAAAAAATTTTCTCTTTTTAAATACTTCGATAAGATTAGCGTTGAAGAACGCTCTCATGTTCGTTTCTTTATTATGGACATGTATTGTGTTTACCGTGATGTCATTCATTCTCGCTTTCCTATGGCTCATATTGCGGTAGATTCTTTTCATGTTATTATGAACATCAATAAAGCCTTAGACAATGTGAGAATACGCATCATGAAGGGAGTTAGAAAAGATATTGTTGAGTATTACCTGCTTAAAAACTTCAAATGGTTGCTACTGAAAAAAGAGGTAAGAGAAAATAAACATAAGTTTAACAGACGCTTAAATCGCTATATTAACTATCCTCAGTTGTTGGATCTTATTTTGAAGATTTCTCCCGAACTGAATGAAGCCTATCTCATTAAAGACCGTTATCTTATTTTCAACTCCTATAGTGATTTTCATAACGCTGATAAGGATTTTAACGATGTTCTTTGCCTTATTAAGAAATCTAAGATTCCGGAAATGATCTCCATTTATAAAATGCTTAACAATTGGGCTGAAGAAATTCTTAATTCTTTTATTGTTATTAATGGTAGAAGATTATCTAACGGTATTATGGAATCTCGTAATTCCATTGTGAAATTAATTAAGAAAACAGGAAATGGCTATGTCAATTTCGCTCGTTTCCGTAACCGTTGTATGTATTGTATGAATAAGGATTCTTGTCCTGATCTTTCCGGGAACGCGATCCCCATTAAGATGAAAGGTCATAAAAGAGGTCCTTATAAAAAGCAGCAAATAAAATTACTTTGCTTTGTGTTGTTTGGCATATGAAAAAGGTAGTGGATGTTCATTTTTTGACTTATCCTATACCTTTTTGAAACCCTATGATAATTTAGAGCTCACTTTGATCTTCTCAAAACCCTACATTAATTTAGAGCGTTTTTTTACAAAACCCTACGATAATTTAGAGCCCCCTTTTTATGCAATAATTGCTAAAATAAATTTAAGATATCCTCCTGTGTCATAGAGGTAATGATACCGTCACTGTTTGTGATGATCGAATCACCGAGGGCACGCTTCTGCTCCTGCAGCTTCATGATGCGCTCCTCTATCGTATCCTTCGCAATCAGCTTAAATACTTGGACATTATTGTGCTGCCCGATGCGGTATGCGCGATCGGTAGCCTGATTCTGTGCAGAAATGTTCCACCACGGATCGAAGTGAATTACGACCTCGGCACTTGTTAAATTCAAGCCGGTGCCGCCTGCCTTCAACGAAATCAGGAAAATAGGGATATCATTCGTATTAAACGCATTGACTAAATGCTGACGCTGTGTTTTCGGAGTAGAACCCTTCAACAGATAATAAGGGATACCGCGATTGATCAATTCATCCTCAATCAATGACAACAGCGAAGTAAACTGTGAAAACAACAGAATCTTTTTATTCGCCGCAATACAGCTTTCCACAAGCTCCATACAAGCCTCAAGCTTTGCCGAGGAGCCTTGATAATTATCATAAATCAAACGCGGATCGCAACAGAATTGACGCAGTCTTGTCAACATGCTCAATACCATAATACGCGATTTTTGAAAGCCCTTTTCTGAGAACGATGCACTCAGATCATCACGAATCAAGGCAACATTTGCCATATACAGCTTTCTTGCGTTTTCATCAAGATCGATCAACAGCGTATTTTCTACCTTTTCCGGCAGCTCCTTTAACACATCCTTTTTCACACGTCTCAGGATAAACGGCTCTACCATGCGATGCAGCTCTTGAAGTACTGCAATATCATTATCTTTTACGATCGGTATTTCATAAACGCCCTTAAAATACTGATAATGATACAGATAACCCGGCATCAGGAAGTCAAATATCGACCATAGCTCAGCCAGTGAGTTCTCAATCGGCGTTCCGGTTAAGGCGAATCGATGCTCGGCATGAATCTGCTTCACACTGAGAGCATTTTTAGTCGCATGATTTTTAATATACTGTGCCTCATCTAATATTTGATAAGTGAAGGTGATAGAGTCATATTCCTCAACATCACGCTTTAAATAGTCATATGAGGTAATCATCACATCATAATCACGCTGTCTGTGTATCAGAGCTTTACGCTCCTCGCTGCTTCCCGAAATGATTACACTGTTTACATTTCTTGAAAATTTATCGATTTCATGCTGCCAATTCAGCAATAAAGACGAAGGACAAATGACAAGCGCAGAAAAATCAGGGTGCATATTCTTTTCATCCTGCAACAGGGCAATCACCTGAATCGTTTTTCCGATTCCCATATCATCAGCAAGAATACCGCCGAAGCCATAGCCTGCCATCGTTTTCAGCCAACGAAAGCCGGTTTTTTGATAATTACGCAAGATTTGCTTCATGGAAGGTGGAACCTCAAAATCGCAATCGGTAAAGTTTTTGATATTGCGGATGATTTCCTTAAAGGCAGTATCTCTTTCTACCTGAATCATTTCACTTTGCTTAATGACATTGTCCAAATATAAGGAGCGATACTTATCAACGACAATTCTGCCTTTTTTCAAGTCCTGCTCTTTGACATGAATTCCGTCAAGAATAAATGAGAGTTCTGATAAAGCACTGTCTTCAATATTGACAAAGCCACCGTCCTTCATACGATAATACTTTTGGTGGGAGCGATATGCCTGTAATACGTCGGCAAGCTCCTCGATCGGAAAATCATATGTATCAAAATCAATCTCTAATAAATTGGATTCAATGCGTACGCCCATCGATACATGGAAATGATTTTTAATTTCAATGCTGTTGATTGCCTCACTGGCATAGATTTCACAGTGCTTGCTTAATTCCTGCAAGCCGTGATTGATAAATTCATAAATGGCATCCTGTGAATTTTCGATATAGGCATACTGCCCTTGTGCATCGACACCGGTGATATAGCGTGACAGCACAAGCCGTACGGCGATTTCTTCATTGAAATTGCGGGTCGTAGATATCGCATCATTCATAAAGGCATTATATTCATTCAGACCGTAACAATACATCAAGCGTAATGAAATCGTATTCAAACGCGGCATATCTACATATAAGCGGGAAACCAAAGGCAACGGGGCATATTGAGAAATATCACAGCCGCTGACAGCGATAAAATCCTTAACCGACATAATGACATTATTATAAAAGGCTGGCATATGCTCCTTATTGATATGAAGCGGCTCCTTTTTTCTGGCAAATATTTTCAGCAGGTTTTCACAATGTTTTGTATATTCCTCATTACAGCGATATAAACAGTGCTGATACAATACATAAATATGATTTACACCCTTAAATACACAATATTTATGATCATTTAAAGTAATTTTATATTGATTGTCACCGCTGTCTACTTGAATGGTGAACGGTGGATTTTGATCGATGAACTTCATATTGATCAAGGTTTTTTCTTTGATTCGATACATGACATCACAGCCCTGATACATGAGAAAGAATTCATCTAAAGCATGCGGGGTAAAGCATAGATTTTTGTTTTCGGGACAGTTGCGATAACGATAGGTATTTAAAAAATAGGCACTGTCACAACGATGAGAAAATAAGAAATCTAACAGTCTTTGTGAGGCTTCATCGAAACTGTGGCGGTTATGTAAAAATTCAAGCTCTCTGCCGTAGCGCTTTTTTACATTATTTTCGATATCATTTAAAAAGCCGTGTACATCCTTTACATTATACTGCTTGCTGTCCTTAAGCTTTAAGGTAACAGCCATGATATCATGAGGACGCAGCTCCAAAATCGGTTCGATATGAATATTGGCTTTGATATTCATTGCTAATGTGGAATAGATGATTGTTTTTTCATATGCGTTCATCAGCTTCAGCGCATAAGGATCCTTTATCGTTGTTTGTTCCTCCTCTGTATGCGTTTGCTGCTGCTTTTGATCTTCGTATATTTTTAATAAAACGGCTGTACAATGAGGACAGGGAAGTAATGTATTCTTATGCTGCTTACAGCTGCACATATGTGCCTTGATCAAGTAATCATCTTTATCAACAGACATATTGACTTCATGGTATTGCTTATCATCCTGCACCGTCGCATTGATCAAAATGATTTCAGCATTGGAAAAATCATCGATTTCCAATGAAACGATGGCTTTCTCTTTCGCAATTTTTACACCTGCTTCATAAATTGCTTCCGAAACAGCGAAATCCTTAATCTGTGCGACAGTAAATTCCATTAATATCAACCTTCCTTCATTATATTTTATCATTTTTTTATTACTTTTGAACAGCTTTTTTATAAATTTAAAATTAATTTAGGTAATGATTGATATCCGAGAAAGCGAAACGAAGCTTATTGTCTGTTGTTGTCCTTTGGCTGTAAAATTGCGTTGGCACGATCGATTTCAGATTGCGGACAGGGCGGAACATCCTCCAAGCTGTAGGGAATTTGAAGCTGCTTCCATTTATAGACGCCGAGCGTATGATAGGGAAGAACCTCGATTTTTTCTACATTATTCAGGGTATCGATAAATGCACGCAAGGCGATCAAATGTTCATCGCTGTAGCTTTCGATCGGTAATAATACGTGACGAATCCAAACCGGTTTTTTATGATCGCTTAAATAACGCGCCATGCTTAACACGTTTTGATTGGAGTGTCCGGTCAGATCCTTATGGATATCGTCGTTGATATGCTTGATATCCAACAGGAATAAATCGCTTACCTCAAGCAGCCTTTCAAACTTATTCAAAAAACGCGGGTCTTCACTGAAGGGCTGAGCACTTGTATCGATCGTAATATGAATACCGTGCTTTTTAGCCATCGTACACAGCTCAAGCACAAAATCGAGCTGTAACAGCGGTTCACCGCCGCTGATCGTAATGCCGCCGTTATCTTTCCAATAGGAGCGATAGCGCAGCGCCTTTTCTAAGATTTCCTCACAGCTCTGCAGATTGTTGGTGCTTGTTTCCCATGTGTCGGGATTATGACAGAAACGGCAGCGCATATGGCAGCCCTGCAGAAAGATGACATAGCGGACTCCGGGACCATCGACCGATCCAAAGGTTTCGACGGAATGGATTGCACCGAGATGTTTTGACATAGATTTCACTGATATCAAATTTGCATATTGATATCTTTTCCTTTCTAAAAGGCTTCGTCAATGACGAGGCCTTTTTATCGCTATAAAATTGTATGCTTTTACAGATGCTCATGGCAGGTACGCGCGATAACGTCCAACTGCTGTTCATGAGTCAAGTCGATGAATTTTACCGCGTAGCCGGATACACGAATCGTAAAGTTTGCGTATTCCTCTTTTTCCGGATGCTCCATTGCATCCTTCAGCTTTTCAATACCGAATACATTGACATTCAAGTGATGTGCACCCTGATCGAAATAGCCGTCAAGGACATGAACTAAATTGTCAATGCGCTCCTGCTCACTATGGCCTAAAGCACCCGGATTGATGGTCTGCGTATTGGAAATACCGTCTAAGGCATACTCATACGGCAGCTTAGCGACAGAATTCAATGACGCAAGCAGACCGTTTTGTTCGGCACCGTATGCCGGATTGGCACCCGGTGACAGCGGTTCTCCCGCTTTTCTGCCGTCCGGAAGTGCTCCGGTTGCTTTACCGTAAACCACGTTGCTTGTGATTGTCAGAATTGAGGTCGTCGGCTCTGAATTACGATATGTATGGCGTTTTTCGATTTTTTCCATAAAGGTTTTTAAGAGCCATACCGCGATATCATCGGCACGGTCGTCATCATTGCCGTAGCGCGGGAAATCACCCTCGGTTTCAAAGTCGATCACAAGTCCGTTTTCATCACGAATTGTTTTGACCTTCGCATATTTGATTGCGGACAGGGAATCTACTACGTGAGAGAAGCCGGCAATACCGGTCGCAAATGTACGTCTTACATCAGTATCAATCAAGGCCATTTGACTTGCTTCATAATAGTATTTGTCGTGCATGTATTGAATCAGATTTAAAATGTTGACATAGAGATCGGCAAGCCATTCCATCATGATATCATATTTGTGCATGACCTTGTCATAATCCAAATATTCATCAAGAACCGGTGCATATTCAGGGCCTACCTGCGTTTTGGTTTTTTCATCGATACCGCCGTTGATTGCGTATAACAGACATTTTGCCAAATTGGCACGAGCGCCGAAGAACTGCATTTCCTTACCGGTCTGTGTTGCGCTTACGCAGCAGCATACTGCATAATCATCGCCCCATACAGGACGCATGACATCATCGTTTTCATATTGAACGCTGGATGTGTCGATGGAAACCTTCGCTGCATATTTTTTGAAGGCCTCAGGTAAATGAGAGGAATAAAGCACGGTCAGATTCGGTTCCGGTGCCGGTCCCATGTTTTCTAAGGTATGTAAGAAGCGGAAATCGGTTTTAGTAACCATATGACGGCCGTCCATGCCCAGTCCTGCAACATCAAGTGTTGCCCAAACAGGGTCGCCTGAGAACAGCTGATTATAGGAAGGGATACGCGCGAATTTTACCATTCTGAATTTCATTGTCATATGATCGACAAGCTCCTGTGCTTCACTTTCACTCAAGATGCCTTGCTCGATATCACGCTCGATGTAAATGTCTAAGAAGGTAGATACGCGACCGACGCTCATTGCCGCACCGTTTTGTGTTTTGATCGCCGCAAGATAGCCGAAGTATACCCATTGGATCGCTTCCTTTGCGTTTACGGCAGGCTTGGAAATATCATAGCCGTAGGCAGCTGCCATTTCCTTCATGCCCTTTAATGCTTTGATCTGTTCGGCAAGCTCCTCTCTTTGACGAATGATATCATCGCTCATTACGCCGCAGCCGCAGTTTGCCTTATCCTTTTCCTTCATTTCAATTAAATAATCGATACCGTACAGCGCAACACGGCGATAATCGCCGACGATACGTCCGCGGCCGTATGTATCCGGTAGACCGGTTACGATTTTATTACGGCGCGCTAAGCGCATTTCCGGTGTGTAACAATCAAATACCGCATCGTTATGCGTTTTATGATAAGCATGGAAAATCTCATGCAGCTTTTCACTCGGCGTATAGCCGTAGGTAGTACATGCTTCCTCGCTCATCTTGATTCCGCCGTAAGGCATAAAGGCACGCTTCAGCGGTTTATCCGTCTGCAGACCTACGATTTTTTCCAAATCTTTCATCGCTTCATTGATATAACCCGGTCCGTAGGCAGTCAAAGAGGAAACGACCTCGGTTTCCATATCTAAAACACCGCCCTTGGCACGTTCTTCCTTCTGCAGCTTCTGCAGCTCTCCCCATAATTGATCGGTTGCCGGCGTGGCATCCGCAAGGAATTTTTCATCCCCGTCATAAGGATGGTAATTGTTCTGAATGAAATCACGAACATTGACTTCCTCTTTCCAAATACGACCCTTAAAGCCGATCCATGCATTTTGCGTATTGCTCATATCATATCCTCCTGTAATTTCATTATAAGCTGCGCATCACAGCTGTTGCATATAGTATAACACAGTTTGTAAAAAATGCCTTGTGATATGCTTTCAGCTGCAGAAATAAAGAAAAGAGTCGAAAATCTGGAAAACTACCCAGACGGTCGGCTCTTATTCATTATACTTCCCGTGGTTGATTCCACTGATGACATATGTCATTTTCCGTCAGTCATATAACTGTTAATACTTTACCATTGAATGAGCGCTCAGTCAAGATTTTTATTACGGAAAATGTTGGATTTCAACGCTGCTTCAAAAACGATTGAAGGTATTAATTATCGTAATATTTACTAAATTTGACGAAGCATGTATAATAAAGTCGGAAATCGGAGTGGTTAGATGAGTGAGAATGAGAAGCAGGGGCGGGAAAATGAACTGATAACGGATGAAACAAAGGTTTTGCCGCTGGCTCAAATAGATGCGCAAATGAAGGATGCGTATAAGCTGCTTCAAAAAGCACAGCCGAAGGCAGGGGAGTCTATGGAGGCTGTTGAGGATATTGAGTCAAATACGCAGGAAACGCAAAAGACTCCTACAGCGGGAAATCAAACAGAGGCCGCTGTTGAAGCGAATGTTGAGGAAGCAAGCATTTCCGATGCAGCGATATTGACAAAAGAAGAAGCAACGCCGAAAGAAGCTGAGCCTTTGACGCTTGAGGAAAAGCGTCGTCAGCAGCGGGAACAAAAGATGACGATTGAGGAGCGCCGCAAGCTGCAGCGTGAAAACCCAAAGGCCTTGGAGAAAAAATCGCCGTTTCTTATGTATTTTCAACAGGCAAATCATATCGATTACGGTTTTATGGGATTACTTGTGATTGGTGAACTGTTGAATCTTTATGCGATGATTCAAATGTCGCGAATTTTTTCAGCGGTAACCGCAATCATCACATTCGTATTCATTACGCTTTTATTGATCGGCAGTCTGTTTTTGAGCGTTCATAAACGGATTCTCGGTTTTGTATGCAGTGCTTCGCTGGCTGTTTTATTATTGATAAGCGCTGTCTTTGCATATAAAACAGCTCGTTTCTGCGATAAGGTATTTCATTATCCGGAAACGCAAACAGTAATGATTGTGGCAAATAAGGACAGCGATATTACCCAAGACAGTGATTTCAACAATATAAGAATCGCAACCGTTAAATATGAAACTGAAACTAATGAGCTTGCTGAATCATTGTTGGCTGAAAAACACAAGCTGGGCGGCTTAACTCAGGAATTCACAAACTATCAACAGGCTTATAACAGCTTAATGAACGGAAAAAGCGATGTTATGGTTTATTCACCGCAAATCGAACAGCGTTTAAATGAAAGCAATAACCACAGTGATGAGCATATCAGGGTGCTGTTTGAGCATACACAGGAACTTCCGGCAGTAGAAGCGAAAAAGATCAATATGAAACAGGATCCCTTTACGATCCTTATCAGCGGTGTTGATTCCGCAAACCGCAACGGTAATGAAAAAGGAAGCTCTAGTCTTAATATTTTGGCTACGATCAATCCGAGAACGAAAAAGCTGCTGCTGCAGACAATCCCAAGCGAGAGCCGCATATCATTGGAATGTGTTGAAAATAAGCATACCAGGCTTGCATACGCAAGTGCCTACGGCGGAATGGCCTCAAGCATTGATTCCTTGGAAAAGCTGTATGGAGTCACAATCAATTATTATGTAAAAATCAATTTAAACGGGATCGAGGATACAGTTGATGCACTCGGCGGTATTATCGTAAATAATGAATCTTTATCGTGTGTTCCCTATAAGGACAGCAATAATACAACGAAACAGGCATGCTTTCAATTAGGAGAAAATCATTTGGATGGTGCACAGGCGCTTGCTTATTCACGTATCAATCAGCTTTACAATGACGGTGAAATCAAACAGAATCATTTAACAGCGGTAATTGCTGCAATTATAAAGGAATGCGATCATTCACTTTCGATAGGAACGATGTATGCTTTCACAAATATCGCAGAGGATAATCTATCAACGAATATCTCATCATCACAGTTTTTTACGCTGTTAACGCTGCTTAAGCGAATTAAGGCTGATCCCACGCATATCACATCTTATCATATTGAGGGTGAAATCTTAAGTCATAAGGATGAGATCATAAATGAAAAGATGAATTTCTTTTATCCGAAAAACGGTGCTGTTGCACTTGTAAAAAAGCGGATTCAAGAAATCAGTGAAAATAAATAACCTGTCTGATTTTGCCGCTTTTCAGCAGATAACGCATGTTTTTCGGTCCAAACTAATATTCTGTAGGGATAAGTCGTAAGGATAACTCATCGGCTTTGAGTTTAGATATCAAATCTGTAAGAATTAGGAATGTTTTAAAAGAATATGCTATAATAGATACAATCAACAGAATTATCGAGAAAGGATGTTGAGCGCTTGATGTTGTGGAAACGAGCCGTGAATTTTTATCATCGTAAGTTTGATGGCTATGATTTTGAAGAATATTTAATAATGGCTGCTGTCTGCAGTATCTTTTTACCTTTCTTTTGTTCTTTGGCTGTAATAGCTGTTGTATTGTTATATTTATTGTTTAAAGGCAGATTGCCGGAAATTATCAAGGAGTATCCGAAATCTTATTATGTATTCGGATTCTGTGTTTTAACAGGAGCTGTTTCTTTATTCTATCATAATTGGCTCGGAGCTGTTTGTGCCGTAGGAATTGCACTTGTATTTCTGTTTATCCTGTTTTATCGAACTAAGGTCACATCACGTTTATTTGAGCTGATTGTAGATGCATCCTGTATTATATCCCTGTTTTGTTTTGTATGGGCTTTAATGGAATATTATTCTATCGTTAAAATATTAAATTTTGATTTCTTTACCTTTGAGGTAGTCGATTCTCCGAAGTATCGTGTAAATTCTACATTTTTCAATGCGAATTATTACGGTATGATGGTTGAATTTTTAATTCTGATGTGTGTTTATAAAATGATGAATGTGAAATCGACAAGACGTGTGGTTTTTTACCTGATTACGATTACCTGTAATTTATTGGGCTTATATTTAAGCGGATGCAGAACCGCATGGCTTGCTTTTCTTGTAACGATACCGATGATGTTTCTGTTGAATAATCATAAAAAATTCTTTATCGGGACAATGAGTATTTTTGCGCTCGGCGCGATTGTGCTTTTGATCGATCCGCAGATGTTCCCGAGAACGGACAGTCTGTTTGAATATCTCGGAGTCAGAACGGATATTTGGATGACGGCGATTCACGGAATCATGGATCATCCGTTGTTGGGACAGGGACCGTTGACCTATTATCATACGTATAAACTTTACGGCGGTCATCCGACCCAGCATGCGCACAGTGTGTATTTAGATCCGTTTTTATGCTTTGGGGTCATCGGGGTTGCTTTGCTTGTGCCGTATTTTTATGAAAACGGTAAAGAGATATGGCGTTTATACAAGTACCGGATCAATGTTCGCTTGTTTTCTTTGATTTTAGGCTTTCTGTTGACGGTCATGATACACGGAATTATGGATTATACGATCTTTTGGGTACAGACTGCACAAATCTTTTTGCTGGTGCTTAGTGCTCCATCTATGTACTTTAACAAGTATCACATGCAGCAGTAGCTACTTTAATATTCACAAATTTTCACTTATTAAAACGTTCATAATTATGCTTGATACTACATAAAATATATTAGAAGTCGCATAACATTTCATGTTCTTTGTAGTTGTTTTTTTGAGGTTATCTGATATAATATAAATGATAAAGGAGATGATGTTTGTATGGCTACACAAATTGCATCAACCCCGGTATTAAAAAATCATGAAGCAATGAAAGTATATAAAGAAGCACAACAGGCTCCTTCAAAAAAAGCTGAATCAGGTTTTAAAATATTGGAAAAGATGTTCAAAAATCGAATAAAATAAATGGATTATTATATAGAATTGCTGAGTGAAAAGCATCTTAAAATAATAGGTGCTTTTTCTTGTATAGAATGTATTTCTGATTTAATTACATATAATTCTAAAGAAAGAAGAAAAATAAAAAAGCATTCGAAAGAAATGGACGATTTTTTGATTCATGAAGCATTAGATGAACAAAATAGGGGACTTAATGCGACTCATTTGTTTATTAGTAAAGATACCAATGATTTAATTGCATATGTTTCATTATGTAATGACAGTATTAAACTTGCAATGGATGAAAAAAATGAATTAGGCTTTAGTTATTCAAGCATTCCCGCTATGAAAATAGCTCGATTGGCGGTTTCTAATAAATATCGAAATCAAGGATTCGGAAAATTACTAATCAATTATTCTGTATACTTAGCTAAAAGTTTAACAGAACTCAGTGGGATAGCGTTTGTGACTCTTGACTGCTATAAACACAGATTATCGTATTATGAATCAATAGGATTTGTGAAAAATCAATCTCAAATATATGATTTATCTAAAGATTATCCTATCAGTTTACGATTGTCATTAAATGATTATTTATCAAAAATTGAAGAAAAAATGAAAGAGCCGGTTGATGCCTAGACGATAAGACTCTTTCATTTTTCTTTATGGACGAAAGTAATATCATCGATTTTTAATCAATCTTTTTATTGGTGCTCAGTGCTCCATCCATGTACTTTAGCAAGTGTCATATTGATTACATTCATTGTATCACCGCCATATTAACATTTACATATTTCATTTTAACTTAATCATTGTTATAATGTAATAAAATTAAGTTAAAATAATTGATAGTCTATCATATTGTTAATTAAGTGAATGTCAATTTATAAATCTTTATTGTTGAGTAAAATAAAATCAATAGAAATACAACCATCAACTCATTTTTATATCTTGATTTTAATGATAGCTTACTGTAAATGTTTTTATCAACATATAAAAACAAGCTTCCCAAATAATTTCAAAAAAATGAAGCATCTATAATGTGTACTTTAAGACATCGCGATGATAAAAGTAGACAATTTATTTAGTTTTTGTTATACTAAAAAAGAAAGAACAGAACAGAAAGGATATAACGTATGGACAGATCGGTAATACACTATGTAAAAGAAATGCAGGCCGGCAATGAACAGGCCTTTAATGAGCTTTATCATATGATATATGATGATGTTTTTCGTATGGTGTATTCACATGTTCATAATCAAGCTGATGCCAATGATGTAACGCAAGAGGTTTTTATCTCTCTTTATAAAAATATCAATCATTTACAAGACCCTGAAGCTTTTCCGTTATGGGTTCAAAAGGTAGTTTTTACTCGCTGTACCCGATTATTTCGTAAGCGCAAGGATTCCTTGATGAATGAATATGATGAGCTTTCACTCTCTTATGAAGCAGAAAAAGAATTGGATTTTTTACCTAAAGAAAAATTTGATAATGAAAGTGAGCAGCGATTAATTCATGAATTGGTCGAAAAGCTTCAGCCTAAACATCAAGAGGTAATCAACTGTGTTTATTTCAAACAAATGAGTGTTCAGGAAACCGCTGAATTTTTAAACCGTCCTCAAGGAACGATCAAAAGTCAGCTCTATACCGCAAGAAAAGAATTATCCGCCTATATCAGTGAATATGAACGGATAAATCAAAGAAAGATCAAATTCTATGATTTAGGTACACCGACAATTACCGGTATATTTTCATGGTCTGCGATACGTCGTTATTGGAAGCAGTTTAAATCATCCTCGGGCTTTTGGAATGTCGGAGTGGGAATCAGCACTGCAGTCGCAACCGTTGCCTGTATTGCGACAGGAACGAGTGCGTATCAGTTGTTAAAGCCGCATGATATTGAACCTAATAACGATGTCCATATCACTCAACAGGAAAAGGCAGAGGGAATCATGACATTCAATCATTGGATCACTACAGAACAGGATGCTTATTTTGCGCTTCTTGATTGGGGAAATACACCGGAATTAGCGAAAACCAAAAGCAGGCAGGAAATAGCGGAAATGAAAAAGATCGTTGATATTCTTTCCGATAAAAAAGGTGTTTATTGGGAACGCTTTATCAAAGAAGGCTGGAATGAAGTATTTGAAGTGAATAATTAATCACTTCTTTTTTTATATTTTTACCAATATTTACATAATGATTATTTAAATGTGTTATGTTATACTCATATACATAGATTCATTATTATTTTACTATTACTTTTGTTTAAAATAAGCTCTTTTTTTATTATTTATAAAAATTTAGTAAACAAATTTTGAACCGATATTAATTTTCATGGTACCAATGAGTAGGAGAAACTATAGAAAGGGATGTTTCAAATGAAAAAAATCATATGTGTTTTTGTGTGCATACTTACAGTTTTCAGTATAGGCATACCGTTATTATATAATGATGATCATAGATTAAATGCGGCTACTAATTATTCAACAGGAAGTAAGGCATTTATCGGAAATGATTCTTATACCGTAATTGATCCTAATACAATGACTTTATTAAAGGATACAGCGACAGATGCAGGTGAGGTTACTTGGAATGATGCAGTGGCTTCTTTAAGCACTTTAGCAAATAAGTACGGAGAATTAGGAAGCAAGATTGTTTCAAATAAATTTACTTTACCGAAAACATCCGATTTAACTTTAATTACTAATAATGATAATACAGCATTAATTAATGTAGATTCGATAAGTACTGATTGGTGGTTAGGTGATGATTCAGTAGATAACAGAAGTAAGTTTGTGGGGGCGAATACGAATTCTTTGGTTACAGATGTGACAGTATTAAAAAATATTTTTGATGCTAATAATATTTGTCAATACGATCAGCCTGTAATAGAACAGGGGGTAAAAGCAACGGTCACAAAAAATGATGAAGTTACATCTTTTAGTTCTAAGAATTTTGAAATTGTTGGCAGGGATAATAGATTTTTAGGTTATTCAAGTACAGATTGTACTCCTGCTACACTTGTAACACAACTGACAGCACGTGGACTCTTAACTCTGAGTTATGATTCACTTGATTATGATTTATTACACTTAGACGAGAAGTTATCAAATAAGAATCTTTCAACAATACCTGTTTATCTAGCTTTGACAGAATATGGTATGGATGCTTATCTAAAAGAATATGTACAGGATAATACCAAAGGTTATGATAAGGTTTTTGAAGTTCCTGCTGTGAGGGGAACTTGCTATACTCTTGATTCCCCTATAACCTTTGGCCCGGCTGAAGTAAGTAGCTATATCTATGAATGGGGAGGCACAGGTGGAAATGTAGAGTTTGTATCGGTAGAAAGAATTGTTAATTCAGTTCCTGTTACTTGCGGTGGGCACACGCAAACCGCAGGAACATCCTCTGTAAGACCGTTGCTAACATTAGATAAAAGTATTATTTCATATTCGAGTGCTTCTAAACCAATGTTCAACATCAGTTCCGCTATTAATCAACCGGTTCCTGAGATTGGCAATTATCCTTATCTTACTTTGGAAGATTCTGATTTAGGGATTGGGCTGGATTCAAGTAATCCTGATGTTTCAGGAAATACATTAACAGTTGACAGAAGTAATACGACTGTTTCAATTCCTGTGTCTTTAAGTGGCACAACCTCGGGTGATCGATATATCAGTGCGGTTGCGACGACAAACAGTGGTGAAAGATACAGTGTATTAGGTCAGGTAAATGGTAATACAGGTACCGTTCAGCTTGATCTAACTTCACTCGCAAACTATCAAACAGCGAAAACCTTAAGTCTTACTCTTTATCAAGAAGTAGATGAAGGAACGAAAACGACTTATAGAGGAAACGGTACACAGATTACCTTAGATTTGGGTGCTCTGCCGATTACCGATATTACATTTACTCCAAACTATCCAAGCGGTAAAACAAGCTGGACTGAGGGAGATGCAGGTATCAATGCGGCAGGTGCTAAAACAGGAACCTTTACCTTTACAGGCGGCACAAGCGGTGTGAATGATCCTACAAGCGGTAAGGATTATAAGAAATGGGAAATTGTTGATGCTTCAGGAAATCCTACTACAGATGCGAATTTCAGTATCACAAATAATGAATTATTCGCTAAGAAAAAGATAACTAAAGGAACCTATACATTAAAGATAAAGGTAACGGATAATGAAAATGAAACCTTTACCAAAACGATTACGATAACTGTAACAGGACATCCTGTACCTACACTCGAATATAATCCCACAAGTTCGACTCTTACGTATGGGGATAATCCGACTAAGGTAAATAATACGATCGGTACTTTCACACTATCGTATCCAACAGGACAGCCAACCTCAAATATTGCATCTATTCAATTAGGAACAGGCGGAGATGAATCACACTTCAGTATTGATACAAGTGGTAATCTTAAAGTAAAAGGTGCTGATTTAGATGCAGGAACCTATAGCGTAACTGTTTCAGGTAAGGATGGAAACGGTGTTGATTTTACGAAAACAGTTTCTATCACTGTAGCTAAAAAGAATCAAGACAATTATCAAATCACAAACAGTTCAAATTATTCCCTACAGGTGAATCAAGAAATCAATATCACTACTACAGGTAATGACAGCGGTGAAAATGAAACGTATACAATCACAAACGGCAACAGTGTAGCGCAGATTGTCGGAAATAAATTCAAGCTGTTAAGCGCAGGAACCTTTACATTACAGGCGACTGTAGGTGGGAATACAAACTACAACAGTAAAACAGTTACGAAACAAATAACGGTATCACAGTTACCTACGCAGAATCCGCCTGTTTCAATCACAAGTAAGGATTCCATTATGTACGGTGAAACCTATACTCCTTCCTACAGCGGCGGACAAGGAAGCGGGGCAGTGTCTTGGTCGATTGAAAGTGATAACGGTACAGGGGCTGCGTTAAGTAACGGTAAGGTTACGGTTACCGGTGTCGGTACATTCACAATAAAAGTAACAAAAGCAGGCACAAGCAGCTATCAGGAATCTACAGCTACTAAGGTCATCACAGTCAATAAACGTAAGACCATCGTGAAACCAAAGGATGTGACGAAAACAGTAGGTCAGGCATTTAAAGATAACGGTGCTACCTATAATCCTCAGCCTGTTACAGGTGATAACTTAGGAACGCTTGTCATCACAAGCAAGTATCCTGATAATCAAGCGGCAGGAAAATATACAGATGGCATACAGGCAAGCGGCTTATCCAATCCGAATTATGAATTTGAATATCAAGAGGGAACATTGATAATCAACAGTAACAGTTTACCGAATAACGGTGAAGGCTACTATAAGGTAACCGGAACCAAAGGAAAGAATAACTGGTATATCAGTGATGTTGAAATAACAGCTACAGGTAAGAATGGCTATGATGAAATCAGTAATGACGGAATCAGCTTTCAAAGCTCAGCACTTGTATATTCAGCTGACGGAGATTATCAAACAGAATTCTATTTGAAAAATTCAAGTACAGGTGCAGTCGCAAAGGCGATACGCTATCAATTAAAGATCGATCAAACACCGCCTGATGTACCTACATTATCGATGAAGGAAATCAATAAGAGTGTTATCGCAAGATTCATCAATGCATTAAGCTTCGGCAACTGGATGAATCAAGCTGCGGAAGTAACAATGACAAGCAGTGATGCGACAAGCGGGCTTGATTACTACGAATACACGGAAACAAGTAAGAG
>CAJTJP010000018.1 GCA_910576855.1 Erysipelotrichales bacterium
ATTGTAAGTGACGGCGCTTTATCCCACTGTGCATATAGGTTTACTGTATCGTTATTAACAGATGTCAAATTCTTTACCGACTTTTCATCCGTATAACCGGTACCTGTGCCGTCAGCCTTTGTATTCCAACCGATGAATTTCCAACCGCTCCGTACATAAGTATTTTTTCTAAGCGCTTTGGCGGTATTATACGTATGCGTTGTGTTTGCCATAGTCCCGCTTGTTGCGCCGTTTCCGTTGTATTTCACACTGTAGGTATTCGCAGTCCATTGTGCATATAAATTTACTATAGCGTCATCGGTTGATGTCAGATTCTTTACCGATTGTTGATTCGTATAATCAGTTCCGGAATCATCAGCCTTTGTATTCCAATGGTTGAATTGATAGCCTGTTTTTGTATACGCATTCGCTGTTAAAGCCTTCGCCGTATCATATACATGAGAGCTGTTAGACATACTACCGCTTGTAGCCCCGTTGCCGTTATATTTTACTTGATACTTAGACTTTACAACAATATTGCGTGTTCCGCATGCTTCATTGTCAGCACTGTCGGTTGTACAGCTTGTCACCACATAGGTGCCGGGCTTATCCAAGGCAGAGAAATTGACTGTTGTGCCATTCTTTTTGATGCTTTTGATTGTCGCATTATTACCAAGCGTTTTCCCTGAATATTTATAGGTAGCTGTTTTCTGTTCATCCTCATCGCTGTATGAAAACCCGGTACTTGTCTGTGTTTTATTGCCCGCTGCACTTCCGGCAGCTCCATCGGTATATAAGGATTCATTGGTGCGCTTACCGCTTGATACCTCACCACTGATCCAAGTACCGTTTTTACCGTGTACAACCGGTTCATGTCCAAACTTCTCAATATTTACGGTGAAATCTGCATCGCCGCTGTCATTACCTTCATATTCACCTCGAATCTTAATTTTATTCGTACCTTCTACAAGGTTCAGTGTAAACTTTTCGCTACGATAATATGTGCCGGGACCTTTAGAAGCCGCATTACCGCTTTTAAATTCACCGATATATTTATTCGTAACCTTTTTATTTGTCAGATGGACAATATCAGATACAACCGGAATACTGCCGCCGCTGATTGTATAATATTCAGATAGCTCGTAAACCGCAGTCCCCTTAATCGGATCATAGCTTTTACGGTGCAATTCATAACAAAAGCGATAACGTGCACCGGTGGATGAAACACCTCCTCCGTCATTACCTGTAAACAGC
Source organism: Erysipelotrichales bacterium (assembly GCA_910576855.1). Lineage (GTDB taxonomy): Bacteria > Bacillota_I > Bacilli_A > Erysipelotrichales > Erysipelotrichaceae > C-19. Next base: position 1,234 of record CAJTJP010000018.1, read on the forward strand.
TCCGGCGGTGCCGCTGCTTTTGTGAATTGTACGCCTGATGACAAGCACGCAGTCAGCACGCACAACACAGTTAAAGTCATTTTTATAGCTTTCGCATGTTTTTTAATAAATTGCTTCATCTCCATCATCTCCTTTCCATAAAGCAATTATCTTTTGCCCATGGCGGCGCTCTGTTTAACGACATATGATCATCTCCTTTTCTGTTGAAGGTTGATGCTTTGCATCCGCCTAATTTACCAATACACGCTGAATTTCAAAAACACAAAAAATTGTTAAAGAATTTTTTTGTTTCGTTAAAAGAAAAAGAACAAACATTCGGTATCTACCTGAACATTTGTTCTTTCTTCCGGATATAACAAACTACATTATTTCCAGTATACATATTTTAGCATGTTAAAAAGACATGTAAAGAGACATTTTTTTACCACTTTTAACCCCCTTTTTTACCCCCTAAAAACGCCCTTAAAAACCATCTAAATTACCACTTTTTAAAGCACCTCTTGGAAAACCCTTTAAAATAAGGCTTTTTGAACACTGCCTATGAATGGAGCCGAGAAAGGATTCATATTCTAATAATATAATATGGATAGATAAAATGTCCCGGTGACCGGGACATTAACCTATCTGCTTCTTTGATAATTCCATGAATGCTTTCCTGTTGAATAACTGATACTCTCTAACCGTTTTTGTTTTTTTAATGCTTCGAGTTCACATTTTACTTGCTTGTATTTTTCACAATCATTATGACAGTTCCTATGTCTTTCTCTGCATCCTTGACATTGAAATTTCATTCATCATCCTCTCCTGTTTTTACAACGTAGATTCCATATGCAATCGCAAAATCGATATAAGTCCCTCTCAACCGTCTTACTACCTGTCTTTCAGATAAGATTTTCCCTTCTGCACTTAACCTGTCTGCGATTTCTTTGTTTGTCATATCATTCACATACTTCAAATTCAATATTTCAATTTGACTGTTTTTTAAACAATTAATAGCTGATTGAATATCTTTAATATACTTATAAATTTCATCATAGCTTCGATCTTTTCGATTAATAGCCTCAATAAGTCTTGCATCCGCATTGACATAATTGGAAAATGTTATAGCTTTACCGAAGGAACACTCTGATTTTCCTATTTCATATAAAGAATTATTCACAATTTTGATAAAACGCGCATACTCATTCAACACTGTTTTAGCTCTCACCACTGTTTTATTTGTATCCAATCTGTCATAAAAGGACATATCCGGCACCTGCTTTCATTTCATTCACTTATTAAAGCGTATATACCTGCTGTAGCGGCAGAAAAGAGGAGAGAACCGAGACTACACTGATAAGCAGATATTTCTATTGATATAGACTTTATTATCAGCATTATCTATATCAAATTAGCTGTACATTTTATAATTTCATCATAAAGCTCCTGTATTTCTTCTACAAGCACCTCAATTCTTGAACCTAAAGCTGAATCGTCTAAAGAATGCAGTCTTGTTCTGATAAATTTGAAGTCCTGAATCACTGCCAATGATTCAAGCACATCTGTAATGATCTGATTATCTTTATCGCTTATTACATTTGCTTCAGCGATCGGTTGACTGTCATCACATGGACTATCATCAATAAAATCATAAATACTGAGTTCTTCGCAATCGTCAGCAGCCTCTATCGGATGCTTTTTATCGTTCACATAATCAGTTATCGCTTTTAGGCTGTAGTCCTCGGTACTGTCTAAGTATTCCTCTTGCTCATGTTTTGGCAGATTGCTCAGCTTAGCAGCTGCATCCACCGTAATATCAGCGTTTTTTATTGCGGATTTTACTTTATCAGAGCCTTTGTTGATTACCGTCTGATAGGTTCCGACCTGCGTTTTCCCTAATCCGATATCCTGTGCAATCAAATAAGAAATGCGTCCCGGCAATTTCTTTCCTGCAGCTTTATCCGCTTGATAAGTTTTCTGCAGCTCCTCGATTGCCTTCATGCGGACTGACGGTGTAATTTCACGCTGCAGTAAATTATCCATTATCAAGCGCCTGCGTTGTGTATTTTCGTCCTCTTTATTGACGAAGCAAGGGATAAACTGATACTTTGCATCCTTTGTTTGTTCATATAAAAGCTTCATCGCTCTTAAGCGTGTTTCGCCAGCAACAGTACAATAGCGATCATTCACTTTTTTTACTTCGATAACAGATCGAAAGCCTGTATCCTTGATTTCTTCGGCCAACAGTTCAATACGCTTCGCTTCCGCAGCCTCATCGTCTGCAAAAAAATTATTAGGATCACAATCAATAATACTGATATCGAGCGTCACCGGTGCATTTTCCAAAGGCGGGTTAACTACTCCAAGTATATTAAACTTACTCATATTGATAAAGCTCCTTTACTAAACAAATATAATCATCGGCAACACCGGCACGCTTTTTTGCCAATACAAACGGTGTCCTTATCTCGGGCTTATAGCTATGTTGAACAGCCTTCGCTTGGTGACGGATGATAGATTCACAGAGTCTGTCTCCAAGCAGCTGCTTCATCTTATTTACAGAATCATCGCTTTCAACATTCCGCTCCTTGTCTGTTATCATAACCTGATACTGCAGCTTACTTTCTCTTGACGATGACACCTGTTGAATCCATTCCAACATCTTATGAATTCCTTCTAGCGAATAATCGTCACTTCGTGCCGGTATTAAAATTCGATCGGCAATCAGCAGAATATTTACTGCCATTAAATCCGGATCCTGATTGCAATCAATGTAGCATCGATCATAAATTCCCCTCTTTGAAATCTCTTGTAAAACTTTGCCAAAACGGTGCATCGGATCCATGAAGATATTTTTTTCAAGTTCTTTCATATCCTCATTAATTTCTTCACCGCAGCCGATGCAATCTATATTTTCCCATTTTGTATGTACGATTGCTTCCTCAGCTGCAGCTCTGCCGAGCAGTACATCGCCGACTTGATATTTTATATCATCACAAAACATTGAGGTTGTATGACCTCGGCCGTCCGTATCAATGATTAAGACCTTTTTATTGAACAATACTGCATCAGCTGCAGCGAGATTAATCGTTGCGGTGGTCTTATCACATCCGCCTTTACCGCTTTTTACAGCAATGATTTCCATTTTTTTCATATTAAGATTTCTCCTCTTTTCTCTTAATTTATTCTTATAATCATTTAAGGTATGCTTTTAAGTCAACATACTTAATTATTGTTCTTTTCCATCTTAAGCAATCTGCTTCGGAAGCTTGATACATCATCCCTTTTTCACAAAAGATACATAAATCATCTTCTTTTACATCCCATACATTAAAGTCTGTAGGAGAGACACCGCCGGCCCAATTGATTTTTTGATGTACGCATAATTTCAAAAATGAATTACAATCACTTTCCGATTCAATTCGTACTGCCAAATTACCTTTTAAAAACCCTTTCCAAAAATCATTGGTTTGCATTAGTTTTCCTCCTCTTTCACTTGTTCGTTTCCGCACACCGGACAAAATCGATATTTTTCATTTATTCCTTCTCCGCAATTAATACAGCGATAAGCACTGTATTTTCTGACAATAACTTCATCTGATTCATTTACAAATATTTCAACTTCTGTTCCCGGTTTCCATCCTCGGGTATATCGAATTGTTTTTGGGATTACGAATCGTCCGAGATTATCTAATTTTCTGATGTAACCTTTTGCTGTCATAGACCTTTCCTTTCTGTTACTTGAATGTAGCCGATGTCTTTGTAAGGATATTATCTCTTATCTGCGTCGCTGCACTTTCGCTGAAACCGACATGCGCGATTTCACCGTATTCATCATATTCTGCCTTAACGATACATATAGTGCCTATGATTACAGAATGAGCATAAAGATACGTGCCTACAAGATTCACTCTTTTATCGTTCAATCTGCTGAAGTCATCACTGCAGATAAATACAGCTCCTTGATGTATTGCGTGAAGCTTTGCAATGCTTACAGATTCGTACCCCTGACACAATTCTTTGACTGTTTGTAACAGTTTTTGATTATCCACCTTTAAAACTTCGGGGATTAAAGATAACGGTCGATATACCAAAATAAAACCATTATTTTCTGCTGTTTTCATTTTCTCTTTTCTCCTTTCCTGTTCTCTTATTGTGTTGTTAGCATTTTTATCGCCTACCAAATCATGCTCAACATAATATTGCTGCATGTGCTTGATTGTATTATCCTCGCCATCGATCTACTAAATTATGATCAACATAGTATTGCTGCATTTGCTTGATGATTTCCTGAAGCGGTTCTATAAAATGTTTTACAACAACTTTTCCATCAACATCAAAATATTCATTGGTGTTACAATTCAATAAACGTTCATCAATGGTATTAGTTCTTTTATCGAATGTAAAATGCTCTAGCAGAGTTAAATAAGAATCTTCAATTTTGTAGAAAGCAATCTTATATTCACCGCTAAAGGTTCCTTGCGCAGTAATGTTAACAGCATAGCCACTAGGAACATAAAACACTTTATCGTAAAACATTAATCCATAGTAACGTTCCAAGTCGACACATAAGTTTCCTTTTGAATAAAAGATGACTCCACCTGCACATAAATCATTAACGTAATTTTCAAAGCTTTTCTTTAATACTTTTTTCATTTCAAAATCCGTTCCTTTCTCACTTTTTGTACTCATCAAATAATACACCGTTTGACGGGCACACATATATTCAATGCTGCCTATTTTTTTGCAACTCCTATCTCTCTGACTAAATAATCTAAGGCCGTATAGCCTGATTTCAGCCACTTCAGGAGCTGCTTTTGTCTTTCATATAGTGTTTTACGTTTGAATAAATCACTGTTTTTATGCTTCTCTAATGCGTTTATATAGTCTGTCAATTTTCTGATAAACTTCGCCGGATTGGCTTTGATATAGCGCAAGTCTCTCGTAATTGTTGATTTGTCTGTTTCCAGTCGATCTGCTATTTCACTGTTCTTCAGATGCTTTACATTTTTTAATTCACACACCTTGGCTCTGCGTTCCATCAGCGCCTGTTGCTTCTCGGTAAGATTCGATAACGGATGCTTCCGTTTATGCTTGGCATACACAGACTTTTTTATATGTCGTCTTTTCAGTACCTGCAGCTGCAGCTGTTCATCAATAGTGATACCTAACTTATCTATCATCGTATCGATAGAACAAGCCAAACGATTCGCCGATGGTCTGCAGTTATTTTCAACCTCGCTTTTTATCAGCGGGACACGAAACATTTGATTCAATTCAAATGCCAGTTTAATCGATTCATCGATTGTATATCCCATCCAACAAGCACGCTCTCGGCATAGAAACAAAAGCTGTTCTCGATATCCTTCACTGATATTTTTCTTATTCCTAATCCTAATCAGCTTTTTAAAGTCATCAAAGTAAAGAGCAAAGTGCTTTTTCCTTTTAGTGAAATCCTTTGTGGGCTTCATATTTTTTACTTTTTTAACCTTATTCTTTCTGTGGTTCTTTACCTCATCAAGTGTCCACGTCAGTTGATTGGTAAAATCCTGCAGCCTGTAATCTGTATCATTTAATTCAAGCACCTGCACTGTCTTATTCGTTTTAGAATTAATCGTCCCCGGTATGCGGATCACCTGAGTAGTCAGCGTTGCTGCCGGATCCATACCATACCTTTCAAATTGTCGATAAAAGCTTTTGAATATTGCATGATACAATCGATCCATGTGGTAAGAGCAATGATTAAATGTGTAGATCACATATAATCCTCTGCCGGAATCTATTACAGCTGTAGGCTCTTTTATAAGCTTTTCAGCTATTATTTCCTTATAGAATTCAGAAGCTTCCATTTCTTCATACTTTTGTATTTTATAGAAATCAAAATCTAATACAAAAGCATTAATATGACGGACATTCTCGTTTTTTCTTTTTCTTTTATAAAAGCTGTTGATAGAGAAATACGCATCAGGCTGCTCAGTTTTGACTAAGCTTTCAAACTGTTCATTGAGTTCGTCGGGTAGAAACAGCCGATCATAGAATGTACTCTCATATCCGCTGCAATAACGCTGCTTATATTCATTTAAAAGCTTTAATGTTGCTTTCTTGGAAATACCCACAGCTTTGCCGATATCCTCTAATGACAAGCCATCACAAGCTAAATCAAATACTTCCTGAGCTATGTCATTCATCTTACTGCTGTTCCAATCAGTCAATATAGAAATGAAGCATGTATCATCAGCGCCGGCATGAACCTTTCTTATAAGCGCTGAATTTAAATCACTCATGCTTATCAGGATACTTTTTGATCCCATACTTGCAGTAAATGTCGATTTCTTTAAACAGCTCCTGCAGAGAAATATCTAATGCAACCGCCACTCGAAATAGATTCAATGTAGTAGCGCCGTTTTTGTTCTGTGCCTGCTCGATTCTTCTGATTGAATTACGATCGGTTTTTGAGTATGTTGCCAACATATTCAATGTCATACCTTTTTCATTTCTTCGCTCTTGTATCTTTTTGCCCAGTATTTCTATCATCAGCTCATAATCAACAAAATTATAGTTTTTCTTTATCGAATTAGCTCTCGCCATTTTCTCCCCCCCTTTCGAATAATTCTTGAAATTCCTTAAAACCATCCTATTATTATTTCTCCTTCCCGGGCAGGTCACAAAAAATGACCACCCTTATTCACATAAGAATGGTCATAATAAATCTACAGCTATATTACTGAATAAATAAAAAGTCCAGTAATAATACTGAACCACAGTAGCTACAAAGCATATATGATATATGCTTTTATCGTCAAATTGGTGACGCGTACGGGATTCGAACCCGTGAATGCATGCGTGAAAGGCATGTGAGTTAACCGTTTCTCCAACGCGCCGTTAAGCAATTCATTTCAGCGGAATTGCTCTAATATAATACCACTCAATCAGCCTTATGTCAATCAATTTCACGCACTTTTTCTACTTTTTACAAAAAAGCACCGTTATCAGTTTTTTTACTATAGCAATATCCCCGGATTGTTTATGCAAAATTAAAATAAGTCAACATTCCCACATAGATCCCATAAGCAAAGGAATACGGATCATCCCGCAGCTTTTGCGCATCACCGGCATTGCTTAGATACCCCAATTCCACCAGTACTGCCGGCATTTTCGTTGCCCTCAGCACATACAAGGAAGGATTGGTCCGCACAATATTATCCTTCATATTCGCCTGCTCTACAATACCTGCAACGATATCCTCACCTAAATACCATGCGCCGGAGTTTCGTTGATAAACATATGCCTCACTGCCGTTGATGCTCGGATTCGTATTATAATTGCTGTGAATACTGATGAAATAATCAGCTCCCCAATAATTTGCCATATCCACACGTGAATGCAGTGAATCAGTTGTCGAAGTGCCGAGCACCTGCTGCGGAAACATTCGGCTCGTTCGAACAATGAAGCGCGGATCGCTGTCCAGTAAATCCGCCAGCATACTGCCGACCGTAAAATTTACTTGTTCCTCGCTTAAGCCATTGCCGCTCGCACCGCCGTTTATCGTTCCCGGATTATGTCCCTGATCTATAAAAATTTTAATTGCCATACTATCCCCTCTCAAGCTATTCTATGCTTCACCTCGAACAATGCAATGACAAATGCCCTGGCATCGAAAAAATATAGCTAATTCAATAAAAAAGCGCTATAATAACAATACGGCAAACAATCAAAACTGTATCATTGCCGTTTCACAAAGACAAAGGAGGATTTATATGAAAAAGGTATTGTGTATTATGAGTGAACAATTTGAGGAGTTGGAAGCAGTAGGCACCATTGCCCTTTTGCGACGCGCAGGAATCGAAGTAAGCGTTTGTTCTCTGCATGACCATAAAGCGACCGGTCGCTTTCAAATCACCTTATCAGACCTCATGTGTATTGAGGAAGCAAACATCAGCGAATACGACGCACTGTTTTTACCCGGCGGCCCTCACTACAAGGAACTGCTTGAAAATAAAGCAGTTCAACAAATTATTCAAGTCTTCCACACACAAACAAAATATATCTGCGCGATTTGTGCAGCACCGACAATACTCGGGCATTTGGGTATATTAAAAAATCGTCAATATACTTGCTTCACCAGTATGAACGAAGATTTCGGCGGCACTTACATTGATAAGTACACTGCACTTGACGGCCACATCATTACCGGCAGAAGCGCTGCCGCAGTCATCGATTTTTCATTTGTGATTATCGAACAGCTGTTGGGAAAAGAAAAAGCAGAAGAAGTCAAAAATTCCATTTACTACTATCAATCATAGAAACAACACCGCTTTATTCCGAAAAAACAAAGATACCAAGACGGCTTCCCCCCCTTGTAAGCCGTCTTTTCCTATATGTATCTCATTAAGAGGTATCATTTTCAAAGATATCATTTTCAACATCAAACGAAAACTTCTGACCGCGAATTATTATTTTTACCCACGCCGATCCCTTGCATTATTTCGTTTATTTATGAATTTTCGTATTACATTTCACTGAACATGTGCTATAATAGCACCTAAAGGAAGTGGTGAAATGAAGAAACTGGGAATGGTTTTAGAAGGCGGCGGTATGCGTGGAGTATACACAGCCGGAGTTCTGGATTTCTTTATGGATCGTGATTTTTATCCCGACGGAATTGCCGGTGTATCTGCCGGAGCCTGTCATGCCGTCAGCTATATCTCGAAACAAAAAGGACGCAATTATCGTGTAAATACATCATATTTAAAGGGTAAGGAATATTTAAGCCTTCATTCTCTCATAAAAAACGGTTCTCTGTTCGGAATGGACTTTATATTTCATAAAATTCCGGAGGAGCTTGATCCGTTTGATTATGATGCCTATGGAAAAGCAAATATCGATTTTATCAGCGTATGTACAGATATGGAAAGCGGACAGCCGTATTATCACATCATAAAAGACCCAAAGCAGGATATCGATTATATTATGGCGTCAAGCAGTCTGCCGCTGTTATCACCGCCGGTCGAACGCAACGGCCGCAAGCTGATGGACGGCGGTGTCGCCGATTCAATTCCGATTGACTTTATGAGAAAGCGCGGATATGAAAAAAACATTGTCGTTTTAACACAATACGGCGGATATCGCAAGGGCAAGAACAATCTCATGCCGATCATTCGATATCAATATAAAAACTATCCTTTATTTGTCAAAGCGATGGAGGAGCGACATATCCATTACAACGAAACACTGGATGAACTCGCACGGCTGGAAAAAGAAGGCTCTGTCTTTATTATCAGACCGAGTAAGCCGGTCACGATTTCTCGTTTGGAAAAAAATTTGGATAAGCTGTATGCACTTTATCAGGAGGGCTATCAGGACGCTCAAAACCAATATACAAAAATGATGGAGTTTGTGAAGCAAGCGAGCCAATAAAACATAAATAAATGAAATACAAAATAAAAGAATGATATGCTGTCTCCTTGTGAAGGATCGACATGAATCATTCTTTTTTATATTGGATAATACTCGATAATGCTTACTTCGCCTTATCTGCTTCCCCTTGTTCCTTTACCTGCTTAAGAATATTTTCCATTGTCGCTAAATCGATCCCGCCCGACAGATATCCGAAAACCGTTTGATCCTTATTAATCACGAAAACCGTCGGGAACGAATAAATTCCGTACTTCATAAACAGCTCTCCAGTGTCGTCAAACAATACCGGGAAAGTGATATTTTGTTCATCGATAAATTCCATGATACCCGAAGTATCTGTCTCCTGTCCGCCGTTTGGATATACGATCGTTACGACCGCAATTTCGTCACTGTCCTTATACTTATCATGCAGCGCTTGGATTGCCGCAATTTCATCACGACACACCCCGCACCATGTACCCCAAAAATTCATATACAGTATCTTGCCCTCGTAATCGGATAAAGAAACAAATCGCCCGTTTTGATCAGATAATGAGAAAGGAATCGCCGCCGCACTTTCTTCTGTTGAAGAATCCTGATCTTGATTGCCAGCACTATCTCCCAACACGCGAAATCCGCCGAAAGCCATCACTGTACCCATCACAATTAAAATAATCGCTCCGACCTTAACGATCACCCGCAGCCAAATATCATGCTTACGAAAAAACAAAGCTGCCTGCTTCGCAAAAAAGCTGATAAACAGAAACGGAAATGCAAACCCGATCGCATAGCACGATACAAGAAAGGTCGACTGCAGAAAATCACCGCTTCCCGACGCCATAATCAAAATCGACGCCAAGGCAGGACCGATACAAGGCGTCCATGAAAAGCTGAAGGTAAAGCCCATAATGAAAGCAAGCGCAAGATTCATTCTTCGCCGATTGAAATCAAATTGAATATGCAGCGTTCGCTCTAAAAACGGTATTTTAAAAACACCGAGCTGAATCAGTCCGAGCAGTATAATCAAAATACCGCCGATCCGCATAAACCAAACATCAGTACTTTGGAAAAACTGACGAATAGAGGTAATGGATATATTCAGCAACATCAATGCGACAAAAATACCCGCAATAAAGGTTAGGGTAAATAACAGACTTTTTTTACGCGAAGGCTTTTGTTCCTCCAAGGAACCGCTTAAATAACCTAGGTAAATCGGTAACAGCGGAATGACACAAGGTGAAAAGAAGGATATAAAGCCTTCCGCAAGCGCAGTAAGAGTGCTGATATTTTCTATAACAGAGCTGTCTAACATAGGATACCTCTTTCATTTTGATTGTTTTCTAATTTATTATATCAAATTCAATTCATGATAGATAGCACGATTTTTACTTTCTGATTTTTTATTTTGATAAGATTAAAGGGAAATGCAGCAACGTCACTTTCAATGTTATTACATTTGCGCATTTGAATATAAAAATAGAATATTCTAATCAGATAATATAAAAACAGCCACAGAAAAGGACATTTCTTTATTCAATGTCCTTTTCAATATCCTTTCACGGCATATAAATGCTGTAGCTTCCGATACAGCCGCAAAGAGGCTTTAACGTCTGTGATTCATTGATCGACTTACACATTGAAGCGGAAATGAAGTACATCTCCATCCTTTACCTCATATTCCTTGCCCTCCAAACGCAGCTTACCCGCTTCCTTGACAGCCTGTTCGCTTTCCAAACGATCGATATCCTCAAAGGCATAACATTCGGCACGAATAAAGCCCTTCTCAAAGTCAGTATGTATGACTCCGGCACATTGCGGTGCTTTCATTCCCTTACGGAACGTCCATGCGCGGCATTCATCACTGCCCGCTGTTAAAAAAGTACATAAGTCTAAAATACGATATGCGGCTTTGATTACCTTATCAAGTCCGCTTTCCTGTATACCTAAATCATTCAAAAATTCCTGTTTTTCCGCTTTATCCAGCTCTGATAATTCTTCCTCGATTTTTGCACAAATCGGTATCGCAATATTATTTTCCGCTTGAGCAAATGTAAGCACCTTTTGAAAATAGCTGTTGTCACTCGGATTCGCAATCGATTCCTCAGACATATTGGCTACATAAATCATCGGCTTCATCGTCAACAAGGAAAAGGCTTTGATTAGTTCCGCTTCATCATCATTCATTTCTACACTGCGGGCCGCTTTCCCACTGCCGAGTGCTTCATGAAGGCGTTCCATCAGCGCCAATTCACTTAATGCGTCCTTATCCTTATTCGTTTTTGCCTTGCGCTCAATTTTACTGATGCGGTTTTCGATTGTCTGAATATCCGCCATAATCAATTCCAGATTGATAATTTCAATATCACGAAGCGGATCGACTGAGCCCTCCACATGAGTAATATCGGCATCATCAAAACAACGCACGACATGACAGATCGCATCTGTCAAACGAATATTGCTTAAAAACTGATTCCCCAGTCCTTCTCCCTTTGAGGCTCCCTTGACAAGACCTGCAATATCGGTAAATTCAAACGTAGTATAAATAGTTTTTTTCGGCTGAAACAGCTGAACCAAACGATCGATACGCTCATCGGGAACCTCTACAACACCGACATTAGGTTGTATTGTCGCAAACGGGTAGTTCGCAGCCTCTACTTGGCTTTTTGTTATCGCATTAAACAGGGTCGATTTTCCTACATTCGGCAAACCGACAATCCCGGCAGTTAACGGCATGTTCATCATCCTTTCGTCTTTCATCAATCATTTTACCATGTTTTATCGGAATTGAAAATCATTGATTTCATTTACTCCCCGGTATACTTAGAGCCGTTCTATTTGAAAAGAGCTTTTTTATACTTGGAAATATTCTAATACATCCATCCTATGCTTATTTTGTATTGGTTTATTATTTTAAGTATGTCATACATTCTCTTTAAGATAGAATTGATTTATGTTTTCTTATACCATTTTCTTTTATTAAACCGCTGTCTGCCAAACCACCTTACCGCATTAGTTCCTTCACCAAAATATGAATGCGCTCCTCTTTCAGCCCAAGAATATCGGTAAAATCAGCAGCACTATACCACACATCAGATGCCGTTACAGCTTTATTGCTTGAATATCTTATCTCGTACTGCTGAAATGCATTAAAAATATAACCCTACTGATCCTCAACCGGCGCGTGCTCAATCACCTTTTTCAGTTTCTTTTCAAACTCGACCCGCGGAAACAGCACACTGGTGCCGCAGCCTAGACACTTGATGCGAATGTCAGCTCCCATGCGAATTACACGCCAATGTTTCGACTTATGGCATGGGTGCTCCTTTTTCATTTCTACAATATCATTCAGATTATAATCTTTATCAACCATTTTTGTTCTCCTTATCCCTGAGCGCTTTTTTGATGTGCAAAATAAGCATCCAATGTATTACTCATCAACATTGCGATAGTCATCGGCCCGATACCTTTCGGAACCGGGGTAATATAAGCAGCCTTCGATTCTGCCGATGCAAAATCAACATCACCGCACAGCTTGTTGTTTTCATCTCGATTCACACCGACATCGATCACAACCGCCCCCTCCTTGATCCAAGAGCCATCCACCATGCGCGGCTTTCCTACCGCAACGATCAATATATCAGCCATTTTCGTTATTTCCTTTATATTCGGCGTTTTAGAGTGCGTGATCGTAACAGTCGCATTTGCCGCAAGCAGCAGCTGTGCAATCGGCTTGCCAACGATATTCGATCTGCCGATTACGACCGCATGCTTACCGCTGAGCTCCTTCATCGAAATACGCTTCAGCACCTCCATAATGCCTTTAGGCGTACAAGGCAAAAAGGTCGGCTTGCCCATCATCATTCTGCCGATATTATACGGATGAAAGCCGTCAACGTCCTTTTCGGGAGAAATCGCATAAAGCACACGACTTTCATTGATATGCTCAGGCAACGGAAGCTGTACCAATATTCCGTCAACCGCAGCATCTTGATTCAGCTTATCAATCAAAGCTAACAGCTCACTCTCCCGGGTATCCTCACTCAGCTGAATCAATTCATTCTCCATGCCGATTTCATGACAAGCCCGCTCCTTTCCCTTCACATAGGAAAGCGAAGCCGCATGATTTCCGATCAATATTACAACTAAACGCGGAAGGCGTTCATTTCGCTCCTTCAGCTCGGCGATCTGCTGCTTTAAATCTGCTTTGATATCAGCGGCTATTTCACTGCCGTAAATTACTTCTGCCATATCGTTCCCTCCTGCCATTCTGCACTGTCTAATAAAATCGTAACCGGACCGTCGTTACAAAGCTCAATTTTCATATCCGCACCAAACACCCCTGTCTCTACAGGAATCCCATAGGATCTCAGCTGTTCGTTGAAATACTCATACAAGGGCTTTGCCTGTAAAGGTCTTGCAGCTTTTTCAAAACCGGGACGTCTGCCGCGACGACAATCCGCATACAGCGTAAACTGCGAAATCGACAAAATCGATCCCCCGATATCACGCAAAGAAAGATTCATCTTTCCCTTTTCATCCTCAAACACACGCAGCTCCGCCGCTTTCTTGGCTAATTTTTCAACTGTTTCCTCGCTGTCCTCCTGTGTGATTCCCACAAGCAATAAAAAGCCCTGTTTGATTTGAGCGTAAACATCACCGTCTATCGTAACACTCGCTTGAGTTACTCGCTGCAATAATACTCTCATATATTCACATCCTATTCAAAATATTCTGTCTTACAATCACTCTATATAGTATACACGAATCATCACTGTTCTTCCAGTTTAAACCACAAGATTTACAATATCCGAAGCTATCTTAAAAGTATGCGCAGTTTCCCCTTTACGCTCACCCTGTTCATTTTTCTGCCACTCCTTCTTTATCAACTCTTTTTGAAAAATTCATCGACTCTTTCTAAAAAAAACACCTCATTTAATTATATCACTGATCTGCATCAGAATACGTTATGGCTATTTTTATCAATAAAACACCGTTTCAACCATGCTTCTGACGTATAAGATTAGCTATTTTAGCGTAAAAAATAAAAAAAATTAAAAAAACACAAAATTTTTCACTAAATTATGTTATACTATATATGCATGGTGATTGGATAAGCAAAAACCTGCCTGTTATGATTTCTCTTCCGCCTAGCAGAATCTCTAAACAAACAAAAAATCATAACAGGATCGTATTTCAGTTCTCCCTCAAAAACACACAATACTTTTGAAATACGATCATAAAAAACGATACCTTCCTAACCCGGTATCGTTTTTTTATTTTTATGCGCTCTGTTGATCGTTTCCTTCGTTTGCCGCCAGAGCCTTAAGCTGCGCGTCCTTTTTTCTTTTTCCGGCATAAAGCTTCAGTCCGCCGAAAATACCCGCTGCACTCGCAACCGTAACTACGATTGCTTTACCGATTTTACCTTTTTTCATCTTCTGCTGCCTCCTTTTTACGATTGATAATATTTTAGCACTAAAAACAAATAAATCATAGTATTATATCAAAAATGTAATTTATCTTTTAATAAAGTACAGTTTACAAGGGACTGCACAAGGTAACACCCTGACGATCATTTGGTTTACACGTGGCTTGTCCATTGAAAAACTATCTCAAGTATGACTTTTTGTCCGCCTGTACCGTAGATCCATAAGGCAGGAAATCGGCCCGAAAGACACATATTTCCTTGCTTTCGTATTTGTGATATAATTGGAACACAAAGAACAATGAATCACGGTTTAACGGAGGAAAGGTATGCCTAGAATTGAATGGAAAGGTATAATAGATAATCCGGCAGATTATCAAAGAGGATACTTATCAGAAATGCGAAAAAACTAAATATGCCTAAAACATTGAATGAAATGATGATAAAAGCATTACCCTTTGTAATCCCATCAATATTAATTATTTTCATTTCCATGTTTTTGAAAACAACATATGCGAGACAGGTAGTAATCGCTCCTGTTGCCGTTATTTTGGGGTTTATTTGCGGTGTCTTGGCATTACCGGTACACGAGCTCCTTCATGCAATTGTATATCCGTCCAAATCTGCAGTGGTTATAGGTTTTGTGCCAAAACAGTTTGCGGCAGTCGCATTGGCATCCTATCCACTCAGGCGAGGCAGATTTATTTTGATGTGCTTACTGCCATATCTGCTCGGAATTATACCAATCACGTTATTTTGCATATCTCCGCCTACAGCTACTGGAATGAACGGTTTCCTGTTTGGATTATCTATAATGGGATTAACAAGCCCGTATGTGGATAGCTACAATGTATATCAAGTGTTAAGAGAAACATCGAAAAGCGACAGCATACAATTTTACGGTGATGACCTCTATGTGATTTCTAAGTAACCGTACGATTTTACATGCAATTTTTGTCAGTCTTAAAAAGTATTTTCACAAAATCCGCTCAGGTATCCAAGGGTTTGGGCGTTTGTTCCCTATAGGCTGAAGATGGTGAACGAGATTTTTTTATATATGCCCCGTCTGCTGATGAAACAGCCCCTTTGTTTACGGCAAAGTGATTTCTTTTACATATGCCGTCGCAAACATACGGCGTATTTCATTTAAGTCATTTGTTTGTCCGAGCGCGACCATAAGCTTTGTGACACATGCCTCACTTGTCATATCATAGCCTTGAATCACCCCATGCTTCAATGCCTTTTGTCCTGTTTCATAAATCGTAAAATCACTGTTTTCATAGAGGCACTGCGAACATACGACAACACTGATGCCGTGATCGACAAGCTGCTCCAGCTTCGCAATCAAATCGCGGCGAATAAAATTGATGCCGCCGGCACCGAAAGCTTCTATGACAACGCCTTCATATTGATGATTTAATAAAATATCAAAGATTTCCGGATTCATGCCGGGAATCAACTTGATCAACATCACATTTTTACACAGCTGATCATGAAGGGCAAAAGGCAGGTCAGATTCGACAGCCGCATCCCAATCAAGATGCAGACCTCGAGCATCCACAATACCGACAGGCTGTGCATTTACACTCTCGAAGGCATCAAAGCCCATTGTCCTTACCTTGACACAGCGACTTCCAAGCATTATTTTACGGTTAAAGGCAATATATACCCCCTTCAGCTCACTGCAGGCAGCGGTAAAGGCAACACGAATATTATTGATGCCGTCACTTAATACATGAGTCAAAGGCATTTGTGCACCCGTAATCAATACAGGGATCGGCAGACCCGGCAGCATAAAAGACAATGCGCTTGCGGTATATGCCATCGTATCGGTACCATGACTCATTACGATACCGTCATATACACTTGCGGCCTCATAAATACGCTTCGCAATCGTCTGCCATTCCTCAGGCTGAATATTACTCGAATCAAGATTCAATAAATCCTCGCAATCAATCTCTAAATCCGCTCCCATATCACCGAGGTACGGCAACAGTTCCTCACTTGTCAGTGCCGGTATCAAGCCTTCGCTGCTTTCCTTACAGGCAATAGTTCCTCCTGTTGATAAAAATAAAATTCGCTTCATTACAAACTCCTTATTTCATTATTGTATATTGCATAACGCTAACATTTTACATGAGCGCCGTTAAGAATTCAACTGCTTTCATGATTATTTATCATTGATCGGCTTCAGCTCATAAACCAGCAATTCGCTCGGACATGCAAAACGAAACGGAAGCGTTGTAGTACCGATTCCGCATGTGACGGATAAGATGGAATGCTCGATAGGATAAATACCGCGAGGATACAATCTGCCGCCCTTAGGAAGGAATAATTTTGTCAGATAAGGCAAACGTATTTGACCGCCGTGTGTATGTCCGCTCATTGTTACAGAAATTTGACTCATATCCAGTCGTTCAACAAAATCAGGCTCATGCAGAAGCAGTATTTGAGTCGGTGCCAATTTAGCTTGAGTAATGGTTTTGTCCTCATAGCCTGCCAATACATCATCGATCCCGAAGAAGGCTATGCCCAACTGTTCAAATACAATTCGCTCATTACGTAATACAATGAAGCCGCCCTCCTTCATCATATCCGCATAGACGTGCTTTGCCCCTCCTCCGATATCATGATTGCCGTAAACCGCAAGCTTCGCATAGTTCGCATGTAATGCCTTCAGAAACGGGGGCAGCAGATAACGCAGTTCTTTCGCACATGCATAGTTATCCATTAAATCTCCGGTAAATACAATAAAATCCGGCTTACAGCGATTGATTCTGATAATCATTTTCAACATGCTTCTTTTTGAAAAATGCTTATGATAATGCGTATCACTGAAATGAACAATGCGAATCGCCTGCCTCACATCACTGTTGAGTGTATATTTTTTTATACGATACAGACTGGGCTCAAGGATAATCATATCAAATAACAATATTGTAAGTAGAATTCCTATCATGATCAATAACATTTCAATCCCCCTGATTTATTGTATGTATGCATTACTCAACGCTGCATTCAATTATTAGTTTAGCCGTTTTTTATTCAGTTATTTTATGAAATGCTTGATTCATCCGTTATAAAAGAAGTACTAAAGCATATGAAAGCATAAAAAAACTGTATTCTCTTTTGAGAATACAGCCCTGTGCATTAAGCCTTTGTCTTGTCTTTGTTTTCGGTTTTCACTGCTTTCGACTTTGCGCTTGTTTTCTTGTTTGTTTTAGTACCGGTACTTTTCTTCGTTGCCGGCTTCTTCTTTGTTTCTTTTTTCGGTTCGCTTTTTGTTTCTGGCTTATCTTCCGCTTCAGTCGCTGCCTGTGCTTCCTGACCATCAGCTTCCTCATTGACAGCTTCTTGTGCAGATTTTTCAACAGCTTTGACTTCTGTCGCAGTTTCCGCCTCAACAGCTGTTTCCTTTGTATCCGCAGGTTTTTCCGCTTCACTGTTTTCCTCAGCCTTTACAGAATCGATAGCTTCAGCGCTCACTGCTTCAGCACCCGCTTCCTCAACAGGTTTTGCTTCAGGCTCAGCTGTTTCCTCTGCTTCAACAGCTTCGCTTTCCTTCACAGCGATTTCAGCCTCAACAGCTTCATCCTTTGTTTCAACAGTTTTCTCTGCTTTAGCTTCTTTTACTTCAGCCGCAATTGCTTCCGTTGTTTTTACTTCCGGCAACAGATTAATAATATAACCGATACCGTAACAGATAAATGCGAACACAAGCAACGGTAAGCTTTGAGACATAAACATGCTGACGATGCTCTGCCACATCTGATCCCATACATCGGAGAAGCCCATGCTGTATTGATCCATTGTCATCTTAACGGAATAGAAAACATTCCATGTCATAAATGCAAAGCACAGTAATAATAAAACCGCTACTACATAAAACGTGATAGTTATTGTTGAATTTTTTTGTTTCATATTGATTTCCTTTCCTTTTCTGCCTGTTATATTATGCCATAAAATTATGGGAAAAGTATGGTTCTTTCGTGAATTTTTTATGATTTCTATGATGTAACCGCATACAGCATGTGTTTTTTTAAGTCTTTTTAATAAAAATCAGATTTTTATCATTACCTATGGCTCTGCAAAACATGCAGTAATGATTAAAACAGCTACGGAAAGATAGAAAATTTAGCGTCTTTTCATTGTGATTTTAAGTAATTTCTGTTAAAATCAAGATATAGGACTTGACAGCTGAAAGCATGAGAATCTGTAATCATGCTTCATAAGGTTAAGCGGGAGGGAAGAAAAAATGAACTATACACACATCGTATTTGATATTGACGGAACCTTACTTGATAATGCAGAGGCACTCATAACCTCCTTACAAGAGGTCATGAAGGAAGAAACAGATCGCTTGATTCCGAAAGAGGAGTTGGCATTTTCCATGGGAATGACCGGTGAGGATACGCTGCGCAGACTTCAGGTAAAGGATGTTGAACGCTCAATGAAGCGTTGGATTGAGCTTTTGGCAAACTATAATCATTTGGTTAAGGTTTATGACGGAATTGAGGAGCTGTTGAAGGAATTAAAGCGACAGGGCTGTCATTTGGGCATTGTTTCCTCTAAGCCGAGAGAAGTATATAAGAATGATTTTGCGCCATTGCCGATTGCTGCTTATTTTGAAACGGTAGTATGTGCAGATGATACGACTGAGCATAAACCGAATGCTGCACCGCTGTTGAAATATATGGAGCTGACCGGCGCAAAGGCTGAGGAAATCTTCTATGTCGGTGACAGCGATTACGATCGTCAATGCGCCTATAATGCCGATATTGAATTTGCTGCTGCCGCATGGAATCCAAAGGTTGCCGCAATAACGCTGATGCAGCTGAGAGAACCAAACGATTTGTTTGACTATGTGTATGAAGAAATAATGTAATTTTTCTTTATCAAGAAAATATATCGTTATACAGCTTAAAAGAAAAAAATAAATATGCTTTCCGAATACATATTTATTTCTTAAACAAACTATGAGAACAGCTTGAGATAATTCTCTTTCAGCTGTTTTTTTAATTCCTCTGCGGTGATATCATGAAGCTGTGCCAACTTCTCTAAGGTATGAACGATATACATCGGCTCATTGCGTTTGCCGCGATGCGGATGCGGAGTCAAATACGGGCAATCAGTCTCAACCATAATTCGATCCAAGGGAAGCTGTGTGATTACTTCGGGAAGTCCGCGAGCATTTTTAAAGGTCAGCGGTCCGCCTACCGAAATGTACATATCCATATCAATCGCCTCACAGGCTGTTTCAAGGCTACCCGAGTAACAATGAAGCAGTCCCTTTCCGCATTTATACTCCTTCAGCAGCTGCATCGTATCACCGGTCGCTTCGCGCATATGAATCAGTACCGGCTTCCCGCATTTTTGTGCTAATTTCAGCTGACGAATAAACGCCTGCTTCTGTGTTTCACGATCGACATCGTCCCAGTGATAGTCCAAACCGATTTCACCGACCGCAATGATTCGCTCATCAAAGATGATATGTTCCAAATAGTGCCAATCCTCATCCTTTAATTCATATAAATCACTCGGATGATAACCGAAGGCAATATCGATCCACGAATAATGCTTTTTCAATTCAAACGCTCTTTCAAGCTCACTGCGATTCAGACAGATACATAAAATACGTTCAATATCTGCATCCTTGGCTCTTTCTAACAGTTCATCGATTGCCTTATACAATTCATCACAAGTGATATGTGCATGTGTATCAATAATTCCCATGATTCCTCCTATTTACCTAAACAGAAATTCGCAAACAGTGTATCCAGCAAATCCTCACGATGATATTCACCGAGAATCTCCTTTAAGCATCGATATGCCTCTTGAATATCAATCTGTACAAGATCGATCTCACATTGATTTGATAATGCCTTATATGCATTTTCCATATGCTGTTTCGCACAATTCAGTAATCCGATTTGTCGCTCATTGTTTAATATCGGTTCATATAATACCGCTGTATGCCGGTCATAATATTCCTTTAATGCGTTTAGTAACGGATCGATTTGATGCTGCTTCGCACTGATATAAATCTGTTCATTATCCTGTTGCTTCAATAAATCACTTTTATTATAGACAATAAGACGAGGCTTATCCTTCGTATCCTCAATCAGGGCATAATCTGTTTCATCTAACGGACGATTGGCATCAAGCACCAAAAGAATCAGCTGTGCTTCCTCGATCAGCTGTCTTGTTTTTGCGATGCCGATTTGTTCGATTTTATCATCGCTTTCCCTTAGCCCTGCAGTATCAATCAGGTGTAATGTGATGCCCTGTAAATGAATACTGCCCTCTACGATATCACGCGTCGTTCCTTCGATATCGGTAACGATTGCTTTTTCCTCCTCCAACAAGGCATTTAAAAGACTGCTTTTGCCTACATTCGGCTTACCGATAATTGCGGTTTTTACTCCCTCTTTTATGATTTTACCGCTGTTGGAGCGCTGTAAAATTTCATCAATACGAGTCAGCCATTGTTGAATGCTCGGAAGTAATACATCATCGGTGAGCTCCTCAATATCGGTATATTCCGGATAATCGATATTGACCTCGATATGCGCAATCATATCCAATATTTGCGTGATCAACGGCTCTAACAGCTTCTTTACACTGCCGCGAATCCCGTTAAGCGCCATTTTCGCACTGAGCCGATCGCCGGCCTCTATCATGTCCATAACCGATTCCGCCTGAGTTAAATCGATACGCCCGTTTAAAAATGCTCGCTGCGTAAATTCACCGGGATTTGCCAAGCGTGCTCCTTGTCCTAACACAAGCTTAAGAATTTCCTTGGTGATAAAGCGACCGCCGTGACAGTTGATTTCGATTACATCCTCACCGCTGAAGGAATGAGGCTTGCGAAACAAGGACACTAAAACCTCATCAACTCGCTCTTGATTGTTTGGATCGAGAATAAAGCCATAGGTAATCGTATTTGCCGCCTGCTTTTGTAAATCCTTGTTAAATAATGTGTCTGCGATTTGAATTGCTTCATCTCCGCTGATGCGAATAATGGAAACTGCACCGTCAGCCAAAGAGGTTGCGATTGCCGCTATCGTATCACTCATGTTATCACCTGCCGCTCTTATGCATTATTGTATCATACTTTTTATCCTCAGCGCTGAAAAGATAGAAAAAATTAACAACCTGGTTTGTCCACGGCACTTTATGTTCCACATTATTAATTTTATGTCTATAAATTTTGGCGGGAAATTACATTTAAAACAAGAATAAACTGCCGGTTGACAAGAGCCTAGATACAAAAAACGATATAGACGCACAAGCCGTCTATATCGCATCTGTTTATCTTAATTTATATTTCGTTTTGTTTTACTATTATTCTGAGATTGAAACCGCTGAGCATATTTCAACCTTTTTTTCATTACGTATGGGGTAAACTAAGAAATCATGGCTTTTCCTTTATAATAGGTTTGCTGAATTTGAAAAGCTGAATCAAGCACACAGAGATCAGCGTTGAAGCCGACACGTATTTGTCCTTTTTTATTATGAACACCTATCAAGGTCGCCGGATTTAAGGATGCAGCATGTAAAGCGTCCACCACTGTAAAACCGCCGTACTGTACGGCATTGGCAACTGCCTGTGCCATACTCAGTGTACTTCCGGCAAGCTGATTGGTACCGTGAATATATGCAGCCTTATTCTTTACAGTTACAAGAATTCCGTCCATTTGGTAATCACCTTCCGCTAATCCCTTTGCACTTAAGGAATCGGTAATAAGGATTAGCTTATCCTTTGGTTTTGTTTTATACAAGAGTCTTAACAGTTCAAAAGATACATGCTTGCCGTCGGCAATCACCTCACAATAACAATCATCCAGCAGCATTGCCGCACCTAAGGTGCCGACCTCACGATGATGAATCCCTCTCATCGCATTGCCGCAATGAGTAAAATCAATCATGCCGTGAGCCGCAGCATTACATGCCTGTGCATATGTCATATCAGTATGTCCGCCGGCAATTTTCACCTGTTTGCTTACCAGTGTATCCATTAACGCAAAGTCAAAGTCTGCTTCACAAGCCAAAGCACAAAGCTTTATTGCCCTTTCATGTTGACCGACAATTTCTTGCCATTTTGAAATGTCCGGCGCTAAAACGCTTTTTTCGTTCATTGCGCCTAACTGCCTTTTTGAAATAAACGGACCTTCTAAATAGACACCTAATACATCTGCACAACAGCGCTTTTCCTCCAGAGTACAGATTGCATCTATGGCCTTTCGCATGGAAAGAACGGAGGAGCTGTAAGGTGAAATCAACAGAGATGTCGTTCCTTCCTTGGGCAGATGCGATAACCATTGATAAATTTTTAACCGATCTGCTTCCATGATTTCACATCCGTATCCGCCGTGGGTATGGATATCAATAAATCCCGGAGCAATTATCGCATCGCCGTAATCAATCACATCTGTACCCCTATCATCAGAGATATCAACGATACAGCTTTCCTTTACGGAAATTGTCGCTTCTCTCAATTCATTTTCTAATAAAACCTTGTTGCTTCTTATTTTAATCGTCATTATAAAATACCAATCATTGTTCCGAAGATGCCGATAAGCAACAGAATCAGCATTAAGTGAATCACCTTCACATTTTTCTTTAACAGCCATACGACTAAGAAGACCGTCAACAGTGACAGCATTCCCGGCATGATCGTATCAAGCAATTCCTGCACCTGCATCGGATCAATTCCATCAATCGCTATTGTCAGCGGCGTTGTTACGCTCACCATACTGACACTCATACCGCCGATTACCATAAGTCCCATAATGCCGGCACACAGTGAAAGTTTTTGTAACAAGTTTTCTGATGAAATCTTACTGATAAAGCTTTTACCGAATTTATAGCTCATTGTCATACCGATATATCGTAATAATACGTGAGGTATGTTAAATATTATGATAAATACAAACGGAGCCAAAATATTTCCTGCTAAGGCAAGCTGACAGGCAACGCCTGCCGCAATGGTACGAACGATTCCCCACCAGAAGGAATCACCGACTCCTGCCAACGGTCCCATAAAAGCAACCTTTACACTGTTGATTGCTTCCGCATCATAATTATGCGTTGCCGCATATTCCTCCTCCATTGCGACCGACATACCGAGGATCCAAGTAACTAATTGCGGCGAAGTATTAAAGAATACCATATGGCGCTGTAATGCTTCACTCAATTCTTTTGGATCGGTATATAATTTTTTTAATGCCGGAATCATTGCGTAACAATAACCAAAGCCTTGAAAACGCTCATAATTAAAGGATGCCTCCAATGTAAAGGAGCGAAAGAAGATGCGATGTAAATCACGTTTCGTCAGTACAGAGGAACGCTCGCTTTGTTCCTCATAGCTTACTTCATTTCCCGCATCTGTTTTTTCTTTAGTAAAGAAATAAACAAGCACTGCAATGCTGCCGCCTAAAATCGCAATGCCGAGCACATCCATTTCTAAATATGCCGCCAATACAAAGCCGATAAAATAGAAAGCTCCGATTTGTTTGTTCCAGATGAGATTCAGCAACAAACCAAAGCCAAGTGCCGGCAACAGCGTCGTTCCGGCCATAAGCCCGTCCATAACGACCTGCGGTATTTGATCCACTACGGCCTGTATTGCATTTGATCCGACATAGATAGATGATGTAACTACCGCAAAGGTAAATAATGACCATAATCCAAAGCACAGATAATGTGCTCTTTCAATTTGTTTATAATTCCCCTGTGCAGCTCCTTTATCTGCTTTTCGCAAAAAATATAAATTCAAAATATAATAAGCTTTTTCTGCTAAATTATAAAGAATACCCACCGGAATTGCGAGTGTTGTCGCAACCTCGACACCGTTCCCTGTCATAATTGCCAGTGCGGTTCCGACTACGCCGCCTACCAGTGTATTAATCGATACGGCGCCGCCGACATACATAACCCCCATAAAAGCAAGCTCAAGTGTTCCACCGATAATAATACCTTGCTCTAAGTCTCCCAAAATTAAACCTACCACAGGTCCCATAATGATCGGCCGCTCTAACATATTAGAACCGACTAAATATTCACAAAGCCCCAGTACTGCAGCCAATCCCAGTAATACTGCCTCAAGCATATTCTATCCTCCTCTATTCACAGCTTTCTTTATCCAAAACCATTTTTTTATTTTCCGGCACTGCTCTTAATTCTACCTCAATGCCGTTTTCCATTAACTGCCGACAGATTGCCTTATCCTCATCAGTCAATGTAATCGCATGCGTAATTCGACAGCTTCCCGGGCGCTCACGCAATCCTCCTAAATTCAAAGAGCGGATATACCCTGTTTTCTCAATCAGCCGTTGTGCATCCGCAAGATTATTCACTACCGCCATGATTTGTTGTCTGCTGTCCTCTTGTTGTATCAAAAGCTCAGCAGCCTTCTGAACCTCTTCGATCACAAGCTCAACTCCTACCGGCTTTGCCATTCCCAATGTCATTTTCATAAATTCATCATGAGCGACACTGTCATTCGCAATGATAATTTTCTGAATAGCTAAAGCCTTCGTCCACAAAAATGCAACCTGACCGTGTAATAAACGATCATCTACTCTTAATAATTTCAGCATGTGTTTTCTCCTTTCGTATCATTAAATAATGAATTTACTAATACAATTTCATTCTTGCCGCGTTCTACAATTTCATTCAAAACAGTAATG
This sequence comes from Erysipelotrichales bacterium, assembly GCA_910576855.1. Taxonomy (GTDB): domain Bacteria; phylum Bacillota_I; class Bacilli_A; order Erysipelotrichales; family Erysipelotrichaceae; genus C-19. The sequence continues at coordinate 26,725 of CAJTJP010000018.1, forward strand.
CTTATTTGTTCATCGTTCAACATAATACATTCCAATAAAACTGCTAAATTGTAGCCCGCAATAATAAACGTATGATCATTTAAAAATTCCTTGGTAATTCGCTGATTCACACTGCCCGCCAATAAATCGGTAAAAATCAGTGTTTTTTGTGAACCGCGTGTCTGCAGCCACAAGCTCAGCTTTTTCACCTCCGCTTCTAAATCATCATTATCGACATAGGCACTCATTACATACACATCGTTTTTTTGTGAAATAATTTCCAGCGTGTTTTTAGTCCCCAATGCCATATGTCCATGCGTTGCGATAATAAAGTTAATAAGAATCCCTCCTTTCACTCTTATTAAACCCTTTTTTCCCTTTTAACACCATTGTACCTTTTTCACTAAGTTAGTGAATTCATGGCTTTTTTTATCCCGTTTAAAAATGCTTCAAAATTCTTCAGCCTTAAAAAGTGCGAAACACTGTGATAATCGCATGCCCATTTAGACAGTACATCCATTAAAAGCCAACAACGCTCCTGCTCATCGGGATTCGCTCCGATCCATATCATAATTTCAACAAACTGCTTATCCCATATAATACTTTTCTTTAATACGTAGATATGAAAAAATAACGGATTATGATGCTCACATGTATGAAATACCGCAATACTGTTGCCGATCTCTGATGACAATATTTTTTCTTTTTCCGTGATGTCCTTCCATTCTTTTTTTAACTGCTCATCGGCAAGCGTTGAATATATGTGCTTCATTACCGCATATTTCGTATTGCCTTCAATTCCGTAAGTAATGATATCCTCTTGAAATAAAGAAAGCAGATTCATTTTTAAATAATAAAGACGAGTAATTTCATTATCCAAAAGTTTCATCTGTTCTTCTTGCTGATAAGACAAATACAAAATCGGTTTATCAATTTTCGTGTGCAGCTGCATTGTCGTTATGATCACATCATATTGAGACAGCTGTTTTGTTTTAAGCTCGTTTAAATCAGCCAAATCTACGGCTTCAACGATTTGTTTATAGCGCTCTGATATCTCATTGATTAACATGATGCTTTCAGGCCGACCGCTTCCGCATAATAATAACAGCTTCATTCGATAGCGGCGATGAATGCGCTGCAGTGCCCAATTAAAGTACAATACTAAAAAGCCGAATTCATTGATTTCCATATCTAAATGAAAGTGCTCTTTGATTTTAGCTGCAGCAACATCTGTAATTTTATAAGCAAATAAATATTTTCTGAAGTAATCGTACAGAGTAAGACTTCTGAGCGGTAAATGCAGCTGTAAGCGAGACAGCATTGCCGGCAAGTGCATTTTCAACAAATGAATTAATTCTTGATCTTGATGAAAACAGATTCCGTAAACTTTTTCGATTTCTTGAAACAGGTCATTAAAGAATGCTTCATCAGGAAGATTTTCTGCTTCAAAGGAAGTGTTTGTCGCAATATGCTTTGTTTGAAAATGAATCGCAAAATAGATTGCTTCATCATGGGGAACCATAATTGAATTCTCTTTTTCCAATGCTTTTACAAGCTGCTCACCTGCACACAAATAGCGGGAATTGCCGGTAAAAGCATATTGTTCATCAGTAATTTTCATATAGTTGTACAGTACCCATCGCCTCAGCGCAACAATTATATGAATGATCATATTTTCAAAAGAGTAAGACGATATTTGTATTTCATTCGTATCTAATACATTTCTGAGAATGTCTTTAATTTTCTTTATTTCATTTTGTCTTTCTAAATCGGCAAGCATTGTATTATCTTCACTTAAAATACCGGAGATCAAGCTGTTATGAAAAAAATACTCCGCAATACATATGCGAATATTCAGTTCTGAGCCTCGAATAATGATACCTCGCCCACCGGCATGTTCAATCCATAAATGATATTTTTGCAGAATGATCTTTACTTCTTTTAAACAGGAGGAGAAGGTGGAACGATCAATATATAATTCTTCCGCAAAATCATCAATCTTGATATAATAATCGACAATCAACATCTTCATAATAATATAATTGACCCTCTGCATCCTTGACTGGGGAATATTGCCGGTATTTTGTTCATCCTTACGGATCAAGTCAAGAAATTGCTGATATAAATCTGTATCATGAATTACAAATGTATAGCCATAGCCTCTTTTCGCTATGATTTCTGCCCCGTAATCGGTCAAGATTTCATTAATTCGTTTTATATCCCCTTTGATTGTTCGTGATGAAACTCCGACAAAGCGTGCCAGTTGTTCGCTTGTTTGTCCTTCTTGGGAATCAGCAATCTGCATCAATATTAATTGTAATCTTTTTTCCATAAGCATAGGCATTCCTCCTGTAATCATTATAAGCGGATTGAGCTTTTTCTTAAAGTGATATTTTTCACTTAATAAGTGAAGTACAATGCTGATTTATTTTTAGTCTGTGCTGTATTGCGCTTGTTTATAAATTACGCTGATTATGCAGCAGAATAAACTGAAATGTTTTATTAATCGCTATAACAATACTGATTTATTTTAAGGTATTTATTATCTTTGATCCTTAAGTCTAATATATAGTTTTTTTACAAACAGAAAAATGCCATGTTCCCATGACATTTTTTCTGTTTATTGCTAAATGAATATTCCATAAACTACGATATCTGCATTTTCAGGTACGCAAAGATGAACTCATCCAAATCCCCGTCCATGACATTTTGGATTTGGCTTGTTTCACAGCCGGTTCTTACATCCTTGACTAAGGAATACGGATGGAATACATACGAGCGAATTTGTGATCCCCATTCAATCAGTTTTTGTTCACCCTTGATTTCCGCAAGCTTTGCCTCTTGTTCCTCAATCATTTTTTGATAGAGTCGAGATTTTAAAATACGCAGTGCTTCCTCACGATTTTCATGCTGAGATCTGCCGTTTTGGCATGTAGCGACAAGTCCCGTCGGCTTATGCACCATACGAATCGCAGAATCGGTCTTATTGATATGCTGACCGCCGGCACCGCTGGCTCGCTTTGTTTCTACGATCAAATCCTCCGGCTTGATATCGATTTCAATTTCATCCTGAAACTGCGGCATGACATCCAGTGATGCAAATGAGGTATGTCGTCTTGCCCCTGCATCAAAAGGAGAAATACGCACTAAGCGATGGACGCCCTTTTCCGCCTTTAAATAGCCGTAAGCCTTTTCGCCTTCAACCAACAGGGTGACAGATTTAATGCCTGCTTCCTCTCCCGGCTGATAATCCAGAGTGGTTACCTTAAAGCCTTTTTTATTCGCATATCTTGAGTACATGCGATATAACATATCAGCCCAATCACAGGACTCGGTACCGCCGGCACCCGGATGAATCTCCAATATCGCATTGGATTGATCGTATTCATGAGAAAGCAATACCTTGATTTCAAAATCCGCAAACCGCTCAGTAAGCTCCTTGTATTCTTCCTCTGCAAGCATCAGCAGCTCATCATCATTTTCCTGCTTCAGCAAATCAGCACTTTCCGCTAAATCGGCAATTTGTTTTTCCAAGGCATCATAAGCATCGACGATTTCCTTCATGCTGTTACATTTACGAATCGTGTGCTGAGCCTTTTGCGCGTCATTCCAAAAATCTGCTTCCATGCTTTTTTGTGTAAGCTCGGCAATTTTATATCTCTTTTCAGTTAAGTCAAAGTGACTCACTCAAAGAAGCAAGCTTTTTTGAGTGAGTGTCCAGTCCTTGTTTAATTTCATACAGTTCCATATTAAGCACTCTCCTGTTGTTCTTCACGCGGCTGAATCTCTACCTTTAAGGCAAAGAACACGACTTCGCGCGCAATACGCTGCATCATTTCCTCAAACATTTCATAGCCCTCTGATACATATGCCTGCAGCGGGTTATTCTGTGCATAGGAGCGTAAGTGAATACCGCTTCTCAGCTTATCCATCATATCGATATGCTCAATCCAGTTGCGGTCCATATTACGTAATACGATCGTTTTTTCAAACGGTAAGAATTGATCCTTGATCGGCGCGATTTTTTCTTCATAGCTATTGAAAATCTTATCCGCACAATAGGTTGATGCCTGACCGCTGTCCATACCGCGCAGTTCCTCAGGCTTAATTGCATCCTCAGCCAATCCAAGCATACCCAGCCCTTGAATCACACCTGCAGCATCAATCGTATCCTCATGATTCGCATGATTGACATTTGCCTCTACGACATTGGCAACGATACGATCGGTCATATCCTTTACGATACTGTGTACATCATCATTTTCAAGCACAAAATTGCGCTGTTCATACATGATTTCTCTTTGTTTTCTTAATACGTCGTCATAATCCAATAACTGCTTACGCACATCGAAGTTATAACCCTCGACACGTCTTTGTGCCTGTGAAATCGATTTTGTCACAAGCTTGGATTCTACCTGCTGCTCGCCGATTGACGCAAATAAGCTTTCCAAGCGCTCACCGCCGAAACGAATCATTAGATTATCCTGCAGTGACACATAGAAGCGAGAGAAGCCCGGATCGCCTTGACGTCCGCTTCGTCCGCGCAGCTGATTATCGATACGACGAGATTCATGGCGCTCACTGCCGATGACAGCTAAGCCGCCCAGTGCGCGTGATTCCTCACTCAGCTTGATATCGGTACCGCGCCCTGCCATATTGGTCGCGATCGTTACCGATTTGACCTGTCCTGCCTTCGCAACGATTTCTGCTTCTCGTGCATGGTTTTTCGCATTCAATACCTCATGCGGTATCTTGCGCTTCGTAAGCATTTCGGAAATCAATTCACTTGTCTCGACCGCAATCGTACCGACAAGCACAGGCTGTCCGCGCTGATACAGCGCTTCTACTTCATCACAGAGCGCATTGAATTTCAAATCACGGGTGCCCCAAACAGAATCACTGTGGTCGATACGCTGTACCGGACGATTTGTCGGAATCACGATAACACGCATGTTGTAGATTTCTAAGAATTCCTCTTCTTCGGTCTTTGCCGTACCGGTCATACCGGCAAGCTTTTCATAAAGACGGAAGAAGTTCTGATAGGTAATCGTTGCCAAGGTGCTCGTTTCCTCTTTAATGTTTACGCCCTCTTTGGCTTCGATTGCCTGATGCAGACCGTCGGAATATGCACGTCCCGGCATCGTTCTTCCGGTAAATTGATCGACAATTACGATTTCATCTTCCTGCACCACATATTCAACATCCTTCATCATAATATAGTTGGCCTTTAATGCCTGTTGAATATGATGTACTAACTGCGTATGCTCTATATCGTATAGGTTCTTGATTTTAAATTTACGTTCAGCTAAGGTAACACCCTTTTCGCTCAGCTGCACCTGACGTGTTTTTTCATCAATTTCATAATCTCCCTCGTGCAGGCGCTTTACGAATTGATCGGCTTGAATATAAAGATTCGCCGTTTGCTTACGCCCACCGGAAATGATAAGGGGAGTTCTTGATTCATCGATCAAAATGGAATCGACTTCATCGACGATTGCCATATATAAACCGCGCTGAACACGTTCCTTTACATCGGTAACCATGTTGTCACGCAGATAATCAAAGCCAAGCTCTGAGTTAGTGGTATAGGTAATATCACACGCATAAGCGGCACGCTTTTGATGCGGCTGAAGTGCACGCATATTGACACCCACGCTGAGGCCTAAGAAGCGATAGATTTCACCCATCCACTCAGCATCACGATTGGCTAGATACTCATTGACGGTAATTACATGCAAGCCCTTTTGTGCCAATGCGTTCAAATACACGCACATTACGGCTGTCAAGGTTTTACCTTCACCGGTTTTCATTTCGGCAATATCGCCCTGGTGCATCGCCGCGGCACCCATAATCTGTACTTTATACGGATATTCGCCGATAACACGTCCCGCCGCCTCTCTGGCAACCGCAAAGGCCTCTACCTGTAAATCATCTAATGATTCTCCTGAATCATAACGAGCTTTAAATTCCTCTGTTTTCGCTTTTAATTCTTCGTCGCTTAATGTACGCATCACATCACTCAGTGAATCTACTTGATTTGCGACATTTTCTAATCGTGCCAGTATTTTTTTCTCTCCGCTGAATAAGCGTTCGATAAAATTAGCCATTTTATTCCCTCCGTTTTGGATTCTAAGTCTGCTTTTAAGCTATCAGTATTATTTTAACACAGTTTCGCTCATATGACGATACGTACATAGCTTTTTTATGTGCTTTTTTGTCCATGCCTGCAGGTTGCACTCATAAAAAGAATGATAACCGTGTACGATATCATTAAATATAAGATTTTTATGATATTTTGTTTAACATAGAAAGCATTTTCCTTATGGAAACAGAGATTTTCGGGACAATTTTCACGAAAAGGGCATTTCATTCATATAAACGCATATTTCATAAACATTTTTCAAAAACCGTTCAAAACATGAAAGGAAATGATTTTCTGATTTTTTTAATGAAAAAGACAAGCTTTGTATATCATCGTGTGATTGCTTTTCGCTTGCCTTTTTCAAATTCTTTGTGATTAATCATTGTTGTTATTGCGCTGATGTCTGCCGTTTCCCTGTCCCTGACCTTTGCCATGTCCGTGATGCCCGTGCGCTGTTTCCTCATTACCGGTATTTGAATGTTCATGAATCAGATCATGTATTTCACGCATCGTCATATCTTGAACATCCTCGCTTTCCATATCGGGCACAAGGTTTTTCAGTTCAAGAAAGGCACGATATTTGCCGAAGGATAAGCCTGCCTCATGTGCTTCAACAACATCTTTATCGCTTGCATGATAACAATACGTATTCACTTGATCGGCAGTATGAGATTCAATCTGTGCTAATATTTTTCTTGACTGTGCTTTATCTCTGCCTGTAACGGTAATTGTCATGACTTCATTCTCATTCAGCATTGCGCTGATTGTATCGCTTTTCACTATTTTATCAAGCGCTTCATCGTAATTTTGATAACGAAGGCTTAAAGTACTCGCTAAAGCTTCACCGTCTTTATTATATCCGTTTACCGCAATGACTTGATTGAAGCGATTTACACTCAGCTCTATGGACGGATTGATATCGATGCTGATTTTAGCTGTCGCCGTATAATAAACAGTGTGCCCGGTAAGCATCATCAATATCACGACTGCACCGATAAGCGCATATTTCACATACGGCATCGCAATTTTTTGTTTTGTCCAACCCTTGGTCTGCTGTGCCAAATAGGTGCGTGTATGCTCCTTCAAATCGGCTTCTGATCGAACCTGTGAAAATGCTTTCTGCAGTTTCTCATTCATCTTCGTCACCTCCGAGCTTTTCTTTCAGTATTTGCTTAGAACGTGTCAGAAGTGTATACACCGAATTCACGTTCTTTTTAAGAATATCAGCTATCTCCGGCACAGTATAGCCTTCAATATAATGCAGATATACAACATTGCGATATTTTTGGGGAAGTGTCAATACCGCTTCCAGTACCTCACAGGAATCGTTGTGACTCACCGCCGCTTGTTCGATAACTTCATCGATTGAAACTCGATGTCGGCGAAAAAAGTTTTTCAGCATATCCTTACAGGCATTGATCGTAACGCGGATCAGCCATGCTTTTTCATGCTCACTTGTTTTGAATTCAGTGTCATTCAAGGTATACTTTAAAAATACCGTTTGAAATATATCCTCGATATCTGCATAATTTTTTAAATAGATCATACATAATCGGCGTATCATATCGCTGTATTGATCTATTGCTCTGTTTACCTCTTGTTCGCTTCGCATAGCTTCATCCTTTTTATTTTGTGTAGCCTGTAGGTTTTTAATTTATAATGGGGAAAAAAGCTTATCTATGGTGACCACTGCGATGTCCGTTTCCTTGATGGTGCCCTTGTCCGTAACCGTTGTTATTATTACCGTAACGATCACAGATTCCGTCATTATCAACGTCTGCATAACCTTGGCAATGATAGCCGTTTTCGTCATAGTGATGTGTACTTCCGTTATAATGATCGCAGATTCCATCACCGTTCAAATCCTCATAGTCATGGCCGTGGGCATAGCCGCAGTATTCACATGTCGGTGTTTCAGCTTGTGTCGTAGTTTGAGTCTGCGTCTTTGTTTCGGTCGTTGGCTTTGTATCGGTATCTGAGGTTACAGTCGTTTCTGTTTCTTCCTCTACTTCTTCGTTATCCGCTGCTTCTGTTTTATTTGGTTCTTGGATCACGGTGATTTTATCAGTGCTTTTGATTAGGGGGATTTCAGTCGTTTGTGTAATTCTGACTGCTTCGTTGCTTCCCATATTGGCGGCCAAAATCGTTGTTGTGCCTATTAACGATACTGCGATGACCGCAATGATGCAGATGATAATTTTTCTCATATAAATTTCCTTTCCTACTTTTATTTCTTTCTCTTCGATTGCTCCATCTATAATACGATTCAAATCGAGGAATCCATTCACTTGATCTGAATTTTTTTAAATAATATGTTTTTGAGTAGGTGATTCCTTAAACAGACATATTATAGCACGTTATTTATGATAAGAGAAAGAGCAGAGCTTTTTATGCTCCGCTCATAAATCTGCGTAGATTTTTATTCTGTTTTATACTTATGGGAAAGATAAAGCAGAAGGCTTACGGATAACAGACTGATTCCCATATAAATCATAATATTTGTATTATCTCCTGTGTTAGCTCCGCCCATGCTTGTCTCAGGATTGTATTGGCCTTTTACTGATGTTTCATTTTCATCGTTAGATTCATCAGGTTCACTGAAATCCATCGTATCATATGGGAAATCACCGTCTACATTCTTGCCCGGTTTCCATTCCGTGATTTCAATGATGTTTTCATCAGGCTTACCGTCTCCGTCATTGTCAACATTCACATCGGGAATACCGTCTCCGTCGCTGTCGATATCTATATCGGGAATTCCATCTCCATCTACATCAATATTGATATCTGCTTCGCCGTCATCATCTAAATCGATGTTGATATCAGGCAATCCGTCTCCGTCTGTATCGATATTTATCTCAGGCTTGATGTCATTCTTGCCGATACTGTCATAGCTGAATTTTCCTGATTTGTAATCCTTCTTTGGATTCCATTCATGGATTTCTACGATATTGACACTCGGATTCTTACCGTCCTTTGCGATATTGATATGCGGCTTGAAGTCTCCTTTATTATCAATATTGATATTCGGGATTCCGTCTCCATCGGTATCGACATTGATTTTTGCCTTTACACTTGTTCCTGTACAGTATTCCTCTAAGATACCTTTATCGATATCTATCTGAACACACTTCGTAGGTTTCCAATCACTTTTCTTTAGAATCACTAAATTAAGATCAGGTTTACCATCCTTATCTGTATCGATATTCAAATCTGGTTTGCCGTCTCCGTCACTATCGATATTTAAGTCCGGAATACCATCATTATTTCTGTCTCCGTTGATGACAATCCATTTACTTTCATCATTTGGATCCTTCCATTTGATGTTTAAGTCCGGACAGCCATCGCCATCAGGATCATTGAAATCAGGTTTGCCGTCACCGTCTACATCGACATCAATTTTCTTTAGTTCTACCTCATGACAGCTTTCGGTATTTGTGTTGCCGGCGTTATCGGTCGGTATTACGCAAACTTTATAAGTGCCTGTCGTTTCACTGATTGTGATGCTTGATTTTTCCTTGGTAACTGTCAAGGTTCCGTCTTTGATCGGTTCCTCATTGCCTTCGGTCAGCTTATAAACCTTATAACTGATTTCCTTTGTACCGCTCACTTTAAGATTATCTTTAGAATCATCGGTTGTGATTTCAAATGCTGTCCCCGGCTTGAAGAAGATTCCGCCGCTTAGCTTATTAATGATGTCTTGAAGCTTATTGTTTGTATCTTTCGCTTTAATGCTCTTTACCTTAGGGGCTGTCTTGTCTATCTTGATAATTTCCTGTTTTTCTTTTGTGATTGCTCCGCTGTCCTTTTTCATCCAAAAGCTTTGGTTCGTTTCTCCTTCTTTTGTCACCGTGACTTGGTTTGGCTTCCATGTGCTTTGGTCTAACGACATATTGATATACTCATTATGATCGCTGATGATGTTCACATCCTTATTTGTCCATCCGCCTGTATATAAGGTGTGGCTCCCGTCATCTATCTCTAAATGATACCAGTTGTCCTGTATGTTCTCCTCTTTGACTTTTAGTGTTCCCTCTTTGAATGTAAAGGTGTAGTTTGGATAAGCTGTATTTAATAGGTTACTGTCCCCCTTGATCGGATAGCTTCCTGCATTACTGTTTGTTTTCGCCGTAGTACTCAGCTTGATATCGTTTTCCTCTATGACATCCTGTACCCCATTCCATGATACTAACTGACTTCTGAAGTCTTGATAAGTTAATGTCGGATTCACTTCTCCTTTATACTTCTCTTTGTCATCAATGATGATTTCGATCGGTTTCGGCAACACCTGTACACTTATCGTTTTACTTAACGGTACCTCTCCGTCTGCCGTTCTTGTCACCTTGATTTGGATATTTGTACTTCCGCTGTACTTCAATGCATCAAATTCTGCTTTATTTCCTGTTACTGTCGCATTGGAGATATACGTTGTGTTATCTACCTCAAACGTATAGTTTACATTGATACTACTTGAATCATCCTGTAGGCTTCGGATTGTGAAGTGATCGCCGTAAATGATTTTTCCCGGTCGATTCAACGCCAATGTATTCTCATTCGGTCCCATGATGTGCATCATGCCGTCTGCTTCTGCCTTATTGTAGTTGCGATTCCCCGGCTTCTCTACATGCAGCGGAATATCTAACCCATTATCTCCGCTGTAGCTGTAGTCTATATTCACTCCGTCATTCGTCCATGCGATCGATGTGCTGATACTGTTATCTATTGTTATGAAGTAATCTGTATCATTCACCGTGACTCCGCCGGCATTACTTGAGATATCCTGTTCATTGATGACCGGTGTTACTGTTCCGTTTCCGCTTGTCGCATAGGTGATTCCCGCAAACGATATCGTTTGATTGGCTTTTGTGATATTGATCGCTATCTCTATCGTTTTATCACTGTAGTTTCCTGTAGGATCATGACTCGTTGCCTCTACGATTACCTTATCTATCTGACTCGGTGAGATACTCGCATTTAATACCGTTACTTCTCCTGTTGTACTGTCTACCGATATCACATCAGTCGGACTTCCTGCCTTTAAACGGTATGTTACTGTACTGCCTGTCGGATTCCCTGCCGTATATAATTGAATCGTTTTATTTGGTGCGTATACTTCACTGATCGCATTATACTTGTTGCTTGTTTTAGGAAGCTCATTTCCTGCGCTGTCTGTATAGATGAAATTCTGTGTTCCCGCTGTGACCGTAAATGTTAGATATGTTATCGCATCTGCCTGTCCTGCGGCTCCTTGTTTCTCTGCGACAATGATGACCGTTCCTACACCATGGATCGTAACTGCACCGCTGTTTGGATTTACCTCAATCACATTCGTTGAGCCGTCTTGAATACTGTATTTCACAGGATTGGTATTACTGCTTCCTTTGACTGTTGCGTAGACCGTCACTCCTGTGTCTGTCAAACACGCACTCTTTGAGGTTATCACTGTATTCGAGGTACTGTTCTCATAAAACTTCAGATTCTCTGCCGTAGCTACTCCGACATTGATTGTCACCGGTATTTCCTTTGTGCTCCAGTTATCACTTACTGTTACTGTGATATGATAGCTGTTTACTCCTAAGTTCGCTGTTGTCTTGATGACACCGGTATTTGGATCAACACTAAAGAAGCTCGCATTTCCTACTCCCGGCTTTAAGCCATAATGATATGTCGTTGTGCTTCCGCCTATCGTATCGGGTGTACCGAGTGTTCCGTGTATCGTACCGATGATTCCCCCTGTTCTGACATTGGAATCAGAAGCAGTAAAGGTAGGTATCGTTGTATCTGATGAATTGGCATGCGGTCTCACACTTCCGTCTACCTCTCGATAGATTACGATTTCTTTTTCAACAAAGGCTGAATTATAATTATCATTTCCCGTTGTCGGATCATCATCAACCGTTGCCCTTATCTTTACCTTACCGAACGCATTGCTTCCTGTATAAGTAATCGCTCCTGTATCAGGATTAATTGTAATCAGAGATACATCTCCACCCGTAATACTGTAGGTTATCTTAGTACCTGTACTTGGAGTCGCTGTAGCGGTTTCATTCCAAACTGTAGCAGCATCTGCGATAGATTTCTTCGTTTGATTGGAATCATCAAATGCCACTGTTAAGTTTGTCTTTTCAACTGTAAATGAGGTGCAAACCTTTTCAGTAGGATTCCCGCTTGTATCAACAGGATCACCGTTCGCATCTACTGCAGTGATACAGAATTTATAGGTCCCTGCCTTTAAACCGCCATTCACTAAGTCAGGTGCTCCGCTCTTGATTTTCACATTGAGCGGTGTCACGCTTGAAGCATTACTACTGTTTAAACCATCAATTTCAAAGTTTAAATAAGAGTTATCACCGTTTGTTTCCAGTGTATACGTTAACGGAGTTACACCGGTTGGATTCGCTGTAACTTTGCCTACCGCTTGCCCTGCGTTTACATTCTTACTGAATTCGTAATCCCCTGCCGTTGCACCACTTTGCGGTGTTTTTGTGTAAGTCAGCTTATGCGGTTCCACAATTTCTAACGAATGAATCTCTGTTATAGCACTGCAATCAGCCGGCGCTGTACTATTCTCATTATATGCTTCATTTACTATGCCTATCTTGTACTTTCCTATCGGTATCCCGATTAAATCAAGTTCATAAGTATCTGTTCCTTTGGCAGGCTCTAACGGTTGATAATACAGAAACTTGCCCTGATTATCAAATATTAAGGCCGAAACCGTATAAACACCACCATACGTATCCCCACCACTTGCTGCAGTAGCATTCAGTAACACTGTACTGTCTTTCGCTGCCTTTGTTATCGGATCGTTTTCGTTATTCTCTATTTGATATAACACAGTAGAATCAGTCAAAGCCTGCTTTTCCACCCGTACCTTCATAGGATTACCTACGGCATCACGATATAATGCACTGTAACCACTTGGTAAATTCGGCGCAACAGGAGTTGCTCTATCATAAGTTGTTCCCGGTGAAACTGCGAATACAGCCTTTGTAAGGTCTAAATACGCTTGTAAGCGAACATCCAAGCTTGTATTATAGCTATTATTTGCGCCCACAGAGCGCATTCCATCTGTGCCTATAGAAAACATTACTTTTTGATAACCGCCGGAGGCATTTGCGGTTGCCGCAAAACTTGTCATACATGGCACATAAAATGATAAATCTTTGCCTGTCACTGTAAACGGTGGGATATACGGATAGGTTGTACCCTCCGTTGCGACTTCATAAGCATTAGGAATAAAAACATTATTTGTATAATCGCTTAATCTATCAAACACACCACCTATATAAAAATATTGGCTCCCAATTTTTGTAGACACCATCTGATGTATTGTTGTTAAATTGCGGTAAGTAAGGATAGTGTCATCATTTGAACCTTTAATATCAGCATTGATTTTATCCAGAACAGGAACCACAGTTCTATAGTTTGAAAAACGCGCCATTGTTCTGTTATCAGTTGCACTGATATATCCTGTAACAGCACCGTTAGCTGCAGTAAAATCAGCGGCTGTTAAGCCCGACCCCATGTTACCCATCGATTCTGTTGTAAAGCTTCTCCAAGCCGTTATACCGGATGCATTGGAACATGGAGCAGTAACTGATGAACAGTTATAATCAGTATATGTGCTTTCATCAATCAAAAGCCAAGAAATAGGATTACCGTTCGATGGGTTTTCCGTATCCATCAATATCTTATCCCCTTTAGAGAAATGAGCATCGGCCACTACCATATTTGACGGCGACATTACTACTTTTCCCGTAACACTTCCTCCGGCCATGTAAGTATGTGAAGCGGCACTTAGATTATTATCATGAAGCGCACATACAATCGATACAGTTGTAATCATCATAAAGCATATGACAAATAATTTTTTCCACATAAGTATTACCCTTCTCTTCCTCAATGTCTACAAAGGTAGACCTTAAGAAATAGGGTAAAAAGCGATGAAAATGTATTGTTTATAAAGAAAAAACATATATTTCCGGCTTAGAAATATATGTCTATAATTGTCTGCTTTAAGAAATATGAATATCATAATCTGTATGTTTTTTTATTTTTATACAAAATAACGTAAAACTCATATTATAGAGTATACTTGATTCACATTTGTTCGCACCGAATTTCAATTTTATACACTTTTATTATATCATGGTATTTATTTTAGAAAAAGAGTAAAGCTTTTTGTTTACTTTACTCCTTATAAGAATTCATTTATTAATCCTTTTTATACTTGTATGTTAAGAAAAACAATAAACTGATTGATAAGAAGCTGATCCCCATATAAGCCATGAGATTGGTAATATCTCCTGTATTCGCTCCGCCCATGCTTGTCTCAGGATTATATTGGCCTTTGACTGATGTGTCGTTATCATCAGGGTCATTAGGATTACTAAAATCCATAGTATCGTATGGGAAATCACCTTCTACATTCTTGCTTGGCTTCCATTCCGGGATTTCAATAATATTATCATTTGGTTTACCGTCTCCGTCCGTATCGACATTTACATCAGGAATGCCATCTCCTGTGCTGTCGATATCAATGTCAGGGATGCCGTCGCCGTCAATATCGATATTGATATCAGGTTCACCATCACCATCTAAATCCACATTAATATCAGGTAGTCCGTCTCCGTCGGTATCGATATTTATCTCAGGCTTGATTTCATCCTTTCCGATACTGTCGTAGGTAAACTTGCCTGATTTATAATCCTTCTTCGGCTTCCATTCATGGATTTCCACAATATTGACACTTGGTGTGTTTCCATCTTTAGAGATATTGATATGTGATTTGAAATCACCTTTATTATCAATGTTGATATTAGGAATACCATCACCATCAGTATCGACATTGATAGTCGGCTTCACACTTGTTCCTGTACAGTATTCCTCTAGGATACCGTTATCAATATCTTGTTTCACACATTTGATCGGCTTCCAATCGCTTTTCTTTAGAATCACTAAATTAAGGTCCGGTTTACCGTCATTGTCGGTATCAATATTCAAGTCAGGTTTGCCATCGCCGTCACTGTCGATGTTGATATCAGGAATACCGTCATTATTTCGATCTCCATTGATTACGATCCATTGATTCGTTTCAGTATCCTTCCATTTAATATTTAAATCAGGACAGCCGTCACCGTCAGGATCATTGAAATCAGGTTTCCCGTCTCCATCCACATCAACATCGATTTTCTTTAGCGTAACTTCATGACAGCTTTCGATATTTGTGTTGCCGGCGTTGTCAGTCGGTATTACACATACCTTGTATTTTCCTACTGTTTCACTAATCGTTATCTTTGCCTTTTCATTCGTTACTGATAAAGTTCCGTCCTTGATTGGTTCCTCAGCTCCGTCTACGATTTTATATACCTTGTATGCGATTTCCTTTGTGCCGCTTACCTTTAAGTCATCCTTTTTGTCACTTGTCGTGATCTCAAATGCTGTGCCCGGCTTAAAGAAGATTCCGCCTGTCAACACATTGATGATATCTTGTAGGGTGTTGTTCGTATCCTTGGCCTTGATTCCTTTTACCTTTGGTGCTGTCTTATCAATTCTGATGATTTCCTGTTTCTCTTTCGTGATCGCTCCGCTGTTCTTTTTCATCCAAAAGCTTTGGTTCGTTTCTCCTTCTTTTGTCACAGTGACTTGATTCGGCTTCCATGTGCTTTGGTCTAACGACATATTGATATACTCATTATGATCGCTGATGATGTTCACATCCTTATTTGTCCATCCGCCTGTATATAAGGTGTTGTTTCCATCATCTAATTCTAAATGATACCAATCATCCTCAACAGTTTCCTCTTTGATCGTTAAGGTTCCCTCTTTGAATGTAAAGGTGTAGTTTGGATAAGCTGTATTTAATAGGTTACTGTCTCCCTTGATCGGATAGCTTCCTGCATTACTGTTTGTTTTCGCCGTAGTACTCAGCTTAATATCATTTTCCTGTATCACATCCTGTACACCGTTCCATGTGACAAGCTGTGATTTGAAGTCTTGATACGTCAAGGCTGGATTCTGTTCTCCCTTCAGCTTTGCCTTATCATCAATGATGATTTCGATCGGTTTCGGTAATACCTGTACACTTATCGTTTTACTTAGCGGTACTTCTCCGTCTGCCGTTCTTGTCACCTTGATTTGGATATTTGTACTTCCGCTGTACTTCAATGCATCAAATTCCGCCTTGTTTCCTGTTACTGTCGCATTGGAGATATACGTTGTGTTATCCACCTCAAACGTATAGTTCACATTGATACTGCTTGAATCATCCTGTAGGCTTCGGATTGTGAAATGATCGCCGTAAATGATTTTGCCCGGTCGATTAATCGCCAATGTATTCTCATTCGGTCCCATGATGTGCATCATACCGTCTGCTTCTGCCTTGTTGTAGTTGCGATTCCCCGGCTTCTCTACATGCAGCGGTATATCTAACCCATTATCTCCGCTGTAGCTGTAGTCAATATTCACTCCGTCATTCGTCCATGCGATCGATGTGCTGATTCCGCTGTCTATCGTTATAAAGTAATCTGTATCGTTTACTGTGACTCCGCCTTCACTACTTGAGATATCCTGTTCATTGATGACAGGCGTTACTGTTCCGTTTCCACTTGTCGCATAGGTAATTCCCGCAAAGGATATCGTTTGGTTTGCCTTTGTGATATTGATCGCTATCTCTATCGTTTTATCACTGTAGTTTCCTGTAGGATCATGACTCGTTGCTTCTACAATGACCTTATCTATTTGACTCGGTGATATACTCGCATTTAATACCGTTACTTCTCCTGTTGTACTGTCTACCGATATCACATCAGTCGGACTTCCTGCCTTTAAACGGTATGTTACTGTACTGCCTGTCGGACTCCCTGCCGTATATAATTGAATCGTTTTATTTGGTGCGTATACTTCACTGATCGCATTATACTTGTTGCTTGTTTTAGGAAGCTCATTTCCTGCGCTGTCTGTATAGATGAAATTCTGTGTTCCCGCTGTAACCGTAAAGGTCAATTCAGCGCTTGCGTTGGCCTGTCCTGCAGCTCCGTTTTTCTCTGCAACGATCGTGACTGTTCCTACTCCGTGGATCGTAACTGCACCGCTTGTTGGATTCACCTCAATCACATTCGTTGAGCCGTCTTGAATACTGTATTTCACAGGATTGGTATTACTGCTTCCTTTGACTGTCGCGTAGACCGTCACTCCTGTATCAGTCAAACACGCACTCTTTGAGGTTATCACTGTATTTGAGGTACTGTTCTCATAAAACTTCAGATTCTCTGCCGCTGCCATTCCGACATTGATTGTCACCGGTATTTCCTTTGTGCTCCAGTTATCACTTACTGTTACTGTGATATGATAGCTGTTCACTCCTAAATTCGCTGTTGTCTTGATGACACCGGTATTGGGATCAACGCTAAAAAAGCTCGCATTTCCTACTCCCGGTTTTAAACCATAATGATAAGTCGTTGTGCTTCCGCCGATCGTATCGGGTGTACCGAGTGTTCCGTGTATCGTACCGATGATACCCCCTGTTCTGACATTGGAATCAGAAGCTGTAAAGGTAGGAATCGTTGTATCTGATGAATTGGCATGCGGTGTTACACTTCCGTCTACCTCTCGATAGATCACGATTTCTTTTTCAACAAAGGCAGAATTATAATTATCATTTCCCGTTGTCAGATCATCATCAACCGTTGCCCTTATCTTTACCTTTCCGAACGCATTGCTTCCTGTATAGGTAATCGCTCCTGTATCAGGATTAATTGAAATCAGTGATACATCACCACCCATAATACTATAGGTTATCTTAGTCCCTGTACTTGGAGTCGCAGTCGCTGTTTCATTCCAAGCCGCAGCAGCATCTGCGATTGATTTCTTAGTAGTACTCGGATCATCAAAGGCGATCGTCGGATTTGTCTTTTCTACCGTAAATGAGGTACAAACCTTTTCTGTCGGATTTCCGCTTGTATCGACAGGATCACCGTTCGCATCTACCGCAGTGATACAGAATTTATAATTTCCTGCCTTTAACCCGCCGTTCACTAAATCAGGTGCTCCGCTTTTGATTTTCACATTCAGCGGTGTATTGCTTGAAGCACCATTCGCATCTAAGCCGTCAACCTCAAAGTTTAGATACGAATTATCTCCATTAGCTTCCAGTGTATAAGTCAACGGAGTTACACCGGTTGGACTCGCAGTAACCTTACCTACTGCCTGACCGGCATTCACATTCTTACTGAATTCATAATCATTCCCTGCAGAAGCTCCGCTTTGCGGTGTCTTGGTATAAGTAAGTTTATGCGGTTCTACGATTTCCAATGGCATTAAATCTGATATCGCTGAGCTTTCTACAGGTAAGTTAGAAGAAGCATCATACTCCTCATTAATCACAGCTACTTGATATTTACCTGTCGGAATTCCCGTTAAATCAATCGTACAATCATTTGTGCCGCTTTGAGTAGTACTTCCTAATTTATAATACTGAATTTGTGTTCCTGCATCATCATATAAGATTACAGACATTTTTGTATTAGTACCGACATTAGCGTTTACTGATAAATCAACACTTTGGTTTTTCACAACCTTTTGTGTACTGTGATTATTTCGTTTAATATCCAGTAAAGAAGCAGTTAACGATGATTGAATTCTTAATTTGTTAGGATTCAATTCATTATTTTTATTTAGATTCGCTGTGTCAATGGTATAACTGTGCCAGCTTCCGTCAGTATAAGAGCTGTTGGCCGCAAACATGATCTTTGATCTTTCTACTGTCGCAAAAGGCCGCAATGGCTGTTGTATAATAGGTTCACCGTTATAGCTCCACCCTCTAATGTAATCACTTCCCAGCTTTTCGTCCCTTGATAAATATCCCCCTGCATCAACATCATAATAATCTATGGAAATTGCTACATCTGTAGCATATTGGAAAGGCTGAAAATAAAAATTACCATAAAAGCCACTATTATATAATGGAATTGTAAAATACCCCTTTACATAGTAATTAGCACCGGAGCTATATGCTCTATCATTGAGTGTTAAATTTAAAGAGCCGCCGTTTTTAATTTCTGCAACAGAGGGAAGAAAAGGCAGCCTTGAAACAGCATTAGTTGCTTGTGACGTTAAACTAATCTTAGCAATTTCTCTTTCTAACGGCGCTATGGGACAATATGTGGTTACATGAACACCACTTCTAACAAACTTTAAGCAATAATTCTCTCTGGCACTCCCGGTTAGCAGAGTTGTAGATACCGGTACACTGCTATCATAAGTTCCCATAGTTGTTATCGGTTTACTGCTCATCAACACATAACTTCCGTTATTATCATTATTTCCTATATCCCATGCAATTTCTCTATTATTATATTTACCCAATACAACCTTTGCCCCTTTAGGTAATGTAAATACGGGGGCTGATTGTGCTTTTATGATATTTTTCATAAAATCATTTGATCCTATATAAATCATGAATAGCCATCCCATAAAGCATGTTACCATTATTAATAGCTTCTTACACATAACTTTTCCCTTCCTTCTGTTGTCTATAAAGGTAGACTTTAAGAAATAGGGTAAAAAACGGTAAAAGTGTATGGTTCATAAAGAAAAAACATATATTTTCTAACAAGAAATATATGTCTATAATTGTCTGATTTAAGAAACAAAAATATCATAAATTGTGTGTTTCTTTTGTTTTTTGACATAAAACAGTAAAACTCATATTATAGAGTATACTTATCCCACATTTGTTCGTACCAAATCAATTTTTATTTCAAGCTACAGGAATACAACTGACCATACCCTTCAACCACATGAAAATTGAATATCAAGAAATCTAAACAGAAAGAAAAGGTAAACGACTGCTCCCGTCAAAAAAACTCTCCTTAACCGTGATGATTATTTATCCCCCGGAACATGCAGTTTTACATAGGATCCGACCATCACTTTTTCAAGAGTTCCGATTTCCAGCATTTTTTCAACCGTGGACGATAATTTCGCGGTAATACCCTTATAACCCATTGCCTTTGCCAACTCATTCAACGACATTTTCTTGCCGCTGAGTGATGAAATTATTCTTTCCCGATATGCTGTATCCTTTGAAGTATGCTTGCAATCAGGCAGGAAATACGGATGAACCGGCAATGTTACCGTAAGATAAGTTCGATTATCATCCATATCAAATTTCGGATACAAAGAGCCGTTCTCTCTCAGTGCATTAAGAATCGTAGGATAACCTGTATTACGCCCTTCTATCAGATGAAGCTCCTTCAGAAAATCTCCGATTCGTCTGTTCCTGTATATAGGTGAAGTAATATCATATTCTGCAATTTTCTTATCTGAAATACTTATATCAAATCCGGGAAAACTCGTTATTGTTATATTTTGCGGTGTAATTCTTACGGTGATAGGTTCATTCACTTGATACGAGCGATGATAAACCGCATTACAAAGCAATTCCTCAACTGCAGCATAAGGATAATTGTAAATCTTAATTGATTCTGCTTTGTGGGCATCTTTGATAATTACTTCTTTCAAGATATAATTTTTAATATATGCCAAAGCATCCTTTAACTGCCTTTGTATCGGACCGGTAAACACCTTTTCCACCATATTGGTACCGATTGGATCAGGAATATCAACTACCTCTATTCTTGCGTATCTGAAATAGCGTTCCGGCTGTTCACAAAACATTAAAACGCCTACATTTAACGGCTTTCTATTTTCAACAGGTCCGGAAATCAGCTGCATATCTTGGGCGATTTTTAATGCATCCTCTTTCAGCGAAAGTTCATACAGGCTGCTTCCGATTTCCTTCAAATGCTGTCGCATTAATCCAATGTCTAAATCTGAAACATCGGCCGCAAGGTTCACACGATCATCAAACGGGATATCTGACGAAACATAAAACAACTGTTTTTCTTCCTCGCAAGATGCAATAATGGTACTGCTGAATTTTCTGATGTAGTACAGTTTATTAGCTTTATCCGTAAATATATCCTTAGATGCCTTATACGGTCGTCCGTATCCGCCGGTTATCCAAATAACAATAATGTATTTATCTTGAAATAAAATCGGTTCAACGACAGGATTATATAACGGTTCAATAAAACGACAGTATCCTATAAGCTCTTTGAGAATTTCATCAATCTTGTCCTGCTCAATCCCTTTGATCGGAAAAACAGGTCTTCCGTTTTTTTCCTCAACACCGATCACAATGTAACCGCCGCCGACATTATCGATATCATTAGCGAATGCACAAATACTGTGGATGATCGGATTGGGGTTCCACCCGCTTTTAAATTCAATACGTGTTGATTCAACAACTCTTTGATTGATTAAATCGTCTATATTCACAGGAATTGCCATTTTATCTGCCTCCTTTGATATTCTATGAAGCTATTTTATCACACCGCTTCACATTCATCAATGCTTTCGATATTATTTTATCGAAAGTTTCGATATTAATTTGTCGAAAGCATCTTATAATAAGTTTTTGCTAATATTTAAAAACACCTCGTAAGCAGATTCGGCCATTTACCTTATCTGCCTAGAGGTATCTGTCATGCGTTTTATTCGCTTTTTCTGTATCCCTTAATCACTTTCGTTTACAAATGACAAGAAATAACAGACTTGCGGATAAGAAACTGATTCCCATATAAGCCATGAGATGGGTAGTGTCTCCTGTGTTAGCTCCGCCCATGCTTGTGGCAGGATTGTATTGACCCTTTACTGATGTGTCGTTATCATCAGATTCATTAGGCCCACTGAAATCCATAGTATCATATGGGAAATCACCGTCTACATTCTTGCCCGGTTTCCATTCCGTGATTTCAATGATGTTTTCATCAGGCTTACCATCGCCATCCGTATCAACATTTACATCGGGAATTCCGTCTCCGTCACTGTCAATGTCGATGTCGGGTATACCATCACCATCGATGTCGATATTGATATCAGGTTCACCGTCACCGTCTATATCCACATTGATATCAGGCAATCCGTCTCCGTCTGAATCAATATTGATCTCCGGCTTGATGTCATTCTTTCCGATACTGTCATAAGTAAACTTGCCTGATTTGTAATCCTTCTTCGGTTTCCATTCATGGATTTCTACAATATTGACACTTGGTGTTTCTCCATCCTTTGAGATATTGATATGCGGTTTAAAGTCTCCTTTATTATCGATGTTGATATTAGGGATTCCGTCGTTATCTGTATCTACATTGATGACTGCTTTCACGCTTGTACCTGTACAATATTCCTCAAGGATTCCGTTGTCAGGATCTGTCTTTACACACTTCGTCGGCTTCCAATCGCTTTTCTTTAGAATTACTAGGTTAAGGTCAGGCTTACCATCTTTGTCTGTATCGATGTTCAAATCAGGCTTGCCATCGCCGTCACTGTCGATATTGATGTCAGGAATACCGTCATTATTTCTGTCCCCGTTGATGACGATCCATTTACTTTCATCATTTGGGTCTTTCCATTTAATGTTAAGATCAGGACAGCCATCACCATCAGGATCGTTGAAATCCGGTTTGCCGTCTTTGTCTACATCAACATCGATTTTCTTTAGCGTAACTTCATGACAACTTTCGGTATTTGTGTTTCCTGCATGATCGGTCGCTATCACACACACCTTATAGCTTCCTACCGTATTACTGATTGTGATCTTTGCCTTTTCGTTTGTGACAGCCAGTGTTCCGTTCTTGATTTCCTGTTCACTTCCGTTGTTCAACTCATATACCTTATAGCTGATTTCCTTTGTCCCACTCACTTTTAAATTATCTTTAGAATCATCGGTCGTTATCTCAAACGCTGTTCCCGGCTTAAAGAAGATTCCGCCTGTCAGCTTGTTGATAATGTTTTGTAGGGTATTGTTGGTATCTTTCGCTTTGATGCCTTTTACTTTTGGTGCTGTCTTGTCTATCTTGATGATTTCCTGCTTCTCTTTCGTAATGGCTCCGCTGTTCTTTTTCATCCAAAAGCTTTGGTTCGTTTCTCCTTCTTTTGTCACCGTGACTTGGTTTGGCTTCCATGTGCTTTGGTCTAACGACATATTGATATACTCATTATGATCGCTGATGATGTTCACATCCTTATTTGTCCATCCGCCTGTGTATAAGGTGTTGTTTCCATCATCTAATTCTAAATGATACCAGTCATCCTCAACATTCTCCTCTGTTATTGTTAAGGTTCCCTCTTTGAAGGTAAAGGTGTAGTTTGGATAAGCTGTATTTAATAGGTTACTGTCTCCCTTGATGGGATAGCTTCCTGCATTACTGTTTGTTTTCGCCGTAGTACTCAGCTTGATATCATTTTCCTGTATCACATCCTGTACACCGTTCCATGTGACAAGCTGTGATTTGAAGTCTTGATACGTCAAGGCTGGATTCTGTTCTCCCTTCAGCTTTGCCTTATCATCAATGATGATTTCGATCGGTTTCGGTAATACCTGTACACTTATCGTTTTACTTAGCGGTACTTCTCCGTCTGCCGTTCTTGTCACCTTGATTTGGACATTTGTACTTCCGCTGTACTTCAATGCATCAAATTCCGCCTTGTTTCCTGTTACTGTCGCATTGGAGATATAGGTCGTATTGTCCACCGTAAAGGTATACTGTACATTCGTACTGCTTGAATCATCCTGTAGGCTTCGGATTGTGAAATGATCGCCGTAAATGATTTTTCCCGGTCGATTAATCGCCAATGTATTCTCATTCGGTCCCATGATGTGCATCATACCGTCTGTTTCTGCCTTATTGTAGTTTCGATTCCCCGGCTTCTCTACATGCAGCGGTATATCTAACCCATTATCTCCGCTGTAGCTGTAGTCTATATTCACTCCGTCATTCGTCCATGCGATCGATGTGCTGATTCCGCTGTCTATCGTTATGAAGTAATCTGTATCGTTTACCGTGACTCCGCCGGCATTACTTGAGATATCCTGTTCATTGATGACAGGCGTTACCGTTCCGTTTCCGCTTGTCGCATAGGTGATTCCCGCAAACGATATCGTTTGATTGGCTTTTGTGATATTGATCGCTATCTCTATCGTTTTATCACTGTAGTTTCCTGTAGGATCATGACTTGTTGCCTCTACGATTACCTTATCTATCTGACTCGGTGAGATACTCGCATTTAATACCGTTACTTCTCCTGTTGTACTGTCTACCGATATCACATCAGTCGGACTTCCTGCCTTTAAACGGTATGTTACTGTACTGCCTGTCGGATTCCCTGCCGTATATAATTGAATCGTTTTATTTGGTGCGTATACTTCACTAATCGCATTATACTTGTTGCTTGTTTTAGGAAGCTCATTTCCTGCGCTGTCTGTATAGATGAAATTCTGTGTTCCCGCTGTAACCGTAAAGGTCAATTCAGCACTTGCGTTTGCCTGTCCTGCAGCTCCGTTTTTCTCTGCGACAATGATGACCGTTCCTACCCCGTTGATCGTTATCGCTCCGCTACTTGAATTCACTGTGATTACATTTGTTGAGCCATCCTTGATTCGATAAGTGACAGGATTATTATTGGTGCTTCCTTTTACAGTCGCATATACGACAACTCCGTTATCTGTTGCCTTCACACTCTTTGTCGTTATGATCGTATTTGAAGTACTGTTCTCATAAAACTTCAGATTCTCTGCCGCAGCTACTCCTACATTGATTGTCACAGGGATTTCCTTGGTGCTCCAGTTATCACTTACCGTTACTGTGATATGATAGCTGTTTACTCCTAAATTCGCTGTTGTCTTGATGACACCTGTATTTGGATCAACACTAAAGAAGCTCGCATTTCCTACTCCCGATTTTAATCCATAATGATAAGTCGTTGTGCTTCCGCCTATTGTATCAGGAGTACCGAGTGTTCCGTGAATCGTACCGATGATACCCCCTGTTCTGACATTGGAATCAGAAGCAGTAAAGGTAGGAATCGTTGTATCTGACGAATTGGCATGCGGTGTTACACTTCCGTCTACCTCTCGATAGATCACGATTTCTTTTTCAACAAAGGCTGAATTATAATTATCATTTCCCGTTGTCGGATCATCATCAACCGTTGCCCTTATCTTTACTTTGCCATATGCACCACCGCCCTTATAAGTAATCGCCCCTGTATCCTTATCTATATCAATTAAGCTAATATCACCTCCCGTTATTGAATATTTGACAGCTACATCGGAATTATTCGGTATCGCAGTTGCGGTTTCATTCCAAGCTGTCGCTGCAGCTGCGATTGATTTCTTAGTCGTATTCGGATCATCAAAAGCTATTGTCGGCACTACCTTTTTGATTTGAACACGAAGCACGCCGCTTTCTTTTGTTCGTAAGCTGTCCTTAGTAAAATCCGTTGGATCTAAATATAATTGTTCATTAGTACTCTCATCCACAAGCTTAACCTTGAAATAATAATTTCCGACAGGCAGCTGACTTAAAAAACCGAGATCCGCAGTATTTGTGCTTTGATTATAATTAAGCGAAAAATATGCAGAAGGATTTTGCGCATTTCCGTTTCCGCTGCTATCTGTATCATAAAGATAAAAACGAAACGGCCCTTCTCCTTGATTAATTGTAATAGATGCCATAGAGAATCCTGCATGATTATCCGCGTCAGAAAAAGGCATTGTGATATTAACATTCGGCATCGTTGCATCAAGGACATTTGATTGCGGTAATTGTATCAGATAGGTAGGAACCACAAGACCTCCGGCCCAATTATCCGGATCATACCATAAGCCCGGGATATTGTTATACGGCCGCCAATTCGCCATCACCTGATTCGTATGGAAGAACGCATATTTATTCGTTGTGATTATTTCATCGATCCAAGTATAGCCTTCAAAATATGATGTATTTGTGCCGTTATCTGTTAATTGGATATAATCTGCCATACTCACCGGGCGCAATACAGACAGCTTACTTGTATTAGAGACTTTTGTCAGCTTCCCGATTCTATCACTGCTTCCTGTTGAAAAACTGTTATTCAGCTTCAGTAGGCACTGATCTAAATCTCCCGTGCCATCCTTGACCCAATACGAAACTCTCGGGCAAGGCGCAACAATTTCTTTCCCGGTTTGGATAAAGCCGGTTCCGTCTCCGTTATTTTTTATAACGCTCCAAGTATATCCCCCCATTTGAAACGTAGTTCCTACATCATAATAGATTGTTGAGGGAGCCGCTTTTACAGATTTATCATAATGCTTTTCAAACAGAATGCCCAAAGCTATTATCATAAATAATGTTAAGCATAAGCAAAGTTTTTTCCACATAGTCGTCGTTCCTTTCTCTTTTGTCTATAAAGGTAGACTTTAAGAAATAGGGTAAAAAACGGTAAAAGTGTATGCTTTATAAAGAAAAAACATATATTTCTGCATTAGAAATATATGTCTATTATTGTCTAAATTAAGAAACAAAATCATAATATTTTGTGCGTTTATTTTATTTTCTATTTAAAACAGTAAAATTCATATTATAGAGTGTGATTGTTTTGCTTTTGTTCGCACCGGATTTAAAATTTATGCAGATTTATTATATCACGGCTTTACTATCAGAAAAAGAGTAAAGCTTTTTTATACTTTACTCCTTACATTGATGAGTCTTTCTCATCCTTTTTATACTTGTATGTGAGAAATAATAATAAGCTGAGAGATAAAAGAGTGATACTCATATTATACACAATATTTATACTGTCACCTGTATTCGCTCCGCCCATGCTTGTGATAGGATTGTAATTTCCCTTAACTGATGAATCGTCCTCTTTAACCGGCTTATCAAAGCTCATTGTATCATACGGCAAATCTCCGTCGATATTTTTATTCGGCTTCCATTCGGTGATTTCAATTATGTTTTCATCAGGCTTGCCATCCCCATCGGTATCTACGTTCACATCAGGAATTCCGTCGCCGTCACTGTCTATATCAATGTCGGGAATACCATCACCGTTTAAGTCAATGTTGATATCCGCTTTACCGTCTTTGTCTAAATCAATATTGAGATCAGGTCGTCCGTCTCCGTCTGAATCGATATTTATTTCAGGCTTGATGTCGTTCTTACCAACGCTGTCATACGTAAATTTATTGGATTCATAATCCTTCTTTGGCTTCCATTCATGAATTTCTGCGATATTGATGCTTGGGGTTTCACTGTCCTTGGACATATTGATATGTGGTTTGAAATCTCCCTTATTATCGATGTTGATATTCGGGATTCCATCACCATCCGTATCCACGTTGACTACTGCTTTCACGCCTGTGCCGGTGCAGTATTCCTCAAGGATTCCGTTATCGATATCCGCCTTGACACATTTCGTTGGCTTCCAATCTGTTTTCTTTAATATGACTAGATTAAGGTCAGGCTTACCATCATGATCAGTATCAATATTCAAGTCAGGAATCCCATCTCCGTCACTGTCAATATTCAAATCAGGTATCTTATCATTGTTTCGATCTCCGTTGATTACGATCCATTTTGTTTCATCATTTGGATCTTTCCATTTGATGTTTAAATCAGGACAGCCATCTCCGTCAGGATCGTTGAAATCAGGTTTACCGTCACCATCTACATCTACATCGATTTTCTTTAACTCCACCTCATGACAGCTTTCGGTATTCGTATTACCTGCGTTATCGGTTGGTATTACACATACCCTGTAGGTTCCGCTCAGTTCACTGATTGTGATGCTTGCCTTTTCATTGGTTACTGTCAAGGTTCCTTCCTTGATTAATTCATCTGTAGCTCTCGCTTGTTTCTCTACTTTATATACCCTATAAGCGATTTCTTTTGTACCGCTTACCTTTAAGTCATCCTTTTTGTCACTTGTCGTTATCTCAAATGAGGTACCCGGTTTAAAGAAGATTCCGCCGCTGATCTTATTAATAATATCCTGTAGCTTATTATTTGAATCCTTCGCCTTGATTCCTTTTACCTTTGGAGCTGTCTTATCAATCTTGATGATTTCCTGTTTCTCTTTTGTGATCGCTCCACTGTTCTTTTTCATCCAAAAGCTTTGGTTTGTTTCTCCTTCTTTTGTCACTGTTACTTGGTTTGGCTTCCATGTGCTTTGATCTAACGACATGTTGATATACTCATTATGATCGCTGATGATATTGACATTCTGATTTGTCCATCCGCCTGTGTATAAGGTATTGTTCCCGTCATCTAATTCTAAATGATACCAATCATCTTCAATAGTTTCCTCATTGATTGTCAGTGTTCCTTCTTTAAAGCTAAAGCTGTAGTTTGGATAAGTCCTATTTAATGTATTATTGTCTCCCTTGATTGGATAAGCTCCTGCATTACTGTCTGTTTTTGCGGTTGTACTTAGCTTGATATCATTTTCCTGTATTACATCTTGTACTCCGTTCCATGATACTAAATCACTTCTGAAGTCCTGATATGTTAAGCTTGGATTTTGTTCTCCCTTTAGCTTTTCCTTATCATCAATCATGATTTCAATCGGCTTAGGCAATACCGTTACCTGTACCTTTTTACTTAGCGGTGCTTCTCCGTTCGCTGTTCTTGTCACCGTTACGGTTGTTTTGTTTGTACCGCTTGCCTTCAGCGCATCAAACTGTGCACTGTTTCCGCTTACCGTTGGACTTGAGATAAACGTTGTTTTATCAACCTCGAATGTGTATTGTACATTCGTACTGTCTGCATCAAACTGCGTGCTTCGTATTGTGAAGTGGTCGCCGTAAATGATTTGCCCCGGACTTGTGATTGCCAACATACTTTCATCAGGCCCCATAATATGCAATATACCTTCTGTTTCCGCAAGCTTATAATTTCGATTCATCGGTTTCGTCGCATGGATTTTGATGTCCTTGCCTTCTTCGCCGCTGTAGTTATAATCAATCGTTTTATTGTCGTTTGTCCACGCAATCGTATGATCCTCATTACTGTCAATTTCTATGAGTACATCACCATCGGTATCCGTTACTCCGTCTACCTCTGTGATAGGCACTACTTGTCCTTTACCGCTCACCACATAGATTGGATTCTCCGCAAAGGCTATTGTTCTTGTACCTTTATCGATATTAATCGGAAGCTCGATTGTTTTATCCTCATAATTTCCTGTAGGGTCATGACTTGTTGCTTGAACGATAACCTTGCCTGTTTGTGCGGTTTGTGTGGCATTTAGTATTGTGACAAGTCCGCTTGCATCTACTGATATCACATCGGTTGGTGCTCCTGCCTTTAATTGATATGTTACATTAGTTCCTGTAGGATTACCTGCCGTATAGAGCTGAAAGGTTTTGTTTGGAGCATACTCCTCTGTTTTAGCCGAATAATTATTACCGCTTTTTGGAAGTTCATTTCCTGCGCTGTCCGTATAGATAAAGTTCTGTGCTCCGGCTGTTACCGTAAAGGTAAGCTCAGCACTCGCATTTGCCTGTCCGCTTGCGCCCTGTTTTTCTGCGACAATCGTAACTGTTCCTACACCGTGAATCGTAACCGCTCCGCTGTTCGAATTGACTTCTATGACATTTGTACTTCCATCTTTGATTTTATAAGTAACAGGATTCGTATTCGTACTACCCTTGACTGTCGCATATACCGTCACACTCTTATCTGTCACCTTTGCGCTTTTCGTATTGATGATCGTACTTGAGGTACTGTTTTCATAAAACTTCAGATTCTCTGCCGCTGACATTCCGACAGTAATCGTCACTGGTATTTCCTTGGTACTCCAGTTATCCGATACTGTTACGGTGATCGTATAGGTTTTGATTCCCAGATTCGCCATCGTTTTGATAACTCCTGTATTCGCATCGACACTAAAGAAATTCGCATCTCCTTCTCCTGCCTTTAGTCCGTATCTGTACGTTGTATTACTGCCGCCGATCGTATCCGGAGTTCCCAAGCTTCCTTTAATCGTACCGATGATTCCATTCACTTTAATATTAGAATCAGAAGTAGTGAAAGTCGGCGTTTGTGTACTCGATGAATTGGCATGAGGTGTAACACTTCCGTCTACCCCTCGATAAATAATGATTTCCTTTTCTGCCGAAGCAGGATTATAGTTATCTAACCCGGTACTTGGATCATCATCAATCGTTGCCTTTATCTTGACCTTACCATACGCATTATTTCCTGCATAAGTGATCACTCCTGTATCGGGATCAATCGTAATCAAAGAAATATCTCCGCCGCTCACACTGTACGTTACCTTAGTACCTGTTGTTGGATTACCTGTCGCTGTTTCATTCCACGATGTTTTTGCTTCATCGATTGACTTCTTTGTCTCATTCGCATCATCAAACGCAATGCTTAAATCGGTTTTTTCCACCACAAAGGATGTACAAGCCTTTGTTTTTCCCTCGACCTGTGTTTGTGGATACCCATAGATATCTGAGGAAATTATACAGAATCTATATTCTCCCGCCTTTAAGCCCCCGCCTATTAAATCCGGTGCATTTTGTTTGATTTTCACATCTAATGAGGTAGCTTCGGACGCATTCTCAGAATTTAATCCGCTGATTTCAAAGTTCTGATACGTGTGATCTCCGTCAGCTTCTATTGCATAGGTAATCGGAATCGCACCAATCGGATTCAATGTGATCTTTCCTATCGTATCTCCGCCGTTTACATTTTTAGAATACTCATAATCTACACCGCTGCTTGCCCCGCTTGCCGGCTGTTTTGTATACGCAATCTGATGCGGAACAGCGATTGAGAAATCCACTTTATCAGAAAGCGGTGAACAATCTGTAGGAATTACACTTGTTTCATTGTATGCCTCATTCACAATAGCGAATTTATAATCACCCTCAGGGATATCAGTTAAATCAGCCACATAATCCCCTGTACCCTTAGCCGGCTCTAACGGCTTATAATACAAAAAGTTATCATTTTCATCAAATACAAGCAATGAAACCGTATATGGATTTCCGTCTGCATCACTGCCTGCATTAGCACTGCCCTTTATCGTCACAGTCGTATTCGCCGTGGTAGAGGTGATCTTAGTTCCTTTGAAGTTGACAATTTCAGTAATCGAAGCATTCATACTGTCGTTTTTTAATCTCAGCTTCATTCTTTCATGTTTGTCCTTATTTACTGAAGCAATATTACCTGCTTGTTCGGGTTGAGAAACAGCGAACACAATCAAATCCTTTTTCACCAATATCCCCGGCTGTACACCGCGCTTGGAATCTTTGGCTGCATCGGCACCGAGCTTATAATTCGAAGTAACCATACCGGGGCCGTAAATATTACTGTCATATAAATTTGCCCCAAACCACGTGTCAGGGATAAAAAACGGCTCAAGATTAATCGATGTTGCCATATTACGCCCTGTCACTCCCAAATCTCCGCAATACATATAATAAAATGTCGTTCCGATAAAATAAGGCTGTTCATCACCCGGGATTTTATTTAAATCGCTGATTACAGAGTTAGTACCCAGCGTCATCCTGTCCGTATATTGATTCAACAGCTTATCTGCATCTCTTTGGTCGATTGCTTCATTCAAGCTTTTTACATAATCTCGATAGTTTGATTGAGAAGCATAAGGATTACCGTATTTTTCTGTCCATGTGATGCTTCCGATCGCCACATCGGATAACGCCAATATACCTCGATCACTGTCATTAGAAACCGTTTGAAAAGGATACGTATTGGTAAAGATATAGAACTTATCTCGGCTTTGTAAGTCACCGACCCTTCCTGAAATTTCACCTCCGCTTGTATAAGCCGTTTGACTGGCACTTAAACTTTTATTAAAAAGACTCGCTCCTGTTAATACTGCTGTTATTGACAGGAAGCCTATAACTGTTGTTAGAATTTTCTTTATCATAACCTTTACCCCTTTCTTTTGTCTATAAAGGTAGACTTTAAGAAATAGGGTAAAAAGAGTCAAAAATGTATGCTTTAAAAAGAAAAAACATATATTTCTGTACCAGAAATATATGTTTATAATTGTCTGATTTAAGAAATAAAAACATCATAAACTGTATGTTTCTTTTGTATTACGCATAAAACAGTAAAACTCATACTATAGAGTGTGCTTGTATCGCATATGTTCGCACCGGATATAAATTTTATGCATTTTTATTATATCATAACATTGATATCAAGTAATTCGTTGCTGTCTGTATTAATATCTAACTCAGGCTTGGTATCGCCTTACCTAAGCTGTTACAGCTGAATTTACCTGACTTATAAAGTTACGCAATCCATTGACAATGCTGACAAACGGTTCTAAAATATAATTATCAAAGATAAAGATATCACAGGCTGTGTATATCTTACTATTGATGAGTGGAAAGGAAATGATGATTATTATCAACAGGGTACATAATTATCATATGGGGATGATCATGAAGAAAATTTGTTTATTTATTATATCTGTTTGCGTGCTTGTGTGTTTATTGTTATATATAAATAATGATAAAATAATACAATTTGATTCTTATGATGAAATGACTGTCAGAACTTTAGCGGATCCTAATAAGCCAGCTAAAATAAATGAAACAGAAATCATAAAACAATTTGAAGATATTATGAATCAAGCTGAATTAACAGAAGTCAATAATACTGATGAAAACGGATGGATTATACTATGTAACATTTATAAGGATAATCAATTAAAAAATACCATTTCTATTCTTAATAATACAATTAGTTTTGATAAAATAACATATAAAAATAACACAACTCATTTCGATACAAAGACTTATAAAATTGATAAAGATGATTATGAAAGAATCGTAGATTATTTAAAAGAAATCAATGAAGCGAATACATATGTTGAAAACACCGACTAAAGCTTTACTGAATAATCATTAGTTTTACCCCTACAATAATTTAAATATTCAAAAAAGAGAGCTTTCGAATTTGATTGCTCTCTTTTAAGATTCGCCTGTAGGATTAAGTTAACAATTATTACTAACATTTAGTTAATTCATTTACAATTTGCCGCCATTCTTCTCGTGATAAAACATTTTCATTAATTACTAAACGCTCTGTAATATACCGATCGATGCCTTCCGTTTCAAAAGCTTCATTCAATTTTTCAAACGCATTTTGTAAAGACATTGTACTTCCTTGAAGTGCTCCGCAATGATGACAAGTGTTTGCGACATAAGAATATCCCGCTTTTTTACTGTACATTTTCTTTATATGGAAATAATCATTTTGCAATTTCTCATCTATTGTTTCCAGTACAGATAATCTTAGAATTGATAGTCCATCGATATTTATTAAATTAGGATCTATTGCACAAAAATCAAAATAAGGGAAATAGCTTATTATTTTTATGGGTTTATGACATTTCCAACACTCTGTTTCTAATTCATAGATTGCCATTCCGTTTTCCAGTAATATATCATATGTTAAATCAGCTATACTATTTGTACTTTTGCATTTAGGATAATTACTGCAACCATAGAATAATCCGAATTTTCCATCCCTTAATTTATACTTACCATCACATTTTTTACACTTAAAAAAATCTATAAACCCATGATCATATGCATAATTATCAGGAGCCATCATATGCTTTAACAGACGTTCGAACTCAATAGGTCCATTTATTTCTTTTATTTGAATTTTTATCTTTTCGTGATCATTACTCATAACGCTCATCCTCCCTCTAAAATTATCATTATTCAATAATTTTACAAAGCTATTATACTACTAATGTATCAATAAATAAAGAAGCATTCAAACTCACAAAGTTTAAACACTTCTCTAATTACGCTCTCTTTTAAGCTTCTCCTGTATGATTAAGTCGTTAAACATTTAGGCTAGTAGACTGAGTGAATGGGATCAGAAAATGATTAAATAGATGATGGCATTGGAATGATTGATATTTCAATTGAAAGTTATTCACTTTTATGCTTGTATGAGATAAAGAATATGAGGCTTAAGGATAATAGACTGATTCCCATATAAACCATGGTATTTGTATGATCGCCTGTGTTAGCTCCGCCCATGCTTGTGACCGGATTGTATTGGCCTTTGACTGATGGTTCCTTAGGTTCCTCTTTATCGGGAATCTTAAAATCCATCGTGTTATACGGTACATCTCCGTCGACGTTTTTATTCGGTTTCCATTCGATGATTTCAATAATGTTTTCATCAGGCTTACCATCCCCATCCGTATCAACATTTACATCGGGAATACCGTCTCCGTCACTGTCAATGTCAATATCAGGAATGCCATCTCCGTCAATGTCGATATTGATATCAGGTTCACCGTCTCCGTCTAAATCCACATTTACATCAGGCAACCCATCTCCGTCTGTATCAATATTTATCTCAGGCTTGATGTCATCTTTCCCTACGCTGTCAAAGCCGAATTTACCTGACTTATAATCCTTTTTAGGCTTCCATTCATGGATTTCTACGATATTAACGCTTGGTGTTGTCCCATCCTTTGCGATATTGATATGCGGTTTGAAATCTCCCTTATTATCAATATTGATGTTAGGGATTCCGTCCCCATCCGTATCGACATTGATTTTTGCCTTCACGCTTGTGCCTGTACAGTATTCCTCTAATATTCCGTTATCAATATCTTGTTTGACACACTTTGTCGGCTTCCAATCACTTTTCTTTAGAATCACTAGGTTCAAATCAGGCTGTCCGTCATTGTCTGTGTCGATGTTCAAGTCAGACTTGCCGTCCCCATCACTGTCGATATTTAAGTCCGGAATACCGTCATTATTTCTGTCCCCGTTGATGACGATCCATTTGGTTTCATCATTTGGGTCTTTCCATTTGATGTTTAAATCAGGACAGCCATCACCATCAGGATCATTGAAATCCGGTTTACCGTCTCCGTCTACATCCACATCGATTTTCTTTAGCTCTAACTCATGACAACTTTCGGTATTTGTGTTTCCTGCATTGTCGGTAGGTATTACGCATACCTTGTATTTTCCTACTGTTTCACTGATTGTAATGCTTGCCTTTTCACTTGTGACAGCTAGTGTTCCGGCCTTGATTGGTTCCTCGGCTCCGTCTACAATTTTATATACTTTATATTCGATTTCTTTTGTGCCGCTTACCTTTAAATTATCTTTGGAATCATCGGTCGTAATCTCAAACGCTGTTCCCGGCTTAAAGAAGATTCCGCCGCTTAGTTTATTGATGATATCTTGAAGTTTGTTGTTAGTATCCTTCGCCTTGATTCCTTTGACCTTCGGAGCTGTCTTATCAATCTTGATGATTTCCTGTTTCTCTTTCGTGATCGCTCCACTGTTCTTTTTCATCCAAAAGCTTTGATTATTCTCACCTTCTTTTGTGACTGTTACTTGATTCGGCTTCCATGTGCTTTGATCTAACGATAGGTTACTATAATCACTGTGATCGCTGATGATGTTCACATCCTTATTTGTCCATCCGCCTGTATATAAGGTGTTGTTTCCGTCATCAAGCTCTAAATGATACCAATCATCCTCAACATTCTCCTCTGTTATCGTTAAGGTTCCCTCTTTGAATGTAAAGGTATAGTTTGGATAAGTCTTGTTTAATGTGTTACTGTCTCCCTTGATTGGATAAGCTCCTGCATTGCTGTTTGTTTTCGCTGTAGTACTCAGCTTGATATCATTTGCCTGTATCACATCTTGTACTC
Organism: Erysipelotrichales bacterium; assembly: GCA_910576855.1. Lineage (GTDB taxonomy): Bacteria > Bacillota_I > Bacilli_A > Erysipelotrichales > Erysipelotrichaceae > C-19. Next base: position 62,420 of record CAJTJP010000018.1, read on the forward strand.
CGCTCCATGTGACTAGCTGTGATTTGAAGTCTTGATACGTTAGCGTAGGATTGGATTCTCCCTTCAGTTTTGCCTTATCATCGATGATGATTTCGATTGGTTTAGGTAATACCTGTACCGTTATCGTTTTACTTAGCGGTACTTCTCCATCTGCTGTTCTTGTCACCTTGATTTGAATGCTTGTACTTCCGCTGTACTTCAACGCATCAAATTCCGCTTTGTTTCCCGTTACTGTCGGATTGGAGATGTAGGTCGTATTGTCTACCGCAAAGGTATACTGTACATTCGTACTGCTTGAATCATCCTGCAGACTTCGAATTGTGAAATGATCGCCGTAGATGATTTTGCCCGGTCGATTGATCGCCAATGTATTCTCATTCGGACCCATGATGTGCATCATGCCGTCTGTTTCTACCTTGTTGTAGTTTCGATTGCCCGGCTTCTCTACATGCAGCGGGATATCTAACCCATTATTACCGCTGTAGCTGTAGTCGATATTCACTCCGTCATTCGTCCATGCGATCGATGTACTTATGCTTGAATCAATCGTGATATAGTAATTGGTATCATTTACTGTAACTCCCCCGGCATTACTTGAGATATCTTGTTCATTGATGACAGGCGCTACTGTTCCGTTTCCGCTTGTCGCATAGGTGATTCCTGCGAAGGATATCGTTTGATTTGCCTTTGTGATATTAATCGGCAGTTCGATCGTTTTATCTGCGTAATTCCCGCTCGGATCATGACTCGTTGCTTCTACAATGACCTTGCCTATTTGACTTGGTGAAATACTCGCATTCAGTATTGTGACTAACCCTGTCGGACTTACCGATATCACATCGGTCGGACTTCCGTTTTTCAGTTTGTAGGTTACTGTAGAGCCTGTCGGATTCCCTGCCGTATATAATTGAATCGTTTTATTTGGTGCGTATACTTTACTGATCGCATTGTACTTGTTGCTTGTTTTAGGAAGCTCATTTCCTGCGCTGTCTGTATAGATGAAATTCTGTGTTCCCGCTGTGACTGTAAAGGTCAGCTCAGCAATTGCGTTTGCCTGTCCTGTGGCTCCATTTTTCTCTGCGACAATGATGACCGTTCCTACCCCATTGATCGTTATCGCTCCGCTGCTTGAATTCACTGTGATTACATTTGATGAACCATCCTTAATACGATAAGTGACAGGATTATTATTGGTGCTTCCTTTGACTGTCGCGTAGACCGTCACTCCTGTATCTGTTGCCTTCACACTCTTTGTCGTGATGATCGTATTCGAGGTACTGTTCTCATAAAACTTCAGATTCTCTGCCGCTGCCATTCCGACATTGATTGTTACAGGGATTTCCTTTGTGCTCCAGTTATCACTTACCGTTACTGTGATATGATAGCTGTTCACTCCTAAGTTCGCTGTTGTCTTAATGACTCCTGTATTTGGATCAACACTAAAGAAGCTCGCATTTCCTACTCCCGTCTTTAAGCCATAATGATAAGTCGTTGTGCTTCCCCCTATCGTATCAGGTGTACCCAGTGTTCCGTGAATCGTACCGATGATTCCACCCGTACTGATATTCGAATCAGAAGCAGTAAAGGTAGGAATTGTTGTATCTGATGAATTACTGTGCGGTGTTACACTTCCGTCTACCTCACGATAGATTACGATTTCTTTTTCCACAAAGGCAGAATTATAATTATCATTTCCCGTTGTCGGATCATCATCAACCGTTGCCCTTATCTTTACCTTGCCATATGCACCGCCTCCTCTATAGGTAAGGGCTCCGGTATCCGGGTCTATCGTAACCAAGGAAATATCCCCACCACTTACACTATACGTTATCTTAGTATCTGCATTAGGAGTCGCAGTCGCTGTTTCATTCCAAGCTGTAGCTGCAGCTGCGATTGATTTCTTGGTTTGAGCAGGATCATTAAAGGCAATCGTCGGATTTGTTTTTTCTACCGTAAATGAGGTACAAACCTTTTCGGTCGGATTACCGCTTGTATCCACCGGATCACCATTCGCATCTACTGCAGTGATACAGAATTTATAGGTTCCTGCCTTCAATCCTCCATTTACTAAATCAGGCGCATTACTTTTGATTTTCACATTGAGCGGTGTTACACTTGAAGTATTACTGTTGCTTAATCCGTCTATTTCAAAGTTTTGATAACTATTATCACCGTTAGTTTCCAGTGTATATGTTAATGGCATTACTCCTTGCGGATTCGCCGTAACCTTGCCTACTGTCTGCCCTGCATTTACATTCTTACTGAATTCATAATCGTTCCCTGCAGAAGCCCCGCTTTGCGGTGTTTTTGTATATGCGATCTTATGCGGTTCTACTATTTCTAAAGGCATTAAATCAGAAAT
>CAJTJP010000019.1 GCA_910576855.1 Erysipelotrichales bacterium
TTATGCCCTTTTTTGACTTATCTACATATACATTATAACTGAAAAACTAAAATCCACAAGACTTTTTTCTTGATATATCCTAATCCTGTCTATCTGCTTTCTTTTTGTAACAGTAAATTCTACTTATTTTTATGTGCTTTTTGAAGTGGAATTTAACTTTTCACTTCAGGATCAAATTAATATATACTAGTAGTAAGAAAGGGGGACAGAAAAATAATAAATCTAATTGCTCAAATTATAGAATATGGAAGTGTATGTATGATTAAAAAAATTATTTTAATAGTTTGTGCATGTTTATTATCTTCATTAAATTTTGTGGGGGTAAAAGCTCTTGACACGTCTAACGAAAATTTAATAGGTGTTCTAGAGTTAGATTCTGAAAATGGAAAAGATTTAACCTTCGAAGAAATGGTAGCTGAAATAGCCAAGGATGAAGGATGTACTTATGATGAAGCACTAAAAGCTATTGTAGAAGATGTAAAACATTCTTCTAATAGTTCTATAATACCATTAAACAATGCAGTAGATGATAATCAAATAATTGATACTTTAAGTACATTAAAATATCGAACCGATACTGCTAATGTTTTTTCTAAAAACAAGAAATATGCTGCTGGACTTAAATTTTATTATTCTTATACAGGAACAACAGCAAGTAGACATATTGTGCAACTTTTACATGTGACATTAGATTGCACCGTCGAATCTACTTATAGATCTTTTAACGGAAGTCTATTTGTCCACTTAGAAACAAATTATAAAGTTCATTACATTTTAAATGGTGCATTTTATAATACAGGTACAAAAACCAACAGTGCTGGACTTTCATTAGGAATTGGAAAATCTGCAACAATAACTTTAGGTGCCTCTAGCACAACCAACTTTTACGATGGGATTTATGCAGAAGGAAATTTGTGGACAGCTCGACAATGATTAATTCTAGTAAAACATAATATTCTGGACATAAAGGTCTTAATAAAAAGATATCATCTAGATAGCGGATAAATCAACAATAAATATGGGGCTCTAAATTATCGTAGGGTTTTGTAAAAAAACGCTCTAAATTAATGTAGGGTTTTGAGAAGATCAAAGTGAGCTCTAAATTATCATAGGGTTTCAAAAAGGTAGAGGATAAGTCAAAAAATGAATATCCACTACCTTTTTCATATGCCAAACAACACAAAGCAAAGTAATTATATTTACTGCTTTTTATAAGGACCTCTTTTATGACCTTTCATCTTAATGGGAATCGCATTACCGGAAAGATCGGGATTAGAATCCTTATTCATACAATACATACAACGGTTACGGAAACGGGCGAAATTGACATAGCCATTACCTGTTTTCTTAATCAATTTCACAATGGAATTACGAGATTCCATGATGCCGTTAGATAATCTTCTACCATTTATAACAATAAAAGAGTTAAGAATTTCTTCCGTCCAATTGTTAAGCATTTTATAAATAGCGATCATTTCCGGAATCTTAGATTTACTAATAAAATAGAGGATATCATTAAAATCCTTTTCAGCGTTATGAAAATCACAGCAGGAGTTGAAAAGAAGATAACGGTCTTTAATGAGATAGGCTTTATTCAGTTCCGGAGAAATCTTTAAAATAAGATCTAGCAATTGAGGATAGTTTACTTAACGATTTAAACGCCTGTTAAACTTCCGCTTATTTTCTCTTACCTCTTTTTCCAGTAACAACCATTTAAAGTTTTTAAGTAGGTAATATTCAACACTATCTTTTTTAAAGCCCTTCATAATGCGTATTCTCACGTTATCTAAAGCCTTATTAATGTTCATGACAACATGAAAAGAATCCACAGCAATACGAGCATTAGAAAAGCGAGAATGAATAACATCACGATAAACGTAATACATATCCATGACAAAGAAGCGAACATGAGAGCGTTCTTCAATACTGATCTTATCGAAATATTTAAAAAGAGAAAATTTTTTTCTTTCCGGTAGCATATCAATAAGTTCATGAGAATTAAAATCAAGGAGTAAACAAACATATTTACTATGATTATCTTTCAAAGCATATACTTCATCAATACAAACGACATCAGGTAAAGATTTTCTGGGGATATGAACATAGAGATCAAATATTTCTTGAACTTTGGTAGAAGAGATAAAGTTATGTCTGGCAACACTGGCGAAAGTAGCGTTAGATTCTTTCAATTCGTTTAAGACATTGAGAATAGTGAGACTACTAATAGAGCGACCACTTGAAGAAAAAGGATTGTTTTCAAAAAAAGATCTGCCACAAAAATCACAAACAAATCTTCTTGCCTTATAATGAATCAAACACTGTTGTCTATTAAGTAAAGAATGTTTAATGTGTTTGATTTTATACTCTTTAATGTGAGAAGTAAAATGACCACAAGAAGGGCAAGCATGAGGTTTCACCTTTAAGGAAAGATGAATCATAAAAATACCGTTTTGGTTAGAAGAAGAGATATCAGAAACAATGTCTTGAGGAATCCCCAGCATATCTGATAAAATAAACATGGTTAAAACCACTCCTTTCATAGAAATGTTGTTTGGCAATTACATTCTACTATGAAAGGATTTTTTATGAAAATGAACAAAAAGGATCACCCTACAATAATTTAGAGCTCACCTTCATCTTGACCCTATGATAATTTATAGCCTACTTTTATCCCTACAATAATTTAGATATCCGAAAATATCCGCTATCTTTTCTATTCTAATGTATTTAACAACTTACTACCAGTAAGTATAAATGAAACAATCGAAACGAATTTTATTATACGATGCCTGCCAAACGCATTAATTCCTTTGCGTTGGTAGAGGTGCATCGCCCCTCTTTGATCTGATAATCGAAATGAATTTCATCATTGATATAGTATTCGCTGAAATGCGCATTGATTGCCTTCAGCTTTGGGTCTTCCTGCAGATCGCAAAGCTCAAAATCATGCGTAGATACGATCGTAATCACATGCGGCTGGTGAAGCTTGGTGATTGCCGTTTTGGCACATAAAAGTCGATCCGCACTGTTTGTGCCCTTGAAGATTTCATCAATCAGCACCAACATCTGCCCCTTTTGTTTTGTCGCATCCATCATTTGTCTAATGCGCAGTAGTTCCGCATAAAAGGTGGAAATACCTTCCTTCACATCATCCTTGACACGCATTGAGGTATATACCTGCATTAGCGTCAAGCGCATTTGTTTGGCACATACCGGCGCACCTGCCTTCGCCATCATGACCGCAATGCCCAGTGTTCTTAAAAAGGTCGTTTTACCGCTCATATTCGAGCCGGTGATAATCATTGTTGCACTTTCCAGCTGTAAAGAGTTCGCAACCGCCTTTTCATAAGGAAGCAGCGGATGGTAACCGTCACTTACCTCAAGCAACGGAGCATCATTTTCAACGAAGGTCGGAAAGCACCACGACTCTTTGACTTGTGCCGTAACACTCAGTGAAACAAGCGCCTCCATTTCACCCGCAGCCTTCAGCCATTCCTTCATCTGTACTCCGTATTTGGCTCGCCAGCCTTCCAAAAGCCGCACACAAAGCACATCAAATTGAATTAAGGCCGCTAAAATAAAGTAAGAAATGACATTGCTTCTCATCAGTATGATATCCAAGATACGATGAAAGCTTTTCAGTGATTGCTTAGCCTCGTGCATTGTTTGTTGAAGCTCACACAACAATTCACTGTTCAGTGCTTCCTTCTCCATACATTCAAATAAAATATCATAATCCTTTAAGATACGCGCCATATCCTTAGACAGTGCCAATTCTTCATGAGAACTGCCGTTGATCAAAATACTGATAATCAAATTTATCAGCAACAAGCTTGCGGCATAGCCATATGCTAATACATGGAAAACCGCCAATATCAAACAAAGCACACATAAGCATGCACAAAGCAAACTGAACCAAGTAAACCAACTTGAAAACAGCTTTGTTTGTTTTGCGCCGTAGGCAATCAACGCTTCCATATCCTGTTCCTTGATTCGCCTTGAATCCTGTGCAAACATCACACTGCCACTTTCATAATCCAGTAACAGCTTTTCATGCGCCAACAGCTCCTTGACGGCCTCTTGACGTTTTTTGATTGCCGTTATTTCACCGTCCTCACCCTTTAATAATGCCGTTAAACGTTTTTTTCCGAACGGCGTCGCACAAAAGTTCAAATACGCATACAGCGAACCAGCACCTAACAAATCCAAATCATAAGCCACACTGTCATCACTCGAACAAACACTGTCGCATTCTTCTTTGCGCCATTCCTCATGAAAGCGTGCCGATAATCGCTTCAGTACCGTAAGCTTTGCATCTATGCGCCGTAGTTTGAGCTTAAGCTCGTTATGCTTCACCACCAAGCATAAAAACAGCACAAGAAACAAAAAAGCCAAACAAAAACCGAAAGAGCGCTTGCTTTGATCTGCATAAATAGCCAATGCAAGTGAAGCAAAGATACTGAAAATACGCAGCCATGAATACAGCTGTGATTGCTTCAACAGCGGCTTTTTTGCTGCTTCGTATTTGTTTATTTCGTCATTGATCTTTTTTTGCTTGTCCATGTCGATACTCCTTTTTGCTTCCTATAGTTTAGCGTAATTTCAAATGAAAAGCTATAGAAAAAAAGTAAAATGCGTAATTGCGATGATAAAAGTCGCTTTGTGAATATGATATACTCATTTTCTGTCAATCACTTGATATAAGAAAGACAGCAAGCTTATTGCTGTCAATTATAAATCAAGATTGATTTCCTCAAAATCAACTGTTTTTTCTGTTTCAACAGGCATTGCGACCTGTTCAATATACAGAATGCCCTGTTCGATATAGAAATCCTGAAGCACTCCCAACGGCTGAGAGAACGTAGATTCCTTGTTCATCAGTGATATATCCTTCATCGTAAGATGTGCATTGTCCTGTGCATTAATAACGATTTCCTGCTGTAAATCATACAGTCTGATATATGCGATTTGATACGGCTTTGACTTCACCCGCTTACAAATCATATTGCCCTTGACCGGTCTTCCTGTCAGATCAATATCAGACATTTTCAAGCGCTTCATCGCTCCCTGATCACTCACTACAAGCAGCTGTGCAGTATCATTGTGATAAATACATGCGCTGCATATTTGATCCTCCACCAAATTCATTGCTTTAACACCCTTGGATTTCGGTGCGGTCATCGGAATCAATGAAATCGGATAACGTGTCATATAGCCGTTTTTGCTGCATAAGAGAATCTCATCACCCTCATATGCCAATAGTGACGCAATCGCTTCATCCTGATCGGCAAGCTTCATATTCACCATTGTCTTATTATTGCGTGATACCTCATATTCATGAACAGCGGTTTTCTTGATCATGCCGTTTTTCGTTACCGTTATGATATACGCATGCGTCGCAAAGCTTTTCAATACATAAGCATCTGTCAGCTTTTCTTCACCGCTGATACGAATCGCATTGTTGATATGAGAACCGATATCCTTCCACTTTGCTTCCTCTGCCTCATAAACATTGAGATAACCGTAGGTACCTCGGTTTGTGAAAAACAGAATATGGTCTAATGTATTCACCTCACAGCTTCCGATCAGACGATCGCCTTCCTTGACACCGGTTGCAGCATCATTGGCGGCATTATAGGAACGAAGTGAAACACGCTTCGCATAGCCGTCCTTAGACAAGGTAAACATCACCTGTTCACTCGCAATCATGGAAACCTTATCGATTACGATTTCTTCAATTTCCGCTTCGATTCTCGTTAAGCGCTGTGTCGGAAATTCCTTTTTTACCTCTTTACATTCCTTGATGATCAAGCGCTTCAACAGCTTATCATTCGCTAAGATTTCCTTCAGTTCCTGAATTTCACGCCCTAATGTATCGTGCTCCTCTTTCAGCTGAGTCACATCGGTATTTGATAAACGATACAAGCGCATCGTTACGATGGCCTCTGCTTGTACTTCCGTAAATGAGAAACGCTCCATCAAGCGATTTTTGGAATCTGCCTTATCCTTAGAGCTGCGAATCAGCGCAATTACCTCATCTAAAACAGAAATTGCCTGAATCAAGCCGTCTAAAATATGACAGCGCTGTTGTTTTTTCTTTAGATCAAACTGACAGCGGCGAACAACGACTTCTTCACGATGCGCAATAAATGCATCTAACATCTGCGCTAAGCCCATCTGCATCGGTCGTTTGTTTACGATCGCAATCACATTATAGTTATAGGACACTTGTAAGTCGGTATTCTTAAACAGATAATTTAAAATCAGCTTCGCATCGGCATCCTTTTTGATATCGACAACGACTCTTAAACCGTTGCGATCGGATTCATCACGAACATCCATAATACCATCGATTTTTTTATTTAAGCGCACATCGTCGATTTTCTTTACCATGTTGCTTTTTACGACTTCATACGGTATTTCCGTAATAATGATCTGTTGACACGTTTTCGCCTGCACGATTTCTGTTTTAGAGCGAACCATGATTTTTCCGCGTCCCGTAGTAAAGGCATCAATGATTCCCTGTTTGCCCTGTACGATACCGCCGGTCGGAAAATCAGGTCCCTGTACATATTCCATCAATTCCTCGACGCTTGAATCCGGAAATTGAATGCGATAGATGACCGCATCGATCACTTCCCCGAGATTATGCGGCGGAATATTTGTTGCATAGCCTGCCGCAATACCGGTGATGCCGTTGACAAGCAAATTGGGATAGCGAGCAGGTAATACCGTCGGCTCATAATCCGTATCATCGAAGTTCAAGCTCCATGAAACAGTATCCTTTTCGATATCCATCAATAAATATTCGGAAATTTTTGATAAACGAGCTTCGGTGTAACGCATTGCCGCTGCCGGATCATCATCAATCGATCCGTTGTTTCCCTGCATATCGATCTGCGGACTGCGAATTTTCCAATCCTGAGACATTCGGACCATCGCATCATAGACAGAAGTATCGCCGTGCGGATGATAATTACCGATCACAAGACCCACTGTCTTGGCCGATTTACGGTAGCCCTTGTCAAAGCGATTGCCGTCCGTATACATCGCATAAAGAATACGGCGCTGTACCGGCTTTAATCCATCACGCGCATCCGGAAGCGCACGATCTTGAATGATATATTTGGAATAGGAGCCGAAGCGATCGCCCATGATCTCCTCTAACGGAGTTTCAATGATTTGACGATGCTGTACGGTTGATTCAGTCTTTTTCATTATTTTACCTCCGTTTGATAATCTTCTTCCAATGTAAAGGAAACATTTTCCTCGATCCAGTCGCGACGAAGTTCTGCCTTATCGCCCATTAATACCGATACACGCTTTTCGGCAACGACCGCATCCTCGATCGTAACCTGAATCAGCGTGCGTGTTTCAGGACACATCGTCGTATCCCAAAGCTGATCGGCATTCATTTCACCAAGACCCTTATAGCGCTGCAGCGTATAGCCCTTAGGGAAGGTCTTGCGATACTGCTCCAGCTCCTCGTCATTCCACGCATACTGAATCTCCTTGCCCTTCTGCAGCTTATAAAGCGGCGGTAAGGCGATATATACCATGCCCTGTTCGATCAGCTCTCGCATATAGCGGTAAAAGAACGTCAAAAGCAGCGTTTGAATATGCGCACCGTCGGTATCGGCATCGGTCATGATGATCACCTTATGATAGTTCGCATCCTCAGCGTGAAAATTCGGTCCGACACCGGCACCGAGCGCATGAATAATCGTATTCAATTCCTCGTTTTTCTCAATGCTGGCAACAGAAGCACGCTCCGTATTCAGCACCTTACCGCGCAGCGGCAAAATTGCCTGATATTTAGAGTCACGTCCCTGCTTGGCACTGCCGCCCGCAGAATCACCCTCGACAAGATACAGCTCCTTCTTGCGTGCATCCTTAGACTGAGCAGAGGCGAGCTTACCTGATAAGATTTTTTCGCTTTTGCCTTTGTTTTTTCCCTTACGTGCATCATCACGTGCCTTACGCGCCGCCTCACGTGCCTGAGAAGCACGCGCCATTTTTTTGATCAGTGTAGTTGAAAGGTCCTTGTTTTCTTCAAGGAAATAGCTCAGCTTTTCACAAACCAGTGCATCAACAGCGGTTTTTGCCTCTGTTGTTCCGAGCTTGCCCTTTGTCTGCCCTTCAAACTGTAAAAGATTTTCCGGTACGCCTAACGATAAAATCACAGTCAAGCCCTCACGAATATCACTGCCCTCAAAGTTTTTATCCTTTTCCTTCAATAAACCGTTTTTACGGGCATATTCGTTAAAGATTTTTGTGAAAGCACTGCGACATCCCGTTTCATGTGTTCCGCCGTCCTTAGTACGAACCATATTGACAAAGGAAAACATATTTTCCTGATATTCATCCGTATATTGAAATGCACAGTCTACCTTAATGCCGTTGACCTCACCGCTGAAGGAAACAGGCTTATGAAATACCTGCTTATCCTCATGAAGATAAGTGATAAAGGCCTCTAAGCCGTTTTCATAATGATAAACGTCCTCACGCTCATGATCCTTGCGCAAATCCTTCACGATCATGCGCAGACCCTTCATTAGGAAGGCTTCCTCCTGCGCACGCTGTGCAATTTGTGAATAAGAATACTTCGTAGTGGAAAAAATGCGCTCATCAGGCATAAAATGCACCTTACTGCCGGTCTTATTCGATTTACCGATTTCCTCCAGCTTTCCGATTTTACGACCGCCGTCCTCAAAACGCATTTGATACATTTTCCCGTTGCGGCATACCGTTACCTCAACCCATCTTGACAGCGCATTGACAACACTGGCACCGACACCGTGCAGACCGCCTGATGTTTTATAGCCGCCTTCTGATGAAAACTTACCGCCGGCATGAAGTACGGTAAAAATGACCTCAAGTGTGGATACACCGCTCGCATGTTTATCTACCGGCATACCTCGTCCTTCGTCCTCAATCGACATGGAACCGTCCTTTTCAATCGTTATTTTAATTGTATCGCCGTATCCGTTTAAGGCTTCATCAATGGAATTATCTACAATTTCCCATACAAGATGATGCAGACCTCTTGCATCAGTGGAACCGATATACATTCCCGGACGCTTTCTTACCGCATCCAATCCGTCTAATATTTGTATACTTTCGGCATCATATGACTTTGCGCTCATAAGCTCACCTTCCTATATATCATGTAAAAAGTGGGCTTTATCGCACCACTTAACCTATGTTATATTACCAAATTTCAACGCTTTTCGCAAGAACCCTTTTCATATAAAAATCGTATTTTACCTTTTATTCACTGAAAAAGCGTGTTAAAATAAAGGCCAGAGGTGAAAATTATGGATTGGATGATCATTTTATATATCGGAATCGGTTATATCTTAGGCTCGATTCCCTTTGCGCTTGTGATCGGTAAGCTGTTCTATCATACGGATATCAGATCGTTTGGCTCCGGTAATTTAGGCGGTACCAATGCCGGGCGTGTATTAGGCAAAAAAGCCGGAATTGCGACGATCGTATTAGATGTGCTGAAGGTCGTTTTATCAGTCGGAATCGTAGCTGTCGGATTTGACAACAAGGAAATGAGCATATGGGCCGGTGTTGCGGCAGCCTTTGGACACTGTTATCCGCTGTTTGCCCGTTTCAAGGGCGGAAAAGCGGCGGCAACACTTGTCGGCTTTCTCTTATCGACTGCTATATTTACCTTTCGTGACGCTTGGTTTATTATCATACCGCTGATTGCATTCTTTGTACTGCTGTATCTGTTTAAGATGGTTTCCCTCGCAAGTATGGCAATGGCACTTGTTTCCAGCATCTATATTACGATCATGCAGAATCAGTTAGTGATTACAATCGCAAGCTGGCTGCTTACGATTCTCGTGATTTATCGTCATCGCGCAAATATCGTTAAGATATTAAATCACAGTGAAAACAAAATCACTTGGATGTAGGATAAGTAAAATCTGTTTCTAATAAATTTAAGGGCATTACCTGTCCTTTTTTGTTTGTTAAAATGATATAGAGAGATACTGTTCTTATTGTATGCTGTCCTTCTTTTTACAGCTTTTCGTATTCCTTCCATTATCCTTGATATCTTTCATTCAATATTCGTTCTATACCCTTTTTACATTCTTTCCTATCGATGTGTAATATTCAGATGATGAAATAAAAGTTAAAATTTTAATAAAAATAACTAAAATGTTAGTTAAGAAACAGCTTTTTCTTGATATAATATTATATAGAAAACGGAAGTGATGGGATGAGTGAACAAATAGAGCGCTATAAGCCTGAAATTCACAGCGGTTTAAATGAACAACAGGTCGCAAAACGTAAAAGTCAGCATTTACATAATGAACAGGTTCGGCGAATAACAAAATCATACCGGGAAATATTCAGAGATAATATTTGTACCCTGTTCAATTTGATCAATGCGATTCTTGCCGGTTTGATTATATATGTCGGTTCTTATCGTAATCTGATGTTTCTCGGTGTCGCGATCAGTAATTTAGCTATCGGTATATTTCAGGAGCTGCGCTCAAAGCGGGTTTTGGATAAGCTTTCCTTGATCAATGAATCGAAAATCACAGTGATGCGTGAAAGCGTACCGACGGATATTTCGATAGAGGAGCTTGTGCTCGATGACATCATGGTTTTAAAAAGCGGTGCTCAGGTCTGCAGCGATGCAATCATCAAGGAAGGACGATTGGAGCTGAATGAAAGCAATGTCAACGGTGAATCCGATGTCATTGTGAAACAGCAGGGTGATTTTATTTATTCAGGAAGCTATATTTTAGCCGGAAATGCTTATGCTCAAGTTGAGCATGTCGGACATGACAATTATGCTTCTCGAATCATGAAGGAAGCAAAGGTCTTGAAAAAGCATAAAAGCGAGCTTCGCGATTCACTGAATTTCATTATCAAATATATCGGTATTGCGATCATACCGATCGGTGTTTTACTGTTTTTGAAGCAATATTATTTATTAGACTATTCGTTTACGGAATCAATCGTTCCTACCGTATCGGCACTCATCGGCATGATTCCCGAAGGCCTTGTGTTATTAACGAGTGTTGCCTTGGCCGTCGGCTCGATTAACTTAGCGAAGCAGCATACGCTTGTGCAGGAACTGTATTGTATCGAAACATTGGCGCGTGTCGATACGTTGTGTCTTGATAAGACCGGAACAATTACCAAGGGCTGTATGCAGGTAGAAAGCATTATCAATTATACGGATACGGATTGTAAAGAGCTGTTGTGTTATATGCTGGGCACACTGAAAGATGACAACTCAACGGCTCAAGCAATTCGAGAGTATCTCAAAGATGTAAAAAAGATAGAAAATGCGATTACGATTCCCTTTTCTAGTGAGCGTAAATACAGCGCAGTTTCCATGAATCAGCATACGTATTGTATGGGTGCCTATGAATTTATGAGTCTGAAAAAGGATTCCATGATTGAAGCACAGATCAATCGCTATGCGAAGGAGGGCTATCGTGTTATTACGATTGCTGAAAATACGGAACCAATCAGTGAAGGCCGTCTGCCGCAAAACAACACAATCATCGGAATTGTGTTGCTGAGCGATCCGATTCGTGAAGAAGCGCCGAAAACGCTTGCGTATTTTGCCTCACAAGGAGTAGATATCAAAATCATCAGCGGTGATAATCCGGTTACCGTACATGAAATAGCTCGAAAAGCCGGTGTTTACAATGCCGATGCATATATCGATGCTTCTACGCTGAAGGATGAAGAGATATCGACTGCGGTAAACAGATACAGTGTATTCGGACGTGTCAGCCCGCAACAAAAAAAGCTGATCATTCAGGCCTTAAAGGAAGCTAAGCATACGACCGCAATGATCGGTGACGGCGTAAATGATGTCATGGCTTTGAAGGAAGCCGATTGTTCTATCGCAGTTGCGCAAGGAAGTGAGGCTGCAAAAAATATTGCGAATCTTGTTTTGCTTGATAACAACTTTAAGCATATGCCCTTTATCGTAAATGAAGGCAGACGTGTTATCAACAATATTCAACGTGCTGCATCGCTGTTTCTTGTAAAAACGATCTTTTCATTGATTTTAGCGATTTTGACCTTATTCTTAAACAGTCGCTATCCGTTTGTACCGATTCAGCTTACCTTAATTTCCTCGCTGACGGTCGGTATCCCTTCTTTCTTTTTGGCACTGGAACCCAATCATAATCGCATTAAGGGTAATTTTGTCATTAATGTATTATCACAAGCAGCTCCCGGCGCCTTTATGGTCGTTGCGGCAACTTTGCTTGTATCGTTATTCACAACGATATTTCATTATAACGATGATGTCCGTACAACGATGTGCGTTGTCTTGACTGCCGCATGCTCACTAACGGTATTACAACGTATCTCCATGCCGTTTACAAGGCAGCGGCGCATTGTATTTCTTACAATGACATTATTATTCATCTTAGCCACCGTGCTTTTACCTGATCTATTTATGATCGTTCGTCTTGATTTATTCTCTTTTGTCGCAACCTTAAGCGGTGTATTCGTGATTCCGATTATTATAAATCTGATTTACTATCGTCTGCAGCGATTGGAAAAAATCAAAGAGCGTATCACGAATGCGACGGAAAAATAACTGCTTCATTGTTTGATTATTAATGAATGTAACGGTGAAGCGTCTGTTTGTTTGATATATGATTACATAAGAACTTATACTGTACTTTTATCATTGAAATGATAGCTATGAAAAAGAAAACTCATGCCTGACAGCTGAAATGCCGTTATCATGAGTTTTTTGATATTTGTAGTTTCCTTTCCTTAATAACCAAAGAATTCCTCCGGTCGTTCACGACATGGAGTAAAACCACGATTGGAGCATGCGGAAGCAATCGTCCAACCGCTTCCCCAACCGAAATCAGCATTTTGCGCAAATCGAGCTTGTGCCTCTGTAACACTCATGGACCCTAAATTAACAAGCTCAATATGAAGATGGGGACCTGTTACATTACCGCTGGCACCGGAGTAAGCGATGGTTTGTCCTTGTTCCACAATATCACCGGGTGATACAAGAATTCCCTTTGCGAGATGAAAGAAGGAAATCGCATAGGTAGTACCGTTGACTTGGGTCAAAAGCTCAATCGTATTCGCGCCGCCGCGCGGCCATCCAAGCGTAGGTCCATATTTATCACTCGGATACGGATCATTTGCATATAAGACGATAGAGCGTGCAGGCGCAACGATTGGTGCTCCGATCGGACCTGAATAATCGGCACCGATATGCTCATACAGCTGTGTATCCCAAGGATCGCTCGGATAATACCATGTTCCTGCATATAAAGGATAAGAAATCGGCTTTATAAACGAGGTATTTCCGCTTGGTTTGTCGCCCGGTTTATTGCTTGGCTTATCAGAGTTTCCCCCTGACGGCTTACTCGGCTTTTCAAAAATATCGTCTCTTACGTTTGTATTGATTGATGCCAATACACCTGCCATATCAGATGCATTCGCCTGAGCACTCTCCATTTCCTCTTTGATTTGTTGTTCCTTCGCATAAAAGGATTGATAAAGCTTGCTTTGTTCCCGTTTTCCCTGCTCAGCGGCTTCCTTTAAGGCTTCATTTGTTTTAATCTGCTGCTTCAGATCGGCACTGATTCGCTGCTGCTCCTCTTTCTGCAGCTGAAGTTCTCGGCGCGCTTTTGCAGCATCCTCCATTTGCAACTGATCGTTTTGAGTAACCAGCTTAAAACCTTCGATCAACTGTATAATATCAATTATATCGGTAGCTCCCATCAGCATATCGATATAGCGATTCGTACCGATTTTCACCTGTTCCTTTTCCATTCGCTTCTTTATCTGAACATCCAACAATTCAATTTCCGCTTGCTTTTCTTTCATTTTACTGTCAAGCTCAATCATTGAGCTGCGCATTTGACTGATGCTTTTTTCTGCATCATCCATTTGTTGATTAAGCACCTTGATCTGATTATCCAGCTGCATGATCAATTCACTGATATTCGATAAATCAGATTTTAATTGCTTGCTTGTTTTTTTCATATCGGCAATCTGATTATTTAATTCATTTGTTTTTTTATTATAGTATTCCTTAAACCTCTTACATTCCTCTGCCGCTTCCTTACTGTCTTGTGCAACACTGCACTTTTTCAGCCATTCTCCTTCTGATTCCTCATATTCATTCGCATATATAGGAAAATGCGGTATAGTCACTAAACAACAGATTATCGTCAACAAAATTATTTGGATTTTTTTCATGAAAGCACCTTCTTAATTCCTGTTTATGGTATCACAAATAATGCCAAAGCGCAAATGAATCTATGTTTTACTTCAAAAAGTATTTTTTTCTTAAAATCTATATGAGAAAGTATCATTTGTTTACACTCACAAATGATAATCAGACAGTGAAAGTAATAAAAAAGATGAAGCATCACACTTCATCTCTTGCATATAGGTTAAAATAAATCTTGATCGTCCTGTTCCCCTGTTTTCGGATATACATCGATATGAGTTGTATTCTTAACACATTGCTCCAACAACTCCGTAAAACTGAAGCGAGATTCCATTTTCTGAGCCTTTTCTAAGGTTGGCTTCGTAACCGGATTTTTCGGAGTAAAGATGGTGCAGCAGTCCTCAAACGGTAAGATACTTGTTTCATAGGTCTCTATCTTACGTGCCAGATTGATAATTTCTATCTTATCCATTGTCGCAACAGGACGAATAACCGGCATTTTTGTGACCTCATTGATGACTCCCATGCTCTCTAATGTCTGAGAGGCAACTTGACCAATGCTTTCACCGTTGACGATTGCTAACGCATGACAATCTTGCGCAATGCGCTCTGCGATGCGATACATCATTCGTCTCATAATCGTTATCGCATAGGATTCATCGCAATTTTGATAGATTGCCAGCTGAAGCTCGGTAAACGGTACGATATGAACACGAATCCGACCTTGATAACGCGAAATCAAGCGAGCCAATTCAATGACCTTTTCCTGCGCTCTTGCGGAAGTATACGGAGGAGAGGCATAATGAATACATTCCAACGCAACGCCGCGCTTCATTGTCAAATAAGCCGCTATCGGTGAATCAATACCGCCGCTCAACATTACGACTGCTTTTCCGCCGACTCCCACCGGATAACCGCCTGCTCCCGGAATTCGTCCGGTCATCACATAGGTAAACTGCTCATGAATTTCTATCTGAATTCGTAAATCAGGTTGCTTCACATTTACCTTTAATGCGGTATTGCGTAAAATCTCACCCGCCACGGCACGATTGATCTCATCGGAAATCATCGGAAAATGCTTATCACTGCGCCTTGTTTCAATTTTAAAGGTAGTCGCAGTGCTGTTTTTCGCAACCGTAAAGCCTGTTTCAATGATTTTATCGATATCGGAAGGAATTCGTATCGCAAAGGAAAACGAGCTGATACCGAATACGTGCTGGAGTACATCAGCGACTGCTTCGGCATTTTCACCGTTCAACAGTATATATAAGCGATCATGTGTGCGCTCATAGGTAAGTCCCTTGAATTCACATAAAGCATTTTTAACATTGGTGAGTAAACGCTTAATAAAGTCTTTTTTGTTTTTCCCTTTTGTGGATAATTCACCGTAGCGTACCAAGATATGGTCGTACACAATAGTATTATTAGGTTCTGTAGTCATGATTGATCTCCTTTAACGCTTGGATCAGCTGATTGATTTCCTCAGATGTTGTCATATGTGACAGTGATATGCGTATCGCATGAGTAGCGATATGATCCCCTAAGCCCATTTCCGCAAGCACATGAGAATATGCTCTGCTGCGTGAGGAACAAGTGCTTTGTGCCGATACGCAAAAGCCGCGCTCATCCAACGCATTCAACATAATTTCACTGCCGACATTCAAAAACGATACATTGACGATATGCGGAATACATTGTTCATTAGAATTGATATGCACATCATTTAAGGTCGAAAGCTCTGTACAAAGCTGAGCATGCAGCTTTTTTACATACGCATAATGCTCATCTTGATTTTCAAGCGCAAGCCGCAAGGTTTTCGCAAGCACGATATTCGCCGGTGTATTAGAGGTTCCCCCGCGAATTCCCTGCTCTTGTTGCCCGCCGTTTATCAAAGGCAACAGCTTGATATTGCGCTTCTTATAGAAAAAAGCACTTCCCTTCAGACCGTATATTTTATGAGCGCTGAAGGTTGCCATATCAAGCATTGATAAAGGCAGTTTGAGCTTACCGAGTGCCTGTACGCAATCTACATGTACAACAGCTCGTGAATGCTCATGAACATAAGCACTGACTTCTTCTATCGGATTGATCGCACCTGTTTCATTATTCACATACATTAACGAAACAAGGATCGTATCCTTAGTAAGCGCCTTATACAAGGTCTCCGTATCGACAATACCTTGAGTAGTAACGGGAATATAGCTGACGCGAAAGCCAAACTCTTGTTCCAGCTGGGCAAAAGCCGCAGCTACACTGGAATGCTCTGCCTTGGTCGTTATCAAATGATTCCCGCGATGGCGATTTGCCAGCGCAAAGCCCTTTATGGCAGTGCTGTTTGCTTCACTGGCACAAGAGGTGAAAATGACTTCATCACCTCTAACAGACAAAAGCTGTGCAATTTGTGCACGGCTTTTTTCCATTAATCGCTGCGCTTCCCGTCCCGGCGCATGAAGAGAATCCGCATTCGCATATAACTTAGGCAGCAATCTTGTGTAAGTATCAAGCACATCCGGATTCAACGGTGCAGTTGACGCATAATCGAAATAGATCATCCTATGCCACCTGATTCATAACTGCCGCATCCTTTTTATTAATCAAATTTTCATACGCACCCGGATGCATTTTTTCAATCGCCTGAATACCGATCTTAAGTGCCTTTGTATACTGTCCGTTACGGAAACATAGCTCACAGCGTGTCAGCTCAGAATCAATTTCCGGATAGCTGGAACGATAACGATTGCCGAATACAATCGTGTTCTCCACCATGATCGCCATACCGACAAGATTATTCACACTGTTATACAGTGTATAGATATAGTCAATCGCATTACGAAGCTCACTGTTCAAACGCTTTACATCTAACGGTGTATTGTTCAAAATACAAGAGATATCCTTAATCATATTTTTCGCTCTGTGCAAATCATCCTCATATTTCTGTGATACGCTCGGTAAACGATGCTTTGACATTTTCACATGAATCTCATTTACGATCAGCTGCAGCTTCACAAGCTGTTTTTTCGCACGCTCCTCATCACTGCAGGCTGTTTCCAGCTTCACCTTCATTTTTGCGACTTCATCCATAAAAATGGTATTGCTTTGATCTAATTCCTTATAGGATATCAAAACAGTTGTATAAGGAACCGACTTCTCCAAAATGATTTTTTCCAGCTTACGCTTCATATCATTCAAAACACTTAAGCGATCATTTGTTTCTTTTAAGCGTTCCGTCCAATTCTCAAAGCCGAAACGCTCATAAACGCGATTATACAGCGTTTCAATCGTTTCTACATCCTGATTGACCGTTTTGATGCTGTCAAATAAAATCTCCACATTACCGGAAACCTCATCAAACGCCTTCTCCTCTTTATCAATCTGCTCCTGCAGTTGATTTAAACGCTTTTCACATTCATTGAGATCCTCCTCAACATTTTCCACCTGACCGTTACGCAGCTTATTGAGGTCTTCCTTCAACATATCGGAAATGATTTCCAAATTCTTTTTGATCTCCAAATGCTCTAAGAAAATGCCTTTGTTTTTACACTGTGCATAGTTGTAACCTACCTCATCGATGGCTCTCGGCAGTACGCCCTTTGCACGCTCATATAAAGCCGGAAGCACCTGTAACAGCGACTCCAAGCGATGAATCGTTTCAAGGATTTCCTCCTGTTGATCGGCAGCCTTATTGAATTCAGAGGCAAACATCCATTCTTCGAATAACGAGAACATCTTTTCAATCGCATTGATTTCACGCTCTAAATATTCATTCGCCTGATGGAAGGCAGTACGATTATCGGTTATCTTTTTCTTGATGGAACGGAATTCTTCCTTCAGCTTATTGATCTGTTCACGCTGTTCATTTTCCTTTTCCAAGACCTCATCAAGCGTTTCATTCACTCTGCCGGCATTCTCCTCGCATTGATTCAACAGATTGACAAGTGTTGACATCTTGCGATTGGCCGTTTTTGTTTTACGAACATAGACAAGATCATCGATTTCCGCCAGCATAACGCTGCATTCCTTCAGTTTCTCCTGTACCATATCAAAATCATTTTTACAGCCCTCGACACGCTGTGCCATTTCCTGATTGACACGTGACAGTGCAACTGCTTTATTCAGTTTAAATGCCAGAGGAATACTCTTTAAGGCATTATACTTCAGCTCAAGTTCGTCAAGCTCCTTCTTTGCCTTTTTCTGACGAAGCATAACCATTACGATCGTAAGTATCACAAGTAATACGATACCGATTGCGATATAGACCAATACCTCAGTCGTAACAATATTTTTTATATTTGTAATGAAATCATCCATATTTGTACCTCGCTTGAAATTTGTATATTATTCACATTATTCTACGATTTATTATATCATATTTTACAAGCTAATTCATTAAGAAATTTCATATTATGCATAAGAAAAATAGATGTAAATAATTCCAATTCACTCAAAAGCATGAAACAGCACTTTTTCATTGACTTTCCTGTTATATTCTGATAATATATATTGGCGTGAAAATGATAGCGGCTGGTAAAGTCATGCGGCATATCGTGTTAATAACATACTGTGTATGGGACAATCGAGTAGCTTAGCTGAAAAGTGAGGGTGTCGTGAGTATTAACACAACGGATGATGATTTACCCCTGTTGTTGTCAAATCACCGACAAACAATAAGGAGGACATAACATGTCAAGAATTACAGGACCGACTTGGAAAGTTTCCCGTCGTTTGGGCTTCTCCATCTTGGAAAACGGAAAAGAATTACAGAAACGTCAGTACGCACCGGGACAGCACGGACCGACAAAGCGTGTAAAGCTGACTAACTACGGCTTACAGCTGCGCGAGAAACAGAAAATCCGCTTTATGTACGGTGTAAATGAACGTCAGTTCTACAACACCTTCACAAAAGCAACCCGTATGAAGGGCGTAACCGGCGATAACTTCCTTTGCCTGCTGGAAAGCAGATTAGATAACATCGTTTATCGTATGGGAATTGCACCGACAAGAAGAGCAGCACGTCAGTTGGTAAATCACGGTCATATTTTATTAAACGGTAAAAAATGCGATATTCCTAGTGCTCAGGTCAAAGTAGGAAGCACAATCGAAATCAAGGAAAGATCAAGAAATCTTAAGGTCATCAATGAATCTTTAGAAGCTTCCTTGAATACACCTGCTTTTGTTGATTTCAACAAGGATACAAAAAAAGGTACTTACCTTCGCTTACCGGAACGCAGTGAATTGAATCCGGAAGTCAACGAATTATTAGTCGTAGAATTCTACAACAGATAATCATTGAAACGATATGCTGAGCATATCGTTTTTTTTATACCTTCACCTCCCTGCTTTATCTCATGCTGCAATGTGTAAAAAAAAGAAGAAGCTTATCTAGCTTATTGAGCCGCTATTCTGCATTGAATAAAAAAACAGGTGATGTGTAAGAAAGGGAAAGTTATTCCATCACCTGTGATTTGCCGTTTTAACGACATTATGGGCTGATTATATATAACCATATGCAGAGTCTGTGCTTTTTGATCCTGATATGCCCTTCGACCAGACCCTGCATATGAATGTAATAGGTAATGAGGGTTGATAATATTGATACGAAAGGTTTTGAGCAAGAAGATAGGATTCCACTCGAAGGGCATAAGCTTATACTGACATAAAGGAAACATGCTCCGCTACTATTTCATAGTTATAGTAAGTTTGCGTTTCTTTTTCGACGCTGTAAGTTTGAATGCGTCCCTTGACTCCGAGCATGTCACCGATTTTACAGATTTCATTGGCTGTTTCCGCAATGCCCTTCCATAAAGTAACCGAGATTTTATCACTGTCATAGATACCGTTGCTGTTTTTAAACGGTCGCACGATATCCAATAGAATCGTCGCATACTTAATTCCGGAAGATGTTTCACGAAGCTTGGGAAGCTCTGTAATCCGTCCTGTCAGTACCACGTTGTTGATCACTGCATCCTCCTCCTTTCCAAATTAGCTTTTTTATACACTCTCTTGTGTACGGGCATATTATCGCAGTTTTTATGACAGCGCTCAAACTGCCGTATCTGTCATAATCGCCCTTTATATGTACAAAAAAAGTGCACAGTGTACACTTTTTCTTTGATTATCACAAATTTACCGATATTGAAAAAATTGTTATTTAGGCATCAGACGCACGATTGCACGATGCTGATTATCAAGCTTTTCCGTAACATCTTTTATATCCTTTTTCGTCAATTCATCGACGATATCCAAAGTCTTAAAGTAATCGATGCCGGTGAAATAACTGCGGCAGAAGCTGATCGCAATATCATCAAAGCTGTTCATAGAACGCACTCCCTGAGCAAAATATCGCTTCTTTAACTGATTCAAAAGATCATCATCGAGTGTTCCCTGTTTCATCTGAGACATGCACTCTTCACATAAGCGAATAAATTCCTCAGGCTTTGAGGTTTCACTGTAAAACATCAAGATACCGTAATCCTCACCGAATTCAATGTCACAGCCGCAGAAATCATTGATTATTTTTTGATCGAGCCACTGCTGATACTGTGGATTCAGGCTTGTAAAGCTTGCGTCTAAAAGAAAACGGATCGTCCATTCGCTTTTTAAGCGCTCATAGGGATCGGTAATTCCCTTCATCTTATAAGCGACACAAAGCTTTGGCTCGCTGACATCCATCGTAAAGCTGAAATCTTCACGATATACAGTCTCAGGCTCCTCAGATTGAAGTGTTTTACACGGGATCCACTCAGCGAACTGCTTATGCGCCTGATTTGCTTCAATAACCTCAAACAGCTCCATAGGATCATGACCGCTGACGCATATCAGCATCATATTGGATGGATGATAATTCATCTCATAACAGCGATAAAGCTGATCTACTGTCGTATTTGACACATCATCATCCTCACCCGCTATATCAAAGCGCATCGGATGCTTATGAAACAGCGAGGTATAGGCTTCCATCAATAAGCGCTGATCGCTCATTTCCTTATACATATGAAGCTCAGAGAGGATAATGCCCTTTTCCTTTTCCACTGATGCCTGATCGATATCTAATTTCTGTACAAAATCCAACAACAACTTCAGCGGTTCCTTAGGATCGTTGCTTGTGCCGGCATAATATGCCGTTTCACGATAGCTTGTAAAGGCATTGACATTTGCACCCATTTCAGAAAACATATTCATCACGTCTTTTTCGCCCATCGCAAACATCTTATGCTCAAGAAAGTGAGCGATTCCGCTTGGATGCTCAATCCGCTCGCCGTTTTGAAGCTGTGCCAAATCCATTGCCCCGAACGGTGTCATCATCATAAACAGACTTTTCTCATATCC
Source organism: Erysipelotrichales bacterium (assembly GCA_910576855.1). Classification (GTDB taxonomy): domain Bacteria; phylum Bacillota_I; class Bacilli_A; order Erysipelotrichales; family Erysipelotrichaceae; genus C-19. The sequence goes on from CAJTJP010000019.1 coordinate 21,530, forward strand.
GGGCTTATGCCATAACACCACATGCAGCCCGTTATCTAATACGACTTCGTTATATGTTTCTTGATAACGCTCATTTTTAATCTGTTTCATCTTGATCATCCTCCTGACATACAACAAAGCTCATACAATGACGACAGTTTTTAAATACACGCTTGACATCATCTATCGTTACAGCCTGAATACGCTTGATTCGCTCATCAATAGAAATGCTTTGATTCAGCACTTGATTTTGATAAAGCTGTGCAATCACGGAAGGCATGGAATCCTTGCTGGCTCTTAATGAGTTGACGATCATCGTTTTGCTTACCGTCATCAGCTCCTCGTCAAATTCACCATTGCCGATGCGCTGAAATTGGGTATGAATGACATCGATTGCCTGATCGATATTTTCAGCCTCGACTCCTGTCGTAACGACCATAGCGCCGTCAAAGGAAATAAGACTTGCCAGTATGTTATAGCACAAGCTGCGCTTTTCTCTTACCTCGCGAAATAATAATGAAGTCGGATATTGTCCGAACATCGCATTTGCGACACGCAGTGGATAATAATCAGCATCACAGATGCCGATATTCGTCTGCCACATCATAAAGATGTTGCATTGGTTGACAACGCGTTGTTCCTTCTCATAACGGCTTGCCTGTTCACTGTGAAAAACATAGTGGGATTCTAAATCAACATCACGTGCTTGAAAGGATAAATGCTGTTGAATCAAAGCAGTTATCTGTGCTTCATCGATCGGCCCGCATACGATCATATCGATGCGCTCCTCATGAAGCAAATGTTTATGAGCACGCAGCACATCATCCAACGTCAGCTTTTCTAATTCCTCTAAATCACCGAGTGAGGAAATTGCCAGAGAGTTTCCCGCTCCGGCCAAGCGCAGCCCCTGAGCCACTACATATTGTGCAGCATCATCTCGAAGCCGCATAAGCTTTGCCTTCAATACCGCCTTTGCTTCATTGAAGGCTGCCTCATTTAAAAGCGGATGAAACAAAGCCTCATGAATATACTCAAAAACCGACTGTAACAGCTCTTTGTCTTTCACATAACGAGGATCGATCACTCTTGTACGGATTTCCAATACCTGAGCCTTTCCGTATCCAACGGTCTGGGCACTGATTTGCGTTCCGTACAGATTATCCTGAATATCACTCATTTGTTTTTTCGTCGGATATTTTTCACATCGATCACAGATCATGATCGCCAATAAGCTGCGCAAGGAAGCAATTTCCTTACGTAACGGTGCCATAAAACGGATACTGATTCCGATATCCTTAAACTTATCATTCTTATCAAGCTGTAGGGATACATTTTTTACTAATTCCATATTTTCGCCTACTTTCCTATTTTAGTATGAAATAACTCTATTATTATATACGAAAGTGAACTAATAAACCAGCACAAACGCTATTATATCCTTTTTTAGCAATAAAAAGACAGCGAATATTTTGATTATATCAAATAAAATACCTAATAAAAAGACACTGCGTGCCTTTTTACATTGAAATATCTGCTTCATCATCCTCACTGCTTTTCGCATAAACCTCACGAGGCTTACTGCCGCGAGCCGCTCCGATGATACCGCGTTCCTCTAAAACATCGATCAAACGGGCAGCGCGTGCATAACCGATACTGAATTTTCTTTGAATCAATGAGGTGCTTGCCTTACGAGTGGAAATCACAAATTCCTTGACTTCCTCATAAAGCGGATCATCATGTCCGGCACTGCTTGAGGTTGCCTCGATGCCGCCGTCCAACGCTTCTAAGCGTAAGAATGCATCATCGTATTTCGGCTTTGCCTGACGTGACACAAACTCACAGATTGCCGCAACTTCCTCATCGGATACAAATGCTCCCTGAACACGTGTTGCCACCTGTTCGCCGACCGGTATGTAAAGCATATCGCCCAAACCTAACAGCTTTTCGGCTCCGACCTGATCCAATATCGTTCGCGAATCGACCGCCGAGGATACCGCAAAGGCGATGCGGGATGGGATATTTGCCTTAATGATACCGGTAATTACATCAACACTGGGACGCTGCGTCGCTACGATCAAATGAATTCCGGCAGCACGAGCCAGCTGTGTGATACGCTGAATACTGGACTCTACTTCTTTGGCTGCCACAAGCATTAAATCTGCAAGCTCATCAATGATCACTACAATCCAAGGAAGCTTTTTCAATCCTTCCTCAGGATGATTTTCGATATAGCCGTTATAACCGGCAATATTTCTGACTCCGGCCATTGAGAACAGCTCATATCGATTGTCCATCATATTAACGATGACCTTTAAGGCACGATTTGCTTCCTCACCATCAGTAATCACCGGTCCCAATAAGTGTGGAATTTCACGATACGGAGTGAATTCCACCTTTTTCGGATCCACCAACAACAGCTTTACTTCATCCGGCTTCGTGCGCATCAACAGTGATGTAATGATCGTGTTGACACAAACCGATTTACCGCTTCCGGTAGCTCCGGCAATCAACAGGTGCGGCATTTTATTCAATTCACCGTAAACACAATTCCCCATCAGATCCTTGCCGAGCGCAACCGCCAGCTTTTTATCCTCATATTGAGGAGGAATTTGTTTCATTAATTCTTTCATCGATACCGATGTCTTTTCCACATTCGGTATTTCGATTCCGACTGCCGATTTACCCGGTATCGGTGCTTCAATACGAATATCCTTTGCCGCAAGAGCCATTTTGATATCATATTGAAGATTAGAAATCTTATTGACACGTACACCGAGATCGGGCTTTACCTCAAACTTAGTAACGGCCGGTCCGATATGAGTCGCTACAAGTGTTGCCTTGACGCCAAATTGATCTAAGATTTCAATCAAGCGTCTGCCGCAGTCATTTGCCGCATTGATATTATTGATCGACTTGCCTTTTTTACCGCTGTCCTTTAATAGGTTTAAGCGCGGTAAGCGATAATTGGTATAATCCTCAACAAACTGTGATACGAACGTATCCTGTTTACCGATCGTTTCATTGATAATACGCTGATTTTCATCGACTTCATGATTCGATGATGCCGAAACAGGTGCTTCCATCTCTGTTTCTTCACTCAGAATTTCAAGCGCAGCTTCCCCTTGCGGCTCTTCATGATCTTCATCAGCCTCCAAAAAGGAAACCTGACCTTTTTTTACTCGTTCCTCTAAGCTCATTTTCGCCAAAATGCTTTGATCCTGCGGTTCTTCATTCAACGGCTCGTCGGCACGAATATCAGCCATTTTTGCATTGCGCGCTTCCTGCTTCGCCGCTTTTCTCTGTGTTCTGCGCTCTTTATTCTGCGATTTTACGCTTGCTAAGGGTTCTTTGATTTTTTCCTTAGTGCTTGACATCCATTCCATAAAGGCACCGCTGGCAAGCAGTATCAAACCAAGCAGTAACAGCGCTGTGATAATGATCCATGTACCGGTATAGTCAAAGAGAAAGGATGACACACTGACAAGCATTGCGCCGATCAAGCCGCCCCCTGAAGCAAGCTCTCCCGAAAAAATCATCGCCGAATTGCCGACAAAGGTGCTTAATACCGCCATTCCCTTCTGCGTATTATCATCGGGAACAGAGGCAGCCAACAGCCATGCCGTCAAAAGTACACCGAGGGCGACCGTATAATTCAGCGGTATCTCCTGAAAGGAGCGCTTCAGCATCAACAATATCGCATACAGAATCGCAACACCGTACACGATACCGTATAAATTACCGAAGATATATTTTACACAGCCGGTCAAAAGCTGACCGACAAAGCCGATCTGTAAACCTCCGATCAAGGACAAGGTGATCATAAACAACGCATATACATAAAGCAGAATTTCATTCTCCTTCTGCTTCTTTTTGCTGTTTTTTCTTGTCTTGTTCTTGGCCATAAGACCCCTCCAATCGTTTCTATCCTACGTTGATTTCCATAATTACAGGGAGCACCATCGGACGCTTTCCTGTTTCCTTCATCAAATATTTCGTAATTTTATCTCTTGCATCACCGCGTACCGTTAAATTATCATAGCGCTTTTCCTTCACAGCCTCTTCAATACAGCCTTCAATGATCGAAGCTACCTCTTTCACGATATAATCGGCATCCTTTAAATAGATCAAGCCGCGAGTTTGCACATCGGGACCGTTGATCACCTTCTTGGTTTTCATATTCACTCCGACTCCGACAATCATAACACCGTCGGTTGACAGCGTTTCACGATCCTTTAATACAACGCCGGTCACATCCCAGTTTTCCTTGCCGTCAATTAAAGTATCCTCCAGCTGCAGATGCGTAGACACACTCTTTAATACCGTATTTTCAAAGGTCGCGATCTGACCGTTATCCAAAATCAAGATACGATCCGGTGAATAACCCATTGAGGTACCTAAATTCGCATTCATCACCAAATGACGATACTCACCCTTGACCGGAATATAATATTTCGGTTTAAACAGATAAAGCATCATTTTCAGATCCTCACTGCTCGGGTGCATCGATAACACTGTTTTAGAGCTTAAGGAGAATATATGTCCGCCTTCCTTATAGATATCATTTTCCATATCGGTAGCTTCCATTTCTGTACCGCTGACGACCGGTGAAGCCATTATGATCGTATCACTCGGTCTGAAGGACACTCGAGAATCCTCATGATTCGCGATATTGTTCATCGTTCGGAACAAATTCTTACCGGACCCGCTGATTACGATAACGACATCCTCAACCTCATCACTGAAATTCCATTCCTTCATTTCCAGCTCACGAGGAACCTGATAATACTTGATATCCTCAAGCTGCTTCAAAAGCTGACGAAGCTCCTTATCGTGAAAATAAATCTGTTTATTCATGCGCTTACAGATTTCAATGATTTCAATGACACGATATAAGCTTTGACGATACACAGATATTAAGATACGACCGTTGTTTTTTTCAAAAATCGGTTCAATCAAATTCGTAATGCGATGATTCGGCGCCGTATGACCGCTTCGCTCTACCCCTTGTGATTCACTCAACAGACAGAGCACACCGCTTTTGCCGATATCACTGAGTTCATTCAAATCACAGATATACTGTTCGGAAAGCATATCGTAATCAATGATAAATTCACCCGTATAGACGATTGCCCCCTGATCGCTCATGATCGCAACACCAAAGTTATCCGGATACGCATGCGTCATCGGGAAGGTTCTGACCTTGACACCGCCGATTCTTTGTACACTGGAACGACTGATGCGATTGATCTTGACACCCTTAACGCCTTCCTTTTTCAGCATATCATGAATGATATTGGCCGTTAGTGCTCCGGTATAGACCGGCGCTTTGATCTGCTTCAACAAATACGGCAGTGCCGCAACGACATCATCATGTCCGTGCGTAATAAAAATACCTTTGATTCTTTCCTTGTTTTCAATCAAATAAGTGAAATCGGGAATGATGAACTCTACTCCCAGCTGTTCTGTATCAGGAAACTTTATACCTGCCTCAATTACAAAAATCGCTTCATTGACCTCGACAACATACATGTTTTTCCCGTTTTCATCGAGTCCTCCGAGCGCAAATATGCGTACTTGATCCATAAGATCCCCATCCTTTCGTTTTCTATTTATTATGTTATTTCTACATAAATGAAATGCTTTTTAAACATTGCCGTACTGATTAATATTATACCACTTTTAACCGTAAAAAGACATTGAAAAATACAGAAAAAAAGTGAAATAATCACTTTTTTACAGGACCTGTTCACCGTCCAACGACCATGTTTTCGTATCGGTGATGCGCACATCTACGATATCACCGCATTCGGCATTATGATTGATGAAGTTAACCGGCTTATTTGTTTCCGTATAACCGCTGAATATCTGCGGATTTTTCTTGCTGGGACCGTCAACCAAAACCTTGACGATTTTTCCCATATACGCGTCATTATTCACTCTTGCATAATGATTGACTGCCTCATTCAAACGATATAAGCGCTCCTGCTTCACTTCCAAAGAAACATTGTCAGCCATTTTCGCTGCAGGTGTACCTTCACGCGGTGAATAAATGAATGTATAGGCATTGTCAAATTGACATTCGTTTACGATATCCAATGTATGCTGAAACTGCTCCTCGCTTTCATTCGGAAAGCCGACGATGATATCGGTCGAAAAAGCACAATTCTTAATACGACTTTTCAAGCGATGAAACAAATCACGATATTCATCAATCGTATAACGTCTGCCCATCAGCTTTAGAATGTCACTGTCCCCGGATTGAACCGGCAAATGGATAAAAGGCATAATATTATCATATCGAGCGATCACATCGATCATATCATCACTGAAATCCCAAGGATGTGAGGTCATAAAGCGAATTCGCGGCAGTCCTGTTTCGGCCGCCTTCGCCAAAAGCGTCGCAAAGCCGCCTTCAATTGCCAAATCCTTACCGTAGGAATTGACATTTTGACCTAACAGCGTGACCTCCTTGAAGCCCTGCCTTACAAGCTCCTGCAACTCCTGCAGAATATCCTCCATTGTACGAGAACGCTCCTTGCCGCGTGTATACGGAACAATACAATAGGTACAAAACTTATCGCAACCGTACATGATATTTACCCATGCCTTATACTTGCCGAAGCGCTTTACCGGCAGATCCTCAATGACCTCTCCTTCGGTTGAATATACTTCAACGACGCGTTCCTGATTCATTGCCTGTGCCAAAAGCAACGGTAAACGATGAATATTATGCGTGCCGAAGATCAATCTTACCTGCGAATATTTTTGTAACAAAAGTTGTACGATTTCCTCTTCCTGTGCCATACAGCCGCACAGACCGATAATCAAATTCGGATTTTCCTTATACAGTCTTTTCAGTGCGCCTAATTCGCCCAATACCTTATCCTCGGCATTTTTACGAATCGCACATGTATTCAATATGATTACATCGGCAACTTCCTCGCATTCACAAGGCGTAAAGCCAAGTGCTTCCATAATGCCGGCAATCGTTTCACCGTCACGTTCATTTGCTTGACAGCCGTAGGTTCTTAAATAATAATGCTTCTGCGCCCCGATTCCTTCAATATCCTTCGGAATGCTGAATAATTCATGTCGTATCGCTGCCTCCTGCTTTGTACGGACCTGTGCCGCCTTTAAATCGGGAAGCGCCCAACCTGGTTGTTTTTTCATAATCTGCTCCTTATCTGAAAAGAATGCCGATGCTTGAAAAAAACCAAGCAACGCTTGGTTTTACTGGCTGATTGCGTCTACCGGACAAGCGGATAAACAAGAGCCGCAGTCGATGCAAGTGCCCTCATCGCACTGAGATTTTCCGTCGTCATTCATAGATAATGCGCCGACCGGGCAAACACCTACACAAGCACCGCAACCGATGCAAGTATCCTGATTTACATTAACTGGCATTCTTTATTCCTCCTTTTAACTAAGTACATTATACACATATTAAGCAAAGCTTGCAAGCATTTTTTATCAGTGAAAAGGGAGAATAACCTTAAAAATTTTATAATTTATAATTTTTAACTTTGTTTACTCATTTCATGAACATAATAAGAAAAAAACGCACCCGAATCTATCGAGTGCGTACAGTCTTTATTTGCTTTGCGGGCGAATCTGAATTCGCTCAATATGCACGGCCTGATTAATTGAATCATCAAAATCAACAGCCATACCGCATAATATCGCTGCCCCTTCCGCAACCTTATAATGCGTTTTTTCCTGCTTAATAAAGCGATCCAGCACCTCTTGTGTATCACGACCCAAAACACTGTCGTAAGCGCCGCACATCCCGAGATCACTGATTGCCGCACAGCCGTTTACGATGCGCTCATCTGCCGTCTGTACATGCGTATGTGTACCGATTACCGCCTGTACTCTGCCGGCAAAGTGATAAGTAAAAGCAATTTTCTCACTTGTTGTTTCACCGTGTAAATCAACAAAATGATAATCGACATCAATTCCCGCTAAAATGCGCTCCATACAGGTAAAGGGACTCTCTGTAACCTGATTCATAAAGATTTCGGCACATAGATTGCTGATCGCAACCCGCTTGCTTCCTACCTGCAGAATCTGGGTACTGCGCCCATAACTCAGCGGCTCCATATTGGCCGGTCGTACAATGCGCTCAGCTTCATTGATAAACTGAAAGATATTATCCTTGGAAAAGGTATGATTCCCCATCGTTATCATATCGATGCCATAGCTGAGCAATTCATGATAAATACGCTTGGTAATGCCCTTCCCGTGCGCCGCATTTTCGCCGTTCGCAATCACCAAATCCGGTTGATATTTCAGTTTTAAAGCAGGAAGCTGTTCCTTCATACAAAGGCGCCCCGCCTTGCCGACAATATCACCGAGAAATAAAACTCTCATAGTGCTCCTACTTCGCTAATTCGCAAGAGCGTGTTTCTCTGATTACCGTTACCTTGATCTGTCCCGGATAAGTCAATTCGGCTTCAATCTTATCCTTGATATCACGAGCCAGCTTATGGCATGCGAGATCATCCAGCTTTTCCGGTACCGCCATGACACGTACCTCACGACCGGCTTGGATCGCATAAGACGATTCTACCCCGTCGAAGGATTTTGTAATGCGCTCTAAATCCTCTAAACGGTTGATATAGTTCTGCAGCGATTCATAGCGAGCTCCCGGACGTGCCGCAGAGATCGTATCCGCCGCGATCACCAGATTGGAAATCAAGAATTTGGCTTCCACCTCGCCGTGGTGTGACTGAATCGCATTCAATACAACCTCACGCTCTCCGTGTTTTTTACAGAATTTATAACCAAGCTCAATATGACTTCCTTCAATTTCAGTATCTAAGGCTTTACCGATATCATGCAAAAGTCCGGCACGCTTAGCAAGATTTTGATTTAAGCCCAATTCCACTGCCATATAGCCGCATAAATTCGCAACCTCAATCGAATGCTGCAGTGCATTCTGACCATAGGAATAGCGATATTTCAAGCGTCCGATCAGCTTGACGATCTCACGATCGATCTTGCCGATGCCAAGCTTGAATACCGTTTCCTCTCCGACCTTTGCGATATTCGCATCCATTTCCTTTTTGATTTTATTTACGACTTCCTCAATGCGTCCCGGCTGAATTCGACCGTCCTTGATCAAATGCTCCAACGCCAATCGCGCAACCTCGCGGCGAATCGGATCGAAACAGGAAACGGTAATCGTCTCCGGTGTATCATCAATGATCAAATCAACGCCTGTAGCCTGTTCAATTGCTTTGATATTACGTCCCTCACGACCGATAATGCGCCCCTTCATTTCCTCGCTCGGAAGCGCTACTACCGATACAGTACGCTCAATTGCTTCATCCTGCGATAAGCGCTGAATCGATAACGCGACGATATTACGTGCCTTTTCATCGGCAATCGTCTTAGCTTCATCTTCTTTTTCCTTGATATAAGCCATTGTTTCATTTTCCATGCGCTTTTCAACAATCGCAAATAATTCCTCTTTGGCCTCTGCACTGGATAAAGAAGCAACTCGCTCCAGCTCCTCTACCTGTACATCAATTTTAGCCTGTAATTCCTTTTCTTTCTCGTCCAGTTTTGACATTTTTTCAGTTAATTGTGCACTTTTCACATCTAATTGCTTTTCTTTACTTGTTAAAGTTTCATCACGAAAATTAAGATTATCCTCACGACGCAACAGCTTGTTTTCCATATCGGTAACCTCTGCCTTACGTTCCTTGATCTCCTTTTCCGCTGCAATTTTCAGTTCGTGTGCTTGGGTACGACCGTCTAATACTGCCTGCTTTACCACAGTGTCCGCTTTGGACGCTGCTTCCTTCAGCAATAAATCGGCCTTTTGTTGATTTTTATTTAAACCTGCCTTAGCAATCACAAACATAATCAGGATTCCTAAAACAAGACCTGCCAACCCGGACGCAACGCTCATCATATCCATGAATTTTCCTCCGTTCGTCCTTACCTATTGAATGAGTAAATCACTCACTCTATTATTATACCGAATTTTAACGCATTTCTCAAATACTATTTTCACTTTATTTCATTTTTTGTAAGCATTTACAAAGCGTTAATAGTTGATAGATAAGGAAATCAATAAGCTTATTTCGCTTATTTGAGGTCATTCTTAATATTAAAGCCAACTTATTGACTGTTTTTGTAAAAATATAACCAAAACACATTTTTCTCAAAATTACGCCAAAGCAATATAGCATTAATAATAAAATGCATTATTATAAGACTTTGAAGGTTCATATTTATTCATTTCATTTACTCTCTACCTTTTAAACTCTTTGATATAGAATTCTATTTTAATTTGTATTTCTTTTCCATAACCCATATAGAGAAACCCGATAAAAATACTAAAATCATAAATAAAAGGTATTGAGTATCATCATATGTTTCAACGATTTCATATTTATCGCCCGGCTTACTTAATTGCTTATAATCATCTTCCTCATTTTTTGTTCCATTATTGACCGGCTTATTTTCTCCTTTAAACGATAAATCCGGCTCATTAACATCATTATCATTTTTATCAGATACATCAGGTTTTCCGATATTACTATCGTCTTTATCAGATAGATTAGGTTTATCGATATCAATATCATCTTTATCGGGTAAATCTGGTTTATTGATCTCCTCCTTTTCTAATTCTTCAACAATAACCATACTCTCAGTTTTATTCCCATACTCGTCTTTTGCAGAAATATAGGAAATACCTTTTTTTAGACCTAAGATTTTATTTGCACTGATTGTAAAAATAGACTCATCCTCAATGCTAACAGTTATATTTTTAGTAAAATCATTATTCACTTTATACTCTGTAGCTTCACCTTCTTTTAAAATATAAACTTTTTCATCGAAATCCATTATTCTCTTGTACTCAAATGTTATGACATTATCAGTAAGTCCTAAAAACAAATTTTCCTGTTGAGTAGTACTGATATAATTATTGAGTTCTGGAGCATTTTCACTTACTGTAGTAAAAATAATATTTTTCTTTATGATTGGATTAGATATTTCATTACCCGATTCATCAATACATCTGATAGTATATTCTACGTTTTCTTTATTTAAAATCAATGGAATTTTTGTCGATGCTTCTCCATACACAACATTCAATATAACTTCATCATTTTCATAGTTTAAATACTCCAACCAACCTTCATTAAGAACCTCACTTCGACCATTAACATCGGTAACCTTAATACTCATTCCATCACTTTTATAAGCTTCACTTGGTTGAAAAAACATATTCTTAGGATTGTTTTCGATAGAAATTGACATAATATCATCCAAAGTATATTTAACATTAAATGTATCTTTTAGTTTATCATTCACGCTATCTGATGTAGTATATATCAATTCAATATTTTGAGGAATCTGAGCTGATTCAGAAAGTGACAAATTAGATTTTGTTTTTAGAATTTTTAAGTTTTCTAAGTCTTTTAAAGAATTATCAATTTTTCTTATGTTATTCCCTAAATATATCATCTCGAAACAATCAGGTATCGCTCCGTCTTTGATTCCAACTACCGGCAAACCAGCGAAAGTATCAGGAATCGTTAAATAACCGTTTACTATATTTCCATTATATGAATTTCCTTTCATTGATAACGATTTAGTTTGTGGAACATTAACCCTTACAAGATATGCTTCATTGTTTTCAACAATAAAGTCAAATATTACATTATATGCCCGGATTTTCCTTAAACAGTTATTTAGATACTGTTCATAAGTTGTTTGTTCTAATTCTTTAATTAAAATTTTAGTAGTTTCTTTATCTGCTTCTGTGCCTTCATCTTCTAAAGTTTTTAATTGATTAATGAACCCTCTTCTTGTAATATTGAATATCATTCTATAAGACCCTATCTCTTCTTTGATATGATCATAATTTTGTTCAGACTTCATCTTTTCAAAATTAGCTCTTCGATTCACTAATTCTGTATATAAAGTGCCGTTAATAGGAGTATATAATGTGGCATTCATGACATTATCAAGCAATGCTGCATTTATTTGCTTTCCCAAGAATTTTATACTTTCTTTGGCAAACATATATGTTAAAGATTTAGATACTTTACCGGTCATTAAGTATAAAGAAATATCTTCAACAGACTCAGTTATAAACCCTAACACTTCATCTTTGAACCAATCAATTCCTACTCTAACAATAACCTGATCTGACGTTATATCTCTTTTTAATTTTATAAGTCTCTCTGCAATTAAAGATTTCTCAGGGAAAATGTCGATTAGCAAATCTACATTTTCAACATTAATATTTTGCATTTGTATAACTAAAAAAATAAAATCAAATGTATCTATACCCCTTTCTAATTCTTCTAAGAAGTTTGAAATCTTATTATCTTCATGAAGCTCTTTAATAAGTTCAGCCATTTTTAAGGCATCTTCTTCCTTTGTTATATTGAATAAACCTTTAAACTTATAAATGACTTCTGCCTGTTCAGAAATTTTTTGCGTATATTTATACACTTTTTTGAATGTTGATATATCTTTAGACAATTCATCAGCCGCTGTATGATATGTTTCTAGATAAGCATTGATTTTTTCTTGAACATCTGATGTTTCTGTTATTTCATCTAATAATTCCATAATAATATCATCTATATATCTATTGGTAATATATTTAGAATCAATTATTCCTAACCAAACATCCGAAAAATTCTTTAAGTCGGTCAAATATTTATAAGAAGTTAAAAAATCATCTGTTGCATCTCTTTTTGATAATAACGTATTACAATGTTGAAAAGTCATGTTAAATAAATCATCTGTTTCATTAATTAAACTTTCAGGGTAGCCTTTATATATTTCTTCTTCTGTTAAAGATAGCTTTTCCCCCTTAACCACTGTTTCGTTATCCGTTTTTATATTTGTACTTAGAATCGTATCTCTAGTATAGGCAGAAATATAACTTCCCTTACTATAATATTCCCCTATATAATGCAAAGCATTATCAACTATATATAGAATTCCCATATCGCCGTAATCCAAGTTCTGATATTTCCTATTAGAGATGTTCACAGGTTCAATAATACATAAAGAGCGATACGGCCATCCATTATCATACCCTAACTTTGCATTTGTTTCATCAAATTCCTTACCATCAATAGAAAATATCCGCTCATTAGGTTGAAAAGAGCCATCAGTTGTTCTAGGTTTATAAAGTCCCATTGCATATAACGCCCCATCTTTTTTAACATATCCGCTAACAGAGCCTGTAAAACAATTCTCAACATTATCTGCGACATGATGGGGAACCATTACTTTATCCTCCATACTTCCTATGCCTAGTTGCCTTTCTCCATTGTCTCCCCACATCCATAACGAATCATCTTCTTTAATAGCAGCGTAATTAGGAAAAACACTATAATAACTGTTAATTTTTTTTACTCCATTCATTACAACCGATTGACTTTTCGAGTCTATAACGCTTCCGTTTTCTTTTAAAACAAGTGTTGTATCATATGCAAAAGAAATATCTTTAACATTATTCATCACTAAAGTGGGTTGAAGTAGTATGTCTTTGTCTTTTTGTAACAAAGAGTTATTATAATTACTACCCCATGTCCATAAAGAGCCATCTTTCTTTATAGCTGCAAATTGAGTTCTTTTTTCAAAATAGTTACCCAACTTTACCACATCATTTAATACTAATACTGGCTCTTTAATAGATTTAAATCTTTTTAAATTTTCATCATATTCACCATATTGCCAAACCGTTCCATCTTCTTTCAAAAAATAAAGAATGTTGTATGAAAAAGAAACACTTTTTACATTTGATTGTATTTTTTTTGGATGATTAATATCATCTTTAAAACTACAGGGATATGCATCACCTTTTCTTTCAACTGCATAAGTTGAAAGTGTAACCATATATAAATCATTCTTGTCATCGATAAATGCTAAAAAACCATTGCCAAATGCATATACACTATCTTCATATACAAACTTTTCTTCATCTATTGCAGCAACTGTTTCTGCGTGAACATTTATTTTAGAAAAAAAAACTAGTTCCGCTTGAATACATAAAATTAACACTAGAAAATAAATAATTACTCTTTTCACCCTTATCACTATATTTCATCCTTTCATACTTTTCTTTAATTTATAAGTATACAACTTATAAAAAGTTAAAAATATATTATTGAACAAGTTACGTGTCAAATAAAAATTTGTAAACTCTTCATTTTACGTACCACTATTTCGTAAATCTACTTTTTAAAATTACCATAGGGAAACGGATCATAGTAATCCCTTGCACAGTCCTCACATATAGTGCTTCCGGGCTCTTTGCTTATGTAATATGCTGAACCTGTAAATTTCTTTCCGCAACGATCACAAACATGTGAACTGCAACCATTTAAGATTAAAGCAGCACACAACACACAAACATACAATAATAATTTTTTCATTTTTCTTTCTCCTCGTATCATTTATTATTAATATTCTATAATATCTTTTATGCAAAAACTTATATGTAAACCATCTAATTCATTTCATTTGCTTTAAGACCTTCCACATCCTCATATACTGGATAAAATGTAGCCACATGTTCAAAATCAATATCTGAAGAGATATAAAAATCTATTTTCCATGTATTTATATCTTCAGGAATTATTATTCCTTGTTCCGAATACCATTCATACTCATTAACAGTTCCTTGCTCAAAATCATAAAAATAATTTACACCCATGCTTAAACTACCCTGCGAGTCATAAAAACTTCTTTGAATAAGAAATCCATTATTATCATACATATAAACAAGTTTTTGACCATCAGGATAATAACGAACCAATGGCAACCCATTCACATATTCAATTTGTTGTTCTTCTATTTGCAGTTCTTCACCCCAATAATCATTATAAAGCACTTTCGTACTTACAATTTCTTCACCCTCATAAGTATTAATGTTATGAAATGAATCATTCTTTATTTCAACAATTCTACTGTTTTCTACTCTTATCTTATCACAAATCCCGCTTCCATCTTTTATCCAATCGGAATACTGAGTTATTGTATAAAACTTATCGTTTTCATCATCATAATTAAACACATTTTTCCCTCTTAGTATTCCATTATAGTAGATATCCTCATGATCAATTTTCCCATTTTTATAAGTTGTCAAAGTATAATTTTTATCAACATCGCCATAAACGATTTTACCGTTTAAATCAGCAATATACCGCACCGTTTTTTCCACTGATTCATCAACAAATTCCTTATGCTGTACTAATACATGATTATCATCTAAAGGACGAATAATATCATTTTCATCTTTCTTAACAATTACTCTTGGAATATCTCTATAAGAATAATCAATATAGCAATACGCATTCTCCTTCATAATGGATTTCATTTCTGAATTTGAAACCCCGCTATATTCATTACTTCCTTCGCACATCGATTTTCTGTTTTCATAAGTATCCAAAATTTCAATCCCCTCATAGGTTCGATTTATTCTCTTATATATCTGATATGAAGTAATCAGAACACCTATTAATCCTATACCCACTACAGATAAATATACAATTTTTTTCCTTTTCTTAGAGTGTTGCACCTGCTGCGACTTTGCTGTTTCATATTCCTGCTTCAACTGCATTAAATCAAGTTTTGATTCTATCAAATCTGTTGTAATCACATTATTACAAATGCCTTCATAATAGTCAGCAAGACAGTCTTCAAAAGAATTAAAGTTATTTAATTTTATCGGATTTTCTTGTAAATAATTCTTAATATATTCATCAACCATTCTCTTTTGTTCTGTTTCCAAGGTATCCATATCAAAACAGGTTAATAATTCATCCATATTGATATCATATTTTTCTTCAATTTCTTTCACATATTGATAAACAGTCTCATGATAAGGTTGATTAATATTTAATTTCAAACCTTCTGAACAATGCGGTAATATGATATTTTTTAGTTCCTCATCGTGAAGCTCTTTCATTTGATCTTTTTTACTAGCACAAATGGGACAAATAGTATTGTCAACATGATTCGTATAACCACAACCACATACCCATTTATCGTGATCAAAATACGGGACAGTAATCATGTCATCAGTCAATGTATTGGTAAAATTCTTTAAAGCTTGATACTTACGGGCATTATCATAAAACTTAAAACCAACTCTATATTCAAGAGGTAAATCCTGCTTTTTGCCATCAATAACATATGTATCTATTGTAATATCTTTAGCTTCGTCAATTAAATCAAGTTCTAATATAAACCCCATGACATTCGCATCATGATATTCGGTAGAAACGACAAAATCATCCTTTTCTATATTTTTCCCGTTTACATTTAAATATAAGCGCATTAAATTGTTATGCTCGTTCATCATACGATTAAAAAACAATACTTTTAAATATCGTTTACTAATGCCGTTTTCCTTTAGTAAAATACTCTCGACATGAAAAATCCAATATTTTGAAAATTTATTATTTTTTATTTGCTCTTTTTCGATTTGTTGATATAAATCTAATATTAACTTTTTCATTCTTTATCTCCCGGTTTTCTTTTCTAAACCTTAATCACTTACATGATGAAAATTTTTATCTTGTGTTTTTTTAACACTTAACTTATATTTTTAAACGATCATCATTACTATAATTCGTCTTACCGATTTGATTAAAATCTGGATTATCATCAACAAGCGATGAGTTTTTGAAATTTTTTGGTACTATGGTACTTTCATTTGTAATGATTCTTAATATGATACCAAGTGAGAATGTAATAGCATCCAAAACAAATAATACAAAGGCCACCATACCAATAAAATTGTTTCCTATAGAATCCAAAGACTCTATTCCGGTGTTTGAATCGCCCATTTTTGATAATAATGTAAGGAGATACAAAGTAATAATTCCTGTTAAACAAAACATAATAATACTTGTTACTTGGGCAACAATATAACCAGTAGTATGAATATTTGTATTGCTCGTATTATTCATATTAATCCTTCTTTCTATTTGTTGTAGTTTCTACACAACACTATTATAGTACACTTATTTACTAAAATCAATAGTAAACAAATGTATTATGTTATAGTTATGCCATAGTTCAGACAGGTGATTTGATGAATCAACTAAAACTCATAAAAAGAATCCGTGATTTGCGTGAAGATCACGACCTAACGCAAACGGAGATTGCTGATATTCTTCATACTTCGCAAACTATGTATGCAAGGTATGAGCGCGGTGCCAATGAATTACCAATACATCACCTTATAACATTATGTAACTTTTACCATGTTTCTAGCGACTATATCCTAGGACTAAGTGATAAAAAATAAAAAATCGTTGTGGATGGATTTGCATAAACCATCACAACGATTTTTACTTATATTATTTATTTTAATACCGCTGCACAGCGCTCGCATAAGCCGTCCTCGGCCCTGCTTGAAGTGATGTTCCAGCAGCGCGGGCATGTTTGCCCCTCACATGCAGTTACCTTTACCGCACAATTTTCATATTGCGGTAAGCTGTCCTGTGTAAATTCAAGCTTCGATACGATCAGCCATTGTGCCAACTGATTCGGGAACAGACGCTCAATCAATTCACGATCCGCTTCCTCAACCTTTAACGCAACGCTTGCCTCAAGTGATTTACCGATAATCTTTTCACTGCGGGCTTCCTCTAATGCCTTAAAGATGTCTCTGCGCAAGGATAATAAGCGTTCCATATCCGTTTTGATCGTTTCCTTATCATTGACTGTCAAAGGCTTCGCAAATGCCCCCAAATGAATGCTTTCCGCCTCGGCATGAAATATATCATTAATTTCCTCTGCCGTATGCACAAGAATCGGCGCCCACAGTCTCAGCATTACATCTACTGCATGATACAGTACGGTTTGTACCTGACGGCGGCGCAGACTGTCCTTTTTCTCAATGTATAGAATATCCTTCGTATAATCAAGATAATACGCTGAAAATTCATTTGTCATTAAATTTGTCAAAAGACTTGTGATATCAGAGAAGCGATATTCCTTATAGGCCTTTTGTACAGCCTCATTAGCTTCATTCAACAGCACGATCATATACTGATCGCTTTCGGGAAGCGTATCGGTCGCAATTAAATCAGCCTTTGTGAAATCTTCATCATTGATATTCGCCAACAAGAAGCGGAATGTATTACGCACCTTGCGATAATTTTCCGAGCATTGTTTCAGGATATCGTCACTCATGGAACAATCCGCTTGATAATCGACGCTTGCGGCCCATAGACGTAAAATATCGGCACCGTATTTCTTTGTGATTTCCGCCGGTGCTACGGCATTCCACTGTGATTTGGACATTTTAACGCCCTTGCCGTCCATTACGAAGCCATGACTCAGCACCTGCTTATAAGGTGCCTGTCCATGCACTGCCGTACCGACGATGAGTGAGGAATTGAACCAGCCGCGATACTGATCGCTGCCCTCAAAATAAAGGTCAGCCGGATAGCCTAAGCCGCGCTCCATCATCGCTCCCGTATGAGAGGAACCGGAATCGAACCAAACATCCATCGTATCGCT
Source organism: Erysipelotrichales bacterium (assembly GCA_910576855.1). Taxonomy (GTDB): domain Bacteria; phylum Bacillota_I; class Bacilli_A; order Erysipelotrichales; family Erysipelotrichaceae; genus C-19. The sequence continues at coordinate 40,028 of CAJTJP010000019.1, forward strand.
TTCCTTGCGGAAAATCTGATTCGGCGCAGAAGGATGCGTATAGCCTTCGGGAAGTAAATCCTTCGCTTCCTTTTCAAACCATATATTAGAGCCGTGCTCCTTAAACAATGCGGCGATATGATCGAATACCTGCTGATCCATGATCGGCGTATCATCCTCACCGTAGAAAATCGGAATCGGTACGCCCCAAGCACGCTGACGTGAGATACACCAGTCACCGCGATCGGCAATCATATTATGCATACGCTGCTTGCCCCATGCGGGAATCCAATCAACGGCGTCGATTTCCTTTAACAGCTGATCGCGAATCTTATCGATGGACGCAAACCACTGGGTAGTCGCTCTGAAAATGATCGGCTTTTTCGTTCTCCAGTCATGCGGATACGCATGTGTAATAAACTCAAGCTTCAACAGCGCACCGATTTCCTCAAGCTTCATCGTTACCGTCTTATTCGCATCCTCAACATACTGTCCGGCAAGCCATTCACCGGCTTCCTCTGTCAAGCAGCCCTTTTCATCGACATTACAATAGGCCTCTAAGCCGTATTTCTGTCCGACAAAGAAGTCATCGGCACCAAAGCCCGGAGCAGTATGTACACAGCCGGTACCTGCATCGGCCGTTACATGATCGCCTAAAATAATCAATGATTCACGATCATACAGCGGATGCTTTGTCGTAATCATTTCCAATTCGGCACCCTTAAAGGTTTTTAAGATTTCCTTTTCCTGCAGCTCAAATTTTTCCCACAGTGCATCGACCATATCCTCTAATACGATCAAATTGCCCTTTTCACTTTTCACTAACGCATAAGTAAATTGCGGATGCAGACAGATTGCCAAATTGGCGGGAATGGTCCATGGGGTCGTGGTCCAAATAACGAAATTCGCATTTTGATCCAATACACCTTTTCCGTCCTTTACCTGAAATTTCACAAAAATAGTCGGACTTTTTACATCCTTATATTCGATTTCGGCCTCAGCCAATGCCGATTCACTGGACGGAGACCAGTATACAGGCTTCAATCCCTTATAAATCAAACCGTCCATTGCCATCTTCCCGAAGATTTCGATCTGATGTGCTTCAAAAACCTTGTCCAAGGTAATGTACGGGTGATCATAATCACCGATACTTCCGACACTTAAAAAACCCTTCTTTTGACGTTCGACCTGTTCCAACGCAAAATCATGACACAATGCACGAAACTTAGATAATGGCATTTTCTTGCGATCATGTCCCTGCTTCGTAATCGCCGTTTCAATCGGCAGACCGTGTGTATCCCAGCCCGGAACATACGGCGTCTGATATCCTGCCATAAAGTGTGAGCGAACGATCATATCCTTGATGATCTTATTCAGCGCATGTCCCAAATGAATGTCGCCGTTCGCATACGGCGGACCGTCATGCAGCACAAACTTAGGCGCTCCCTCACGCTTTTCCAGCATTTTTTCATACAGCTTTTCTTCCTGCCAACGCTTTTGAATGTTCGGCTCCTTGCTTGGTAATTTGCCGCGCATCTCAAAAGCTGTTTTCGGCATTAACAACGTATCCTTATACTCCATCATATATCCTCCTTTAAATGAAAAAAAGCGCCGCTAAAGGACGCATTCCATCGTGGTACCACCTTTATTCCCGTCGCCGCAGCGACAGGCACTCATGATCGTAACGAGATCAAACGGATATTTCTACTTAATTCAAAATATCTACTGGGAAAGTGATGCCGAAGCATGGTTCCTCAAAGTCTTGCACCGACCGACTTCTCTCTGACGATTCTCCATACGTGTACGTCTTTCCTCATTCGTATTTATACTTCGCGATTTTTATTCAACAAATCCATATCGGGTATCGGCGGGACTTCAAATTCATCCAACGCACGTGACAGCTCTTGAAGCTGTTCATACATATTACCCTTCAGCTCGCTTGCCTCACTGCCAAGCTTCGCAATATCAAGCAGGATGCTTCGCGCCGTCATCAAGGCCTCCTTCACAATGACATCGGCGTTATGCTGGGCTGTGTCCACAATCATATTCGCTTCCTTCATTGCCATTCTTGCCATATCATCCGCCGCTCTTTCCTTTGCGCTCAGGCCGTCAACCACAAACTGATATTTCTGTTTGATCACATTCAGCTGTTTTTCTACTTCCTCGCTGCGCTGGCGATACATCTCTACTTTTCGGTGCAGCATGGCTGTCTGACTTTCCATTTCGTTAAGGTAATCATCTACCTGATATCGGTTGTAGCCATTTTTCATATTATCGAACAATGGCTTTGCCATGCACTTCACCTCCGTTATTGATAGGTACCTATTTCAATTACGATTTTACCCTTACGGCTTATTCGACCCGTTGCGGATATTTGAAATCGGCCGAAGCCGCGAATTGAAACAGTACAATTATTATTGCATAAATAGCGACAATCTTCAAGGGGAATCTGATTAACTTTTACACATTTTCCTTGAATCAATGTCTGTGCCTTCGCTCTTGAGCTGTGAATACATGCCGATACAACTGCATCAAGGCGCATACTGCTGATGCTTGCCGTATGTGTGACCAGCTGTTGTTCAAACTGTATTTCACCCGCATATTCATAAAATGAAATCGAACAGCGACCAATCATCGTACATTCACGCATGATCAACTCACTGAGCTCACTGCGCACAAAGACAGTGATACACTCCTGCTCGACCAGTAAATCGCCGAGCTGATCGCGCGCGATTCCAAGTCCCGTCAAAGCACCGAGCACATCGCGATGCGTTAATATGCGCTGGCGCGGCTGATAGCTCGCCCTGAGACAAGTGATCGATAATTGTTCCTGTGTAAGTTCAAAGGGCGCCATCATCAGTCGTTTTCGCTCCGCCTGTGCATAACCGCCGTCCTCAAACAGAAACAAGCGCTTGCCGACAATGCATTTGGCGATGCTCAACTCCTGCGGCGTTAAAAAAGGAGTAATGACACAGCGATAGCGGCGCTCGCATTGCTCCATCCAATCCAACACGCGCGCTGCAAACTGCTCATTGCCCCGATAATGCTCAAATACCTTGTTCAATCGCTATTCTTCCTCGCTGCCTTCCAGCGTGATATTGCCGTGAACACCGATTGTACGCGGCGCACAAAGAATCACATTATGACCGATTTTCTGAATACTGCCGTCCAACGCAAACACAACTCCGGTCAAAAAGTCAATCGTACGCTGTGCATAATCACGCTGCAGTTTATGCAGATTCACAACTGCGGCACGATTTTCCTTTAAGCGCTTTGCGACTTCCTCAGCCTCATCAAAGGAACGCGGCTCAAATAAAACCATTTTTGTATCGGTCGGCACACGATTCACAACCTTTGCTCTCGGTTCTTCATATTCGGAAATTGCAGGTGCTTCACCGTCTTCCACTTCCAAAATTTCATCCTCATCGATCGGTGCGACCCATTCTTTAAACTTTTGACTGATTCCCATGGAAAATTACCTCCTATAAGATAACAGTATTATAGCATGATTCAGCCTTAAGAAAAAGCCTTAGCGTTATTTTTTCAAAAAAAATCATAAAAAAGCGCTGATTCAGCGCCGAGGGAATCGATAAACGATAGAATCGAATAAAAAAACAAGTAATTACAGCACTTGAACGATGATAACGTCTTCACCGATCTGTACGATATCGCTGATTTTTACAGGAATTTCCTCAGTCGGAAAAAGCCATGGAAAGCAGCGCTTGATGCAGTTAGGAGGCTGCGCAACAAACAGCTCCTTGATAACATAATCCTTTTCACTGAAACGCAGATCGTTCACTCTGCCGATCACCTTGCCTGTTTTCATATCGATCACCTGTTTACAATGAAGTTCACTGTATCGCATATTCTCACCCATATCATTCTATGCACGATATGAAAAAAATAAACCTAACCGATATGCTTGCGCAGCGTTGCGATCGCATTTTTTTCCAAACGAGAAACCTGAGCCTGTGAAATTCCCAGCTCTTGTGCGATTTCCGTCTGAGTCTTATCCTCATAATAACGCTTTTTAATAATATCCATTTCCTTTGCCTTCAGCTCCTTCATGCTTTTTTTTAAGGCCAGTACATTTTCAAGCAATGCGATTTCATCCTTATCATCCTTGATTTGATCCAATAAATACATTTCATCGCCGTCGCTGTTATAAACCGGCTCAAAGATCGAAATCACCGATTGTACCGAATCAAGTGCATCATTGATATCCTTTTCCCTCACCTCAAGCTGTTGGGCGAGCCATGCGTTAGTCGGCTCCTTTTGATGCTTATGAATATATTCCTCTTTCAGCTTAAAGGCCTTATAAGCCAAATCCTTTAAATGCCGAGATACTCGTATCACTTGATTATCGCGCAGATAGCGCTTGATTTCACCCATGATCATCGGTACCGCATAGGTAGAAAAGCGTACCTCATGACGTAAATCAAAATTATCGATTGATTTCACCAGACCGATACAGCCGACCTGAAATAAATCGTCCATATTATCACAGCGAGATGAAAAGCGCTGTACAATCGAAAGCACAAGCTTTAAATTGCCGTTGATCAGTGCTTCCTTGGCGCTGTAATCACCGTTTTGATAGCGAACAAACAGCTCTTTCATTTCTTTATTCGTGAGTACGACCAACTGATTGGTGTTGATACCGCTGATCGTAACCTTGTAGCGACTCATACATCTTCCTCCTTCACGCACTTTCAGTTTTCCCTTGTCATAACCGATTTATGCGTAAGAAGGTCATTAAGAAAAATTTGGCAAAAGGTAGAAATTAAACAAAAAAAAGAACGGCGCACCGTTCTACTGCAAATGCTTCATCTGAACCTTGAGCTTTGCGATGATTCGCTTTTCCAAGCGTGAAATATAAGATTGTGAAATCCCTAAGCGCTGAGCGATATCCTTTTGAGTCAATTCCTCATGCTCGATTCCGTAGCGCATTTGTAAGATCAAGCGCTCACGCTCCTTCAGACATTTCATCGCCTGCAACAGCTCTCGTTTATTTTCTCTGCGTTCTACCTCTTTGGTTACGATATCATCATCTGTTCCCATAATATCAGAAAGCAGCAGCTCATTACCGTCATAATCGATATTCAGCGGTTCATCGAAGGAAACCTCAACCTTACGGCGGCTTTTTTTACGTAAAAACATCAATATTTCATTTTCGATACAGCGCGAAGCATAGGTCACAAGCTTGATATTTTTATCACGCTTAAATGTATTCACCGCCTTGATCAAGCCGATAGAGCCGATGCTGATCAAATCCTCCATGAAGATCGGATTGGTTTCATAGCGTTTGGCAATATATACGACTAATCGCAGATTATGCTCAATCAAGGTATTGCGTGCCTCCTGATCGCCGTTTTCCAGTGCAATCAAGGCCTCTGTTTCCGCTTCTTTGCTTAACGGCTGCGGCAATGCGTCGCTGCCTTGAATATAGTAATTCTCGCCGCAGGTTCTTTTACGGCGAAATAGGTTAAATAATCGTTTCAAAAGGTTCATCGTTCTCACTCCTGTGTCATCATATTTAAATTCAACAATGCCTTGGCTCCCAAAGGCAGCTGCAACTGATTCGTAAAATGAATCCAAACCGGATGATAATGGGCATTCATGATGCGAGCCTGTGCCATATGACATTTTACCTCGCTATGTCCCTGCATAGTATTCATCACTATCCATTGTATGTGTGCATCTTTGAAATATTCCTCATAGCGGCGATCAAGAAACACCACCGGGATTCCCTCCTGTGTGATCAAGTTTCCGCTGTCTAAATAGCCTTTGACCTTTATGATTTTATTACTTCCCTTCAGCTCTAAGGAATAAATAAAGCTCTGTGAAGCAAGCTTTTGCTTCCAAAAGTAAAACATGCCGAGCCATGAAATGCTCAACAAGCACCAGCAAAGCAGCGGCAGTCTTGTGCTTTCAATAAAATATATGCCGAGATGAAAGCTTCCGCCGTACCATACATAACAGCTGAAGTTGCATAATAAGCGATGGGCCATCATCAACAGCCAGCTTTTCCATTGATCGTGATAGATCAAGCGAAAAAACAGGGCTTCGATAAATACCGTAAACAGCCATTCCAAGCGATGAAACAGTGTACAGGCCAATAACGGTATTACGGCACTGTAGAGAATCACATACCGGTATCGGCAAGGCTTTGCGCTTAAATAAAAGGCTAAGGTACCGGCATTCAACAGAATCAAAAAGCCGGTGAGCCAAGTCACTTCCATATAGCTTTCCACATGCTTCCCTCCTCCTCTATAAGTATAGCGAAGCACACTTGAAAAGCTGTCGAAGCACAGTGATGAAAAAAAATAAAATGTGCCGTTATTTCGACACATTTTATTGATTATTTATTCTGTTTCAATCAAACCGTAGCCACGATCATGCCGCTTATAGACAACGGCAATTTCATCAGTTTCAATGTCACGATAGATAAAGAATGAGTGATTCAGCATTTCCATACGCATGATTGCTTCATCCAGCTCCATGCTTTCGGGAGTGATCGTTTTTGTTCTTACGACTTCCTCATCACTTTCCTCAAATTCATCTTCAATAATTTCAGGCTCTACGAATGCCAATGCCAGCTTTTCTTTATTTTTACGGCTTAAGCGTGTTTTCTGCCGTCTGATTTGATCCTCCAGCTTATCTACCGCTAAATCGATTGCCGCATACAGATCGTCATGAACAACCTCTGCACGAAGCACCGCAAATTTAGTCGGGATCGTTACTTCAATTTTTTGTTTTGTCGGATATACACGAACAACAACATTAGCGACAACCGATTCATCAATGATGAAGTATTTCTCCAAAAGATTCAGCTTGGCCTCGATCTTTTCTGCGATTGCCGGGGTAACGGATATGTTCTTTCCGTAAATTTGGACTTTCATGAAAATTCCTCCTTTTATTTACTATTATTATAACCTAAAATTTTAGAATAAAAAGGCTATCTTTTCCGTTTGGAATATGATAAACTAATGATGTATAAGTTTGTTTTTTTACTTAAGAGCGTTCATTACACGATATATGAACATATGTCGTTTTTCATTTGTGCGTTTTTCAGTGTTTTCTTCTTTGTTTCGGCAGTCAGACAAAAAAGTCTTATCAATGAGGATATAAACGAATAACGATGAAAGGAGCGTATTTTATGAGTTACAGAAATATCCTGCTTTGTCCCGATGAGCATACACAATATCAGCTTTCCTATATGGATAAGAAATCAGATGTGATCATAGCGTTATCAAGCAGCTTAGATTACGAGCTTCCTGAAGGCGCTGTTTTATTATCGCGGGATGCTCAATCAAGCGAAAGAATATCAATTCCACATTGTTCAGAGCTTTTAAAACACGCAGCTTGTATCAAGCTGATCTATTGTGCTTTATCAGTCAGTGAATATTTATCGATGCTGTATTTTGTATCACTGTGCAAAGAACTGCCGATTCAAGTACACGATTTTTCTCAGCCTCGTCCCCTTCCGCAGGTCGATACTTGTAAAGTATGGTGCACTTCCTGTAAGGAGCTTGATGAATCAACCTATCATAATGCGCCCTTTCATTTATTGACGCAAAAGGAAAAGGACGATCTGCATCAAAAATGGCTTCCGCTTTCCTCATCGAAATACCTGAAATGCTTTTCAGACCTTGCTTCGCAAACGATACAGCTGCTTTCACAGAATGCCTTTGATGCGCAAATCCTGACAATGATTTCCGAACATAAATCTTTTGCGAGTATTTACCGCTGTTTCTTGACCGATTACGGCCTAAGTGAAAAGTGGCTGCTTTCACGTTGTCATGCGCTCGGTCTTTCCCTTTGATTTTCTACAGTATAAGCGCTTCATTCGCTGAAATAATCCTTTTCAAGCCCGATACATACAAAAGACTGCCTGTTCCTTAAGCAGTCTGTTTTTTATTTGCCTGATAGTAAGCATCGGTTTTCGGTAAACGCGCATAAACGGCAATTTCAATTCCCAGCTGCTTACAAAAGCTGTTGATTGCCGCATATACACATTGTTCTCTGACGATCACCTTTTGCGGTAAGCCGTCCTTTTCAATCGCATCCAAAAGCACATCGACCAACAGCTGATCGATCTGTTCCTGACTCTCATAAGCCTCTAAGCGCTTACTGCGGCCGTTTTTACCGCTGCAGACTGCCTCAACGATATAACGATAGCGCTCATCCTTCTGTTGAAGCGGCTGCTTTTCATTCATCAAATAATCAAGCTCATACGTATCGATAGAGCGCGGATACTGTTGGAGAATCACAATATTATCCACATTATCATATTCACGCTGTGCCACCCTTAACGGTATTTTCGGTCCCTGCTGCAACAGCGTTGCCTTCGTATGCGGATTATAGCCGATATAAAGAGCCGCATTACGACCGTTAAAATCCATACGGAAGGTCTTCAGCTTAATCAAGGCTTTTTGTAAGGCCACAAGATAACGCATAAATTCCTTTGCCTGCGTATTGTTTACCACATCTACCTCATAACCTCGTTTTACATCATAAAAATAGACATAACACGAATGCTCTACATACATCTGTGAATTATACGGCTTTGTCAGTTCTGTTTCCTTCAGCTGCTTCTTTGAGAACACGACAGCCGTTCCATCCTTATATTTTTCCTTATGAATGCCCGATAAATACGCATCCTGTCGTACCAACGCATAGCGGATATAGCTCATTTGATCGGGAAAGAAAAAATATTCGATCTGATCTCTTGTTTGCGTAATCAAACAATAAGCCATCAAGTGATTTCCCTTTAAATTAAAAATCAGTGAGGTTTGATCGCTCAGTAAGCGCTGTACCTGATGCTGCAACAAATCATTTGCCAAGCCGTATAAAAGCGTTAAATTTTCTCTTTGAATCCGATTTCGTTTTAATCGTGTGCTTCTTAAAACTGTGTTTTGTAAAGCGGCATAGGCTCTGCGCATATCACGCTCAATATGTATTTTTTCAATCTGTTCACCGATTCCGCGCATTTTTAGGCGCAGTCTTTGATTGCGATTTTGATAATAGAAATCATCACCGATATCTAACAGCGATAAAAGCTCTCTGTCACTGCGTGAATCCTTACTACGCGGGATAGAGCGAAGCGTCAAACGAAGCTTAGGAATATAAAAGCGATAAGCCGATCTCGGATGTAAATGCACCTTCTGACAGATGAGATAATGCAGTTCATCAAAGGTCGTTTCAAAGCTACAGGATACGGGTAAAATCAACTGATCCTCATTACAGAGATCGATATCAATTTCATGAAGGTCACTTTGTATATCCAATTCATCCTGCATACGCTTCCTCCTTTCCGCTTTATGTAAGTGTTTCCTGCTTCTTTAAGATACATTATATGATATTTTATTCATTCTTTCCAGTTAAAAAAGAGGAATCTTGTAATTCTGCATATAATTTTTTCTTAAGTGAGATGTAAGCGATAAAAATTTATTTTGACTTGAAAGAATCATCGGCTTCATTCAGCTTTCTTAGATCGGCAAGCGCATGATTTCGATATTGCGGCTCCGATTGACGGCGCTGTTGTTCATGACGGTATTGCAGCTGCAGCTTTTGATACAGCTCATTGGCCGACATTCGCATAGCACCCTGTGCCAAAATAACATTTTGTTCCTCTTTATCAGAGGTCGCTACTGTAATTTGATAGGTATCGGAAAGCTGATGTGTCGTTTTTTCAATATAAGCATCGGCTGTTTGCGCGTGTTTCGTATATACGACATACACCGTATGGTCTTTATAGATACGCTCGCGGAAAGCTTCCCTTTGATATGCATCAAACACGATGATCAGCTCGCCACGCTGATACCCGTGATAGCTGGCCAGCATCGATATCAAAGACTTTCGGGCTGCGTCAATATTATCCTGTGCAATTTCCTTTAAATTCGACCAAGCGAATATCATATTATAGCCGTCAACAATCAAACAAGGCTGCTTATGCGGTTTCGCTGCGATCGTTACCTCGCTTTTTTCTGTCTGACTGCCGATACGCTCATGATATTGCTTACGCGGCTGATGCAGCTTAGCGACTGCCTGCCTCAATTCGTTTTCATCGATTTTGATTTGTCGATGCACGACATGAGAACGCACGCTTTCCTCCTCATCATTTTTCTGCAGCTTGACATCTGCATATCGATAAACTTGATCATATCGGATATAGGTCGGTGAGCCCTGAATCAGAAACAGCGAGCTGCCCTTCATTTCCTTTTTTGCAGAATTCGCATCGATAAGCTTAGAGGCACGCTTTTCCTCAACGATCTGATAACCGATAACCTGCATCGATAAATCGCCTTTTCCCTTTGTATAAGAGCACAATTCCAACGGATAGCTATGTATTTGCGACAGCGGCGCCGTTCCGCTAATTCGCATATTATCGTTTTGTTGCGAAGGAGCATCACATACGGCATTCATCTGCTCCAAATCAAATAAGGCTCTGCTGAAGGCGTGCGCAGGAAGCGTTAAGTGAAATTGCACCGTCGGCTCTAAAAGAATTGTCTTTCCCATAGAAAGCCCTTGATATAATGCGCGAAATGCCGCCTCTCTTAAATCACTGCCGGCGGTATGCTTATCGTGGACCCTGCCGCTGATCAGCACGATTTCAAGATCGCTCAGCGGATAATCTGTTACGCCGCACAACTGCTCCTCCTGCAGATAATGCAGAATCATGCGCTGTGCCGCTGTCGGTATCATCGTTGTCGGACAAGTGCTGTTAAAGCGAAGACCGCTTCCGCACTGTAACGGAATCAAGCGTAAATGCACCTCTGCATAGTGCTTCAGCATTTCATAATGCCCGACTCCTTCGATAGGATAGGCAATCGTTTCTTGATAAGCAACACTTCCTTCCGTAAAATCAACGCTGATCGAAAGCTTTTGTTTGATGCGTTCAATTAAGATTTCCTTTTGAATCGAACCTTGTAGCTGCAGATTAATCTCCTTCGAGCACTCCTCATAACGAAGCCGTAACGAAGGCTCCTCATCTATCAGCCATTGCAGCTTTTTCATCATTTCAACGCTGTCGATACCCTTGGGAAGCACCATCCGATAGCATAAGGCAGCCGACATCAAGTCTTTCGCTCCTTCTGCACTCAACGGCTCGCTCATTCCGATCTTTGTTTCCTTTAAACCGCATAATGAACAGATATGTCCCGCACTTATCGTATTGACGCATTCATATTGATTACCGTGATAACAGCGAATTTGATCGATTTTTTCATGAAACAGCACTTGCTTATTGCTTAAGCTTCCGCCGTTTATTTTCACATGCGTTAAGCGTGTGCCCGATAAATCATAACTGATATTATAAACATAAGCTGAAAGAGTATCGGGATATTGCGGCTCCTTTGTATATGTGCAAAGTCCGTTTAATAAGGCTTCAATGCCCTCTCTTTTTAAAGCTGATCCGAAAAAACAAGGAAAGATTTTTCGTTTTTGAATCAGCTCGGTAATTTTCGATGCATCAAAAAAGCTGTTTTTCATATAATGCTCTAACAAATCATCACTTTGCATCGCGATTGCTTCCTGTATTTCATTTTCATTACTGAAATCAATGCAACCTTCATCAAGAAACAACTTCAAATCCGTCATGATTGCATCACGATCGGTATCGGCGATATCGGTCTTATTCACGAAAACAAAAGTAGGAACTCGCTGCTTTTCCAATAAGCGCCAAAGTGTTTCGCTATGTGCCTGTACCCTTGATGTCGCACTGATGATCATGATTGCCGCATCTAAAACGGGCACTGTCCGCGCTGCCTGTGAAACAAAATCAACATGTCCCGGCGTATCAATCAACGTAAATTCACGCTCGTTCCATGTAAAGCTCGCCTGCTTGGCAAAGATGGTGATTCCCCGCTTACGCTCCTGTTCCTCATAATCTAAAAAAGCATTTTGATGATCGACTCTGCCAAAACTTGCATTGGCATGGCTTTGATACAGCAATGCTTCACTCAAGGTCGTTTTTCCTGCGTCGACATGTGCAAATAAACCGAGAATCACCGCTTCACCTTCTTTCCTTATTTCAAATGCTGCATAAAAAAGCGATGGGCATTTTCATATGCAAGCATTCTGATTTCCGCATCTTGAAAGCCTTGACTTCGCAGCTCATCAATGATTTTCTGCGCATCCTTGGGACTGTTTAAATCAATCAGCATCGTATCCTGTGCATTATCATAATCATCCATGAAATCACAGCCCAGTGCGATATGTTCCATACCGATCAGCTGTTTTAAATATTTAATATGCTTCACAAGCTGTGAAATACTTTGCATATCACGATCACGATGCACGAAGGCACCGGCGCATACCACTCCGACAAGACCGCCGTTTTCGGCAATCGCAAGTAATTGTTCATCATATAAATTACGCGGGTGATCGCACAATGCCCGCGCGTTGGAATGTGTAGCGATCACCGGTGATTTTGCACAGGTCATAATATCCCAAAAGGTTTTCTCATTGGCATGAGAAACATCGATTACCATACCATGCACCCCCATACGTGCTATCGCCCGTCTTCCCAGCTCACTTAAGCCGCGCTTCGGATTACCTCTGACACCGGTTGCCAAAGCATTTTCATCATTCCACGCAAGTGAGCCGACTTTGATATCATGTGCATTCAGCCAATCAATTTTTTCCTCGACCTGCTCACGAATACCGCACATTCCCTCAACGCTTAAAATCAGATTTAAGGGATTCGGTTTCTTTAGCTGCTGCTTCTGATTAATCAGGCTTACATCATCACAGAGTGTTATTTCCTCATGCAGCGCCGTAATCATTGCCTGCATATCCTCCCATGTTTCATGACCTTCAAAATAAGAGGCGGCACACAGCCATTGAAAGCCTCCCTGTTTTCGTTTTCCCAGCTGATAATCAGCGATGATATTTTGTTTATGAAGTGCGCGAAGCTTCATCACCGCATATCCGGTATCACCGTGTAAATCAAACAGCTTCATCATAGATACAAGCGAAATATTTCATTTCGGCATTCCCCTTTCTACCTGTATCATATGCACGATCATCAATTTCATTGAGCAGTGACTGCAGTTCGGCCCCGTATTCCAAACAGCCGTATGCTTTTTTCCATATGCTCAATGCGACCGCAACTGCTTCATCAAACATTTCCATAAAGGAAGCATCGCTTGTGATCGTATTATCGCACGGATGACACCATGTTCGTTTCTGAGCATTTAATATATCATAGGTTTCATCAATTTTTATCGGAATCACATTTCCGGATACTAACCAAGGTTGTTTCATAACTGCTTCAAAGCCCTTCAATAAACCGCTTTTGGTTTGTTTGGGGTCATAGAGGTACTCTTGTATTTTATGCCAGCTCGTCAAAGCATTGCGCAGCTGATAGACATGAATTTCCTCATGCAGGGCATCTTTAACCGCAGGTACATAAATACGCGCTATCGCCTTCAGCATTTCCGAATCAAATTCACAGATAGCACTGCATTTATATTCACTGATATCCATATGACACAGCTGCTTCAGCATCATTGCATCCAGCATTGATTCAAAGCGATGGTGATAGCTGCTGCTTAAGCGTGTATGATGCCCCGTCCGATAGAAAATATACGGATGTACACTCATATCCAATGCCCAATGACAAAGATGACCGAGCAGATAAACGATTTCACTTTCCCTTGTGAACGGATCGTTTTCCTGCATGATCGTACGAATTGCGCTTTCATAAAACGCATTGACATGACCCGCATGAAGTGCACTGCCGATATGATTCAAGCTGTGCTCCTTCAGCATATCCTTCGGCTGCATATGATAGAAAAACAAAAAATCCGGGCCGTTAGAACCGATATAAAAAAGCTGTAAATGCTTCTCGATCATTGTTTTTATATCAAGCTTGTCGCATTGTTGAAATACTCTTTGCGCAAAAAGCTTGTGAGTGATAATATTAGGCATAAGGTTCCTCCTGTATTGTGCGTAAAAGCTGTTTTTATTATAGCATAAAAGTATCAAGTACGATATGAAAGGATAAAAATCTTGGTTTGATCTATATCGATAGTATCAGATATTTCATGTTTCTAACAGAAAGAACGATACAATTTCATGTACCGTTCTTATTATTTCAGTCTTGATGTTGATCAACAAGCATCATGAGATTGATTTTCTTGTATGGATCTTTATTATCTTTTAGTCGTAATCGCTTTTGCTTTGCTCCAAGAGCCGTAAAGCTTTGTCGATTTTCCGTTATACTTCACCGTTTTATAGGTTCTGACTCTGACATAATACTTTTTCTTGGATTTCAGCTTTGATACGGTTTTATTGGTTGTTTTGTTTTTACCGATCGTCAGCGTTTTAGTGGTCTTGGTGCTGAATTTACTGCTTGTAGAATACTGAAGCTGATATCCGGTAGTTTGAGAAGCTTGTTTTTTCCAATAAACCTTAAAGCCCTTTGATTTAGAAGTTATCTTTGATAAGCTCGTTGATTTAGGCAGAATGTTAAAGGTTTTCTTTACCGTTCCGCTGTAATTCCCTTTAAACTTAATCGTTACCGTGTATTTTCCGACGTTTTTTCTGCCCTTCGGATAGGAAACGGTATAGTTGGCAGAACTGATTGTTTTTCCGTTGCTTCCAACAACCTTAACGCTCGGTTTACGTACTTTTCCGTTATACGTATAATTCGTCGTTGAGAGTGTTATTTTCTTCGGATAATAAATCGTTGCGGCGGACTTTGTCGCTCCGCAGGAGCATTTATACGTGATTTTTCCGTTTTTCGATACGGTAGCCTTAGTAAGCGTACTGATATATTTATGATTACATGTAACCGTAAGCCTGGCAGCCGGACGATAATGCTGCAGCTTTGCCGTAATATTTGCAGAACCCGGCGCAAATGCTGAAACATTGCCGTTTGAGGATACAGATGCAACCTTTGTGTTGCTGCTGCTCCAGCTGATATAGTTGTTATTTAATACTGCAGCCAAAGATGAAAAGCCGGGATTTGTTACATATACTTTAGCTTTTACGGCAGTACCCTTTGATACGCTTGTTTTATCTAATTTCGTTCTCAATTTAAACGTATATTCCGCATCATCTCCAAAGGACCAGCTAAGACCGTGTCCGATTATTGCTTCCTTAAAGGTATCCGTTGCAAGTGCAATCGTCTGCGATGTGGATTTATTGGCCGGCTTTGCACAATTTGCAGTATTTGTACCGCTGCCGAAGCACTGAACCCAATAATACACACCGTTATGCTTCACAACACCGATACCGATGGTTTTGGCATTCTTGGAAAGAATATTTTCTTTATGCCCTTGAGACTTCATCCAAGAATTCATGACCTGCTGCGGCGTTGCCTGACCGGCAGCAATATTTTCCGCAATCATTTTATCATTCAAGGAAAAAGCAATCGAGCCATCAGGTCTTGTGTGCGAGAATAACAAAGCATTCTCTCCCGCTCGAACCATTGCGGAGTTTAATAAGGAGCTGTCCATAACCAATTCATGTAAGCCGTTTGCTTTACGCTGTTGGTTCACAAGCTGCAACACCGCAAAGGCATTGTTGTAATCTTGAGTAACATTGATGTTTACTTTTTGTAAGTAACGATAACCGTTGTAACCATAGGGAGACATATTCGAATCCTTACAAGTGATTTCTGTTGTATCCTCAAACGCTAAAGAATGAACGAATTTTGTACTATACGGCAAAGTGATCGCTTCAATCGATAAACAGTAGCAAAAAGCACATCTGTTTATTTTAGTAACCCCTTCGTTTAGGGTAACATTTTTTAAATTGCCGCACGCTAAAAACGCTTGAAAAGGAATTATTTCTAAACCTTTTGAAGTAAAGCTGATCAGACTGTAACATTCTGCAAAGCATCCGTTACCGATAGAGGTGATATTTATCGGTAATGTAACAGATGTAAGAGCAGTACACTCCGCAAAGGTCTGTGCATACAGCGTTTTAAGAGCAGTTCCGAAATTTATATCCGTTAAAGCAGGACACTTTCTAAACATTTGGTAGGAAGTTGATTCTAAGCCTTTACCGAAGGTTACTGATTTTAAAGATTTACAGCCATAGAATGTAAAGTCACCCACAGAAGTAACACTGTCAGGTATCTTTACAGCTTCAATCCTATAACAATTTTGGAATGCCGCAGATCCTATACTTTTCACTGAGGAAGGAATAGTTATGCTTGTTAACCATTTATTATAATTAAATGAAGAAGCTGCGATTTCAGTTACTGTAGAAGGAATCACATAAGTCGTATTAGATTTACCTGCCGGATACATGAATAATGTTTTTCCTTGATCGGTAAAAAGGACTCCGTCTTTTACTGAAAAAACAGGATTTCCGGTTGCTACCGAAAAATAAGAAAGTGGACAATCAAAAAATGCTAAACGTGATATTTTCGTTAAGTTTCTGGGTACTAAAAAGGAATCTAATATTGTATCCTGAAAAGCATAATCGCCTAATTGAGTAAGCCCGCTTCCGCCTGAAATTGTTTTGAGCTTTCTGCAATTCGCAAAAGCAGCAGCTTCTAAAACATTAACAGAAGCCGGCAATACAATTTCAGTAATTGAATAACATTCATAGAAGGCTGCTTCACCGATCGTTTTCACTGTATTCGGTATCGATACGGACGTTAGATTACTAAAATTGTTGAAGGCTCTCTTTCCTATCCTCGTTACTCCGCTGTTGATTACGATTTTAGTAACAGCAGTTCGTTGGGAATACCAAGGTGCAGTATCACTTCCATAGTCATACATTGCCCCGGTACCGGAAATCGTCAAGACTCCGTCCTTTAAGGACCATGTTAAATTATCTCCGCAGGCTTGTGAACTGCTGTAAGTTACCGCTCTGCTTTTGATTTTACCGTTCGATTTTGACAGCTGATAACCGTTGCTCACCTCCCCCTCTTGATCGTCGGCAAGCAGTGTCGCTTCTTGTTCCTTGTGTGCTGCAACTGCACCGTCACCAATGCTTTCGGATGCTTCTGCATCAGCAGCAAAAATCGGTGTTGCCGACAACATGGATACACTCATTAACATGCACAGTAACAATGATTGAATTTTTTTCATATCGTATTCTCCCTTTCCCATATTAATTCTTTATAATATGCTATACCTGTATTATATTCTTTAAGGGATGAAAAAACAATAGATATCGCGATATTTATTATCATTTTAATAAATTTTGCTGTTTTCATAATTCACGTTAATGCACGATATTTGAAAACAAACTAATTTCGACAATGAATCATAAAAAAACTGCAGTGATGAATCTATTCTTTCACACTGCAGTATCAATATTAAGATAAATATACAGGACTGCTTTACTGCAACAGCTCCTGATACGTTTGATTGATCAAGTGCCATGTCTGTTGTCCCACTACACCGTCCGCAGGGATTCCCATCAAGCGCTGGAACGCCTCTACACTCGCTCTTGTACCGTTGCCGAAAATACCGTCTGCCGCAAGATCGGGAATCGACGTATAATAAATCGAAATTCCCTTAAGGCGCTGCTGTATCAACAAGACGTCATTTCCTCGTGAGCCGACACGAAGCACATTGCCCGGGAACGGCGGTGTTGACGTGCTCGGCAAATCACCGTTATCGATTTCATTTGCCGTTTTCAAAAGCAGCTCCCAGGTTGCCTGATTCACAATTCCGTCTGCCGCTAAATTAAACTTGCGCTGAAACGCAATGACCGCATTACGGGTCGCGCTTCCGAAGATGCCGTCAATCACAATGACCGGTATTTCACTGTATTGTGAGGATACCGTATTCAAGGCGCTTTGAATCACCGTAACATTCGGTCCGCTGGCTCCTGTCATGATCGGATTGCCCGGGTAGCTCGGTGCGCTGTCATCAGGTACGATCTCCTGATTGATATTTGAGAACACCGCATAAATGCGATCCCAAGTAGCTCTGCCGACGATTCCGTCCTGAATCAAGCCAAATCGCTTCTGAAACGCAATAACTGCCTGTTCCAAGCCTTGACCGAAGCGTCCGTCAATCGATACTTCACCGATTTCCTTATAGAAGACGCCGATGCTCGCAAGGTAATATTGAAGCAGCTGCACATCAACACCTTTACTGCCCTCACGAAGCGTAACTCCCGGCCATTCCCCGCTGTACAGATTTTGAATCTGACCGATGGATTTTAACTCTGCCAGCTTACGCACTGCCGCATAAATATAGCTGATTTTATACCAAGTAGCCTTCCCGACCACACCATCGACGCCTAAATCGAACTGGCGCTGAAATTCACGCACTGCCGCTTCGGTCGAAGCCTGAAAGTTACCGTCTACAGGGAAAATCGGCTGAATACTCGGATAGTTGATCGAGATCGCATTCAACTGCTCCTGAAGCTGTCTGACCTGTTGACCGCTCGATCCTACTCTTAACGGTGTTCCTGGATAAGAGGATACGATATCCTGAATATTATCCGTTGAGCGAATATTGATTTCATCACCGTAGTAATAGCGTAAAATTCTCAGTGCCGAATAGCCCTGATTCGCTAAATCCAAGGTACCCCACTGCTTCAAGCCCGGACACTGGGCATTTTTACCGTCACAATATTCCGCATAATACGGCTCCATATAATTTCGCTTTTGAATATAATCGCCGAATACCTCATCAACGACCTCCGCAATCGAATCATAAATATTGCGATTTTTCACGAATGCCTGATCAAAGGCCGTAGAATTCGTAATGTCAAAGCTGTAGCCCTTGGAGCGATACCACTCCGTATAAATGCGATTCAGCACCAATGACATCTGTGCCCAAATATTTGCCTTTAATGCCTCGTAAGGCCATGTCGGATAAATCTCCGAGCTGGCAACATTTTTCAGATAATACAGAAACGGTACCGTTACATTCTCCGCATTGCGATCGGGTCTGCCTAAATGAACGGTGATATTTGTCGGAATCACGACCTGGGTCAAAATGCGTGCCGTTGTATTCGGCGGTGTCTGTCCGACATTGTTGCCCCCTTCATTCGTCAAAAGATGATGGTCCGGAATCACATCGATATTGCGCTGTGCACTGCGCTGTAAGCGTGTCGGAATCGGTTCTACGTTTAAATAGCTGTATTCACCCGCAAATACCTGTACTCCCAATATCTCCTCAAGCTCAAAGCCGTTCGCACGAACCTGAACATTGTAAGTTTCATACGGTCTTGCATCATTTCCTTCACTTAAGCTTAAAGAGCGTTCCGGTGCATATAAGGCAATCATTTCGGTTTTGCCTGCATCATCTGTCATAAAGAAATCCTCAAATACTACTTCATCATCATTTACCTTGTAGACTCTTACCATCGCCTGTGTCAGTGCGAATGCCTGATCCCCAAGCGATACTTGAACCTGTAAATAACCTGTTGCGATAATCCCACCCCCTAGGCTAGAGTATGGAATTCTAAAGTTTCAGGCTGTATGAACGCCCAGTCCCAAGGAATAAAAAAACCATTGTCAATGACAATGGACTATTTACGATTGAAATAATACTTTCCGTTTTTCGCATGAATCGCATGGATTCTTGCCTCATTTTTATTTTTTTCAGCGGACAGCTGTGAAAGCATGGAATCTGCCATACGATAAATATAGACCGAGATTCTGCGCATTTCTAAAATCGTATACATTTCCTGCGGCTTTCGCTGAAACAAACGATCGGCATTTTCCGCAAAGCGATCGACGGATGGAATATGCAGATCGAGCTTTACCAAGCTTTTATGCTCCGCCTTAAAAAAACGCACATCGTGAATCATTGCCTGAAATGCTTCATTTAATGCCGCACACGCAAAGGCATCTTCCTCAGAAATAGTTTCTAAGCGCTTCACAAACGGCTTCACCCGATGATTTAAAAGCTTTAAAGAGCCCATGACCTGAAAGATTCGAGCGTTTTTTTCCTCTAATGATGTTAATTCGCTTTGCGTTTCCTTATCCACGTAGAATCACTCTTTCCATCAACATGCCTTATTTTATCATAATTTACGGTACATGAAAATGATAGAATTCATTTTTTATCAAGGTTTTGACAATGAATTTAAAAAGTGCGAGTAAAACGGTAATCGCTAAGCAACAATCTATTCCAGTTCGTTGATCAAAGAAAAAGTGAATTCGTCTTTGTCCTTGATCGTAACCTTATCCAATGCCGGACAATATTCCATTGCGGTACAAACCTCGTTATTGTCGGATTCATATACCCACCACGGTCCTTTTTGCGAATCCTGTGTTTCATCAAGCAATGTGATAAGATATGCACCGTACGGGCCGTTATCAACTTCAGCCTTTAGCTCGGTATGGGTTTTTAACAGCTCAGCCAGTGTTTCACAATCGCTGTCAATGCTGATCGTTTCCTGATGCTTTACACCCTTGACATGAATGGTGATTTGTTTGGCTCCCGCCGTACCCTCACTGTTGTTTTTGAATGCAAAGGCAAGCACACCCAAAAGAATCAGTGCTGCAGCTGCAGCAATCCATTTTACTTTTTTAGTCATAAAATACCTCTTTCCTTCTTTTTCATCTATTTTTTATTGCAGCTTTTATTTCGATTAACGAACACTTCCGCTTTTTGTTTGAAGTGTCTTCCATAGTTCTTTGTATTCTTATTTACTATTTCTGTCATCCTGATGCTCACTGTCTCTTTTGTAAGGCTTCTATGCGCTTACTGAGCGGCTCATATAGGAACAAACAGCTTAAAAAAGATAAAATTCCTTGAATCAAGCTTGTTTTTAAACCGCTGATCCAATATAACAATGCCACATGCTTACTGAATAACAGAAACGGCAAATCTAACAGCTGTCCGCATAAAAATGACAGAAAGCCGCATAACAGGCACAGACATAACAGATGCTTGTTCAAAAAGCCTTTAAAAATCACTACAACTAAGGCATACAACGGATAGATCATAAGATACATACAGGTCCACGGCGTGATACCGAGAAACAGCATATTTAAACAGGCAAATATCACACAGGATAATATCGCTTCCCTTTTGCTTGAGGTCATTGCGTATAATACGATAGTAAAGGTAATCAATTCTAAATACAGGATATTGGAAAATATCTGAAATACGCATACCATAGAGGCGGACATCAGCGCAATTTTCGTCAGCTGCTTTACGGTCATTTTTGAGGCTTCCTTCGTTTGGAATGGGAAAAGCCTTGAGAATGCTTTTTATTATTCGGTTTTATCAAGCATTTAGGTCCGTAGCCGATCAAGTCCTCACGATGTGCCATACGCAGTGCCTTTTCCACCAAGTGATAATTCTGCGGATAGGTAAACTGCATCAGTGCCCGCTGCATTGCCTTTTCCTCATAGGTTTTCGCAACATAGACCTTTTTCATTGTGCGCGGGTCCATACCGGTATAATACATGGCAGTCGATAAGGTTCCCGGAGTCGGATAGAAGTCTTGTACCTGCTTCGGGATATAGTGAATCTTTTTCAAGTAACAGGCCAATTCGATTGCGGCCTCTAAATCACTGCCCGGATGTGAGCTCATTAAATACGGAACAAGATATTGCTTCATATGAAGCTGCTTGTTTTTTTCCTCATAGCGCTGCGTAAATTTCAAATAGAGCTCTTTACGAGGCTTCCCCATTTTATCCAGTACCTTTGCGCTGATATGCTCAGGCGCAACCTTCAGTTGACCGGATATATGATATTGTATCAATTCATTAAAGAATGTATCGTCATCATCGTACATTAAATAGTCATAACGAATACCGGAGCGAATAAAGACCTTCTTGATATTCGGTAAGGCACGAATCGCTCTTAAAACATCGACATATCGGGAATGATCGACCTTTAAGTTGGTACATGGCTTCGGAAATAAGCATTCCTTCTTTTTACAGGCTCCCAGTTGCTTCTGCTTCTCACAGGCGGTGCGTGAGAAATTGGCCGTCGGTCCGCCGACATCATGAATATAGCCTTTGAAATTCGGCATCTGTGAAATCGTTTTTGCTTCATTCACGAGGCTTTCCTTAGAACGTGTGGATATGACCCTTCCCTGATGATGGGTAATTGCGCAAAAGGAACAGGAGCCGAAACAGCCGCGATTTGATACAAGAGAGAATTGAACCTCCTCGATTGCCGGTATATAGTGGTATTTCGGATGAAAGGTTCGCTCATACGGAAGTGAATAGGTAAAATCCATTTCTTCCTGTGTCAACGGAAGCGGCGGTTGATTTTGAACCACATACCATCCGTCATACGGTTCGATCAATACCTGTGCCGCAATCGCATCGATATTTTCATGTTGGATCTTGAAGCTTTTGGCATACGCATAGACATCGTTCGCAATTTCCTCAAATGACGGTAAAAGAAACGCATCACTGACATATTGAATGTCCTTTGTTTTCCAGCATGTCCCTCTGATAAAACAGATATCCTTAGCGGCAAGTCCGCTGTTTAATGCATCGGCTACTTCAATGATTGTATTTTCACCCATGCCGTACATAAGTAAATCGGCTTGGGAATCGATTAAAATCGACCTTCTTACCTTATCGTCCCAATAGTCATAGTGTCCCAATCTTCTTAAACTCGCTTCAATACCGCCGATCAACACCGGTTTATGCGGAAACAGGCGTTTTAAAATTTGTGTATATACGATAACGGCACGATCCGGTCGTTTCCCCATCACTCCGTCATCGCTATAGGAGTCCTTGTCTCTTTTTCGTTTATTGACGGAATAATGGTTCACCATAGAATCGATATTGCCGCTGCTTACCAAGAAGCCTAAACGCGGTTCACCGAATTGAGTAAACTCATCGTCCTTATGCCAATCCGGCTGAGCCAGTATCGCACAGCTGTAACCGAAGGCCTGCAGCGTTCTTGTGATGATCGCTGTTCCGAAGGACGGATGATCGACGTAAGCATCACCGGAAACATATATAAAATCGACCTGTTCAAAGCCTTGTTCAAGCATTTCTGCACGGCTTGTAGGTAAAAAAGCCATAAAATCACCTCGACTATCATTTTATCATGAATAAAGCGAAATAGGAATGATTACCCTGACAGTTATTCAAAAAAAGAAGAATTGCCTGTTCGCACTCTGCTTCATCGATTGTTTGATTTTTCTTTTTATTTTCATCGGAATTTGTCTTGAAGGCTTAAGTGTATTATAGATAAGGTTCAAGTATTACCTCAGATTCAAATCGAGTAGGGTAAATTTAATTACCCTCTCACACCACCATGCATGCCGTTCGGCACATGGCGGTTCGTCTCAATTTCAAAGTATGTTGTTTCGTGTAGTAATCTAGGCAGCTGACTAATCCTTTTTGGGTTAGTTTTCTTTTACTGATTGCTCTCACTACACATGTTTTCGTTACGACCCATTGATAGTGGTTTCCCATATAAGATGTCTGTCTTGCTAAATCTTTTCCGATTCCCAGTTTCTGTAAGCCCCATTGCCTTCTGTTCGGCACTTTCCACTGCTTCCAGATTATCACTCGCAATCTTGTTCTCAAATGGGCATCTATCTTTTCCATATTTGTTTTCATATTACATATCGAAAAATAGTTTATCCACCCTCTGATTACTTGATTCAGCTTTCTGATTCTCTCTTCCATTTTCATAGAGTTTTTCCTTATCGTAAGTCTTTTCAGCGCTTGTTTGAATTTCTTTATACTGCTTTCATGTGCTCGCAATTTCCATGTTTTCGTACTTTTATCGTAGTAGAATCCAAAACCTAAATACTTTAAATCATTAGGCTTCGTGATTCTCGTCTTTGTCATATTGACTTTTAATCCAAGTTTTCTTTCTATCCACGATGTTACACTGTACATCACTCGTTTGGCACTTGCTTCACTTTTTACTGTAATTACGCAATCATCTGCGTATCTTGTGAAATGTAATCCTCGTCTTTCCAGTTCTTTATCCAATTCATTTAACAGAATATTACTTAACAGCGGTGATAAATTTCCACCTTGTGGTGTTCCTTTCTCGCTTTTTTCGTATTTTCCGTTTTCCATG
>CAJTJP010000020.1 GCA_910576855.1 Erysipelotrichales bacterium
TACTGACTATGAAATAAGCACTAAGCAAAACATACGAAATATTATTAAAAACACTAAATAATATACGCATATTCATTACAAAGAACAAAACAGCATTTGAGCCCTTTATTAAAGAGTTTAGCGCTGTTTCGTTTTTTATTAAGTGTTAAAGATGGGATTATACCAAACCGTAACTGAAAAAGCAATAATTACCTTTAAAAATTCCATACTAATCATTGAATGAGGTGATAAAAATGGAAAAGCACTATCAAATACGCACAGATTTTGCGGATGAAGCAGAGGGCTGTACCTTAAAAGAAGACACCTTTACGCATGAAAAAACGATTCACGGCAATATTCAAAGCAGCTATATCAAGGTACTTCAAAAGGAAAATGCACTCGGTAAGGAAATCGGTGATTATGTATCGGTACAGTTTGATGAATTATTCGATCATGATCAGCGTGAGGATATCATCGATGAGGTATGTAGGCAGCTTCAAAAAATGCTTCGTTCGATGAAGCTTAAGGTAAAAAAGGTTTTGGTCGTTGGATTAGGAAATCGCTTTATTACCTCGGATGCGCTCGGTCCTGAGGTAAGTGATGATATTTTGGTGACTTCGCATTATTATGCAAACGAGGATAAAAAAATGCTGAAGGGGACGCGCAATGTAGCGGTGATTCAGCCCGGAGTCATGGGACAGACCGGTTTGGAATCTTACGCAATCGTCAAATCGGTATGTCAGCAGTTTGCGCCTGATTTGATTATCGCTGTCGATGCACTTGCGACACGCAGTATATCTCGGATCAATCGTGTCATTCAAATCAACAATACAGGAATTCAGCCGGGCAGTGGTGTCGGGAATCATCGCAGCGCCTTGACACAGGAAAGCTTGGGCATACCTGTCATTGCCATCGGGGTAGCGACTGTCACAAGCATCGGTGCAATTTTATCCGATCTGTTGTCTGAAAGCACACTGAATCAACATGATTTGTTAGATGAATTATCCAAGCGCCAACAGCTCGATCTTGTCGTTACACCGAAATCAATGGACGATGAATTGAAGCAGCTGGTTTATCTCGTATCGGAAAGCATTAATCGTTTTGTCCATCCGCAGTATTTAAAGCTGTAATATCGATACTTGCTTAAGCATAACAGCACTCTCTTTCGCATACGCTTTATTTGAGGGGGTGCTTTTATTTGCGAACCAACGGAAAAATATTATTAAAAGTGGCATTGTTGATCGGATTTTTATATATCACTCCGTTTTTCAGCGGAATCGGTGAAATTATGAAACACAGCGGTTTTCTAGATGCATTTGTATATCGTCAGCATTCCTTAGATGAAAGCATCTCGATCAAGGATGAAATGAATTTATTTTCGCACAATGCGAATTTAACAATACAAGATGACTTTAAATTTCAAACAACTCAGGAGCCGATGGAATCAAAGGACGATAAGACAGAGGATGCAGACAAAACAAATGATAATAAGCCTGCAGAAAATCAAGATAAAACCGATACAAAACCAAAGGATACCGATCAAAAGGAAGAGAAAAAGCCAAAGGATACAGGCAAAACCGTGTATATCTATAATACTCACCAGTCAGAGGAATATGAGGGGGGAGAAACGGTCATGGATGCCGCAGCCGTTTTAGGAAATGAATTAGAGGAGCGCGGAATTCACGTTGTTTTGGAAACAGCGAATTTTGCGGAGTATTTGAAGGCAAAGGGACTTGATTATAATGCAAGCTACGAGGCATCAAGAAACTTTATGAATGATGCGCTTGTGAATTACGGCGGCTTTGATTTGATTATCGATCTGCATCGAGATGCGATTCCGAGAGAAGTAAGCTATTTGAAAGCGAACGGAAAGACGTATGCGAAAATGATGCCGGTAATCGGCGGACTCAGTAAGAATGCTGATGTGATAAAAAAGAATTCCTCGACGCTATCTGACATAATTGACAGTAAGGTTCATGGTATCATGCGTTCAACAATGGTGCGCGAAGCATATTATAATCAATCCGTCAGCGACCGTATGATGCTGATTGAATGCGGCGGTGATGTGAATCCGTTTAATGAGGTGAAAAACTCAATGGAGATATTGGCGGACGGTATCTATGATTATTTAATGAGGTGATAAAATGAAGCGCTTTTTGGTTGATGCCTTATTTGTATGGCTGATTATATCGTTGATGATGTATATCAATGAACCAAAGGAGAATACGACGATTGATGATAAGATATCTGAATTTGAGGAGGAAATTGCTCGTCATGAGCGTGTTAATCAAAAGGTAGAGGGTACACGCTTAAACGATATCGATGAAAATGCAGCTTCACGTTTGGCGAAATCCGGCAGTGATTTTGTCATCAGTGTTATGGACAGCGGAATTGAGGTAGTTTCTCGTTTTGTACAGGGGTTTTCAAAATAGTACAGGCAGAATCACGCGATTCTGCTTTTTGTATGCGTTTGATATAAAGTATCCTCTACGATACAGAAGGCTTGCGTTCGTGAGTCGTATGAAAATAATGAAATTTCTCGATAGCGTATTAATTGAATCGATGTGAAGGTATAACACTGCTAGTGCTTTAAAAGGCCTTATATTATATTCAGGGATTTTATTATGCATTTATAAAACCTTTTGTTCAGAAAACGGTCAAACTTGAACACAAGGATTTGTGTTCTATTGAATCGAAACAAAAATTATGTTACTTGGGAAAACAGCAATCAGAATATGATTTTTTACGCTTTATATTTTCAATTCTCCTTGTTTTTGATATAATTACACAGCATATAAAGAGATGAGGTGCAGGGCATGGATCAAAAATTCATTCGTAATTTTTCAATTATCGCTCATATTGACCACGGAAAGTCGACTCTTGCTGACCGTATTTTGGAATTAACGGAAACGGTAGAGGCGAGAGAAATGAAGGAGCAGCTTCTTGATACGATGGACTTGGAGCGTGAGCGCGGAATTACGATCAAGCTGAATGCAGTTCAATTAAAATATACGGCATTAGACGGACAGGATTATATTCTGCATTTGATTGATACACCGGGACATGTCGATTTTAGTTATGAGGTATCACGTTCCTTGGCAGCCTGTGAAGGGGCGGTTTTGGTCGTTGACGCAGCACAGGGAATTGAAGCACAGACGTTGGCAAATGTGTATTTGGCGCTTGATAACGATTTAGAAATTTTACCGGTCATCAATAAAATCGATCTTCCCAGTGCGCAGCCCGATGTGGTGAAGCAGGAAATTGAAGATGTTATCGGTCTAGATGCACAAAACGCACCGTTGATATCAGCGAAAAACGGTTTAAATGTCCGTGATGTTTTAGAGGCAATCGTACATGATGTTCCTGCACCGGGCGGTTCAAGCACCAATCCGTTGCAGGCACTTGTATTCGACTCCTTCTATGACGCATATCGCGGTGTCGTAGCCTTTGTACGTGTAAAAGAGGGAAGCATTCGCATCGGCGACCGTATTCGTTTTATGGCAAGCGGTGCCGAATACGAGGTGCTTGAGGTAGGAATTCGCAATCCGAAGGAAATCAAGCGTGATGTGCTGCATTGCGGTGAGGTCGGATGGCTTTGCGGAAGCATTAAATCGATTCAGGATGTGCGGGTTGGTGATACGATTACTCATGTTCAAAACGGTGCGAAGGAACCGCTGGCAGGCTATCAGGTGATGAATCCGATGGTGTATTGCGGTCTGTATCCAATCGATTCTGCCAAATACAATGATTTGCGCGATGCACTCGAAAAATTACGTTTAAACGATGCTTCGCTGCAGTTTGAAGCAGAAACCTCTCAGGCCTTGGGCTTTGGCTTTCGCTGCGGCTTCTTGGGTCTTTTACATATGGATGTGGTACAGGAGCGCATTGAGCGTGAGTATAAAATAGATTTGATTTTAACGGCACCGTCAGTTGTATATCATGCGTATTTAAGCGATGGCTCCATGATGAAAATTGATAATCCGAGCATGCTTCCGGAGGTTCAGCGCATCGATCATATCGAGGAACCGTTCGTTAAGGCAAGCATTATGACACCGAATGATTATGTCGGTGCTATTATGGAGCTTTGCCAGAAAAAACGCGGTATTTATAAGGATATGGTCTATATCGACAACAATCGCATGGATATCATTTATGAGCTTCCGTTAGGTGAAATCGTCTATGATTTCTTTGATCGCTTAAAATCCTGTTCCAAGGGCTATGCTTCTTTAAACTATGAACTGATCGGTTATCAGACAAGCAAGCTGGCGAAGATGGATATACTATTGAATGGAGAAAGTGTCGATGCCTTATCCTTGATCGTTCATAAGGATTTTGCGGCTCCGCGAGGCAGAGCCATCTGTGAAAAGCTGAAAACGCTGATTCCCAGACAGCAGTTTGAAATACCGGTACAGGCAGCGTTAGGCGGAAAAATTATCGCGCGTACCGATATTAAATCTCTGCGTAAAAACGTCCTTGCGAAATGCTACGGCGGTGATATTTCACGTAAGAAAAAGCTGTTGGAGAAACAAAAGGAAGGTAAAAAGCGCATGAAGGCCGTCGGCTCCGTAGAGGTGCCGCAGGAGGCATTTATGGCTGTATTATCGATGGATGATGATAAATAATGCTTTGCTTATGGGGCTTACCCCTCATAGGCTTTTTTATTTCCTTTTATTTTGTCATGTTTTTTCTATCTTTGTCGAACTTCTTTAACGGATACCAATCTCATGCTAAAATAGACAGGTATCGAAATTGAAGGGTTATAAATCGGAGGGTAAAAGCATGTTTGAAACAGCGAAAAAATACAGTGAACAAGTATACTACAATAAAGCAGATCTGGAAAAAGAAATGGATTTTTATCTCGTTGATCCTTTGTGGCATGAGATTACACAATATCGTTCTTTATTTCGCCACGAGTTTCCGATTAAGGAGAAAAAGACTTACTTGATCAGAAATCCTCATGTCAACGATCAAATGTCGGCAACACAGAATTTATTGTTTGAATGGCTGTTGCTGCATAAAGAGGACCCTGATAAGGAATTTGATTTGTTTTGGTTAAAGGAAGAAGAACAACTGCGTTTTTTACGGCTTTTGGTAAAGCTTCGTTATGATCACTCGCTGAATCCGCAGACGCTTTTTCAAGAGGTCATGGACAGCTTTCAATTACACGGCGAGGTGAATCAACAAACGCTTCAATATTTGAGTGATGCACAAAATCCGTTGCTGCTGAAACTGTTTCGACTGGGTATGGAGGGCAATAAGCGCACTGCCTTTTTGTTGCTGTTTCCAACGCTGTATCTGCATCATTGTTTAAAGGCAGCAGAGATCATCGATATGGAAGAAATCATCGATAAAATACATTCTGCGGTCACAGACCTTGACGTAACCTCTGCTTTTTTGTCGCTTCTTGTAATGTTACGGTTGAAATTATCTGATGAAATGATATCATTAAAACGAAATGAACAACTATCTCCCTTGGATCAGGATGAAGTTAACTTATGTGAACGCTATCCGATGCTGCAAAAGGAGAGTATTGCCTTTTATGTTCGCCATCGTAAGCTACATCATTATTATACGCTGCAAGACTATATGAAGGAAGCAGACGTTTGTTATGAAACAGCTCGCTATTCTATGGAAAAGCTGGTTGAATTAAAATGGTATCAGAAACAAAAAATCGGGAAGAAGTTTGTTTATTTTATCATTTAAAGGGGGAAAGAAAATGCGTAAAATTAGATGCCGCATGAAAACACGATGAAAATATTGGCTTGTCTGCATGATTTAAATCTGGTTGTAGAGCTGATGGATGCTGTACGCTCTTATCCGGATGCTTCTTTATGTGCACTGTCCTCATTACCGTCCAATGTGAAGGCAGTCGATATCATGAATGTTGATGTTTGCTTGTTGGATTATGAGGAGGATCGTGAACAGGTTTTTTCTTTCGTGTATTCATTGAATCATCTGCATGGCTGTGATATCCCGATTTTGATCCTTTCAAAGGAAGAGGGGGCGTTTATAAGGGCTGCAGGAATGACTTCTAAAACATCGTATATCTGTGCGCCGTATACTGCAGAGCGGATATTGAATGAGCTGCTTGTGAAAGGAATGAAGCATCAACGGCGCACTGTTATTATCGGTTATTCCTCTAAGGTGTCACAAATTATACAGGAACTGGGAATTCCGCTTCATTATAACGGTTTTCGTTTTATCAAAAGTGCCGCAATTATGATTTATCAATGTGACGGACAGATACTGAGTATGGTACAATTATATAAGGAAATTGCCCGAATTCATAAAACCACCTCATCACGTGTGGAAAAGGCAATGCGCGATGCGATCGAATATGCGTATCGCACCCATGAAAGTCTGACGATCGAGGGTCGTAAGCCAACGAATTCACAGCTTGTTCATTATGTGTATGAGCATGCCTTGAATGAGGCTGAGAAGGTAAAAAGGGGATAAGAACAGGAGGATGGTTGAATGAGGGGCTTGTATGTTCATGTGCCGTTTTGCGATCATATATGTGCCTATTGCGATTTTACGCGCTGCGGTTATACGAAAGGATTGGCAGATAAATGGCTCGACGCAGTTGAAGCAGAGTTGAAACAGCGGCAAATATCGGATTGTGAAACGGTATATATCGGCGGCGGTACGCCAAGCTGTCTTTCGCTTTCTCAGCTTGAAGGCTTATTGAAGCTGTTAAAGTCATATATTGAAAACAGCACGGAGACGACGATTGAAGTAAATGCCGATTCCTTGAGTGATGATAAACTTGCCGTTTGTAAGGAATACGGAATCAATCGCATATCGATGGGAGCACAGAGCTTTCAAAGCGATTTGTTGAAGGTGATTGAGCGCAAGGCGGATTATGAAATGATCAGCGATGCAATCGAACGGATCCATCGACAAGGCATTCATGATATATCACTTGATTTGATGTACGGACTGCCTAATCAGACAATGGCGCAGTGGAAGGAAGATTTAAACAAGGCCGCAGACTTAGCGATTACACATCTGTCCTTATATGCACTGACGATTGAGGAGCACTCACGCTTCGGCAGAGCCCATGTACAGCCGTGTGATCCTGATTTAGAAGCGGACTTTTATGAGGAAGCAATTATGTTTTTAAAGCGAAAGGGCTTTGAACATTACGAAATCAGTAATTTTGCCAAGAATGCGCATTATGCCAGGCATAATCTGATATATTGGCATTATGAGGATTTTTACGGTATCGGGTGCGGTGCGAGCGGGAAGTTGAATCATATACGCTATGACAATACTCGCAATCTGCATACGTATCTCACCGAGGGAGCGAATGCCAAAGAGTTTCGGCTGACAAAGCAGGAGGAAATGTTTGAAGCTGTTATGATGGGCTTAAGGTTAAAAGAAGGAATTGCGAAACAAAGGTTTTATGAGCACTTTCATGAGGATATTCATACGGTTTATGAAACAGCAATTACAAAACATGTACGTTTAGGTAATCTTAAGGAAAGCGCACAAAGCCTAAAAACCACTTATCAGGGAATGCTGATTCTGCATGATATTCTAGTCGATTTTTTGTGATTTCGATAAAAAAAAGTTGTGCTTACTCTTTCGGTGTGGTAAAATATAAATGCATAAAATAGTAAAATTGTCTTGTTAAGTACACTTTTATGAACATATGGTTATTTTGAGTAATCATATGTTTTTTTTTGTTTTTTAAGTATATTTACTGGTTTTTCACATCGTTTTTTTATGTGTACTTTATGAAACAATAGCTTATGCAATGGCATTATGGGAAAAGCGAGCTGAAGGAGGAAAAACATTAAATAAACAGGTAACAGATATGGAAAATAATGCTTTCAGTTTAATAACATTAAGTATGAAATCAGAGAAAGTGAAAAACTTGAATGGGTAAGTTTATAGGATGAAAGATAAGGAGTGTAGGATATGCATTGTACGAAATGTGGTAATGAACTTAAAGAAAATGAGAGTTTTTGCGATTTTTGCGGTAAAAAGATAGAGGTGATAACAGAAGAAAGTACAAACGCTCAAGATATACAACCAACTGATAAGCCAGCAGAAACTGCGAAAGATATAAAGGAATGGTGGAACGGATTATCAAAAAGAAGTATAAGGGCGTTGAGTATCCTAATAATAATTTTCATAATTGGCGGAATAACTAATCTAAATAAGACAAGTAGTAATGAGTATGAGCTTTATGAGATTTGGTGTGATTCTATTAAAAGCCAATGGGTAGTACATAAAATTGAAGATTTTGATCGAATTGAAATAAATAAAGAAGTAGATGACGATATAGTAGAATATAATGCGATAATTGATATAACCGCAGAAAATATTATGGAAGAAGAAATAAATAAAAAAGTCTATTGTCACGGTCGAGAAAATAAAGATGGCAAAATTGTAAAAAAAATGTGTGGTTGTTTTTTGCACAGAGAAGATGATTGAGCTTACAAAAAAGCGCATAGAATAGGTTAAAAAGGTGAGAATAATGCAAAGGAAAACTAATGTGTCTAAAGGGGAATCAATAACTATTATCACCAGTGTGATTTGTTTAGTAATTGCTTCTGTTGTACTCACTGCTTGCTCAGGTATTAAACATTCTAAATCATATAACGTTAAGCATTCTGAATTATATAACGCAGTATATGAATCTGTATCTCAAATACCAAAAAGCGGTTTTTATAAGTCTGATGATAATACACATTATATACTTAAAAACATACATACATATAATAAGACGCAAGGATCGGGGTATGAAACAACAACTGTTATTGTAAAGTCAGATTTTTTTGAGGATAAGGAATCTAAAGAAAATCACTTGGAAATTCATTATACAAGAAAATATACTGCTGCAATAGATGGAGTTTTTAATATGTCAAGGAGTAGTTCGTACGATATCAAATGGTATCCTAAATACTTCAAATTCAGAGATATCAGTAATTATGCATTCCAAGATAAAAAAGACAATTTTCATAATGAAGATGCAGGAGAATGGATAACTGTTCCTTTGGAAAATAAAATAATTCAAGCAGATGCTAGTATACATAATGCGGTGCTTTTAATGAGTGAGTATTATCCTATTTTGGAAAAAGAAATGAATATAAATTTTTCGGATTATGGATATTCGACAAACTTTTCAGAGGTTTTAAGTGATGTAAAAGCATTATTGCCAAAAGAAGAATTAAATCAATCGCAAACAAATGATGAACAAACAAATCGAGATTATTCAGATTTTGAACGAGATGATTTCGATTTTGAAGCTAACAACAATAATGCTAAAGATGACAACAATTCATATAATTATCAATACGATCAGCCTGAACAACCTGATACAAATAATGATATTAATGATTTTGATAAAGAGGAAAGAGAATATGCTAAAAAGCAAAAAGAATTGTCAAGGAAAAATTATAAAAATGCAATGGCTGTTTTAAATAAGATAGAATCAGCAGTCAATAAGGGCGATTTGGGCAGCTATGATAAGATTTATGCTTTATATGAGCAAACGATTAAAAACGCTGATTTTACTAATAGAACTTATAATATGAAATCCAATATTGAAACTGTTTTATCACTTTATCAAGATTATTGCTCTGAATCAGGGGATGATGACATATCAATACAGAACAGAGATTACAATAAGCAACAGATACATAGACAAATTGATGAATTTAAAGAGCAGTGGCAAGATTTAAGCGTTTAATTTTCCTGAAGTGAAAAGTTAAATTTGTCAGAACCGTAGATGGATTTTGATATAAAATTGACAAGCATTTTAACTAACATGGCAAATAAACGGATGTGTAAAAAAGCAAAAAAGTATTGATAAAAAACGATGGGAATTAGAGTGTAATTGGAAGTGTTTTCACGATGAAATGTTATCAATGCGGAGGGAAAATATCGAAACAAGATATATATTGCCCTAATTGCGGTGTATTAATAGAAAGAAAAAACAAAGCAAAACTTTATGCGACCATAACGATTCTTGTGATTTCAATGGGAATCGGCTACATTTATTTCGATGTAAGAAATGTCAAGAATGAAAAGTCATCAGATGGATCAAAAAATGAAGAAACAATCGTTACCGAATTAAAGACATCTAACTTTCCAAGTCGTGAGTTATTGAAGGAAGGGTTTTATTTGGAATATGAAGAAAATTTGAATGATCTGTTAGGGACTGTTTCGATCAACTCATGGAAGGTATCGCTTGTAAATGAAGATACGATATTGTTTGAAATTACATATCATACAGATACTGAATATCGAGTGATCTGTAATAGTTTTGGAAAGGGTGAAAGTTTCAGTTCTTTATACCAGGGGGAAGGTTCAACGAACTCAATATTTCCGGATGAAACCGTAATGAAGTTCAGAATACCGAAATCTGTGTATATGGATGACTTTACGGAAGGGTTTAATATTGTGGTTACCGATAATTTTAACTTTACTCAAAGTTTAGAAACAGGCTCTGTAAGAACGAAAGGATCCGCTGTGGCAGTTCCCTAAAATGACGGTATCAGTGAATAAGACCGGATATACAAAGGTTGATATTCTTTTAAATAAATTTGAAAATGAGTATGATGTTCCTGATTCAGCCTATATGGAAAGAATCTAATATAAACAATGAAACAGTGAGGTGGTTTATATAGGAGAAAGATTATGATGAATAGAACACGAGAAAAAGAGAAAGAGGAGGTATAAGTTATGAAATGTAATTATTGCGGAAGTGAAATTAACGAAGGTATGAGATTTTGCGTCAAATGTGGTCATAAAATTGAGAGGTCATGTGAAAACAATGAAGCAAAACTGCTGTTTTCTGAGGAAAAAGAATGGTATTGCGTGGTAAATAATAAGCCCGATGCATATTCGGTATCAGAAATAAAAGAGATGTATAAAAATGGTCAAATTGATGAAGATACATCGGTATGGAAAGAAGGCCTACAAGATTGGATTCAACTGAAAGAAAGTGAGTTATATGCTCAATTGAGGGATCCTTCAGCACCGCCCATTTTAAAAGGAAATCATGTGGCTGGTTTTTGGATTTGGGCACTTGCCTTTGCACCGTTAATCAGTGAAGTAGTATATTACTTTTTTGCGAACGTATATGTTAAATCGCAAATACAACATGGGAATTACAACATTGTAGAAATGGAAAACACGCTTCAAGCAATGGCTATCATCATTATATTAGGCGTCAATATATTCCTTTCTTGGAAAGATGAAAAGGTATTACAGGCAGCGGGTTATCAAACCAAAATTTTAGGAAATATAGCATTGATTCCTAGATATATGTTTAGAAGAGCGAAATTATTGAATCAAAACAATTATTATGCTATTTGTTGGATTGTTTGTTTTGTGCTTACGGTGCTGATGGCATTCTAAGATAAGCGTTAATTAAAAAATGCTCTCAATGTATAAATGGTATTAGAATGAAAAGGTAGAGTTGAATTTCATATAAGTTCTTAATCAGGTAGCGGACGAAGCAATAAATGAGAGCGTATCATTTTATTTGTAAACCGTAAATATTAGAAAAAAAGAGAGTGTTTCATTTTTTTGGAGAGTGTTTCATTTTTTGTGTAAACCGTAAATATCATGAAGAAGCGGAAGTAGTAGCCGCTTTTTCATTATTTTAAACGATCTATCACGAGTAAGATGTTTGTATTTATTGCATATGACAGACATAATAAATACACTTTTCTTTATTTTAATAAGAAGTCAATAACAGCCATACAAGTATCATGATAAAGAGAAAGAATTTTTCCACTTTATTCTTTCCTTTGGCGGATTTAACTTTTGTACTTCACTCCGTTTAATTTTATACATCTATTTTTGTAAAACGCTTGCATCACTTTATTGTATATGATAGAATATAGAAGCTTTTGTACTGGGTATACACGTAAACTCCGACGGCATACGCGGTAGAAAAGGACATGATGATAAAGGAGGAAATTAACATGTTATTAAAGGCAGAAAAACAAGCAATTATGAAGGAATATGCTCGCTTTGAAGGCGATACTGGATCTCCTGAGGTTCAAATCGCAGTATTGACGGCTAAAATCAACCGTTTGACTGAGCATATGAAGGAGCACAAGCACGATTATCATTCTCATCGCGGATTGATGAAAATGATCGGTCATCGTCGTAATTTGCTTGTGTATCTAAAGGATAAGGATTTAAATCGTTATAAGGATTTGATCCAGCGTTTAGGATTGCGTAAATAAAAAATGTGCTTCGAAAGAAGCGCTTTTTTTATGATGAAATTTTAACGGACGATATTTTGTCGGAATCAAGAGTGGAAGTTAATATGATTGCATCATGTTTTTTGCGGAAATTTATTATATGAGCGCGAAAATGATAAGAAAATGACTCACTTATATCGATTAATATCCTTTGAAAAGCTTATTTTTTTGAAAAACGCAGCTCTGAAGGCTTTTTTATATGTCTTTTCTGTTGAAAATATGATATTATTATAAAGTAGGATAAAATAGAGGTGAAATAATGAATAAACAAGCATTTAGTTTGAATTTTTGCGGGCGTAATATAACCGTAGAAACAGGCGAGATTGCAAAACAGGCCGGCGGTTCGGCGTTGATCAGATATAACGATACGGTTGTACTTTCGGCGGCAACAGCCAGTAAACAGGCAAAGGAAGGAATCGATTTCTTTCCGTTGACCGTGACATTTGAGGAAAAATTGTATTCGGTTGGAAAGATACCGGGAGGCTTTTTACGCAGAGAGGGAAGACCGAGCGAACATGCGACCTTAACGGCACGTATGATCGACCGTCCGATTCGTCCGTTATTTGCGGACGGTTTCCGTAATGAGGTACAGGTCGTAAATACCGTGTTATCGGTAGATCAGGAATGCTCGGCAGAGATGGCGGCGATGTTCGGGGCTTCTTTGGCATTATGCGTTTCCGATATTCCGTTTAACGGCCCGATTGCCGGTGTGATCGTCGGCAGAATCAACGGGGAGTATGTAATCAACCCGACTCCTGAGCAGTTAGAGAAGGAAAGCGATATTCATTTGACGGTCGCCGGTACGAAGTATGCGGTAAATATGGTCGAGGCAGGCGCAAAGGAAGTCAGCGAGGAAGCGATGCTCGGTGCAATCATGTTCGGACATGAGCATATCAAGCAGCTCGTTGCGTTCCAAGAGGAAATTGCCGCTGCCGTAGGCAAGGAAAAAATGGAGGTTACGCTTTATACTGCGGATGAAGCAATTGTCTCAGCCGTTAAGGCAGGCTATGAGGCTGATATCCGTCAAGCAGTTTCAATCGAAAAGAAATTGGAGCGCTATGGTAAGATTGATGAATTGACTGCAGCAGCAGTTGCTGAATTTGAAGCTAAGGAATATGAAAACGACAAGGCAAAGGATAAGGCGCTGAAGCAGGTGAAGGAAATCTGCCATAATATCGAGGCAGACGAGGTTCGCCGCTTGATTATTGAGGATAAGGTACGTCCGGACGGTCGTAAAATCGATGAAATTCGTCCTTTGGATTCACAGGTCGATTTATTGCCGAGAACGCACGGCAGCGCTATGTTTACCCGCGGTGAAACTCAGGTAATGAGCGTTACGACATTAGGCCCGCTGAACGACCATCAAATTATTGACGATGTGACTGAGGTTGAGGAAAAACGCTTTATGCATCATTATAATTTCCCACCGTATTCCGTCGGTGAAACAGGCCGCATGGGTAGCCCGGGACGTCGTGAAATCGGGCACGGTGCGTTGGGTGAGCGTGCATTGTCACAGGTACTTCCGAGCGTTGAGGAATTCCCGTATACGATTCGTACGGTCGCTGAGGTATTGGAATCCAACGGTTCCTCCTCACAGGCTTCCATCTGTGCCGGAACGATGTCTTTAATGGCGGCAGGTGTGCCGATCAAGGCCCCGGTTGCCGGAATCGCAATGGGCTTGATCATGGATGAAAACAATGAAAACTATACGGTTTTGACCGATATTCAAGGTATGGAGGATCATTTCGGCGATATGGACTTTAAGGTTGCCGGAACCAAGGACGGTATTACGGCCCTGCAGATGGATATCAAGGTAACGGGTATCACCGAGGCAATCTTTAAAGAAGCTTTGTCACAGGCGAAAAAAGCGCGTGCCGAAATCTTAGCGAATATGATGAATGCTATCAGTGAACCGCGCAGCGATGTGGGCAAATATGCACCGAAGCTTACTACGTTTATGATCGATCCGGAAAAGATTCGTGAGGTCATTGGTCCGAACGGTAAGATGATCAATAAGATCATTGAAGCTTGTGACGATGTACAGATCGATATCGAGGATGATGGACAGGTTATCGTATATCATATGAATCGTGATTCCATCAATAAAGCAGTCGCAATGATTCAAGATATCGTTAAGGTCGCTAAGGTCGGCGATGTATATGATGCGAAGGTCGTTCGAATTGAAAAATACGGCGCTTTTGTGAATCTGTTTGCGCAGACCGACGGCTTATTACATATATCTAAGATTGCCCATGAGCGCGTTGAAAAGGTCGAGGATGTCTTAAAGCTCGGTGATACAATCAAGGTAAAGGTTACTGAAAT
Organism: Erysipelotrichales bacterium; assembly: GCA_910576855.1. Lineage (GTDB taxonomy): Bacteria > Bacillota_I > Bacilli_A > Erysipelotrichales > Erysipelotrichaceae > C-19. The sequence goes on from CAJTJP010000020.1 coordinate 14,532, forward strand.
TGACGATCACGGCAAAATCAATGTTTCCGCAAAGGCATTGCTTCCGAAGCCGAAAACAAATGATGATGAAAAGACTGCTGAAAAAGAGGTGCGTCGTAAATCACGCTTTCAGCAAGAGGATTTAAAGCCTAAGGATGAATAACGATCAAGAGGTGAAATGAAAATTTCACTTCTTTTTTTAGCCTTACAATGATAATGTAATATCATCTGTTATAATCTGCTTGAGGTGATATTATGAATTTTTTAGCTTTTACTGTTTATCTGAGTAAAGCGAAGCGCGGCTTTATCCGCAATCGCTATGATCGGGATTGTCATTATCGCTGTGTATTATTTCATCAATTTGCCGAAAGCTATCGTTGGTATTGTAAAACGCACGGTATGTTTGATGAATACGATCGCTTGTATGATGAGGTGCTGCAGTATGAAAAACGTCTTTCGCAATATCGAGAACGCTTGGAATAAAGGATAGGCGATTGTGTTTATTTATGGTAAAATAAGTATGAGGTGATTATGTGAACTGGATGGAACAGAGTATATCGCAAACGACACAGATGTTAAAGGATCTTGAAGGGTTGATCGCAATTCCTTCTGTAAGAGAGGAAGCACAAAAAAATGCGCCCTTTGGCACAGAGTGTCGCAAGGCGCTGGACTATATGATGGATTTAGGCAGGCGTGAGGGCTTCGAGGTACAGGATATCGACGGCTATGCCTGTGTGCTGTCTTACGGAGAAGGAACAGAGAGCATCGGTGTTTTAGGACATTTGGATGTCGTACCGCAGGGAAGCGGATGGACCAAGGAACCGTTTGCGCTTACGATAAAGGACAATGTATTGTTCGGACGCGGGATAGCGGATGATAAGGGGCCGGGCATGGCTGCCTTTTATGCGTTGAAGCTGATGAAAGAGGCACAGCTTTCATTATCAAAAAAGGTCATGCTGATTTACGGCTGTGATGAGGAAAGCGGCATGGAATGTATGGATTATTATGTGAAGCATGCCGAGGTTCCGCAGATGGGCTTTGTCCCTGATGCTGATTTTCCGGTAATCTACGGCGAAAAGGGCGGTCTGCATATTGAATTGAGCGGAAACTGTGACAGTGTGATTCAATCCTTATCAGGAGGAGAACGAGCGAACATCGTCATTGAACATGCGCAGGCAGTATTGAATGAATGGGACGAGGAAAAAGCAGTACTCTTTGATTTCTATTTGAAGTCCAATCAACTTCAAGGAGGTATCAAAGCACAAGGCTCTGCCGTACAAATAAGCATCCGCGGCAGATCGGCTCATGCGGCGACACCGTATCAAGGTGTCAATGCGGCGCTTCATTTATTGAATTTTATCGGCAGTGCTTTTCAGGATCGCTTTGCGCAACAGACCTATGCATTATTAAGTGATTGGAAGGGAAGCGGGCTTCACTGTGAACTTGAAGGCGCATATATGGGCTTCTTGACTTTGAATACCGGAATTATTCACATCGATAAGCATAAGGCAAGTGTTTTATTGGATATTCGTTATCCGAATGATATTGACGCCGATTATATTGAAGCAAAGGTCAAGGAAGCATTGTCGGAAGCAGATTATCCGCTGAAGGCTCGTGTAAAAAAACAAGTAGATCCGTTGTTTGTTGATCCTAACAGTGAACTTGTAACAACGCTTATGGATGTTTATCGTACCTACAGCGGTGACAAATTTCATCCGGCGAAAACGATCGGCGGCGGAACTTATGCGAAAAAGCTTGCAAACTTTGTAGCCTACGGGCCGGAATTTCCGCGCCATCCAAATGAGGCGGCAGCTGAAATCGGCGGTGTGCATCAGCCCGATGAAGGCATTTATTTATCCGATCTGCAAAAGGCAGTCGCTATTTATGCGGAGGCCATCTATCGCTTGGCGAAATAGGAGAAGCATATGCGTATGAGAAAATTGCCGTGGGCGGAGGAATATATCCGTCAGGCTGATATTGTGATTAAGGAACAGTCAAAATATAAAGGCACATGGAAGCAGAAACTTTCCTGTACGAAGCTTCATGTAGAAATCGGTTGCGGTAAGGGCGATTATCTGCTTCGTATGAGTGAAAAGGATACGGAAAGCGGTTGGATCGGAATTGAAAAGGATACCAATGTAATGGCGATTGCGGCGCGTAAATATGATCGTCAGCCGCAGCCAAGTCAGAATATTGCTTTTCTCTTAGGGGATGCACAGGCATTACAGGAATGGTTTGAGGTTGGTGAAATCGATGTCCTGCATCTGAATTTCAGCGATCCGTGGCCGAAAAAGCGTGCGCATAAAAAGCGTCTGTCACATGCTTCATTTATTGCGATGTATCGTCAAGTCTTATCAGAAAACGGTGAAATTCAAATGAAAACGGATAATTCATCATTATTTGAATTTTCATTGCTGCAGTTTCAAGAGGGAGGCTGGTATCTCCATGATATCAGTGTGGATTATCGCCGCATTTCGCATGATGAAGATGCCGTAACTGAATATGAACAGCGCTTTATGGATTTACAACAGCCGATTTATCGTGCTGTTTGGAAAAAATTTCCTTACATAAATACGGATAAGAAAAAACGCTGAGCTTATTTTTGACTGTAGTTTTATAAATAATTGATGAAAAATACTTGTTTTAGAACCTCAAAAGCTTAAAAAATCGTTTCCGTTCATAAAATACTGTTCTTTACCCATAATTACATGATATAATAAATAAGAATGTAAAGATAGGAGGACAATCATGAAAAAAGTTTTTGCGGCTATATTATGCTTATTTGTATTATGTGGCTGTGAAAGCCGTGAAGCTGAATTAAAACAGCGAATCTACGATGAATTGGACTCCTTGAGTACAAAGCTTGAAAGTCCGGGCAGTAATCGTATGAAAGGCTATTATTCCTATTATTTGCCGCAGGGTATCAAGCAGCGAGACGCCAATAGCTTGAGCGAGGTTTTTGTCAAGGACGGCTATCGGTTGATTATGAATTTTGATCCGAGTGCGGTAGTAATTAAAAATTACTATACGAAAAGCGAAGAAAATGAGGAAGATGCAAAAACAGCTGCCAGTATGAATCAGGAACAGGTCGCCGAGCTTACCAAGGTTCAAATGCAGGAGCAGGAAAATAAGACCTTGTATACCTCAAATTATATGAATGCCGATCGAGAGCTGTTTCCGTATACCTTGCAGCTGATCAAAAGTGAAGGTGCTTATTTGGTATATTTAGACGGTTCCCTGGTAAAACTCTATACATATCTGCCGGCTGCCGCAGTACCTTCGACACTTCGTTCCATGTATTTGTTGATGACGTCGATTTCCTATGATAAGGATAAGGTGCTGAATGATTTCTCTTTAAAATCACTGACAGCCGCAAAGAAACAGAATTTAGATTATCTTCAATCACATTTGCCGTCCAGCGGAAGCTTAGAGGAACTGTTGAATCCAAAGTCTGAGGAAGGAAACGGCGATGTCATTAAAGAGGAGCAGTCTGATAAAAAAAATAAGCAGGAGGAAGAAAAATGAGCTTAAAGGACCATATGAATGTATTAGCGAATGCAGAGCAGTTTGATGAGGCAAAAGCAGAGGAAGCAATAAGTGTATTTGTATTCAGTGCCAACTGGTGTCCGGATTGTCGCTTTATTGAACCGTTTATGCCGAAGCTGATTGAGAAATATAAGGATTATTCATTCTATTATGTCGATCGCGATGAATGGATTTCATTGGCACAGGAGCAAATGGTAATGGGAATACCGAGCTTCATCGGTGTCGGAAAAGGGAAAGAGCTGGGACGCTTTGTTTCTAAGTTACGTAAAAGTGAAGCTGAAATTGATGAATTTTTAGCTTCCTTACAAAAATAGTCAGAGAGGATGAGCAGCGTGAGCGTATTTAAAAAGCTAGTGGGATTTTTATTTGAGGAAGAAGAAGAAATCGAGGATGAAGGCGAATTAGAGGAAATTTCCTTTCGTGAGCCGACAATAAAGCGTAAGCAGGAACGAATGAATGATGCAAGTGAATTAAAGCATGCTTCTGCTTATGAAAAGCCGCGTGCGGAAACAGTGGTAAAGAAGCCGATCTTACAACCGGTACAACAGGAAGCAGTGCAGGAGAAAAAATTCACTACGATTGAAATCAGTGAGGAACAGCCGAAAAAGAATACGGTTAGAAGTGTTCGTCCTGCGCAAAGTAATCGAGCGGTAAAGCGAAGCGAGCCGATCAAGCAGCAGGAATATACATTTACACCGGTGATTTCGCCGATTTTCGGTATGGATGAAACTGCTGAGCCCAAGCATGCGAAAAAGAATCAGGAGAATGTTCCGCAAATACGTAAAACGATTTCCATCGCTCCTAAGAAAAATCCGTTGGGTACGGTCTTATCTCCGATGTACGGTGCAACCGAGCTGGAGGAATTCGAGGAGGAAGCAAAGCTTCGTCTGGACAATGAAGCTGATGAAATTTTCGAGGAAGAAATCAATGAACCGATTGAAGAGGTCATCGAGTTTGACAGCGACAGTGATGAGGAAATTGTCCGTGTTCCGTTAGAGGAGCTGTTAAGCAATGAGGAAAGCGCAGAGTTGAACGATGATCTGCTGCAGTTCAGCTTATTCGGTGATGATGAGGTCGTAAGTACAGAAAAAAGTGAAGCTTCATATACTATAAAAGAATAAAAAAGAGGTGAATACAGCTATGTTGTATCATTTTATCGGCATCAAGGGTTCAGGTATGGCTTCCTTGGCTACGATTATGGCTGATCGCGGGGAGCGGGTACAGGGCTCGGATATTGAAAAGTATATTTTCACGCAGCAGCCGTTAGAGGAGCGAAATATTACGATTTTGCCTTTTGATGCGAATAATATTCAGGAGCATATGACGGTAATCATCGGAAATGCGTTCGATGAGGAGCACCCTGAAGTAAAAAGAGCACGCTTAATGTCCTCAGTGACCTGTTATCGCTATCATGAGTTTTTAGGCGAGCTGATGAAGCATTACTGTACGATTTCGGTTGCAGGAACGCACGGAAAAACAACAACGACCGGAATGCTGGCACATGTGATGGACTGTGTAAAGCCGTGCGGATATTTGATCGGTGACGGTACCGGCGCAATGCCGGAAAATGCTCATTACTTTGTCGTTGAATCCTGTGAATATCAACGTCATTTCTTGGCTTATCACCCGGAATATGCGATCATTACCAATATGGAGCTCGATCATGTGGATTACTATCGTGATATGGAGGATTATTGTGATGCGTTTGAGCAGTTCGCAGCTCAGGTGACTAAGGGAATCGTGCTGTTCGGTGATGACGAGCATGTTCAAAGGCTTACGGTTTTAAAGCCGCATTTATACTATGGTTTAAGTGCACATAATGATGTACAAGCAATCAATATCAAACAGGGAAGCAGCGGTATGAGCTTTGATGTATTGTATCATAAGCAGGAATTCGCTCATTTTGAACTGCCGTTTGTCGGTAAGCCGTTTTTATGGAACAGCTTAGGTGTGATTGCGGTCGGTATTATGGAGGGCATGAGCGCTGAGCAGCTGCAGCGGGCACTGGCATCCTTTCCGGGCGTAAAGCGTCGTTTCAGTGAAGAAGCGTTAGGCGATAATGTATATATCGATGATTATGCGCATCATCCTACAGCAGTAAAACTTACGATTGAAGCGGCAAAGTTGAAATATCCCGATCATAAGGTGATTGCGATATTCAAGCCCGATCGCTATTCACGCATTGCCTATTTTATGAAGGAATTTGCTGAGTCATTGAGTGTCGCAGATGAAGTGTTCCTATGCGCATTTCCCGAAAATGCGAAAAAGGAAGCAGGCATCGATATTACGATCGATGATTTGGCTAAGCTTATTTCGGGCTGTACGGTTATCAGTGAGGATGAAGCGGGAGCAGCTTTATTGGCGAAGCATGCACCGGCTGTTTATCTCTTTATGTCCTCAAAGGATATCTATAAGCTTAAAAATATTGTAAAAAGTTTTCATTCATCTTGTAATCACTTTCAAAGTGTTGTAGAATAATGAAAGAGGTGTTTTTATGGAATTGGATCAACTGTTAAATTTAACCAGTACGGTATCAGGTAAATTACTGCCGATTTTAGGAGCGACGGTACTTGTCTTTTTAATTGTATTCGTCCGCAGACTGATACTCGTTTTGACCTCGACCAATGAGGCTATCCATTCCTTAAAGAAAACATTAGACAGTGCGGGCAAGCAGCTTGATGCACTGGATAAACCGATGCAGACATTAAATGAAATCAGTGAAACGGTCGATAATGTCCATGAAGCAAGCAAAAGCGTCATTCGCAGCCTTTTGAGCTCTGTAATTGATAATGTCGGTACATTGGTTAAGAAATCATCAAAGAAAAATAATAACTGTCGCGAACAAGACACAGAAGACATATATCAGCGAGGTGAAGATTATGAATCAGAGCTTTAAGCATAAGGATGATATCAACGACATGGAGGAGCAGGCGCGCTTTCAGATCATTACCGTTGAGGATGAGGAAGCACAAGGCTCTCAGGCGGCTAAAATACTTGCCGACTGTAAGGAAGCAATCACTGTTTTATATGCGAGCTTTCGTGAATGGCTGAAGGATGCGAATGATAACGAAGAAATCAAAGCGAAAAAGGCGAAATTAAAGCAGGACAGTGATAAAATCATTGCGCTTGCGAAGGAACAGCTACGTAAGTTGCAGGAAAATGAGGATCTGCGCAAGGCTGTAGACAAAGGCGTTCAGGTTGCTTCCGATACAGGTGATTGGGTGATGCAAACTGTCAGTGAATTCCGTAGGAGTGAAAACGGTCAAAAGGTTGAGGCCTTTGTGAATTCAGTAAAAAACGATGCCAGAGTAAAGCAGGGAGTATCCACATTGAAAAAGGGAACGCTGAGGGCTGCCGAAGGGGCATTAAAGGGATTAAGAAGGGTTCTGGACGATAAGGACGGAGCACAGGATGATAAAGCTGAGGTGTCTGAGAATGAAAAGAATAACAATTTATGATGTAGCGAAGGAAGCAGATGTATCACTGGCTACGGTATCACGTGTAATCAACGGCTCTGAGGTAGTGCGTGAGGATACACGCTTAAAGGTACAGGAAGCGATCGAAAAGCTCGGCTATAAGCCGAATGCGATTGCTCAAGGTTTGGCCTTACAGAAAACAACGACGATTGCGTTGGTGATTCCCGAGGCAAGCTTTTTCTATACCGGTCAGCTGATCAACGGCTTGATCGATGTCGCCAAAATCTATAAATATAATATGGTTTTACATACTACGACCGAGGGGATTTCGGAAATGAACGATATCATTGAAACAATTATTAAATCCCATGTTGACGGTGTAGTCATATTTAATGATAAGCTGAATAAGGAAGAATTGAATACTCTGACAAGATATCAAATTCCAATCGTAGTAATCGGTAATCGCATGAGTGATGAAACGATCGGCTCTGTTTATGTTGATTACGCAAAGTTGATCTATGATTACGCATGTGATTATATCAAGCGCGGAATCACCGATATCGCTTTGGTAGAGGATCGTAAGAATGTGGCAATGATCAAGCAGCTTCGTGACGGTCTGAATCAGGCATTTAAGGATAACGGCTTAAGCTTTGATAACTATATTGCGATTCCGAAGGAATATCGTTCCAGCTATTTGTATCTGCAGAAATATATGTTGCAGCATCGTCATGCCTTGATGATCACTTATCGTGATTCACAGGCGATGGCAGTGCTCAATACAGCCAAGGAGGCAGGAATCAAGGTTCCTGAGGAAATGGAAATCGCTTGTGTATTAGACAGCAAGTATTTATCAATGGCTCGTCCGCAAATCACTGGCTTTAAAATACCGGATTATGATTTAGGTGCTGTCGCAATGCGTCTTTTGACAAAGATGCTTCATGAGGAGGATGATGTAGCTGAAAAGGAAATTGAACTAAGCTATATCTATACACCGCGAAAATCAACCAAATAACCGCATATGCGGTTATTTTTTGCGAAACGAAGCTTCATTGCCTTCTTTTAAAGGGATTTTACACACGATAATCGACTTGAACTAGCACTGCTTAAAAAGTGGTAAAATATGGAAAAGGTGCCTAAAATCAAACTTTTTCGCCTCAAAACGGGTCTTATTATTGAAGCGAAAAAAAGAAATTGAGGGATTCGATGCGAAGAAGGCAGAGAAAATTAAGATTGATGACAGGTGCAGCCAGCTTAGTTTTTTTCATCGCCGCTTCTTTATGCTTCGGCTTTGCGCTGGAAGGTCTTGATGCAGGCGGAATACTGGGCTTCCGTATCAGCGAGGATGCAGTTTCGATATTAGATGTCTTGCCGTTTTTCAATACAAAGGCAGAGTCACGAATTCTGTATCCGACCGGAAATGTTGAAAACCAAATCGTAATGGTGAATCTTTCCGAGAAAAAGACCAAATGGCTCAATGAGGAAAAGGTAAAGAAGGCGGAGAGGCTTTTAAATACGACCTTGACTCAATACATATCAGATGTTTCAAAAGGCGGAGTAATCGTTCATTCGACCTTATACGGCTATCAAGATCATAATGTGAAAGATGGCTATGTACCGTCTAATCCGTTAAGCTATTATATCGAGGATAAGGCGAAGGAAGCGCAGCGTGAAGCGGAGCTGTTGAATGAGGTCATTGAACAGATGAATAAAAATCAGGCTTTATCTGATAAAACAGTGGCTGAATTGGATACGAATGATGACGGTTATATTGATAATATGACGTTTTTGATTCGCGGTAATAAGCATTATGAGCATAACTTATTGTGGCCGCATCAGTTTTCAATCAAAAGCAGACCGACAATCGAATGTAAAGACGGCGATCTGAAGGTCAAGGATTACATGGTTATTTTAAGTGGTGATGATGAGGAGAATATTACCGGAAGTCGTTCGGGTTTGTTTTCGGAGCGAATCGATATGGGTGTAGTTGCGCATGAGTATCTGCATCTGTATGGTTTTCCGGACATGTACCATAATTACAAATATGAAAATGACGAATTCGTATCATTAGAATCGGGAGAGCGCAAGGGCGATCCGTTAGGGCAATGGGATGTCATGGACAATACGATCAATGACAAGCCGCAGAATCCGCTGTATTATACTAATATGGCTTACGGTCCATGGAATGAGCGCTTGGATAATGTGTTTACAATTACCGAAAGTACGAAGCATGTTGAACTGCAGAAACTGGATTATACCAAGGCAGGTAAAATGGCTGCGATCATCAAGGTAGATGCTTCGGTGAATGCACGTGCCGAGGATGAATATTTTATGGTGGAATACCGTAAAAAGGAAGGCTGGGATGAAAAACTGCCGAGCGACGGTCTGTTGGTATACCGGATCAATATGGCTGCGAATTATAAAAATCCTGAGGAGGCCATTCGTAAATATTGTTCTAACAAGGACAACGGCAAGCAGACCTATTGCGGCAATCAGTTCGGTCCCGCAGATGAGGTTTATATTTTCCGTCCCAATGTAACAACGATCAATCCGAGTGAAGCGGGAAGTCATGATTTTGATTTATATGATGCGGCGCTTTCGGCGGATCACGGACATAAAAACAGCTTGGGGAAAAAGCTGAGCGAGGTTAACGGTTATCAGGCACAGGAACTGGCAAATACGATATATTTCAGTGACGGCAGCAATTCCGGGATTGTGATTTCCAATGTTTCCGATACGAAAAAGGATACGATCAGTTTCGATATAACGATTCCCGAGCCGACAGATGATACGCAGAAGCCTGAAATCGATGAAGCAATCGAGGGCAGCGGGATCGAAGGCAGATGGACGAGTCAAGCAGCGTCAATATCGATGTATATCAGCGATAAGGGCTTTGGCTTAGACAAGATTGAGGTAACAAGCGATAACGGCGCTATCAAGGACAGTGAGAATCCTCAGTACTATGTTAAGACATATGCGAAAGGGGATCGAGTGAAGCATACGACCTTTACCTTCAGTGCATTGAAAAACGGCATCTATACTGTCAGGGCAACCGATTTGGCGGGCAATCAAAGCGATATACGAACGATCGAGGTTACGAATATCGATGAAGCGGCACCTGTCGTTACATTCGGAGATATCACTGAAAATATGCTGGAACGCAGAATTCCGGTGCAGTTCGAGGATCGAGAATCAGGAATTGCGAGCGGCAGCGCCTATTACGCAACGATGTCGTTGTTTGATAAGCCGAACGGAAGCTATCCGTATGAAATAAAAAATCGTGAAATTCGTGTACCGGCTGATTTCCAAGGCCGAGTATGTGTGACGGTCAAGGATAACGCCGGCAATTCAGCAGAGGATACGTGTATGGTGCTTTCTGATGATAAACAGCCGCCGGTATTGGAAATTGAGGCTGATGCACAAACAATGGATTGGACTGCGATGGAGCGAAGCATCAAGGTGAAGGCAAGTGATGAGGCTGAAAAGGATAGCGGCATCAGCTATATTGAGATTACGACTGAAAACGGCTTGTTGAGCGGTGATAAAGAGAATCCGCATAAGCTGGTGAAGGATTTCAAAAACAAAGGCAAAAAGCGTGAGGATTATACATTTAAGGTAAGCGCAAACGGAGATTATATGATCAAGACCTGTGATTATGCGGACTTCTGCAGTGCCGAAGCACTTCATATCACGAATATTGATCGCAGTGAACCGGTTTTAAGCAATATTAAAATCAGCGATGATAAGGATTTTCTCTTGTTTATGAACGGTGCTTATAATATTCGCTTTATTGCGCATGATGAACCGACTGCCTCAAACAGCGGTCTGAAACAGATTTACTATCAGCTTGTCGCTAAGGGTGAAGCTTATGTAGCGGATATCAGCTCAGATAAGTGGAAAACAGCGCAGATCAATGAAACGATTACGACAACAGAGGGTTTTGAAGGAACGGTTTATGCCTATGCATGTGATCAGGTCGGTAATATTTCAAAGATTTTCCAAAAACAGATTGCCCGCATTACGAGAAATGATATGAGTGATGTACTTGCGACCAAGGACAAGGCGATTGCGATTTACGGCATCAATGATTCTGATGTTAGGGTGATAAGCGATAAATTTGATACGGAACAAATGGCTGATCTGTTAGGCGATGAATTTATGTCAACGCATGAAATTGCCGCAGGGATCCACTTCCGTTTGGAAAAGGAAACACTTCCGTATTCCTTAAGCGAACCGTTCACTGTTCGCTATTCGCTGGATAAGGAAAGCATGAAACAAGGCAGTCTGCAGCTGTTGGCAGTGAATGAGGACGGCTCTCACAGTGCCGTGCATACGAAATACGGCGGAACATATTTGGAATTCATGAGTGATGAACCCGCCTATGCCTATGTCGCTGTTTATGAAACAAACACATCGGGAAGCAGACAGCACAGTATTGTGAGCGAAGCTACGCCGCAGACCGGTGATTTCCACTATCCGTATCTGTATTTGGGGCTGATGCTGATTTCAAGCGGAGCACTGCTGAATTGGTATGGCAGACAGAAATCAAGATAAGTGTTAAAATTACACAAAAGACTTGACTTTTACTGAAAAAGACATATACTAAAATAGAAAAAGCGATGATAAGACAGAGTATTTGATGAAACCGTGCAGAGAGATGATGGTCGGTGAAAATCATTCGGGGCAATCAAAGAATACACCTTGTAGCTTTCTTATGAAAAGTAAGGACGTAGACTCACGTTACGAGTAAAAGTGCATCGTTATGATGAACTAAGGTGGTACCACGTAAAGCGTCCTTAGACGGGCGCTTTTTTTATTAAGGAGTGAAAGAAATGAATCTATATGAAGAATTAAAATGGCGTGGCTTGATTGAAAGCGTATCAAGTCCTAAGCTGGAGGAGGAACTGAATAACGGCTCATTGACCTTTTATATTGGAACCGATCCGACCGGAGACAGTCTGCATATCGGACATTATTCCACGTTTTTAACGGCGAAGCGTTTAAAGGCGGCAGGTCATCATCCGATTTTATTGGTCGGCGGCGCAACCGGCTTTATCGGTGATCCGAAGGCAAGCGGAGAGCGCAATATGCTGACGAAGGAACAGCTTGCGCATAATTACGAATGTTTAAGTAAGCAGGTAAAGGAAATATTCGGCTTTCAGATGGTGAATAACTTGGATTGGACCAAGGATATCACGGTTATTGATTTTTTGCGCGATTACGGAAAGCATTTCAATATCAATATGATGATTAACAAGGAAACGGTAAAAAGACGCTTGGAGAGCGGAATCAGCTATACCGAATTTTCCTATATGATTTTGCAGAGTCTTGACTTTCTGCATCTATATGAAACCTATGACTGTCGCTTACAGCTCGGTGGACAGGATCAATGGGGCAATATTACCTCAGGTCTTGACTTGATTCGTAAGAAGCACGGGACGGATACGAACTGTTACGGCTTAACGATGCCGCTGATCACAAAGAGTGACGGTACGAAATTCGGTAAGAGTGAAAACGGCACCGTATGGCTTGATAAGCGTAAGACATCTGCATATGCGCTATATCAATTCTTAGTGAATACCGAGGATTCTATGGTTATCGAATACTTGAAGCGCTTAACGCTTTTGGATAAGGAAGCAATCGATGCTTTGGCTGCCAAGCTTGCGGTTGATGCAGGAAAGCGAGAAGCACAGAAGGCATTGGCAAGTGAAGTCGTAAGAGATTTGCACGGTGAGGCTGAGCTTGAAAAGGCACTGCGTATTAGTGAATGCTTATTCAGAGGCAATATTAAGGATTTGGCGAATGATGAAATTTATGATGCTTTAAAGGAAATGGAAAAGCGTGTCATTGATGATAAGTTGACCTTAGTCGATGCGCTTGTTCAAGCGAACATTGCCTCCAGTAAGCGTGAGGCAAGAGAGCTGATTACGGCGGGCTCGATTCAGGTAAACGGTGATAAGCAGCAGGATTTAGCGTTTATCGTATCTTGTGAACATGCGCTTTGTGAGGGCATGACCTTGATTAAAAAGGGCAAGCGCAATTACTTTGTGATTGAACAGAACAAGTCTTAGGATTTGTTCTTTTTTTATGAAAGCTGAAAAAGAATCGGTACGTTTGCCTGTGTTTCTCATAGTATGAAATAAAGGAGGAGACATTTTGAAGATAGCTGTAGTGAACAGTGATCGGCGAATGCAGGAAGTATATTTTCAACTGGCAAAGGATAATGAAGCGCTCCTGATCAATGAATTTACCGATTTTCAAAAAATAGCTGAAATAGATGCCTTGGTTTTACCGGTAAAGGGCTTGACCTCAACCGGTTCCTTATACAGCAGCGGCAAGGAGCTGTACATTCCCGAAGCCTTTTGGAGCTCAATTCGTGAAAAACCGATTTTTACGGGAATCAGACAGGCATTTTTAAAGGATTTTCCTAATGTTTATTATTATATGGAGGATGATGTCTTGAAGCAGCAAAATGCGGTTTATACAGCTGAGGGAACACTGTATTTAATGATGGATCATACATCGAAAAGCATTAAGGATATCAGTGTCGATGTGATCGGTTACGGCGTGTGCGGTAAGGAGATCGTTCGCTGGTTGAGAGCATTGGGAATTCCTTATCGTATCGTTCGCAGAAGCTGTGAAAAAAGCGATATACTGATCAGTGTGGAGGAGTATCGAAAAACAGCATGTCATGAGGTAATAATCAATACGTCAATTTCTAAGGTCATCGACCGCGAGCTGTTGGAAAGATGGTCGCAGAAACCGTTGATCATTGATATTGCGACACCGGATGTCATTGATTATGCGGCTGCTTTAAGTATGGGTGTAAGAGTCATCAAAGCCGGTAATCTTCCGGAGATGATTGCATATGAAAGCAGCGGAAAATGTATCAGTGAGTTTGTGAGGGGGAAGTTACATTGTTAGCGGGAAAACGTATTTTGATCGGAATCTGCGGCTCTTTTTGTAACCACAGGGCTGTGCTGGAGCAGTTTAAAAAGCTGGCTGAGCATAATCATTTGACCTTTGTATTGACAGACAATGTGTATGAAAGCTCAACACGCTTTTTTTCGCGCAATGAATTTTTAATGAAGCTTGGTGAATTGAGCGATGATGAAATCATTCATACGATCGTAGAGGCAGAAAAAATCGGACCTAAAGATTGTTATGACATAATGCTTGTGGCCCCGTGTACGGCTACGCAGTGTTCCAAACTCGTGCATGGGATTTACGATAATGCGCTGACCTTGGCTGCTAAGGCAATGATTCGCAACAAAAAAAATATTGTGATCGGCTTTGCCAGCAACGATGCGCTCGGCATCAGTGGTGCTAATCTATTTCGCCTTTGTGCATTAAAGTATATCTATGTATTACCGATGGCACAGGATGCACCGTTTCAAAAGGCGATGAGTATGGTCGCATGTTGGGGTGAAATGCTTCCGACATTGCAGAAAGCATTGGAAGATGAACAGCTGCAGCCGATCATCAGGGGGTATCAAGAATGAGTGAATTTCAAATAATGACGGCTTTGATTACACCGTTTCAGAATAACGGCATGATTGATTATGAGGCACTAGATCGCTTGATCGATGAGCAGCTTTCTCAAGGAGTCGACGGTTTGATCGTTTGCGGTACGACGGCGGAAACACCATGTTTGAAGGAGCATGAGCGCTTTGATTTACTGCGTTGGATCATTTATCGTGTGAAGCATCGCGCCAAGCTTTGGTTTGGGTGCGGCACAAATCAGACAAAGGAAACGATACGGCTTGTTCAAAAGGCTGCCAATTATGATATCGATGGTGTATTATTGGTGACTCCGTATTACAATAAGCCCTCACAGGAGGGATTATATGCGCATTTTGCCGCCGTTGCCGAAAACAGTGAACTGCCGATCATGCTGTATCAAGTACCCTCACGCTGCGGTGTACGCTTTGAGGAGGGAACGCTTTGCCGCTTATTTGAGCGCTATTCAAATATTACGGCGCTGAAGCATGCAGATAATGATTATGAGCTGATTTCAAGCCTGCATCAAAAATTTCCGCAGATTGAATTATACAGCGGTGAGGATAAAACCTTTTATGAGGGAATTGATAAAGGATTAACAGGGGTCATATCGGTTATGAGCAATGCGTATTTAAGTGAAATGAAGCAATATTTAAAAGATTCTAACAGTGCTGCACAGACCTATTTGAAACAGCTTGCCGATATGGTATTCTTAGAATGCTCGCCGAGTGCGATAAAGTATATCCTGTCGAAACAGGGTAAATGTGAGAACATTCTGCGCTTGCCGCTTGTGCCTTTGAGTGATAAATCACAGTCTGTCATTGATACATTTTTACGTTCCGACAAATAACGTCATGCTTTGTAAGAAAAGATGCTTATACTGAATCCGGTGATATGATGATACAAGTAAAGGTATTCGATGAGGCACATGAGGATGATCTGAGTGAAGCAATCAATGCATATTTAGCGGAGAATTCGAATATTGAATTATTCGATATCAAATATTCGACTGCAATCGGTATTGATAAGGAGGAACAGCTGTATTGCTTCAGTGCAATGTTAATTTATCGTGATAAAGAAGCATAAAGCGTACACAATATTATTGTGGAGGTGAAATCTCATGCAAAACAAGACCGAGATTTTATGTAATGTTCATTCCTGTGCATTTCACAAGGAAAATCATTGTACGGCAAATTGCATCAGTGTAGGCTGTGATGACTGCATTATGCCGAACCAGTGCAGTGAAACAAAATGTGCTTCATTCCGTTGCAACTGCAATAAGTAAAAAGTGATCGCTTCAGATCACTTTTTTTACTATCTGTACAGGAGCGTTTATGTTATAATAATAAAAGAGGTGATCGTATTGCGAAAACTGATACTATTTATAGTGCTGACATTGTTTGTCAGTGCCTGTTCCGATCGAACTACGAAGGATAAGGAATTTCAAAATACATATAACAGCTTTGTTGATTCTATTTTGGATAATAACGGTGCAGACAGCACTGAAATTCCGTTTGAGCATCATTTAGAGGTGACAAAGGAAAGCAGCGGTGAATATCGCTATGCGATAACGATTGATGATCCGAAGGTTGCGATGTATCACATTCAGATGATGGTGGTCGATAAAGCGGCCGGCGGACAATATCCGTTTCTCGGTCTTATGAATGATGAGGAAATGTTTTCAATGATTCCCAATCAAGAAAACAAGGAAAAATATTTTGTGAAAGGGGTTGTGCTTGAAGGAATCAGTGCAAATCCGAAATTTACGCTGTATGTACAGGTAAGCTGGAAGGATTATGCGCAGATCAATACAAGTACGGTTTTCTTCAGCTATACTTTTGATTATGATAAGCAGCAGAAGGAGGAAGCGAAAGAGAAGAAAAACGTAAAGGATAAGGATAATGCAGGAAGCAAATAAGCGCAAGCAGTCCATTATTGCCGGAGGCTTGATCAGCACTGCCGGAATATTCTTTGCGAAGTTCCTCGGACTGTTTTATGCGGTACCGTTTAATTCTATTCTGGGCGGCGGAGTCAACGTCGCTATTTACGGCGTGGCTTTTAATATATACAATTATGTGCTGAATATCTGCTTGGCCGGAATTCCGTTTGCGATTGCGACACTGGTTGCGAAGTATGCTTCCAGAGGTGATTATCAAACTGCGATTCTTGTCAAAAAGATTGCTTCTACCTTTATGATTGCCTTCGGTGCTTTGGCAATGCTGTTTATGCTTGTATGTGCAGCTCCGTTTGCGCCGATGCTGCTGCCGGAAAGCGCCGGCTTAAGCGATGCGGCTGCCACGAGTAATATTGAAGTCATGCGCAATGTATTGATGCTTGTTGCGCTTGCCGTTTTTTTTGTACCGATATTATCCTCAATCAGAGGCTTCTATCAAGGCTTGAAGGATATGGAGGTATATGCGCTTTCCCAAGTGCTGGAACAAGTCGCCCGTGTCGCTTTTTTGCTCGTATCCAGTGCGATAGCGGTTTATGTGCTTCAAATGGATCGCACATGGGCCGTGTATTTCGGAGCTTTTTCTACCAGTGTAGCAGCCGTTTTGGCAATCGTTCATATTCGCTTCTATGACCGCAGACAGATGAAGGATATACAGGCTGCGGCAAATGTTCAAACGGTTGCGGCCAATACAGATAAACAAAGCATTTTCAGAGAGCTTATCTTTATTTCGATTCCTTATTTATTTGTGGCAATTTTCGGCTACAGTGATTCGATTATCAACAGCTTTTTGCTGAAGGGCGGCATGGAAGCCTATTTTCTTTCGCACGAGGGCGGTGTTGAGGTAAACGGACAGCTTGTTTTGAGTGATTTGGCCAATGCACAGCTTACGGTGATTATCGGCGCTATCAATTATGCCATCGTGAAGCTGATGTCGATACCGATGGTATTGGCACCCGGGTTTTCCAGTGCGATTTTACCGCATATCACCTCGGCATTGACACAAAAGAAATATCAGCTTGTACGAAAGAACATTTGTGAATGTATGGATACGGTGCTTTATATCGCATTGCCCGTATGCTTCTGCCTGTTTGTGTTTGCGAAGCCCATTTATGCGATTTTATTTCCGCCCGGAGCTTATCCCGCAAATGCCGAGGCAGGAAATGAGGTCATGAGTGCTGCACAGTCCTTAGAGCTTTGTGCACAGGTCTTGAAGTGGTTTTCGATCGAAGCCTTTATTTCAACAATGGGACCGATATTCAATGCGCTTATGATGGCAGTGGAGCTGCGTAAGCTGA
This sequence comes from Erysipelotrichales bacterium, assembly GCA_910576855.1. Lineage (GTDB taxonomy): Bacteria > Bacillota_I > Bacilli_A > Erysipelotrichales > Erysipelotrichaceae > C-19. The sequence goes on from CAJTJP010000020.1 coordinate 32,219, forward strand.
ATATTCGCAATTTGGCTTTAACGGTGATTTTAAAATTTATCATAACCTATCCGATGCTGATGTGGTTCGGTTATCCCGGATTAGTGCTGTCCAGTATGATTTCCAGCGGTCTGTTCTTCTTATTAGACGGCTATGCACTGACAAAGCGTTTTAAAATTAAGTGGAAATATACGCTGCATCGCGTATCGATAATGATCGGCGGACTTGCGCTTATTTGGGCAGTACAAATTCTCTGCAGCATGATCGGGTTACAGGGCTACGGCGCAGGTCGAATGATTTCTATGCTTCAGCTTGGAATCAGTGGTCTGTCAGCACTGGGGGCTTACTTTGCCTTTACGTATTTGTTTGGGTTGCCGCAGGTCATCCTGCATATTGATTTGTCAAGACTGATAAAGCGAGGGAAAAACTCATGATGCGCTTGGATAAGCTGTTGGCGCATGCCGGCTACGGAACCCGTAAAGAGGTAAAGGCGCTGATCAAGGCAAAGCAGGTAACGGTCAACGGCATTAATGCCTTAAAGGATAAACAACAGATCGATGAATTTCAAGATGAAGTCTGTGTCTGCGGTGAAAAGCTTGTGTATGCACAAAATCATTTTATTATGATGAATAAGCCGGCAGGTGTTATTTGTGCCAATCGCGATGATTATCATGAAACGATCATGGATTTATTTGACTGCTTTATCGGTACCGATATGTTTCCGGTCGGCAGACTTGATATTGATACGGAAGGATTACTACTGATCTGTAATGACGGTAAGCTTGCCCATCGCCTGTTATCACCGAAGCATCATGTTGACAAATGCTACGAGGTACATTTGGCAAAAGAAATCGATGCAGCACAGGTACAAAAGCTGAGCAGTGAGCTTGACCTCGGTGATTTTATCAGTAAACCAGCTCAGATAGAGGTTATCACACCTACATGTATTCATATGGTGATTCAAGAAGGGAAATTTCATCAGGTGAAGCGCATGTTACAGGCCGTCGATAATGAAGTAGTATATTTAAAGCGGCTTCGCTTCGGTCCGTTAAGCTTAGATGAAAGTTTGTCGCAAGGCGAATGGCGCTATTTGACAAAATCAGAAACAGACGCATTATATGCTGTAAAATAAGGAGGATTCTATGAAACAATATTTAGATTTATGCAGACACGTATTAGAAAACGGTGAGGATCGATTGGATCGTACCGGTACCGGAACCCGTTCTGTTTTCGGTTATCAGATGCGTATGGATTTACGTGAAGGCTTTCCGCTATTAACGACCAAAAAGGTATTTTTCCGAGGCTTGGCTGAGGAGCTGTTATGGATCATCTCCGGCAATACGAATATTCAGCCGTTAGTAAAGAAAAACGTAAAAATTTGGAATGAATGGCCTTACGAGGCATTTAAGGCTTCTGATGATTATCATGGGGAAACCATGGAGGAATTCATTGAGAAAATCAAAACCGATGATGAATTCGCGGAACTCTACGGTAAGCTCGGTCCGGTATACGGCAAGCAGTGGCGTGACTTTTTCGGCAAGGATCAGCTTGCGGAGCTGATTGAGCATTTGAAAAACGATCCTTTTTCCCGCCGTCATATCATTTGCGCATGGAATCCGGCACAGATCGATGAAATGGCTCTGCCGCCTTGTCATGCGTTTATCCAGTTTTATGTCAGTGCCGATCGTAAATATTTATCATGTCAGCTATATCAGCGCAGTGCCGATATTTTCTTAGGCGTACCCTTTAATATTGCATCCTATGCACTGTTGACGCATATGCTGGCACAGGTGTGCGGCTATGAAGCAAAGGACTTTGTTCATACGTTCGGTGATGCTCATATTTATTTGGATCATATGCCGCAGATCAAGGAACAGCTTTCCCGCAATCCTTTACCGCTTTGTAAATTGGAATTGAATCCGCAGATCAAACAGATTGAGGATTTTACCTATGAGGATATCAATCTTGTCGGGTATGAATCACATCCGGCATTGAAGGGCAAGGTGTCCGTATAATGATCTCTTTAATTGTTGCGCATGATGAAAAACGTGCCATCGGTAAAGACGGATGGATGCCGTGGAACTTGCCGCAGGATTTAGCGCATTTTAAGCGAGTAACGCTGAATCATGCGATTTTAATGGGCAAGGTTACCTTTGAAGCAATGAAAAAGCCGCTTCCTAAGCGTCATACGTATGTTGCGACAAGAAACAGCGATTATGTGTATGCGCATGAAGCGGTTACGATCGTTCATGATCTTGATTCATTTTTGAAGCAATGGAAGGACAAGGAAGAGTGTCTTTATGTATGCGGCGGTGCGAACATCTATGAACAGGCATTGCCGTATGTCGATGAAATGTGGATATCACTTGTTTACGGTGAACACGAAGCAGATACCTTCTTTCCTGCTTATAACCAAGAGGATTTTATTGTTGTTTCCAAGGAGGAACTTCAGGACTTTATGATTATTCATTACCGCAGAAAGAAATAGAAAGAGGTAAGTATGCGTTTTGTTGAACTCATTGAAAAAAAGAAGGCAGGAAAGTCTTTCACTAAGGCAGAGATTGACTTTTGGATCGAAGGGTATTGTAAAGGGGATATTCCTGATTATCAGGTCAGTGCCCTGTGCATGGCAATCTGTTTTCAGGGTATGGATCGTCAGGAAACCGCTTGGCTTTGCGAAGCAATGCTCAACAGCGGCTCACGAATGGATTTAAGCGATATCAGCGGCTGCATCTGTGATAAGCACTCAACCGGCGGTGTCGGTGATAAAACAAGTCTTGCGCTTGCGCCGATGGTCGCAGCATGCGGTGCCAAGGTTGCGAAAATGAGCGGCAGGGGATTGGGACATACCGGCGGTACGCTTGATAAGCTGGAATCTATCTCTGATTTCAAAATCGTCCAAAAGGAAGCAGATTTTATCAAACAGGTCAATGAGATCAATTTAGCGATTATCGGTCAAAGCAAAAAGCTTGTGCCGGCCGATCGTCTTTTATACGGACTTCGTGATGTTACGGCAACGGTGGATTCGATTCCGTTGATTGCCTCAAGCATAATGTCAAAAAAGCTTGCGTCGGGAGCTGATACGATTTTATTAGATGTAAAATACGGCAAGGGTGCTTTTATGCTGACGCTTGAAAAGGCACAGGAGCTGGCAAAAACGATGATATCGATCGGTGCGCATTTTCATAAGGATACGCGTGCCGTTATTACAAGCATGAATCAGCCGTTAGGCAGAGCGATTGGCAATGTGCTTGAGCTTAAGGAAGCAATCGATACACTTCAGGGCAAGGGTCCAAAGGATTTTACTCAACTTTGTATGGAGATGGGCAGTATTATGCTGATGCAGGCAAATATCGCACAAGATAAAAAGACCTCATCAGAAATGCTTCATGGGGCAATTTCTTCAGGAAAAGCATTTGAAAAGCTGAAGGAAATGTGCGCATATCAAGGCGGAGATGTAAAACAGCTCGAAAATCCAAACCTTTTGCCTAAGGCTAAGCATATCATTCCGATGCCCTCGCTTCACGAAGGCTATATCAAAGGCTTACATGCACAACAGCTCGGAATTGCGGCAATGCGTTTAGGAGCCGGCAGAGCTACCAAGCAGGATCAAATTAATCATGCGGTCGGCATTGTGCTTCAGCATAAAACAGGCGATTATGTAAAACAAGGTGATTGCTTAGCCTTTATTCATACTGATTCTGAATTGAGTGAGGAATGGAAGCATGACTTTTATGAAGCAATATCTTATAGTAAGGAAAGCGTTGAACCGGATACATTGATTGCGAAAACAATTGATTCTAACGAGTAGTGATACTCGTTTTTATTATAATTACTATGTATTAAATTTATATTGTCAGTAAAAGCGGCTTATTAAATTGACATACAGAAGCACCCATGTTAGAATTATAGCGTGAAAGCGATTACAAGCTGACATAAAAGGAGAAATTTTATGAAAAATAAGCGAATAGAGGAAATTTTATTACCACCGAGTATTGTATCATTTACGATAGTTACTTGTTTCTATTTCTTAATGGAGAATACGCATTCAGAGAGCACGGTACGTTCATTGATGTTTCTAATGCTAATTTTTCTTGTTTTAACAGTCGTATGCTTAGTGAAATTATTTAAGAACGGCGAGAGTAGAAGCTGATAAATCGAAAGGGAGTGTTATTATGAAAAAGCTTTTTGTTATCGCGATATCTTTATGTGCAATGTGTGGTCTAGCGGTTACATTGTCTGCGGCTCATGATATCGTAAGAGCTGCACCGAACAAGCCTGCGGGCTGGAAAACGGCAGATTTTGATAATGGAGAATGGTCGATTCCGCTAGCTGATAAACAAACACAATCATTCACTGTTACTTCACCGAATATTCATGCGAAGTATATGAGTGTAGATATGGTAGTAACCAATGCAGTCGTAGTTACTGATGACGGTGTAGAGGTTTGTAATCAGTTCGGAGGCGCCGGTACCTGTGAAAATATCATCATTGGAGGTAACAAGGCCCATCTTACGGTAATAGCTAATTCCGACGGCTTTGGGTCCGGTTATTATATTACCGGTGCTTATTATATAAAATAACCTTCATAGTGCTTAAGGATAGATGTTTTGATAGAGTGAGAATATTATAAACGGAGAATGTTATGAATACAAAGGGAAAGATTTTGATAATAATCAGTGCAGTTTCGACTATACTATGTGTTTTTTATCTTACACTTTCTTCACCGGTACAACTGATAGGGAACGAAAACAATGCCCATGCTTCGGCAATTTTAACATCATTTATGCAAAGTATTGATGCAGAAAACTGTGAAGGCTACAGCGGTGCTTGGATTGATGATAATGACAAAGCACATATTGCGTTTACTAACCTTGATTATAAAGAACAGGCAGAGCGTAAGGGTATTGTTTACGATGTATTTTCACATACGTTTACTGAAATTGTAAAGCTTCAAGATGAGGTTTCAAATGACCCAAGGTTAGAGGGGAAAATCAACGGTACTTCAGTTTCAGAAAGTGAAAATGCTTTGGAAATCGATTATTATCGGGAAGCTGATTTAAAAAGTATTAAAGCAGTAACAGCTGATAAGAATGAGAAGAAGATCAATATTCGGTATAATTATAAACCTGAACCTAATCAAAACGCTCCGGGTAGATATGAAGGAATAAAAGATAAGTGATTTTGTCTCTTGTCTTTTTATTTTCTGGTGGTTGTCGTTTTATAAATTATAAGTAATTTTAATCAATATTGTTTTTATATGTGGATGAAAGCAATTAAAAAATACATGATGTTATCTATTGATTTTGTTTTGACTTTGGTTATTTCCCATAGTAGAATATAAGAGAAAGGGAGATATTTATGCATGATAGATCAATGAATCATAGAAAAAAAACAATTCTTTCTGAGAATAGCGATCAAGGAATTGTTTTTAAACTACATCGAAAAGATAAAAAAATGACTCTACAAGAATTATCTAACCAATCAGGAATACCTACAAAACGAATAAGTAATTTTGAGAAGGGAAGAACGGTATTAACGAATGATACTATACAACTTTTATATAGCTGTCTAGGCATTACATATTGTAGCTATGAAAATCAGGAAACGCAGCTTAGTAATAGTTTTTACATTTTTTATGAAGCAGTGTTGTCTTATGATGATAATCTTGAAGTCATATATCATGATATTCTTTTAAGGAAAGAAGAAATCTTGACTTCAAGTGCTTATCCGCTATTCTTATTAATAGAGCTTATTTATCATATCTTTCATGATGATATGTTTTTTGATTTTGAAAAAACTATTGATGCGATTCAAGCATACCGATATAACTTAGATAATAAACAAAAATTAATTTATCATGATTGTGTAGCTCTATATTTTATGAAACAAAAAGAATATGACAAAGCATTAGAACAATTTGAGCATGCTGCTGAATATGGAGTCGGCGGAGCTAATGCTATTGTGAATTACCATCAGGGATTACTGTTTTTAGATATCAATGATCCTTGCAGAGCAATGTCATGTGTATATAAAGCAAAATTCTTTTTTGATAATAACCACTATATTAAACGATCGGTATTGTGCAGCTTTAGAATTGCATGTATTTATCGTTATCTGCATTGTTATGATGAGGCTTTGCCAATATATGAAAATTGTATTCGACAAATGCGAACATATCATATGATAAATAAGTATAAAACAATGTATATTGAGTACTTATGGTGCTTGATTTTGGCTGAAAGGTATAAGAATGTTCTGGTTGTCATTGATGACTTAGATGATAAATTAAAAAAATCGCCAATATTCCATTTATATTGTTCATTGGCTAATGAGAAGTTGGGGCAGCATAAATTGGCTGTTAAAAGCATTGTAGAGGCAAAAAGGCATTTAAAGAATTATGAACATATCTCTTTATTAAAATCGATTGTGGAAACCTACTATACGTATTTATCGGTGAATAAAAAGCAAGAAACGAAATTAAAAAAATTGAGAGGAACACTGGAAGAAGCTAAAAAATGTAACAATACAGAATTACAAAGGTTTATTATAGAGATGATAATTGATATATTGGATTCTGATTCACAGTCAGATATGATTATATCGTATTATCAATCATTACTTCAAAGCTATAAATATCATCAAAAATGGATGAAGATTAATTATTGAAATATTATATAAATTTATATTAGTGAAAATTGTTATTTGATTAATAATTATGGAAAAATGCGATATAAATGTAGTGTTTGAACTTTTTTGGATTATGAGGTTCTTTGCTTTCTATTCAAATTAGTTGGAAAAGCTTATAAAAGTGTATTTGAAAGGTAAAAAAGTATCGTTTTTTCAGTTTGATTATCATTTTGAAATTTGACCGTTAAGCATTAATGGGCTATCATATAAATGTAAAAGCGCTTTTGCGAATAAATGCGAAAAGTGAGAGGGAGATATTAGGGTAATAGAATGCTATCAAATGAATTGTTTTTTACTCTCATGAATCTTACTTTCATAGTATTAAAAATCTACTTTCAAGGTATCATATGAGAACATTAGGAGTTTTTGATTCATCTAATGTTATTTACAAAACATAGAATTAAATGTGGAGGAGATATGAAAAGGTCAATAAATTTATGTAAAAGCTTTAAATTTGGTTGTATATGTTTGTTAGCATTGCTTTTGGCAATCACACATATCAATGTCGTATCTGCTGCTAATACGCCGACTCAGCCTTATGGGAAACATAAGTATTATAAAGGAGTAGGTAATGTTACTGTTTATATAGATTATGCTTCAGGAGCCGGATATTGGGAGAATTTCATTAAGGTTGCTGTTAATAATTGGATGTATACAGGGCATGGGGCTAACCCTATTTACATGAAATATGTAAGCAGCAATAATGGAAGTACTATGGATATCTATACTAAGAAAAATTCTTATTGGGTTTCTAAAGGATTAGGTAACTCCATATTGGCAGAAACACTGCATTATGACTCAAATTGGAAATACTTCAATCCAAAGGCAACAGTAAAGAATTGGGTATGGACACAGATTTATATTAATGATGATAACTTTAGAAAAAGCTCATTTTCTGATGAGCAAGCAAAAGGAACGATTATACATGAAATGGGACATGCTTTTGGACTGGATCATAACAATCCTAATCCTAAAAGCATAATGTGTCAAACGGGGGCAGGCAGAGAAGTACAACGTGTTCAAAAAACTGATAGCGATGCTATAAATCGACTATATTAAAGAAAGGATGATAAATATGAAGGTAAATAAACTATTTTGTACATTGACAATTATTGGATTAATTACTGTAAGTGGATGTACCTCAAAAAAAGATGAGGTTAATAAAAACTCTTATTACAATTCCTATGAAAAAATTAAAAATGATGAAGTTATGAATTTATCTTCAACTGCCGATGTCAATTTCGATTATAGTGATGCAAATGAGATGTATAAAAATGCAGAACAAATTGTAATCGCAAGAATTGATTCTATCGATGGCGGCAGTAATTACAATGAACAAACAGGTGAGTATATTTTTCCGTTTACGTATGGTAAGATGACAATCTTAGATGTTAAAAAAGGTGAATTAACTGCAAATCAGCAAATTGATTATATACGTATGGGTGGAATAATCACATTTGATGAATATTATAACGGGTTATTTCCGGCTGAGCAACAAAAATTAGATGCGAATATGGAAGAAAAACCTAAATATGTAAAACGTATGTTTGGTGAAGATATTGATATTGAAGCAGGTAAAACATACTTGATGTATATCGGCGAAGGGGATTCGAAAGATTTCCCATTGGCGAAAAAAGATGCGTATCCGATTGTAGGATGGGAAGGTGGTTTACGAGCTATCGAAGGTAATCCAAAAGCAAAAGGTAATCTAAAGGTTTTAAATAATATAACCGGGGAATGGGAAACTTTAGATGAAGTTATTCCAGGTAAATGATTTAGTAAATAGGAGAGAAGGTTTTAAAACTTTTCTCCTATTTTAATCAGATAAGGTGTGCTATAGAGGAGATAAATGAAATTTTAGAAACATATTTACAGTCATAAACGATTATAGCGTATTATCAATTATTAGTTAAAAGCCATAAATATCAATAAAAAATGAATGGTTTTTAATGCCTGTAATATCATGCACATTAATATTGTTGTTTATTGTTATTTTACTATTAATATAATAAAATATGATATATATGCAGCTTTTGAATGTTTAATAATGTGAAATTCTTTGTTTTCTTTTTAAAATAGTTGAAAACGTTTATAAAAGTACATTTGAGAGGTAAAAAAAGTATCTCTTTTTTAGTTTGATTTATCATTTTAATATTTGACGTTAAAGTATTAATAAGACATCATAAAAATGTAAAGCTTTTTATATTTAAATAGAATGATAAAAGTTGAAAGTAGTATTTGCCAATAATAAATAAGAATGAAAAAGTAGTATGTAATAAGATTGGTACTGTCGGAACTTGTCCTACTGTTAAAACGGCAGGCGTGGATAATGATTTTACTGTTAAAGCTGGTACAAATGGCACTGGTGCGGCATATTATGTAGATTACGCTTATTATCTGTTTTAGCTTCAAAAGTGATACAGTATCATGTTATAATTACTGTATCACTTTACTATTTTTATCGGAGGATAACTTTATGAAAATTATAAATCTACAAAAGGAATATCATAATCAAAACGATATTGCATGTGTATTTCAGAATTTATCATTTGAAATAACCAAGTGTGGTTTATATTTGCTGCTGCAGGAAAGCGGCGGGGGAAAAACAACATTATTCCGTATTTTGTCCGGTGAGGATAAAGAGTATCAGGGAGAAGTACAGATTGACGGTAATCTTGTCATGATAGATCAAGAAGTACGACTGATGGAATCCATGAGTGTGTGGCAAAACCTATCGATGGTGAGTGAGGATGAATCTCAAATTACGTCATTATTAGAAATGATGCAGATGAAGGAACATCGTGATAAAAAAGTGAAATTTCTTTCATTAGGTCAGAAAAAACGTGTACAGATTATTCGCGGCTTTTTAATGCAGCCATCAATTTACTTATGTGATGAACCTACTGCATCTCTTGATGAAGAAAATGCACATATTATAATGGAGTTTTTGAAAAAACGTAGTGAACAGACATGCGTTATTGTAGCAACACATGATGAAATACTATGCAAGCCTTATGCAGATTATGTAATGAGACTCTATAAGGATCATATCGATATTTCTGAATTAACGAATGTAAGTCATAATCATATCCCTAATATGAATGAATATCCTCAACAGAAAAGAAAACAACAAATACGCTTTGCGTGGCAAAGATTACTGTCAAGAAAACCGGAAGCAATCCTAACTTTATTGTTGCTTTGTTTTCTGTTCTTTACTGCTTATATCGGAATTGTAGGTATCGACGTATTTACCAAAGCTGCTCAATATGAGCATATATGGGAAAACGGCGAAAATCATTTGCGTTCACAGCCGAAAGAGACACCGAGTGATAGCGATAGTAATTTGAATATGGTGCACTATGAATCCGATCAATATAATTTTTACACATATGAAGATGCTAAAAAACTATATGAAAACGATCACAATATCATAGGCTATTATTTGGGCTGGGATATCGATGTTTATTCAGACAGTAAAACGATAGAAGATGGTCTGATGGAAACCAATGAATCCTTTTGGCAACAGTTCCATTATAAATATGATGATAATGGTTTAGGCGGTCCTGAATTTTCAGGTTTTGACTTTGTGGGACTTTATCCTGAATACGACTTATCCAAAGAAGAACGAATCTTTATCTATGAAATGTTCGATCAAAAAAAGCTTCCTTTACTTTACGGTGATTATATGAAAGATGATCATGATGTGCTTATTTCAGCTAATTTAGCGCAGGTCTTATGCAGAATATACGGGTGTGATTCGATTGAAAAGCTGATCGGTCGTAATTTGATATTATATACAGACTTCCTCAGTGATTTTGACACGGCTGAAGCCGTTGAACATAGGGCATTTCACGCAAAAATCAGCGGTATTACGAATTATCAAAATCTAAGTCAAAATCAAGTGTTTACACAGGAACAAGCATATACAAATGCAATGCGTAAAAGCTATCAATATCAGCGAGAGGATATGCAGTATCATCACCTCGATTTATTGATTGATCCTGCGGCAGATGATTTTGAAACAATACGTTTACATGCGAATAAAGTCTTAAATAAAAAGAAAAATGATTTTGTGTTTTTTCAAGACAGTATTACATGGAATGAAGGCTTTGCCCCAAGCAGATTCAATCAACCATCGATTCAACTGTATAAAAACATCGCTTGCATCTTATGCGTACCCCTATTGATTTTCTATAGTATTGAAAAACTGTTCTTCAGAAAAAGAGAGAAAAAAGAAGCGTTGATTATGAAAAAACTGGGATATCGATATTCCTTTGTGGAACACATACAGGCATGGATATTGTTAAGCTTGATAATACCTTCAGTACTGATTCTATATGGAGTATTGCTTATTACTGATTTTGGAAAGAAGCTTGGCTTTATGCCGCTTTCACTGTTAAGTATATGGGGAATCATTGTTGTCCTATGTACAATTCTGAATGCGGTCAGAGTAAGGAAGGAAGGCTAGGGCAGTGAGCATACTGAAAATCGATCACTTAAAAAAATCCTTCGGTGATAAGGTCGTTTTGAATGACATTTCGCTTTCTGTAGATCACCCCGGTTTATATTTATTATACGGAGTCAGCGGCTGCGGAAAAACGACCCTGCTTCATATAATTGCCGGCTTTATGAAGCCTGACAGCGGCAGTGTAATGATTCAAGAGGACATACAGCCCGCATACAGCTTTCAAGAAAGCGAATTGCTTCCTGACTTTACGGTGAAAGAAAATATTGAATTGGTTCAACGGTTTCATTCTGAAAAGGTTGATATCGATACAATCGTTCAAGAATTGAATATTGCACATTTAATGCAGCGCTATCCGCATGAATGCTCCCAAGGACAAAAAAATCGTATTGCACTGGCCCGTGCTTTAAGCAAAAAAGCACCGCTTATTTTGGTTGATGAGCCTACAGAAGCGTTAGATGAGGATAATCGCAACCGAGTCAAAAGTTTGCTTCAACAGGAAGCCCAAAACAGTGTCGTTATTGCGGTTACCCACGATCGAGAATGGATAGAAAGTGCACATGCAAGCGTATATGAATTGAAGTATCAAAGGCTCACTTGCATTCGTTCCAATGAAACAAAGGAAACATTAAAACCATCAATTCCTAAGGATACAGATAATTCTTTTTTGCAAAATACCGTGAAGCGCATCATGAGGCCCTTGATGAAAATAAACGGGTGGCTGTTTCTTTTGCTTTCGATGTTGATTACGATATTATCCATATTGCCGACCTTCTTATTTTCTTATGAATATCGTAATCAAAGCTTAAATGCCGATGTAATTTACATAGACAGGGGATTTTCGCAAACAGAATTTTCCTATAGCGAAGCTGAGGTAATACCGTCCTTTGATACATTGCCGTTTCAAGGAAAGCGATATAAGATTCGTCTTTATCCGTTGATTGAAAATACAGCTAAGCTTCCGATCACAGGAAAGGATAAGGTAAACGGATATGAGATTATAATCAATCAAAATACGGCTGCTGTCTTGGCTGAAGCACAAGGAGTAGAAACCGATGAACTGCTGAATCAAACAATCGCTGTTCCGTTTCGCCTCAGAGGTACTGAATATTACACAGATATGAAAATTGTCGGTATGATAGAGGAAACCGCGGTAGGGGAACAAATGCAGATTTACTATCATAAGCCTACGATTGATTCACATTTTCAAAAGCTTTTTTCAAAAAATGAACTGCTTGAACAAGCTGAACTATATATGCTGAAGGTAGAGGAAGCTGATTTAGTTTCAACGTATCAAGAAATACAACAAAGCTATCCGCATTTTACACTTTACAACAGTATGATTTATGAACATGATGCACGCATCATGAATTTTGAAAGGTATCAAATCGTTTACTATATAATATTTGCTGTATTCTATTGTTTTTCAGTGCTATTTTATCTTTATTATCAGATTAAGGAAATGAATGTATACATGGCACAGTATGTAACACTCCATATATGCGGTGTGAAAGAATCTATGTTGGCAAACAATTATCGTGTGATAAAATGGCTTCACCATATAAAAATTGCGCTATTACCGGTTGTGTTCTTATCGGTAAGCAATTATTTTGTCGATATGTCAATTATTCTATTGACACTGTTACTGTTGTTTATCGTCTGTATGCCGATGATCATGATTTTGCTTATGTCGCTGCGATTGAAAAAATCATCGTTCAGCGCAGTTTTACAAAGAGATAAGGATCAGAAATAAACAATGCAATTAATTACTGTCTCAATCACTTACTGTTCACTGATATCCTATCAGTAAACAGTTTTTTTACATTACTGTCCTTATCCGGTACTTCATAAAATACGCATAAAAACACATAATAAAATAAGAGTGAATGAATCTTTTACCCAACAAAAGCTATTTTATTAAACACGGTACTTGACAATGCAAGGTACTGGTTGTATTATAATAGTGAGGTGAAGGTAATGAATTCACAATTCAAGAAAGGGGTACTGGAGCTGATCGTGCTGTTATCCGTCAATAAGAAGGACATGTACGGATATGAACTGGTAAACGAGGTCAGTAAGGTAGTGAATGTAAATGAGGGCACGATCTATCCGTTATTGAAGCGTTTGACAAATGAGCATTATTTTGAGACCTATTTAGAGGAATCCTCTGAAGGTCCGCCCCGCAAGTATTATCGGTTGACCGAATCCGGCAGGAAACAGAAAAAGCTGCTGCTGGCGGAATGGAAAACCTTTCATGAACAGGTAAACGCATTTATCAAGGAGAGTGAAAATGATGAATAAGGAACAGTTTATTGATTATATGAATCAGCACTTGGCTGTAATCAAAGAAGCAGAGCGCAAGGATATCATCGATGAATATATCAATCATATCGACGAAAAGGTATCCGAAGGCATGAGTGAGGAAGAAGTGATTGAAAGCTTCGGCGATATTGATGAAATGATAAAGGAAATACTGGATGCGTACAATATCGATCCAAAACAGGCAAAGAGCACGGACAGCTTTGATAAAAAGGTAAATGAAGTGCTGGACGTTTTATTTGAAGGCTTTCAAAGCTTCTTAAGTAAAATCACAAGCATGGATGTAGACAGCATCGTGCGTTTGATGTTTGAGGTATTGGTGGTATTGATCGTATTGGCGATATTACGAATTCCCTTTGAAATTATGGAATCCGTCGGTGCTTCCTTATTAAGAGGGCTGTTTGGATACGGTATCGGCAGTACCTTCGCGTGGATATGGCATACGATCTGCAGTATTCTCTATATCATAATATTTATCGTCTCATTGATTAATATCACAAGCAGACGATGGGCACATTTTAAGCATAAGCAGGATACGACGATCTTGGACGATGTAAAGGAAAGCTTTAATTTCGAACAGGCAAAGGAAGCGGTTCGCCGCTTTACCGAAGGCACAAAGGACGCAAGCGCGGAAGAATCCGAAAACAAATCGGAAGAAACCGATGAAAAGGCGCATCAGCACAGCGCTCATCACTATACTCATGAATATAAACATGAGGAAAGTCATGATTATCAAGCACCCTCATTATTGAGAATCTGTATGTCAATCTTCGGCTTCCTGTTTATGATTCCCTTTATCATGGCAATCATTGTATTGAGCTGTCTGTTGGCATGGCTGATTGCCATGAGCTTTCAGGGAGTTACGGTTATCGGCTTTTACTTCTTGGTCATCGGTGCGATTATCGGATGCGGTGCCGTTATTTCATTAATCGATCGTTATTTATGCAAGGGAGGTCATTGATATGAGAAAGTTTATTATTCAAATAGTTGTTTCAATGGTTTTTCTGTCAATCGGCTTCGGTCTTTGTTTATTTGAATTATCGGATTATGAGTTTGTAGAATACAGTGAGGTAAGTGAAACAACGATACTTGATACGACAGTAAGCGAGCGTCATGCGCTGCGTCTTGATATCGATGATGATATTCGCATTCTGTTTGATTATGATGAATCAATGAAGGATCATGTAAGCATTGAATTCAGCAGCTTGTTGAATTATAAGAAAAGCGACAGCCGCATCAAAATCAAGGACCTTTCATGGTCGTGGTCCGGCTTTAAGCAATATTACAATGTATTTATTGAAGGCTTGAAGGATCATAAGCTGACTTCATTCCATCATCATTATTCCACGGATGAAATTGAAACCGTAACGATTACATGCGCAAAGGACGCACGTCAATGGATCGATATTCGTGATTAAATTTGATTTTATTTGATGAAGGAGCGGGGAAGGAAACACAGTATTGAAATAATTTTCATAAAATGTAAAAAAATACATTGACTTATGAAAATAAATGATGTATACTAAGAAGGTAAATTAAATATTTCCTCTCTTGCAAGCAGTACCTAAACTGTATCTCCCTTACAATTCCCCCTCCTTGAATTAATGTCTACTTGTGAAAGGCTTGCTTGAGATTTGTGAGAACCGTTATTTAACGGTTTTTTTTCGGAGATAAGCAGTGATATAAAACAAATCATTGCATGTGAGAGAGTGATTTTGCGGTATATAATCTATCACTGCACAATTCATGGGAAAACTTTGTGTTATACTTTGTAAAATGGTTAGAAAATGTGTATAATATACTGGTATTTAAGAGAATGAAAAGGTGAAGTCATGAAACTAAAGCATGTATTTATAGGAATCGTTGTGGTGTTGATCGATCAGATAACTAAAATAGCGGCAGAAACAACGCTGAGCAGCGGCGCAATCAGTGTAATACCCGGCTTTTTTCGTTTGACCTATGCAGAAAATACCGGTGCGGCATGGAGTATGCTGGAGGGGAAAATGTGGTTTTTCTACATCATCACAATTATCGCATTGATTATCATGGTGATGTTTTATCGCAATCAAAAGGAAGCGGATGAGCTTGTTAAGGTATCCTTGATAATGATGATGGCTGGTACGATCGGCAATTTTATCGATCGTTTATGCTTTCAGCATGTGCGTGATTTTTTAGATTTTATTATTTTCGGATATGATTTTCCGATTTTCAATGTTGCGGATATGGCATTATGTATCGGCGTATTCCTGATTATCGTCGATGTTCTCTTGGAAAACAGCGGCTTTCGGTTAAAAAAATGAATCGTTTTTTGGTAGAGGAAGCATTTCATCAGCAGCGAATTGATAAATATCTAAGTGATCAGGCAAATGATTTATCAAGAAGCAGAATCCAAGAGCTGATCAAGCAGGGAAATGTGCTGATCAACGCTAAGCCATGCAAAAGCAATACCAAAGTAAAAAGCGGTGATGAAGTTTTGATCGAGCTGCCCAAGGAAACTGAGGTATCGATCGAGGCTCAGAACATACCGCTTGATATTCGCTATGAGGACAGTGATGTCATCGTTATCAACAAGGGCAAGGGAACGGTCGTTCATCCTTCCGCAGGGCATTATCGCGATACGCTTGTGAATGCATTGTTGTATCACTGTAAGGATCTTTCCGGAATCAACGGTGAGCTGAGGCCGGGAATCGTTCATCGTATCGATAAAGATACGACCGGCTTGATCATTGTCGCGAAAAATGACGCAGCACATCGGGATTTGGCGGAGCAATTGCAGAAAAAAACGGTCAATCGTTTGTATTATGCGCTTGTTCACGGAGTCATTCAGCATGATTTCGGAACGATTGACGCACCGATTGCCAGAGATAGCAAGGATCGTCAGAAAATGACGGTTGCCGAAAACGGAAAGGCTGCACGAACCCATTTTAAGGTCTTGGAGCGTTTTTCACAGTTTACCTTGTTAGAATGTCGCTTGGAAACAGGCAGAACGCATCAAATACGCGTACATATGAAATATATCGATCATCCGGTTGCGGGCGATCCCAAGTACAGCTATCGCAAGGCATTTCGTGAATTCGGTCAGTATCTGCATGCGCATCAGCTGACCTTTGTGCATCCGCGTACTAAGGAAACGATTGTTGTTGAGGCTGAATGTCCCGAATATTTTGAGGATACTTTAAATGAATTAAGAGAAATGAGGTGATTTCTATGGATGCGAAAAAGGAAGAATTATATGTGTTTCAGCTGCTGCATTTTTTAGTCAGCAAATATCAATATCAACTTGTAACGGTACGTCAATATAAGCAGGATAAATGGCTGATGAATCCGGCACAAAAGGATTATCCGATCATCTATTTGACTTCACTTGACAAAGAACAGCTCGCACTTAAAATGCCGTCAATCAGACAGGTTCATCAAGTGATTGCACAGCTTACGCAAAGAAATACACAGCTTTTGATTCTGCATACAAGTGATGATGCTGAAATACAAAGAGAAGCAAGCTGCTTGATTGCTCCGATACATCCCGGAAGCTGTGAGGAGGAAGGGGTCAAGGCGTGCTTTGAAGGCATCGGTGAGGCTGTCTATGATTCGCCGGAGCCGCAAAAGGAAGTTATTCAATTGACGCATTCTTTAGAGGAGCTTCAAGCCGCAAGCTTACGCAAGCTGAAGCAACAGGGTTTTGTACAGAAAATGCCGTTGGTCACGACTGTCACAGTCGGTATTTGTATGCTTGTATGGTTGCTTGTCGCATTATTAAGCTCTTACTTGGAAAATGATATCATCGCTGCCTTATTGGGCGGTGCCTATTATAAAATGAATATCATCTCCCTGCATGAATATTGGCGCATGATTACCGCAGGCTTCTTACATTTGGATATCATTCATCTGTTATGTAACATGATGGCGCTGTATTCGATCGGTAAGGTCTGTGAGCGCTCTTATACCAAGCTGCAGTACTTGATGATCTTGATCGGCTCGATCGTTATCGGAAATCTGTTCGTTTTCTTAACTGAGGGAAACTCGATTTGTTTAGGCATCAGCGGCGGAGTTTTCGGCTTGTTCGGTGCGGTCATCGTAACTCTGTTTGCCGATCACAGTATTCAAAATCCGATGGTAAAGGCTTCAGTCATGCGTTTATTGGTCATGAATGCCTTGATTTCACTGCTGCCGGGAATATCATTGTTTGCGCATTTGGGCGGTTTAGTAGCCGGAGTCTTTATGGGAATTATCTTTACCAAAGTACCGCGTTGGGCGCATTTGCGAATCCATGTAACGATCAGCTTTGCGATTTTGGTCGGACTGTCCTTCGGTATGGCCTCCAAGTTGGATTTGATTGAACCGCTGGATCGACAAATTGATCGCACATATTATCATACGGTAAAAAAATTAGGCTTGGACAGCTATGCGAAACGAATCCAACAAGCTTATTTACATTATTATTCAAAGGAGGAACTGGGGATATGAAACGAAGTGATGTGTTGACATGGGATGAATATTTTATGGGATTGGCGCATTTGAGTGCGCGCCGCAGTAAGGACCCGAGCACTCAGGTCGGTGCTTGTATCGTGTCGCATCAGCATCGAGTTGTCGGTATCGGATATAACGGCTTTCCTAACGGCTGCAGCGATGATGAATTCCCATGGGCAAGAGAAGGCGCATTTGCGGAAACCAAATATCCGTTCGTCGTTCACGCGGAGCTGAATGCCATCTTAAACAGCACACAAAGTCTGCAGGGCTGTACGATCTATGTTTCTTTGTTTCCTTGTAACGAGTGTGCAAAGGCAATCATTCAGAGCGGGATTTCCAGAATCGTGTATGAATGCGATAAATATGCAGACAGTGAGGAAGTAAAGGCAAGCAAGCGTATGCTGAAGGCGGCAAATATCGAGCTTGTTCAATTACCTTATGCAATAGAACTGCAGGTTTCAAGAAAACAGCTGTAAAAGTGCTGATGAAAAGCAGACTTTATAAGCCTGCTTTTTTCGTATTCGCAAAGTGAAGCTTTGCTACCTTAGTAAGAGAAGCCTGTCCGTATCGTTGCACAAAATCAACGATATTTTGATCGACCTTGGCAGAAGCACCCTTTAAGAAAGGGAAGTCGTATGCTTGACACATTGCTTCAAAGCGCATCAGAAACGCATAACGCGCAATCACAGAGGCTGCCGCAACTGCCATATATTTATTCTCAGCCTTTGTTTCAAAGTGAATTCCTTCAATAACCTCAGCTTCTTGTCTTAAGTAGCGATAATAGCTTTCTTTTTTCACAAACTGATCGATAATGATATGCTTCGGTAAGGCCTTCAGCTTATGTCTTAAATGAACAAAGGCCTGATTGTGAAGCTTACATTTGATTGCGACCATATTATGATCGGGATGAATACGATTATACGTTTCATTATCTAAAATCAACAGCGAATGCACAAGGCGCTCCATCAGCTTCGGACCGATCGTTAAGATCGTATCATCCTTGATCGCTTTAGAATCTTGAACACCTAAGGACTTCAGCCACTCTGCATCCTTTTCACTCACATAAGCGGCACATACACAGACAGGGCCGAAATAATCGCCGGTACCAACCTCATCACTGCCGCATTGAGGATACGTGATTGAAATTGAGGGTACAGGCATTCGCTTCACTGCACCTTGATAAGAGGAAGAATGAAATTCAGCACCATCGCCTTGAAAAACGACCTTTCCTGATTCATAGGCGGTAATAACGCAATCACTCAGCTTGATCTGCCATTTCGCATAGGCAGGTGTTTTACGCTTTTCCGCCATTGGATAACGTTGAAATAAATCATCAATTTCTGTATTTGACAGAGCTATGGAAACCGTACTCATAAAATTCTCCTGTTCTAAATATCGGTAATGGTAAAATCTATGTACAATGGTATCATATTCTATGTTGATTGTGAAGTAAAAGTGAAGTTGTTCTGATTCGTTTTTGAAAGGACAGAATAATCGGTTGTAATTTAGAAAATTCACATATAAAATACTTATGAGGATGAAAAATAATTTGTATTTGAATAAGAATATTTATGATTGGAATGATAAATACGATTGTATATTTGCGTATCTGTTCATTCCGTGTTAAAATATAAAAACATGCTGCGCACAAATAAATGAGGTGTTACAATGTTATTTCCGAGTGAATATATATATGTATTAAATATAGCTGTTGTATTGATTATTGCGCTTTTTGCGTACAGCGGATATCGTCAAGGCTTTTTATTAAAGGCACTGGGATGTTTCGGCTTTTTGGTCTGCGGCTTACTGTCATGGTTTTTATCCTCACCGCTGGCTAAGGTGATTTCGATATATCCGAAGGATATGACTCCGATGGCAGATACGATCGCCGGTCCGATCTTTTATGAATCGCTGAATCGTTCCTTGATGTTCATTGTATTGTTTGTCTTACTATCAATTATCGTATTGTTTTTAAAGCCGATTTTAAAGGCTGTAGGTAAGCTTCCGATCCTTCAGGAGGTCAATGTGCTTTTGGGAACGCTGATCGGAGCGCTGCAGGGGTTAGTTGCGGTGATGGTTTTATCCTTTGTGTTTATGACTCCTTTATTTGCGAATGGAATTCATATTGTAGAGGATAGCTTTTTAAAGCCGATCAATGCGCTTACTGAGGGGCTGTTGTTTTTTGCTGATGATACGATCAGTGAACTGAAATCAATTCAAAAGATCGTTACGCCTTCAACGATGCTCAACCAAGAGGATTTGAAGCATATCAAGAATTGGCTGTTGGATCATGAATTAGATGAAGGAAAGGTAAATCAGCTTGTGCAGCGACTTGCAGGTGAATGAGATGAGTGAATATTGTGCCCTGCAGTTTGAGGAATGTAAAGCGCAGATAGCGGCGTATTGTCGTTTTTCTTCAGCACGAAAGCTGCTGAATGAGCAGCAGCCTTCTTTTTCTTATTTATGGATCAAACAGGAGATACAGCGCATGCAAGATGCATTGGCGTGTGTCGTGCGCTACGGCTTATTGCCGTTACCCGGTCTGTATGATATCAGCGAGGCAATCAAAGATGCCAAACGTGATAAGATACTTCGTCCGTTTGAATTGAATCGCATTGCGCAGCAGGCGAATTGTATCGATGCGGTCGTACAATATCGCAAGCAGTGTGAAATCAAGACGGAGCATTTAGATGAATTATATGCTGCCTTCAGTGATACGAAGCAGCTTTCAAGGGAAATCGAGCGTTGTATCAATGTACATGATGAAGTGATGGACAAGGCCTCTGAGAAGCTGTTTTCACTTCGCAAAAGCATTCGGCAATGCGAGGGCGATATTGCCGCTGAAGCACAGCGCTTTGTCGCCGCCAATTCCAACAAGCTGACAGACACGATCACAACGAGCCGCAATCAGCGTGTCTGCGTGCTTGTAAAAATCAGTGAAAAAAACAGTGTACACGGCTTTGTCCATGGGGAAAGTGCATCGGGACAGACCGCCTATGTAGAGCCGCAGGTACTGTTTCAATTAAATAATAAAGCAGCTGCGCTGAAAAGTCAGGAGCAGGAAGAGGTAGCCCGCATATTAAAGGAGCTTACCTTAAATGTTAAGGAGCACAGTGATGCTTTGGCTGCGAATCAGGAGACTTTTACCTTATTGGATGCGTATTTTGCGAAGGCGCAGTATGCGAAGGAGCATAATGGCTGTATCGCACAAGTGGATCAAAACGGAGCACATCTGTATTTAGAGCGCTTTCGTCATCCGCTGATCGATCCTAAAAAGGTCGTAGCCAATACGTATGAATTAAAACCGCCGCATCGAACCTTGTTGATTACAGGAAGCAACACCGGCGGAAAAACCGTTACCTTAAAAAGTATCGGCTTGGCCGCATGCTTGGCGCAGAGCGGTATGCCGCTTTTGGCTGAGCGAGCAGTCTTACCGTTGTTCACTCAGATTTTTGTTGATATCGGTGACGATCAATCGATTCAGGAATCGCTTTCTACCTTTTCTGCGCATATTTCAAAACTGGCGATGATTTGCGAAAAGGTAAACGAGGATTCCTTGGTGCTGCTTGATGAATTAGGCAGCGGAACCGATCCGAAAGAGGGCGAATGCTTAGCCGTGGCCTTGTTGGATGAGCTTTGTACATCGAATGCCTTTGTTTTAGCGACAACGCATTTTCATGCCCTAAAAAGCTATGCGAAGCAGCAGGATCATATTTTGATTTCCGGTGTTGAATTTGATATGGAGCAGATGCGGCCGACTTATCGGTATTTAGAAGGTGTCAGCAACGCTTCTAACGCGCTTGCGATTGCTCGGCGCTATCATATGAAGGAGCATATCCTGCAGAAGGCAGAAGCGCTTCGTGAAGCGAATCTAAGCGATCAGGAACGATTGATGGAAAAGCTGGAGCAGGAATCCGCGGATTTGATGCAGGAGAAAGAGAAAACAGAGGCGGTGTTGAATGAGGTGCAGGCATTGCGCACGCAGCTTCAGGACCAACAAAAGCTTTTTGAAAAAAACAAGCAGCGTGAGATGGAGCAGTTGAAGGAGCGCTATGAGCAGCAGCTCAATGAAACACTCACTCAAGCAGAATCCTTATTAGAGGAGCTGAAGCAGCTTCCCAAGGACGTCAAGCCGCATCAGCTTACCGATGCCGCTAAGCGCTTATCCGATATTCATTTCAGTGAGGATAATGAGGAAGCACAGCCGTCTGTCGAGCTTCAAATCGGGGATCGTGTCAGCATTCGTCATTCGCATACACAAGGTGAAATCATTGAAATCAACAAGGATAAGATTTGTGTGCTTGTCAACGGACTGCGTATGAATACGAAAAAACAGGATTTATTGTTAGTGGAAAAAGCCAAGGAAAAAAAGAAAATCAAGGAAAGGGGCTATCAGCTTCATAAAACGAGCACTCACTTTTCCATGGAATTAAATATTATCGGAATGAAGGTTGCCGAAGCAGTACCTGTCGTAGATAAATATTTGGATAATGCGATATTGAATCATGTATATTCGGTTCGTATCATTCACGGCAACGGTACCGGTGCACTTCGTAACGGTATTCATCAGTATTTAAAAAGAGATAGCAAGGTTGAGGCTTATCGCTTAGGCGGACAGGGCGAGGGCGGTATGGGTGCCACTGTCGTAACACTGAAAAAGGTAGGGAAGCGTCATGGCTAATATGGCAAATATTGAGGACAAGCTGAAGATCCTGCCGCCGTTACCCGGTTGCTACTTAATGAAAAACAAAGACGGCGATATCATTTATGTCGGCAAAGCGAAAAAGCTGAAAAATCGTGTACGACAGTATTTTGTCGGTGCACATGATTTTAAAACACAGCGGCTTGTCGCCAATATTGATGATTTTGAATTTATCGTTACCGGCAGTGAAAAGGAAGCACTGTTATTGGAAATTAATTTGATCAAAAAGCATACACCGCCGTATAATATCATGTTTATGGATGATAAAACGTATCCGTATATCAAATTAACTAAAGAGAAAGCACCGATATTAAGAGTTGTACGTAATACAAAGGATAAAAAGGCTGAATATTTCGGTCCTTTTCCCGATTCATCAGCTGCATGGGAAACAATGAGACTGTTAAATCAGCTGTATCCGTTAAGAAAATGCGCTCGTTTACAAAAAAAAGAATGCTTGTATTATCATATGAAGCAATGCTTAGGGCCTTGTGTCCATGAAATCGATGATGCCTGTTATCAGAAAATGGCAAATGAAATCCGTAAGTTTTTAAAGGGTGATGTCAAGGAAATGCTGAATCAGCTGAGACAGGAAATGGAACAGGCAAGCATGGAGCTGCAGTTTGAAAAGGCAAAGGAAAAGCATGATCTGATTCAAGCGATCACTCATGTAACGGCAAAACAGCAGATTGATTTCAAGGATCGTAAGGATCGTGATGTTTTCGGCTGTTATGTTGATAAGGGCTATATATCGATACAAGGCTTTTTCTTAAGAGGCGGCAAGCTGTTGGAGCGCACTCTGCATATCACACCCTTGTATGAAAATGAGGAGGATGCTTTCCTTTCCTTTATTCTGCAGTATTATGAGCAGCATCCACTCCCGCAGGAGATTTTATTGCCGCAGTATTATGATATCAGTGTATTGGCACAAGCGCTTGATACGAAGCTGCTCCAGCCGTTGCGCGGTGATAAGCTGAAGCTTGTGGAAATGGTAATTGCGAATGCGAAAAATGTTCATCAACAAAAATTTGAGCTTGTGGAGCGTAAAGAAAATCGACGTGAGGAAGCGATGAAGCAGCTTTGCGATATCTTTCAAAAGGATATTCATCGCATTGAAATCTTTGATAACTCGCATATTTCGGGAAGCTTCAATGTATCCGGTATGGTCGTATTTAAGGACGGAGAGCCCAGCAAGCAGGATTATCGTCTGTATAAGTTGGGTACCTATATCTCTGATTTAGATTCGATGAAGGAAGTCATTTATCGCCGTTATTTTCGCTTGCTGAAGGAACAAGGACGTTTTCCCGATTTATTGATCGTGGACGGCGGTTGGTTACAGATTGAGGCCGCCAAGGAAATATTATCGGCTCTGGAACTCGATATCACGCTTTGCGGTCTTGTGAAGGACGACAATCACCGCACGAATGAATTGATGGATAAAGACGGTAAGATCATTCCGATTCTGCGTGATTCCTCATTATTTTTCTTGTTGACACAGATGCAGGACGAAGTACATCGCTTTGCGATTTCTTATCATCGCAAACTGCGCAATAAGGCAATGACTAAATCGATTTTAGATGAAGTAACGGGAATCGGTGAAGTGCGTAAAAAAGAAATCTGGAAACATTTTAAAAGCATGAAGCGTTTAAAGGAAGCAAGCGTTGAGGAAATTGCCGCAGTCGTACCGCAGGCCGTTGCCCAAAATATCTATGATGTATTACATAATCCTAACCAAAATGAGGATTCTGCATATGATAAACTGTAAGCATCATAAGTATAGGGGGTATCAATACGCAAACGATATTAACAAGGCGAGAAAAACAAGTGTTTGATTTGTTGATTCAAAATTACAGCACAAAGGAAATCGCTGCGATGATGAAAATTTCGGATAAAACCGTACGCAATCATATTTCTAATGTGATGCTGAAGCTGGGTGTCAAGGGAAGGGCACAGGCAGTCGTTGAGCTGTTGAAGCTTGATGAACTGCATTTACAGTAAGGTAGAGTAAAAGACCGATCATTCGGTCTTTTTTCAGGCTTGTTTTTTTTGTTTCGGTATTTATAGTAAAGTACACCGTTGATGAAAAATTTGTGTGTGGTTTAATAAAGACGGGTCATCGATTGATGAAAAGGAAATTTTATAGCTTTTATTGTTGCATTATAAAAATGATTTGGTATAATGTGAGTGAGGATAAAAGTGTTTTCAAATATTTTTATCTTCATTGTGAGGCGTTTGTCAGATGTGCCTGGCTCAATAAAAACTGAAGAAATTGCGAGGGGTTCGTCAACGTACCTGGCTAAAAAAAGTTGAAGAAATTATAAAAACTACTCAAAATCGCATCTGAGTAGTTTTTTTCTTGTGTGATCTCATTTTCTTTATCACCTGTATATCAATATTTCTACTGCTGATTACAGCTTTGTAGTCTGTAATTGATTCACTTTATAATTCACATATTGAATATAGAAATCAGACAATCAGAGCATTACAATAGATAAAGAAAAGGCGTGATGTAATGAATGAATTTGTTCCTTATAAGAAATCTGTATCGGTTGAAAAGGCAGTCGTTACGATTCGTATAGATTCAAAAACACTGGAAGAAATAGATAAAACGGCAAGTATAATCGATATCAGCAGAAATGAATTTATGAATCAATGTATCGAATATGCCTTGAAGCACCTGAATATATATGATCGACTCATGGAGTATGAATAAGTAAAAAGAGTGCTTGTTATAAGCCTCGATCGACAAAGAATTCTCTGATATCGACCTCTAAAACACGTGCGATACGAATAATACAGCGATACTGAATGACTGCTGTACCTTAACGGATTCAATATTACTGATCAAGCTGTAACTTAAATCGGCTCTTTCGGCAAGCTGTTCCTGTGTCATTTTACCGTAACTGCTGTACTTGCTGTTATTATGAAGTCTGAAATATTTGATATTCTTACTTATCAATTCATAAATGTATCGATCGTCCTCGGGACTGAATTTCATGATCTCACCGCCTGTCTTTGTCTTTTCATTTATCGTTATAATTATTGTTCTTGTACTATGCGAGCTTATTTTAAACTACACATCAATTTCACGCAATACGATATTCTAAAATAGCGCAGAACGATTGATTTTCATCGGGCAGCAGTGATAAATCAATCAGAAAACTGAGGTTGTAGTAAGTGCTTCCTACCGATAATTAAAAAAAATTAAATTTTTTTTGGGATTTCATCTGTTTATGAGTATGTATATATGAGGACATATCAATGATAAAGGAGAATACATATGACTTATAAACGCATACAAACACAACTGATTATGAATCACAGCCAATATCAATGGCTGATGCGCCGATTGAACAGAGTTTCAAATTGCGCCGGTGCTTTACAGACAAAGCTTTTAAATGATTCAAAGCTAAAGCCCGATAAGCAGTCCTATAACGCTTTTTATCAGCATTTTCTGTATGAAGCTGCTGTATATCAATTAAACGAGCGTGAAAGGGAATGTGTCAGGCAGTATGCAGAGGCGTTGTGGAAGGCCTACATTCATGCTTCACCGATGCCTAAATTCGTATATCGCAATTTGGTGGAACAGGATTTCAGCTATCATCAGGTCGATATGCGCAGCTTTTTGGATCCTTCAATCACTCAAAGCAACTGTAAAAGACTGATGGCAAGCACGATTTATTCGCTCAATAATCAATGGTACATCTATCTTTATGTAAAAGTGTTTGAAAATCGCCGCAATGCTTATAAATGATTTCATCAAGCCTTGAAGTGTGATATAATACCTTTTGAGGTGTAAGATATGAAAGCTAAGCGAATAGTATTTATCACAAGTCTATTGGTTTTATTCGGTATCTGTTTTACGGTAATGAATCGTCATTATGATGAGCTTGCGCGTTATCCGTATGTTACAAGCGAAAATCGTGATATTATTTTAGAACATTTATCCAACGATGATATTAATTATATGATTTCTCAACAGCTCAAGCCTGAGCAGTTTCTGCCTTATATAGAAACAGAGGGCTTTGTATTACGTAATACGCTTTGGTACAATCGAGCCAAGGAGGTACGCTCTGCCTCAAATGAAACGATCATTGCGTTTATCAATGATTTTAAAAATCATTTGGATTATGCAGGCTTAGAAACACTGCTTAAGGCATATTCTTATGATACATTGCGTACATTTTATGAGGAAGAGAATGATTATATCCAAAATGCAGACATCGTTAATGATCCTGCTTCTTTATTGACGCTGATTGATGATGAAGAAACCTTGTATACATATCAGCCGAAAAAGCTGGTCAGTGTGAAGGATGTACCGCACGTATCACTCGTTGACGGTAAAAGTGATATCAAGGTGCTGTCTGAGGTGAAAAAACCGCTGCAGAAGCTGTGCAGTGATATTTCCAAGGTGAATAATAAGACATGCGGAAATCTGATTTTGACTGCCGGATATATTTCCTATGAGGATCAGGTGCCGATCTATGAAAGCATGATGCTGAAATACGGGCGCGATGATTTTCGCCGCTTTTGGGATTATCCCGGACAAAGTGAATATCAGCTAGGAACACTGATTCGCTTTCAGCCGGTCGGCAGGGAAAGCAGCAGTGTCGATGATGAACTGCTGCAGCCGCAGGATAACGATGCCAAGGACGATAAAGAGGAAAGTGAGGACAGTAAATTGGCTGAATGGCTTGCGGACAATGCTTATAAATACGGCTTTATTATTCGATATCCGAAGGATAAGGAGGATGTCACGAAAAAGCTGTATCAGCCCTTTACGCTTCGTTATGTAGGAAAAGAGGTAGCTGAGATATTATATCAAAATCATCAGGCCTTGAATGAATATCACGTGGAAATCAAATAAGGATAGGAGAACATGATGGAAAAATTTCTTGAATTCAGAGAACGATACCCGTTATTTCGTTATAACGCATATCATATAGAGGAAACAAATAATACGATCACCTTTCGTTATGATTTTGAAATCGTCGGATTGGCACAGTTTCATCCGACTTGGACAATCGATAAGCAGCATGTGAAATATTTTGATGAAAATGATGAAATCATTCAAAAGTTGATATTTTCGATCGGTATGGTCGAACTGTCAAGCTATTGGAAAATCACCTGTTCACCGGCTGTAGAAATTCATGCGGGAGCAATCGATGATACGCAGCTTGCATGGTGGAAGAAGCAATACTTTTTAGGCCTTCAGGAATTCTTTTATACGAATCATATTACTGTTTCAATCGATGACTTCATGTATATCAAGGCTTTGGGAAGCAGCTTTGCCGATACAAAGGGAACAAGAGCGTTAAGCGGCTGTATGATACCGATCGGCGGCGGTAAGGATTCTGCCGTAACAACGGAGCTGTGCAAGCAGCTGGATATGAAGCGGTGTGCCTATATCATCAATACACGCAAGGCAACACAGGACACTGTGGATATCGGCGGCTTTGATGAGAAAGATGTCATCAAGGTCAAACGTACTCTCGATGCGAATATGCTGGAATGCAACAAAAAGGGCTTTTTAAACGGACATACGCCGTTTTCGGCATTGGTTGCCTTTTCCTCGAGCTTGTTTGCGTATATGAATGATCTTCGTTATGTAGTGTTAAGTAATGAAGACAGTGCTAACGAGAGCACCGTGGCAGGAACACAAATCAATCATCAGTATTCAAAAAGCTTTCAGTTTGAACAGGATTTCCATGAGTATGAAAAAGCTTATATTGATTCAGGCGTATATTACTTCTCTTTATTGCGCGGTTGGTCGGAATTTCAAATTGCCGAGCATTTTGCGAAGTATCCGCAATATCACGAAGCATTCCGCAGCTGTAATGTCGGCAGTAAGGCAGATATTTGGTGCGGAAGCTGTCCGAAATGCCTGTTTGTTTACTTTATTTTAATGCCGTTCTTAAGCGATGATGAACTGCATTCCGTATTCCGCAAGAATTTGTTGGAGGATCAAGCGTTGATTCAAACGATGGAACAGCTGATCGGCTATCAAAGCGAAAAGCCGTTTGAATGCGTCGGCAGCCGTTCTGAGGTAAATACGGCAATCTGTATGAAAATAGCCGCATTGGAAAAGGAAGGAAAAGCACTTCCGCTGTTGTTGCGCCGTTATCAAACATTGCCGCAGTATGAAAGCTATCGCAATCAAAAAAATCCGTATGCGCATTATTTCAATCAGGAAAATCTGATTCCCGATATATTTTTACCGCTTGTGAAAGAAGGTTGATTATGCCGCCGATCATAGAAGAATTGAAAAATAAGCGCATTGCAATTTTAGGATTCGGTAAGGAAGGGCAGTCGACATATCATTATATCCGAAAATATCTGCCGAATCAGGAATTGACGATTGCGGATCTACATCCGATCGATACAAACAAGCTTACCAATGTCAAGACGATTATCGGTGAGCATTATCAGGAACTCGATGCGTATGATATCGTTATGAAAAGTCCGGGCATCGTATTGACACATAGGCTTCCAGAGAATAAGCTGAATTCACAGACGAATCTGTTCTTAAAATATTATGGTAAGCAGACGATCGGTATTACCGGTACGAAGGGGAAAAGTACGACTGCATCACTTCTGTATCATACCGTGAGTAAGCATAAGCCCTGTGTGCTGTTAGGGAATATTGGTAAGCCTGCCTTCGATCAGCTTGAGGTCATTCAAGCGGATACAATTGTTGTGTATGAGCTGTCCTGTCATCAACTGGAATATACGCACTATGCGCCGCATTTCGGAGTACTGCTGAATTTATATGAGGAGCATTTAGATCATTACGGAACCTATGAAAGGTATGTTCATGCGAAGGAAAATATTTGGCGTTATCAGGACAAGCAGGATATGATCGTGCTGGAGCATTCCCTTCAGAATGATGACATTTATTCACAAATAATCAGTGCATCTATGGAGCATGAGGATGCGGATATCTTTATTGAGGATCAAACGCTTCATATTGAAAATGAAAGCATTACGATCGATGATCAGGCAACAACGCTATTAGGTAAGCACAATCGCTATGATATTGCGATCGTATTCTATTTGGCGAAGCAGCTCGGCATTTCCTATACGGACTCTCTTGCGGCACTGAAAAGCTTCGCTCCTCTGTCCCATCGCTTGGAGTATGTCGGATATCTGCATGACTTACATTGGTATGATGATTCTATTTCAACGATCTGCGAAACAACGATACAGGCATTGAAATCACTGCCGAAAACGGATACGCTGCTGCTTGGGGGAATGGATCGCGGTATCGATTATACGCCGTTGTCCGACTACCTCAATGCACATCCGATTCATCATGTGATTTTGATGTATGACAGCGGCAGTGTCCTCTCAAAGCTGCTGCATATTCCGTATACCGTTGTCAAGGATCTAGCGGAAGCGGTTGAAACAGCCAAGCAGGTCAGTCAAAAGGGCTCGGTAGTATTATTGTCACCGGCAGCCGCAAGCTATGGCTTTTTTAAAAACTTTGAGGAGCGAGGAGATCGCTATCAAATGTATATTAAGAATGAAGCATGATGAAAAATTCATGCTTTTATTTGTATGACGGGCATGCCCGTATTCTGTGGTGGAAGTCCACAAAGGCGTAGCTATCAACGAACTAAATAGCGACTGGCAGGCTTCATATCGCGAGGTATGGGAGAGAAGAAGCCATAGCGAAATCGTAGCCCTACGAACAGAAACCTGATAATAAGGCATATATGGCGGGCAAGTTGGCAAGAAACAACGAAGCCCAAAAGATAGCCGTAACCCATGTATGTAAATCAGGAGGGTAGACGAGGAAAGAATACGGACTTATCCCGTGAGGTCTCATTGGCTCAATAGCGAGACGTAGAACGACGTGCAGTGAGGAGTAGTAACAACGAACAATGAGAAGTCAGCAGAGGTCATAGTAGGTGGAAACACTGAAGGACCGAACGTATCAATCGTGCAACACAAATGTATGTTTTCTATGAATGCCCGACAGAGAAACAGCGGAAACGTAAATGAAGCCAAGAACTCATAAACGTAGGATAAATCATGGAAAAGCGGAAAGGAGAGGAGCACACAAAGTATGTCGGAGTTATTAAACAAGATACTTGACAGAGAAAACATGAACCAAGCATACCAAAAGG
>CAJTJP010000021.1 GCA_910576855.1 Erysipelotrichales bacterium
CTTTGTGTGCTCCTCTCCTTTCCGCTTTTCCATGATTTATCCTACGTTTATGAGTTCTTGGCTTCATTTACGTTTCCGCTGTTTCTCTGTCGGACATTCATAGAAAACATACATTTGTGTTGCACGATTGATACGTTCGCTCCTTCAGTGCTTCCACCTACTATGACCTCTGCTGACTTCTCATTGTTCGTTGTTACTACTCCTCACTGCACGTCGTTCTACGTCTCGCTATTGAGCCAATGAGACCTCACGGGATAAGTCCGTATTCTTTCCTCGTCTACCCTCCTGATTTACATACATGGGTTACGGCTATCTTTTGGGCTTCGTTGTTTCTTGCCAAATTGCCCGCCATATATGCCTTATTATCAGGTTTCTGTTCGTAGGGCTACGATTTCGCTATGGCTTCTTCTCTCCCATACCTCGCGATATGAAACTTGCCAGTCGCTATTTAGTTCGTTGATAGCTACGCCTTTGTGGACTTCCACCACAGAATACGGGCATGCCCGTCATACAAAAAAATACGACATCAAGCGATATCGTATTTATATGAAACTTAGCGCATATTGAACGGCTTAATTGTTTTAGGAATACCGTTCTCCATAATCAATGTAGGCTCACCTTCAATTAACGGTGTGATATAATCATAGAATTCCTTTGTCAAACCCTGATAGTTTGGCAGAATCCATTCTGTAGGTACATGCTTAACATGGTTTGCGAAGTTTTCGGCAGGTCCGCTGATGAATTTCGCATTGTATTTACCATCGATATATTCACGCTGTACTGCGACTACTTCACCGGTAAATTTACCGTCAGCACTTCTCATATGAGCGGACATACCTAACTCAAATGCTTCGCTTACATCAACCAAGGACTGAGCAAAGTTAGAAGAGCGTGCAGCCGTACTTAGATCCTGTACCTTTGCACGAGGTGCAATGCCGGCTTCTAAGATCATGTTTTTCAAGGTTTCTCCGGCACCGCCTAAAATAGCGTGTCCGAAGCCGTCGTTTTTAGCTTCACCGGCTGAAATATACGTGCCGTCGGCATAATGTGCACCCTCACTTGTGACGATGTAGCATTTGCCCTTTTCTTCCATGCACTTCTTGACCTGTGCCAAGAACTGCTCCTTATCAAAATCAATTTCCGGTAAAACAACAAGGTCTACACGTCCTGTTACAACAGTTGAGCCTGCCAACCAGCCGGCATCTCTGCCCATTGTTTCTAAAATGAATACTTCCTCACGAGTATACACATTGTAGTCCAACCAAGTAGCGTTTACTACCTCATTCGCAAACTTCGCACCGGATGCGAAGCCCGGACAGTGATCGGTAACCATCAGGTCATTATCCACTGTTTTCGGAATTCCGACAAAACGCTTGTCAATGTTGTTTGCCTTTGCCCACTGGCTCAACGCATCTACTGTATCCATGGAATCATTTCCGCCGATATAGAATAAGATTTCAATATCATGCTTGTCCATGATCTCAACCAGCTTGCGATAATCGGTTTCGTCATTTCTTTTTAATTTGTAGCGGCAGCTTCCCAAAGCAGAAGACGGTGTTTGACGAAGCAGCTTATTTTCTGTTTCACTCATGTTTGTCAGATCATATAAGCGATCCTGCAGAATACCTTCGATTCCATTTAATCCGCCGTATACGTGATCATAAACAGGATTTAACTGATTTGCCCGTACAACACCTGCCAAAGAAGCATTAATAACTGTAGTAGGTCCGCCGGACTGTGCAACTAAACAATTAGCCATGTGTCTATTCCTCCTAATATTTATATGACAGGTTTATTTTATCATAATCAGCTTTATTTTAAAAGGGAATTTTAAGAATATAGTAATGTTCGCGTTACGCCTTTTCACGCTTCAGTTTCCACCATGCAAGCAAGCCGCAACCGCTGCAGACGCTCAACAAAAGATACAGGGAATAAGGTACTTCAACACCTGTCATCGGTGAATCACTTTCTTCATGCTTTTCTGATTCCGCTTGCGAATTTCCGTCGTTTTTATTGCCGTCATCCTTCAACGGCGGAATCGCTTCCTCCGGTTTTACATAATCAGGGTCTTTTTCATGACAGCTGATACATTCTCCGTTGACAAATTTATGTGCCGTTTTCGCAATCACAGTGCCCTTACGCACGATTTCATTACAGCGCTCACAAAGATAATCGCCGCTGTAACCGTGCTCGCTGCAGGAAGCTTCCTTGACATTGATCAGTTGAAGACTCGTATGTCCGCTTGCTTCAATGATCGTATCCTTTAAGGCAATTTCAATCGTCAATGCGATATCCGCAAACAATTTGCCGCAGCTTTCACAAAGCCAATAAGCGATATGTCCGCTTTCGGTACAGGTCGGTGCCTTCGCTTCGACTTCAATTTTCGAATGCTCCAGCTGCTCTAAAAGCACATCATTTTTATCGAGCTTTATCGTCAGAGCCGCATCGGCAAAGTATTCATCACAAGTTTCACAATACCAGTATGCAATATTTCCTGCTTCTATACAGCTTGCATCCTTTGCGTCAATCTGCACCGCATTATGTCCTAAGGCAGGGATAATTGTATCAGCTTCCGTAATTTCCTTATTCAACGCCATATCTGCATAATATTTCATCGCACTGACCCAGTGCTCCAAACGCCCCGCCTCAAGACAGGTAGGCTCGATTCTTGTATAATGAACGGCAATGCCCGCTACACTGTCCTTTGCGTTATTGCTTCCCGTATGGCTTCCGGTTACCAAATTATCACTTAAATCCGGAGTTTTACCACCTGTTACACGTGATAAACCGTACATATAGCCCGCCGTTACGTTGTTTATGATATTTTCAGGGATAATGAATTCAATATCACTGACTGTTGATGCACTGATATGACCGGTGTCGGTATCAGAATTAAATACGCCGACCAAGCCGCCCAGTCCCATCGATGATTTTGTCAGCAACGCATATTCGACACTTGCATTCGTCTCGATAACAACATTATGTACACTGCAGTTTTCAATGCTGTTGCTTAAAAAGGCAGCGCCGATCAGGCCTCCGATTTTTCTTGTGCCGGTTATTTTTAAGTTCGCTACACTGCACTCAGAAATCAAGTTATTTCCCTCGCCCCTAAGTCCGATCAAGCCGCCGATATTATCACCCTCACTGTCTGATTCGACATACAAGCCGTTGACGCTGCTTCCCTCATTGGCTCTTACATGAGAGTTTGTAATCATTGAATAATGATCGCCCGCTAAGCCTCCGACCATAAATGTACCGCTGATCGTTATATCACCGATAATATTACAATTCATCGTCTTTGTGACCATATATCCGCCCAAGGCACCTACCGCATGATTAGCTCGTATATCCACATTTTCCAAGGTCAAATCCGCAATTACAGCGCCTGAGCCACCCCCTGTGTTGCCGAAAAACCCTGCTTCATTCAAGGTCTCATCATTAATCTTTAAATTCTTCACTGTTCTTTGATTTCCTTGAAAGGAGCCGTTAAACGGATTTGCATTATTTCCGATCGGTATCCATTCCTCATTGTTTAAATCAATATCAGCCGTTAATATAACAGTTTTCTTGGAGAAGCTTTTCCCGCTGTTCACCATATCACGAAACGCAAACAGCTCCGCCTTATCGGAAATCGTAAATTCCGTCGCGGTATCATAATCAGCGCCCCAATCCGGTGTACTTGCCTTCACAGATACCGATAATGGCATCATCGTTACAAGCATCGTCAGTATGACCGCAATACAAATAAGCTTTTTCATTCCATAACCTCCTATGATATAAATATGGCGTTTGAATATGTTTTTTATTTTAATATAAAGTGTTTTATTTGACAAGTAAATTTTTTATCAAATTTGCCGTTTTTATACAGATAACTTTATTTTTCATTCAATAAACCCTGTTATTCTCACAGGCAAAAGAAACCTTTATCAATTATAACTTAGATTATCGCCCTTTCGGATAAGTATTTATTCCTTCTTATATATGCAACTTTTTAGCTAACATAGCTTTATACACAGCCTTACCGAGGCAAGCTTAAGAATTCTTGTGCTGCTTTAATACATTTGAGTTATAATCAGACTTTCATATAAATAAAATATTTTTTCTCAGTAATCGACTGTGCTATAATAGATAAGTACATAAGCTTTCTGCTTAAGCAGTATAAGGAGGATTTATGAAAAAAATTATTGAAGAATTCAAAATATTTATTATGAGAGGAAACGTGCTTGATTTAGCGATCGGTGTAATCATCGGCGGTGCATTTCAAAAAATCGTCAACTCACTTGTGAATGATATGATTATGCCGCTGATTTCATTGATTACCGGCGGTATCAATTTCAGCAACTGGTTTCTTGCCTTAGATGACAGCTCCTACTCGGTATTAAGCGAAGCACAGGCAAACGGTGCCAACACCTTAAACTACGGGTTATTTTTAACTGAGGTTTTGAATTTCCTGATTATGGCCTTTGTGATTTTTATGTTTGTGAAAACAATGAATCGCATTGCCGCAAAAAGAAAGAAAACGCAGGTTGAACCGGAACCGATGAAAACAAAGACATGTCCTTATTGTAAATCGGATATTGATATTGAAGCGACACGCTGTCCGCATTGCACCTCACAGCTTGAAGCTTAATACACTGTAACAGACATCATTTACAGATGAATATTTAACGAACACATAAAATTATTAAAAAAGCATGATCGTTATCATTTAAACAGATGAATAACCATGCTTTTTTATCTTCTCAATTAAGCAAATGAATCAATGCCTTATCCGACAAAGCCTCCGTCTACGGATAACACTGCACCGGTAATATAAGCTGCGGCATCGCTCGCTAAAAACAAAACCGCATTCGCAATATCCTCACCTTCACCCAAACGCTGCAGCGGAATATTCGCAGCCATTCTTTGAACGATCTTTTGATCCAACGCCTTCACCATATCGGTTGCGGTAATTCCCGGAGCCACCGCATTTACACGAATACCGTCCTTGCCAAGCTCGCGTGCCAATGCCTTAGTCATACCGTTGACCGCAAACTTACTCGTCGGATAAGCACTTCCCGAGCCTTGTGCATATAAGGAAACCATGGAGCTCGTATTAATCACTGCGCCTTTGCCCTTTTCCTTCATCTGCGGTACACACAATCGTGTTAAACGAAACATTGCATCCACATTAATATTCATGACTTTAGAAAAATGCTCATCATCATAATCAAAGATCGACTTCGCATCGGAAACACCGGCATTGTTCACTAAAATATCCACTGAGGAATGAAATTGCTTTGTCAATTCCTCCAGCATTTCCTTAATTTCTTGTTCCTTATTCAAATCAGGGTAATAGCCGACAACCGCATAATCGGCATTCTCTGCCTTCAGCTTTTCAAGCGCACGCCCTACGCTCTCTTTACGTGAACCTAATAATGCAACCTTAGCACCGTTATTCAGAAAGCCCTTCACGATCGCATAACCGATTCCGCGCGTACCGCCGCTGACAAGCACTATCTTATCCTTTAAGGATGAAAACTGTTCCATAGATATCCCGCCTTTCTTTTATCAAGCATCTATCTGTATTCTGCTTCAAATATAGCACGCTTATGCGTAAAATACAATCAATATGCCCTTTTCGGTATATTCAGCGGCAAGCTTACATGATCCTCCATTCATAAACGATTTATTCCGATCGATACTTCATATTCATCAAGCTGAAGCATAGAATAAAATGAATATAAAGGGGAGATCTTCATGTCTACTGTCTCACTGGCAATGATTATCAAGGACGAAGAAGCAGTCTTAGACAGATGCCTTGCTTCAATTTATGAATGTGCGGATGAAATTATTATCGTAGATACGGGAAGCAGTGATCGAAGTGTGGAAATCGCTGAAAAGTATACGAATCAAATTTATCATTATGCATGGAATGATGATTTTGCGGCTGCAAGAAATGAAGCATTTTCACATGCGAAAATGGATTATATTATGTGGATGGATGCAGATGATGTTTTACCGGCAGATGAGAAAGAAAAGCTGCTTGCATTAAAACAAACACTTAGCTTAGATACGGATATCGTAATGATGAAGTATCATATTGCCTTTGACAATGAAAATCAGCCGACCTTTACTTATTATCGTGAGCGCTTAATTCGTAATAATAAGCAGTTTTATTGGAGCGGCAAAATACATGAAGCAATCAATATTCACGGTAAAATCGAATACAGTGAAATTGCGATTCATCATAAAAAGCTGAAGCAAAATGATTCCATGCGTAATTTACGTATTTTAGAAAAGCTTTGTCAAGATGAAAGGGCAACCGTAAGAGATCGCTATTATTATGCCAGAGAGCTTTATGAGCATCAGCAGTATCAAAAAACGCTCCGGCAGTTGGAGCATGTGTGCTTAACACAAGGGCTGTGGATTGAAAACAGGATTGACTCCTATCGAATCAAGGGACATTGTCTTTGGGCATTAAACAAAAAAGAGGAAGCCTTTGCGGCCTATTTTCACAGCTTTGTGTTTGCCTTGCCGAAAGCAGAAATACTTTGTGACATCGCTTATTGTTTTATGCAGGAGCATAATTATAAACAGGCAATCTATTGGTATCATGCGGCGCTGCATACGGAAAAGAATGAAGCAAGCGGTGCCTTTATTCAACAGGAGTGCTATGACTTTATTCCGTATGTGCAGCTTTGTGTTTGTTATGACCATATGGGTGAGCATGAAAAAGCCTTATATTATCATCAACAGGCAGCTAAACTAAAGCCTGTGCATCCGATCGTACAAAAAAATAATGAGTATTTCAAGGCATATTTAAAAAAGTAAAAGCTGTCGCATGACAGCTCTAGCTATGTTATTTATGGTACGGCTGATGATTAATAATCGTAAAGGCCCGATACAGCTGTTCGGCAAGCAGCACTCTGACAAGCTGATGAGGAAAGGTCAAATCAGAAAGCTTCCAGCGAAAATCGGCACGCTGTAGCAATGCTTCGCTGAGACCGAGCGAACCGCCGATCACAAAAACGATATTGCCGCCGGAATATGTCTGCAGCTGATCGATCTTTTCAGCTAAACCTTCACTTGTCAGCATTTTGCCTGCCAAGTCTAACAGGATCACCTGATCCGTATCCTTGATGTGGGACAATAAGCGTGCGCCTTCCTTATCCTTGACCTGCTCCATCTGTGCTTGATGAAGTGTCTGCGGTGCATTTTCATCTGCGACCTCAAGCATTTCCAATTTTGTAAAGGCTTGAAGACGCTTGGCGTATTCCTCAGTCAATTGGCGCATCGCCTTTTCTTTTTGTTTTCCTACCGCTAATATTTTTATCATAGCCACCTCGATGTTGTTATTGTTCCTTGTTGCCGCCGATATAAATTCCAAACTGCTCTGCCGCATAAATGCTCAGCTTATTACACGGCAAATCCTTACGCTGAAGCTGATGAATCAGAGTATCTGCGGCAAGCTGACGATGATTGCCTTCCTGTGAAATATGCGCTAATACGATTTCCTTTGTTTTATCACCGATGACTTGAGAAAGCACATAAGCGCTGTCCTCATTACAAAGATGTCCCATATCATTGATTATACGCTGCTTCACAAAAACCGGTCTAGCGGTCTGCATCAGCATTTCGATATTATGATTGCTTTCAAACACATAATAATCCGCGTTCTCGATATACGGCATTACATCCTTACGAATATATCCGGTATCGGTAATATAGACCATTTTACCGAAGTATCCTTCAATCACAAATCCAATCGTACCGTCACAATCATGGCTCATCGGTAAAATCGTTACATCGAAATCTCTGATTTTCAAGCGCTCGTAGGCTTTCACATAATTGGCATCCTTACGCTCCAGCTTTGCGCAGGCAAATGCCGGCAGCGCATCAAACATTTTCAGCTGTGATACATGATCCTTATGCGTATGCGTAATCAACAATGCATCAGCGCTTTCATATTGATAAGACAGTCGCTCAAAACAGCTGTTTAAATAACGCTTTGTCGTTCCGCAATCGATGATCAATTCACAGCCCTCATCCTTAATTACACAGCAGTTTCCTTTTGAACCGCTCGCAAGCAATGCGAACTTCATTATCGTCCCACCACCGTCTGCGGATCGATTTGAACGCCATGATATCGTACTTCAAAATGCACATGCGGGCCTGTCGCAACACCTGTCATACCGATATTGCCGATAGCCTCTCCCTGCTGAACAACCGTTCCGACCGGAAAGAAACCGGGACCGCTCATATGACCGTAATAGGTCTGATACCCGTTGTTATGGTCAATAATCACGCGATAGCCGCCGACAGGATGATAGTCGCTTTGAACGATGGTTCCTCGATCGCTTGCCAAAACCTTACCGTAGAAATTATAACGATTTTGAACATCCGTTGCCGTATGTCCGCTGTAACAGTACCAACCGCATGTAATTGAGGCGACCTCTACCGGCCAACGGAAATGCCCGCTTCCGATATGCGGATATACCTTCGTACCGACACGCTTTACCTCTCGTACCGGCTGCTTGGTAATGATACTCGATATCTTTTTACCGTTACCGGTGCTTTGTCCGTTTACGAATGTTTCCTGATAACGTGCATTTTCCTTCCCCAGCTCCTGCTTCGTATCAATGATTTCCATCCCCTCTCTCAAGGTATCATCATATACGATCAGCGTTGATTCCGGATAAACGGTTTCCTCCACCTGATTCTCTTTGATGACCTCATAGTGAATCGGACTGTTGATCGCCGTTACATTTAATTTCATTCCTACTTTGACAAGCTGATTTTCACTGACCAAGGAATCCTGATTCAATGCCAATAAATGAGATGTCGGGATATGGTTCAGCCATGCGATACCTTGAATGGTATCATATTCCTTTGTCGTATAAAATTTCGCTTTACTGTCATAGCCGTAGCTGATAATTTTTAAGGCTTCTTCTTTAGTTTTGGCTATCTTATTAATCGGCGCAAGTCCTTTAGAAACACTCATTTCTTCTTTAAAATAAGCATTTTCTACTCTTGTACCGTACTCATGATCTCCTAACAGCGGAACCTCACTGCCGCTGTTGATCAGCTTAAAGGATTTCTTATCGATAAAATTCAACGCAAAATCATCACGAGCCGCCACAAAATCATCTATGTTTTTAACATAGATCACTTCACCGTTTGAGAATTCAATCTTATTCGCTTCAACACTGAATAAATTATTTTCATTGATATATTTCAGTATTTCATCATCCTTGTTTTCATAAGTAAAGAAGTTGATTTCATTTACGATATGTACATCCTCGCCTAAGCCAAGCTTAGTATCGGGAAAATCCTGTGCATAACGATTTTGATAAACTTCCGCAAGCATTTGATCCAGCTTGGAATCATCATTTAAAACGCCGATGATACTGTCCTTATAATAGATTACGGTATTATTTTGTTCCGTTTGCGTTGTATTCAAAACCTTTTGCGGAATAATCGCATTCTCGATATCAAACGCACTGTTAAAGTCTCCGCTGAAAGCCTTCGGCTCAAAATATGCGGACATAAAGGTTAATACGACTGCGATTAAGAAGGCTGAAATCAGTGCATAGACCTGCTTCATGCGCTCGCTCCTTTCTGTTACATTGATTCTGTATAATTATAAAACGCGGAAATTGATTTAGAGAAGGCTAAATCAACATTGCCTGTCGCACCGTTACGGTGTTTTGCGAGATTGATCTCGGTTCGCTCCGGAAGATTTTGTTCCTCTTCGGTTTTGTCTTTATTATAGTAATCCTCGCGATATAAAAACATTACAATATCGGCGTCCTGTTCGATTGATCCGGATTCGCGCAGATCAGAAAGCATCGGATGCTTATTGGGACGCTGCTCGACTGCACGTGACAGCTGTGACAGCGCAATGACAGGACATTCCATCTCTCTTGCCAGCCCCTTTAAAGAACGTGAAATCTCAGAAATTTCCTGTTGTCGATTATCACCACTGCTGCGTGAGGAGCCAGATATCAGCTGTAAGTAGTCAATGACGACCATATCTAGGCCATGCTCGCTTTTCAGCTTTCGGCATTTGGAATAAATCTCAGCGATTTTAATATTGGAGGAATCATCGATGAACAGCTTCGTACCGCTTAGATCCGCAGCTGCCTCATTGATGCGATTGAAATCCTCATCGCTCATATTACCGCTTCGCAGTTTAAAAGATTCTACTTCACTGCGGGCACTCATAATACGCTTCATCAATGCTTCCGCCGGCATCTCAAGTGAAAATATCGCAACCGCACCGCTGTTGAACTGTGCCGCACGCATCGCCAAATTCAGCGCAAAGGCCGTCTTGCCCATTGCGGGACGGGCTGCCAGTATAATTAAATCGCCGCGCTGAAAACCGTTTGTCATTTTATCCAAATCATAGCCTGTCTTGATTCCGGTCACATGATCGCTGAAGGAGCGAAGCTTTGTCAGCTCTTGAATTACGTTTGATATGACCTCTTTACTGCTTTTAAATTCCGTTGCCTTACGGCTTCTCGTTATCTGTAAAATACTGCGCTCTGCCTGATCCATCACATCGTCCAATTCCTGATCGACATGATAGGCGTCCTCGGCGATTGCCTCTGCCGTTTCAATCAATCTGCGTAAGTGAGCGCGGCTTTTAATCAGTTCGATATAATGGGCGCTGTTTGCCTGTGATACCGCTGTATCGGAAAGCTTTAAAATATAATCGGCGCCTCCTACCATATGTAATTCATCGCTGTCCTGTAATCTTGTGATCAATGAGGTTGCATCAATCGGCTTCCCTGTTTCACTTAAATAATTCATCGCCGAAAAAATACGCTGATGAATATTTAAGTAAAAATCCTCTGCCTGCAGCCCCTGATCGAATACGATGCGAACGACCTTCGGATAGACAAGCATCGAGCCTAAGATCGCCTGCTCCGCTTCATTGCTGTGTGGTAATTCCTGACTCATAGCTTCACCTACTCACTTAAATGAACACGTATTACACCGATTACCTTGTTTTTATAAAGATCGATCTTTACATCGGTATAACCGAGTGAGGCAATCGCTGTATTATCCAAAACCTTACGCTTATCGATTTTGATCTCATATTTCTGCATCAGCTGTTCCGCGATTTGTTTGGTCGAAACACTGCCGAATACACGTCCGTCTTTTCCGGTTTTCACCTTAAACTCCAAGGTCAGCTTTGCCAAGCGCTGTTTGATAGCTTCGGCATTTGCCTCCAGCTGCTTTTCCTCTAAGGATTCCTGCAGCTTTTGTTCATCTAAGATTTCCATTGACTTTTTCGTTGCCTCTACCGCCAAGTGCTGACGTATCAAAAAATTGCGCCCGTAGCCGTCTGCTACCTTTACAATATCACCTTTTTTTCCTAAATTTTTAACATCACTTAACAGAATCACTTTCATGTTTCATGTCCTCCTGTTCCTTTAAATATTGATCGATCACCGTATGCAGCTCTTGTTCCAAATCCTCAACACGAGCGTTGTCTCGCGATAATGCCGCTGCCGAGAAATGGCCGCCGCCCTGCATCTGTTCCATAAGTATCTGTACATTGACATTGCCCTTTGAGCGCGAGGAAATGCCGACGGTATTTTCTGCCGTGTAGGCAATGACAAAGCTTGCCTCAATCCCCTTAATATTCAATAACGCATCGGCTGCCTTTGACATCATCGTGCGATGGAAAATCTTGTTTTCCTTTACCGCTGCAATCAACAGTTGATTTTGATACACATGCGTATATTTCATAATATTGGTCTGTTCCGCAAATTCATCAAAATCCTCTTTCAGCATATTTTCAGCCGCAGTCGTATTCACACCGAGCTTGCGTAAATAGGCTGCCGCTTCAAAGGTACGGCTTCCGGTGCGCATTTTAAAGCGATTGGTATCCACAAGGATGCCGGTATACATCAAGGTCGCTTCTTCCTCGCTTAGATTAATACCGCTTGATTGATATGGGAAAAATTCCGTAATCAATTCGCATACCGAGGAAGCACTGCTTTCAATATAGACAAGCAGCGGATTATCGATAAAGTCCTCACCGCGGCGATGATGATCGATAATCATGATTTTTTCCGCCGCTTGTAAGGTTAGCGGTGCACCGCATTGGTTCGGCGCATTATGATCGACGATGATCACAAGATCGCGTTCATTTACCATTCTTGCGGCTTCCTCATCGTCTAAAAAGGCATGGCGCTCCTCAAGCTTATCCTTACAGCCTTTGAGTGCTTCCTGCAGCTGCAGCTCAATACCGCCGCTTTTACATACGATATAGGAAGGGGCTTCATAAGAGCTGCATAAACGACTTACACCGATTGCCGCACCCATACAGTCAAAATCCATCAGCTTATGACCGACGATGAATACTCTGTCGGCCTCCATAATCGCTTCCTTGACGGCCTGCGCCATCACGCGTACACGAACCTTGCTGCGCTTTTCCTTGGCCTCGCTGTTACCGCCGTAATATTTTACGTTTTCTCCGTATTTTTTGACCGCAACCTGATCTCCGCCGCGGCTTTGTGCCAATTCTAATAAATCGTTCACCATTTGATCCAGTAAGCGATAATCTTTTGTACCGCGCGCATAGGACATCGACAGGGTAATCGAAACATCGATTTCATCGGCCGCTGTACGAATATCATTTAAAATCGAGAAACGATCCCTTACGATTTCCGTATAGATACGTTCGTCCAATACGACCAAAAAGCGATCGGAACGCAAGCGTCTCACAAACATGCCGTATTTCTTTGCCCAGTTCAGCACCGGCTGACGCAAATTCGTATGAATCAGCGCCATTTTTTCCTCATCCTCATACTGCTGAATCTCCATATAATTATCAAGCTGTAAAAGACCGACAACAACTGCTTCCTGCAGATATTGTGTTTTCAGCTGAATCAATTCGGAAACATCGCGCACATACAGCACCTGTGCATTCTCCTTGCGGGTGATTTCATAAACATGGCTTTCATCACTGCCGATTATGACATCGGCATCGCCCTGAAACAGCTCATTGACCTCGGGAATCCAAGCGGACAGCTTTTTCCCCAACAGATTCAAGCCGCGCTCATTGATTACATCGTTGACCCATGTCGCGCAATAGTTTTCATTATAGGTTATGATACCGATCTGTCCGAAATCAAGCGCTTCCTTCGCATCATTGCCTAAAATTCGTGAAATATCGATATCACGTGATTCCTTTTCCCCCTCAAAGCGATAGATGATCCATATAATCATCACGATATGAATTGCCGTCAACAGCCATACCAAATAATTATTCAATTCCATTCCCGATAAAAGAAACATCACAAGCGCAACGATTTCCGCAAGTATTAAAATACCGATCTGCGTCTTAAGATTTTCCAAGCGTTCCATGTATGACACCTCGTTTCCATTTTTGTCGTACAGCACTTAAAATACTGATCATGCCGCACCCTATAATCAAAAGCCTTGTCGGCATGAATATTAACCCTGCGATACACAGCAGTGATAAAAGTATACCGAGCAGCCTTTTTTGATATATAACAGTGATTCCTAATATATCAAGCACACATTCTGCGCAAAGAACGATACATACAACAATATATGCGCTGATAACGGCCACTGATAAATCACCCTCTAATTTTAACATATTTTTAAACGAAAATAACAGCCAAATACAAATACTTATATAAGCAACCCATTTCGGCATCATACAATCAAATATGGATTTTACCGGCATTTCATCATATTTGATGCGCCTCAGTAATAAACAGGCGAATAAATGAATACAAATTGTCTGCAGAATCGCAGTTACAATACTTACGATAACCGACAAAATTACAGCAAGCTGCAGAATATCGATATTGCCGAAGGAAATATAATCGCTGAGCTGCTTCGCGACAAGAATGTCCTCCTGCAGGTCATAGCCAAAGGCCGATGCGAACAAAACCATTGTGATGAAATAGGATATCAATGTCAAAGCAGCTGTAAACGTAAGCAGATACGAACGCTTCCAATGACGATAGACTCCGTATCCATATCCTAAACCGCAAATGAGTGACGACGCAAGATAAAAGCTTGTAGTCGGTGCAGATATCATCAGCGACATCAGCAGCATGGAAGCAGCCGGAACAAGCGCAGCCTTCCAGCCGTAACGAACGGTATAGATCAGTATCGGAAAAGCTAAAATCCAGTAAAATGCATATTCCAATACATTGCCGAACTGCCGATTAAAAAACAGCAGCAGGCCGACCAATGCGCACATCATAG
The DNA here is from genome assembly GCA_910576855.1 of Erysipelotrichales bacterium. Lineage (GTDB taxonomy): Bacteria > Bacillota_I > Bacilli_A > Erysipelotrichales > Erysipelotrichaceae > C-19. Next base: position 14,239 of record CAJTJP010000021.1, read on the forward strand.
CTCCTTCGGTGATTTTCTTAGTTGCGTTTGTCATCTTATCCTTCCTTTCGCAAGAATGCATATATCAAACGATCCTTCAGCTGTTACATGACATTGGATCTTATATCAAATCTCATCTGACAGCCCATAAATATTCTTTTTACAAAAGGCAGAAACAAAAGAACAAAAACCTCCGCCGTTTTGGAGGAGGTTTCATATTTATTCGCTTACGTAAGGCAATAATGCCATCTGACGAGCACGCTTAATAGCAGTTGCCAGCATACGCTGATATTTTGCACGTGTTCCTGTTACACGACGAGGAACGATTTTTCCGTTTGCGGAAATATAGCGTTTCAATAATTCAACGTCCTTGTAATCAATTGATTCAATTTTATTTTTCGTAAAGTAGCAAACCTTTTTGCGACCCATACGCTGTTTTCTAAATGCCATCGGGGATTCTCCTTTCTGATTTAAAACGGCAGATCGTCACTTGCGATATCTAATGTATCGGCACTTGAGAAATCTGCGTCAAAGCTGTTTGCCGCCGGTTGATCGGGTGTATAGCCCATATCCGGCTGCATCGGCTCCTGCACTGCGTAGCCGCTGTGCTCTGCCGCCGCTTTTTTGCTTTCCAAAAACTGAACGCTGTCCGCAACGACCTCGGTAACGTAAACACGCTTGCCGTCCTTGTCATCATAGCTGCGGGTTTGAATTCTGCCTTCCAGTCCCAGTAAAGCACCTTTTTTTACATACTGTGCCATAAAGTCTGCAGTCTTGTTCCAAGCAACACAGTTAATAAAATCTGCATCCTGACCTTGACTCGGCACTCGTCGGTTACATGCTATCGTAAACGAAACCACGGAAGTACCGCTCTGTGTTTTTCTCAACATCGGATCCTTTGTGATTCTGCCTACTAAAACAACTCGATTAATCATAGTCTGTTCCTCTTATTCTTCGCCTTGTGTCTTAACGATCAAGAAACGAACAATGTTCGGATTGATACGAGTTAAACGATCAAATTCCTGAATTCCTTCATTGTTTGCCGTAACATTGATAACTACATAGTAGCCTTTGTTCATGTGATTGATTTCATACGCGAACTCTTTAACGCCCCATTCGTCCACCTTATCAATGGAACCCTCGCGGTCGGTGATGATTTTGTGCATATCATCCATTACCTGCTGACGCGCTGCATCCTCTAACGATGCGTTCACGATGTACATGATTTCGTATTTCTTCATTACGTACACCTCCTTATGGTCTATTGGCCCTGATCCCAGAGCAAGGAGTAGAGATTATCTACCCGTTTAAAGATTATAACAGTTTTCAGCAGTGAAGTAAACAGTTTTTTTATGTTTCAGCGAAGTTCCGTTTTCATTCTCAAACCCGCTCGGTAACACACGCTTTATACACTGTTAAACAAACAATCAATAAAAGACGGCATTACGTTTTAAAGGATCATATTATCGAATATAAAGAAAAAGACCGAAGTCATTCACAATGAATAAATTCGGTTTTTATCTGACACTTTCCCATGCATATCATTTTTAATATCTTAATATAGTCTCTTATAGAGAAGCCTATAAAATCATCATAAGGTTTTGAAAGTTTACATCCTTTGCCTTTTTCTGTACAGTAAACCAATCTACGATTGTTAAAACACCGCACAAGCCCATGGTAAGCAGCTTTAATATCCCCATACCGGTATCTCCCAACATAAAACGATCTATACCGAGACTGCCCACAAAAATGGATACCAACAAAATAGTCATAGGATCCTTATATTCTAATGCAGAAATCAGTGAAAATTTTTCATCGTCAACCTCCTGCATCTTTTGCTTGATAAAAACAATCTTATCAGCCGGCAAATATTTTTGGTTTGTCATGATATACATATCAATCTGATCTTGTTTCATTATTCCATCTCCTCTTTTTTATCCTGTACTTAATAAAAGAAACAAATAACAGCAGGCATTTAAAAAAGCGAAGCCGATCATACATTGTTTTGCCCGATAACGCATCCTTTGCGGAACATAATCCATCCATATAAACAAGAGAATGCAGATCGGTGCAAACAAAAATAAAGGATGATAGCTGAATGCACGCCGCAAATCGCCCGATAAAAAGCTAAGCCATGCATGGGTAAGTCCGCACCCCGGACAACGTATATGAAACAGTTGCCGCAGCGGGCATCCTGTAACACACAGCAATCCTATGACTGCAAAACACAGCAACGTATACAGCAGTTTTTGATAACTTTCTCGTTTCTGAATCATCTTTATGAGTTTCGCCGCCTCTGCTTCGTATTAAAGTACAATATAAAAATACCATAGTATTTTTATAAAGTCAATAAATATACGTATAATTGTATTGTAATATTTGACTGGAGGTCGAATACAATGTTAAATCAACAGATTCGTCTTTTGCGCCAAGCACGCAAAATGAGTCAGGTAGAATTGGCAAAGGAATTGAATGTAACCAAACAAAGTGTTTCAAATTGGGAAAATGATAATATTCAGCCTTCTGTTGAAATGCTGGAAAAAATCGCTAATGTTTTTTCTGTATCAATAGATTATTTATTAGGAAATAATCCTCGGGAATGTATTGATGTGAGTGATTTGCCGGCAGAGGTCATTGCCCACATACGATTATTGATAGAGGATTTGCGTAAAACAAAAAAAGACTGAGCGGCCTTGATACCTTCGCTCAGCACAACGGAAAATGTATGTTGCTTAATACATATGTCCTTTTAAATTCTTTACCGGAATGCTTTCATATGATTAGACATCAATTTTATACTATCATGCATATCTGTCCGGCAGTAAAGCCGGCTTTTATTATGTATTTACGATTCATCATTCCCGACAATATCCTCGATACTTTAACAATCGATTGCCTTGCAGTATCACTTCCGCTTTAACCGACTGCCTTTTCCTCCAACAGCTCCATCATTTGATTCAGCATATGATAAAAAGCTTCCTTTTGATTCTCATTTAAATGAATCAACAGCCGAATCAGCTGTGATTCTAACGGATCGTCGCTTTCAAACAGATAATTATCCATTCTTATGTTTAATATACGGCACACTTTTAAAAAAGTATCTGCCTCAGGAATTGCCTTGCCTACACACCAGCGATTTACCGTCGCTCTTTCAATATCCAAAACAGACGCAAGCTGTGCCTGTGTCATATGATTTTTTCTTAATCCGTCTTTTATAATTGTTTTAATTTCCAGCTTATCCATGTTCATACCTCTTATCTACCATATTTTACAATGTGCCCTCTATAAATAATTAGTCTATTAATATAATCATGTTGATGAATTATGCTCATAAAGGACAGAAAACATAGGATATGATCTTTTATAAAGTGCATCATATAATGAAAAACAGCTGTAAATTCAATAGAAAACATGATAAGATGTAGGAACGAAGCAAGAAACGGAGGCGCTTTATGGAACAAATCATTGAGGAATTAGCCGCATATTATGCAGCCTTAGGATATCCGATGTATGATATTGACGAGCTGAAGCAAATGAGTGAGGACGAGCTGAACGATTTATATGAGATCACCTTTCCCAATCGTTAAGTGTAAGCGAGCGAAAATATAAAACAAATCAATTTCGACTCTATATTTATCCTGATATTCATGATAAAATGATGCAGAAAAAGAGAGGCTTATCATGAAAACATTACGCTTTGAAAAAAGAGAAATCGATAAAGCGCTTGAAGCATTAAAGAGCGGTAAAGTAGTTGCGTTTCCAACGGATACGGTCTACGGCTTAGGTGTGATTTATGATCAAGAGGCTTTAAAACGGCTGAAGGATGCGAAGGGACGCTCAGAAACAAAGCCGATTCCGACAATGGTTTCCTCGTATGCGCAGCTGATGCAGATTGCGGAAATCAATAAACAAGCAAAGCAGCTGATAAAAGCGTTCATGCCGGGAGCTTTGACTTTAGTAATGAAAAAAAAGGACTGCGTACCTGATTTTGTCACAAACGGAAGAGCGACGATCGCTGTTCGCATGCCGGACGATCCCTTCGTCCTGTCATTGATTGAAGGCTGCGGCGGACCGCTGCTTGTCAGCAGTGCCAACCGTTCAGAGATGCCGAGTGCCCTTAACGATCGAGAGGTATTCAGTCAGCTTGACGGCAGAATCGATGCAGTCGTTATCGGAACAGCAGGCGGTGAAAAAGCAAGCACAATTATCGATGTCAGTGAAGCAGAGATAAAAATACTGCGTATCGGTGATATTTCAGCAGCACAGATTCGCGAAGCATTAGAAAAGTAAGGAGGAAACTATATGAAAATCGGAATTGCCTGTGATCATGGCGCATATGAAGCAAAGGAAGCAATTAAGGAGCTGTTAATTCAACAGGGACATGAGGTGACAGACTACGGTACACATTCTACCGCCTCATGTGATTACCCTGATTTTGCGTATGCGTGTGCAAAGTCAGTCAGTGAGGGTGAAAATGAGCGCGGTATCGTAATATGCGGAACCGGAATCGGCGTCAGCATTACCGCCAATAAGGTGAAAGGAATTCGCTGTGCCCTATGCAGCGAGCCGACAAGCGCCCGTCTTACAAGAGAGCATAATGACTCCAATGTATTGGCAATGGGTCAGCGTACATGCGGAATCGAAGTCATGAAGGATATAGTGAATACTTGGATCGCTACCGAATATTCTCATGATGAACGCCATCAGCGCCGCATTGATAAAATAACGAAAATCGAACAGCAGCAATAATTTGACAAACATCCAACGGACAAGCATGAAAATGCTTGTTTTTTTAATTAACACGATGTACCTCATTCGCTAATCATTTCAATTAACATCACTCCGCAGACTCTGTGTTACACTCGATGCTTTTTTTATTTTCCTAAGCCTATCATAAGCTTTTCACATAATATTCAGATGACAAACAACGTCCCTACAAACTCATTCGCTATAATACGTATAGGAATGAGGTGAAGCCTATGGCTAAAACAAAAATGGTCTTTCAAAGACTGGAAAAGAAATATATTATCACACAGGAACAAAAAAAGCTGTTTCTGGAAAAAGCCGGCAATCGATTAAAAACCGATCTGTATGATGCTTCAACGATTTGTAATATCTATTTTGATACAGATCAATTTGCGTTAATCAACAGATCGATTCAAAAGCCACCTTATAAGGAAAAGCTGCGGCTCAGAAGCTACGGTATCCTAAAAAGCGACAGCGATATATATTTAGAAATCAAAAAGAAATATAAAGGGACAGTAAATAAGCGCCGTATTTCCTTAACGCTTACACAGGCACAGGAGCTTTTAAAGCACAACAAACTGCCGAACAAAAGCACACAGATCAGCACTGAGCTGGCCTATTTCATGAATTTTTATCAGCCAAAGCCAAAAATATTCATCGCTTATGAGCGTAACGCATGGATTGGAAATGAAGATAAAGAGCTGCGAATTACCTTTGATACACAATTACGACGCAGATATGACAGACTTTCCTTTACGGACGGAGACAGCGGAAAACTGCTGTTGAATAAAAATCAAGCATTAATGGAAATCAAGGTCGCAAATGCGTATCCGCTGTGGCTGACTCATATTTTATCGGAGATGAAATTGTATCCTACCTCTTTTTCTAAATACGGCACAGCGTATATGAGCGATATTGTAAAAGAGAAGAAGCTGACACTTCCAAAGGAATCTGCCCACAGTGAAGCATCAGTTTTCACTTATCAACAAAAGGAGGCATATTCATGTTTACAAGCATATTAAATGACGGCACGGGAAACTTAACGCTTTTACAAGGAATTTTATGTACCGGCTGTTCCCTGCTTTTGGGATTGTGGATTGCGTTTATCTACACAAAACAGGGGAGCGGAAGTAAAAGCTTTCGCATTTCGATTGCGATCTTACCGGCAATCGTTCAGTCGGTGATAATGATGGTAAACGGCAATCTCGGTACCGGAGTAGCGGTGCTCGGAACATTTTCACTTGTTCGCTTTCGTTCCGTTCCGGGCAGTTCAAAGGAAATCTTATTTATCTTTTTTGCGATGGCAATCGGTTTAGCAACCGGAATGGGAAATTTAAGCTTTGCCTTATTTACCGCAATTGTGATCAGCGCCGCATTCTTCTTATACTCTCATATCAACTTATTTCAAGGACAGCTGAAAGACAAAGAGCTTCGTATTATCATACCGGAGGATCTGGATTATACAGAAATATTTGATGATATATTTGTGCGTTATGTATCGCATGTTGAAATCATAAGAGTAAAGACAATCAATTTAGGCTCGATGTTTGAAATTTTATATCATATTACGATGAAGGACGTTCATCAGGAAAAAGCGATGATTGATGAAATCCGCTGCCGCAACGGAAATCTTGCGGTAATATCAGCGAAAAGGCAGGCGAACAGTGATGAATTATAAACGGATCGCTGCTTTTGGCATGTTGAATCTTGCGCTTGTATTATGCGGCTGTCAAACCAAAGCGTCTGCGGATAACGAGGCGACACAACAAAAAACTGAAATCAGCTATGAGGACAATGATTATTATACGGAATATGAAAATGCGGCTTTTACAGAAATTGATTTGGATAAGGAAAACGGCGATGTTACGATTCAAGAGGCAGGCACCTATGAGCTTCACGGAAGCTTGAAGGGCTCGATTCTCGTCAATGCAAAGGATGAAGTCGTGCGCTTGATTTTGAAGCAGGTAAGCATCAGTGCCGAAAGCGGCCCTGCGATTCGCTGCAGCGATGGCAAAAAGCTGATTCTTTCCTTGTATGAAGGAACCAAAAATCAGCTTAGTGATACTGCCGATCTGAAAACAACAGAATATGATGCAACGATTTTTGTTCAAAACGATTTAACGATCAATGGTTCGGGAAGTCTCGTGATTGAGGCAAATATTCAAAATGCCGTAAAGGCAAAGGATACATTGAAACTGATGGAGGGCAATATCCAAATTCAATCTGTGGATAATGGCATCATCGGTAAAGACGCGCTCTATGTTCATGCGGGCAGCTATCAAATCAAGGCAGAGGGCGACGCAATGAAAAGCACCTATGATAAGGATGATGAAAAGGGCGATATCATGATTGAAAACGGTGATTTTCAGCTTGAGAGCGGGCAGGACGGGATACAGGCAACACGCTCACTCGTTATTTATAACGGAAGCTTTCATATCGAAAGCGGCGGCGGAAGTGAAAACGGAGTAAAGGCGGCGAATGCCTTTCAGCCGGGAGGCTTCGGACATTGGAATCAACCGCAGTCAGAAACTGCTGAGGATGTGTTGAGCGCCAAGGGCTTAAAGGCAGAAGCACAGCTTACGATACATGACGGTTCCTTTGCGTTGAATACAAGTGATGATTCGCTTCATGCGAACGGCGATATTACGATCAACGGCGGAAACCTCACACTGGCAAGCGGTGATGACGGTATTCACAGCGATCAAACCCTGACGATTCAAAACGGGCATATCAATGTGACGGAAAGCTATGAGGGACTGGAGGGCGCCGATATCATGATTAACGGCGGTGATATTCAAGTCTGTTCCAGTGATGACGGAATCAATGCGGCGGGAGGGAGCGACAATGACAATAGTAATCAGCCCTCACCCGATCAATTTATGCAGGGCGGTGCCTACAAGCTTGAAATCCACGGCGGTACGATCCTAATTGATGCAAAGGGAGACGGTTTGGATTCCAACGGTACGATTGAAATGGACGGAGGCAGTGCAGTCGTATTCGGTCCCTCAGACGGCGGAAACGGTGCACTGGACTATGATAAAGCCTTTACGATCAGCGGTGGTATCCTGATCGCTGTCGGCAGCTCACAAATGGCACAGGCCCCTTCAAATTCCTCCACACAGCCTGTCCTTATGCTTCAGCTTTCTCAACAGGATGCAAATACTCTGTTTTACCTTTGTGATTACAGCGGCAATCCTATTATCGGCGCTGTCCCTAAGCGCGCCTATTCCAATATCGTCGTCAGCACGCCTAAGCTTGAGCTTACAAAAGAATATCAGCTTTATATCGGCGGCAGCGGCACTGCCAACGATGCCGGTTATATTGAAAGCGGCTTACAGGGCGGAAGCTTGAACACGACAATAACCCTAAATGATATCATCACACAGAATTCGCAAAACGGTGCACAGCCGGGTGGCTTCCCGCACAACAGAGGCAACAGAGGCAATGACTTTCCGACCGACACCGAGCATATGCCGCCGCAGGAAATACCTTCACAAACAAAAAAAGAGTTGTAGACTATCGATTGAGGCTCTAAAGCTTAACAGAAAACAGACATCAGATTGATGTCTGTTTTCTTGTTGATGAATTCCGGTCTGTTTATCAGCCTCTATTCATCCTCGCCCTCTTCTGATTCCGACTCTTCCTCGGATTCTTTTTCCAGCATTGCGTCAAGCACACCGTCATAGCCGTCCATAACGTAATCCTTCAACAGTCGAACGCCCTCTGTTTGGAATAAATATTCACAATAGAACATTCCCGCTATATCAGGAAAACGCTGCCATAGATCTAAACGGTTCATCAGCTGCAGAATCTGCGTCTGTATTTTTTCGCCCTCTACATGCACAGCAGCGGTGAGCGAACGAAACGCTTCCTTTCTGCGTGTAAGATAGCGCGGCTCACTCAGACGATAAAGGCGCACGTCCTCATTCCATGAAAGATATTGTGTAAGACCCTCGCAAAAGAAGCGATATTCGAGCTCCTCATAATAACCCTGCGGCATCTCATACGTATTGTTTATCACATAACGCAACAGATGTACATGACAAAGGTTATGCAAAATATAACGCATCTCCTTTACACTTGTAGTGTAATCAGCCACATTCAACAGATCAATGATCAGATAGTCCTCATCCTCATGCCGCAGTATTTTCGCATCAAAGAATTTTTCACTTCCTACAACCGGCATAATAATGACATCCTTCGTTATCAGATGATGATGAGGGAATAAGAATGTAACTACATCATGGTTCCATAACGGATATCGTCGATACATAGACAACTCCTGACATAGATGCATTACAACTTCCTGCCTCGTCGGACTGATTTCAGACCTCTGACAATACGGCTGATACCAAGTATGCTTTTTTGCTTCATGGTTCTTTACATAATAATCAATTTCACTAAATTCGAATCGCATATCAATCTCCTCCTCTATGACCACCTATATTATAACTAAACTTGTCGACTTTTTCACCTACTTGGGTATATCTTGGTTCTATTTTTTTAAACGGCCGTTTTGGAGCATTTTCAGACGCCAACTTTAACTCAGATTTTTTGAAAAAAATTGAAATCTGCAATTTTACAACCTTTAATAAAGATTTTTATAAAAAAACATCGTTCTATAAATTAGATAAAGTTTTTTTCAACACAAATAAACACTTGTCCTCCATCTTCCGAAAAAACACGCATAAAATGGCTTAGAAAGGAGAAAAATGCCGTGCAAATTCCTCAACCGAACATAAATGCCTATCGAAAATGGATGAAAACACCGAATTTTTATCATCAATTACCGCCGACATTGTGTAATGACAATAAAAACGATGTGAATTTTACCGGTACTCAGTTTGCCTTTATCAACAATAATTTTGATGAGGGAACCGATTTCCGCGGCTATGGGTGCTACAGAAGCAATGCTCCCTGTAACCTATGCAACATCTACTGTCCTCTTTACTATAACAGTAAAAGTAGCGTAAAGGCCAATAACGCATGGTTCGTTTAACAAAATTCGTATGAAATAAAAAGCATGGGGTATGAATAAACAAATTATCATACCCCATGCTTTCATTTATTCCCGGCTATAATCCTGTTTTCTCTCCCTTATATTGAAACAGCTCTGATATAGTCACAAGCTGATACCCCTTGTTTTGCAGATAAGGAACCAGCTCCTTTACCGCCTCGAGTGTGGTCGGATATAAATCATGAAACAAAATTATTGCGCCGTCAAAAGTACCTTCCTTTGCCCGACTCAATGTAATCTGCTTATCACGATTGCGCCAATCCTCACTGTCGACATTCCATAACGCGACATGCAGACCGTTTTGCTCCAGCACCTGCTCGGTCGTTTCATTCCATGCACCGTACGGCGGTCTTACATAAGAGGCCTCATAGCCTGTCAACTTATATAACGCATCCTGAGTATCGAAAACCTCTTTGCGAATAAATTTCTGATCATCCGATGCGATGCTTTTATGATCCCATGAATGATTACAGATCTCAAAGCCGTTTTCCACCATATGCTTCACCGTATCAGGATAATATTGGATATTTTGTCCGAGCATAAAGAAGGAAGCTGTTGCATTATGTGCTTCAAACACTTTCATCACTTCATCGGTATATACAGAAGGACCGTCATCAAACGTCAATGCGATCATCGGCTTCTTCGGATCGATTTTCAGTTTTCGCTTGATCGCAAGCGGCTTTTTATTTTCACCTTTGCCCGCAAGCTTGATGTATTTTTGATAATCACTGTATTTTAATTGAATCGCTGCATTTTTATAATAAAGCTTCACCGTATTTTCATGCGGTGTAACCGTAATATCAGCTAAGGATTTCACCGTAGTATTCGCCTGCTTCTTAAACTGCTCTCGAAGCATATCATAATAATCACGTCTGAATACATCCGTTACCTTGATATCTCGCTTTGCTTCCGTATCATAACTGATACATTGTTTTTCTTCCTTGATGACGTTTTTTTCGGCGTCCATCAACTGATAATGAAATACTACACTGAGATAGCGCTGATTCAATTCATCACTTTCATAATCAAGAAGGGCAATACCGTTTTCTTTCGGCAATGCTTTTACGTATTCGTTGATTTTCGCATTCATTTCTTTTGATTCAAACTGCGGATAATGAAATAAGCGTATCTGCTGCTCATTTTCTTCATCAAATTGATTGATCATTTCACCGGCCTTTTTGTTTTCTTCGCTTACCTCCTTAAGTTCCTTATAAGGATCGGGCTTAGCGATGATTTTGGATATGCCGAAACCCAGCAACAAGATGCTCACGATTACAAATATGAGCCTTTCATATCTTAATTTTTTATGTGTTTTCATGTTTCGCCTTCCTTTTCTTAATACACTTTAAATCATCTTATTCTTTTCTATATTATAGATGTGTAAGCATTTTATATTACATAGAAATTTATTTTACAGCTCTCTTTTAGTATAACACATATTTATTAAATTACCACTCTTTTCGCAATATTTTTTTGACTGCTTTTTTTAAACGAGTCTTATTTTACCGATCTCTGTTTATTTTATGCAGCGCCTTATCAATATTGCAGATATGAAATCACTTATATTAGGATTCTTACTTGTATTGGGTAAGTACATGCTTTATAATACAAGAGATTGAATAGAGGTGAGCTGAATGAGAAAGCTGTTTTTCTTTGATATTGATGGTACTTTGACAAGTGCGAAAGAGTTCGGTAAGGTGTATGAGAGTACAAGAGAAGCCTTGCGCCGTTTAAAGGAGAACGGGCATTTTGTGGCCTTGGCAACAGGCAGAGCTCTGTTTCGTGCCAAAGCGTTTCAAAATGAGATCGGACTTGAGAATATGGTATGTGAGGGCGGCTGCTGTGTGATTTTGAATCATCAACAGGTGAGCTATGAAGCACCGAATCAGGAGCTGCTTAAGGATATTTATCATGAGGCGCTCGCTAAGCAGGTGGGTGTTGCGGTTGCCTGTGAGGACAGTGCTCATCGTATCGCTCCAAATTCCTTGTTTCATGAGCTGGCAGGTGATGTTCATGAGTTTATGGATGTCAATACAGACAGTGAGTTTTGTATCGATAGGGTCGATCAAATCAGACGTTTGTTTATTGCCGATCCGCAGCATAAAATGGATATGAAAAAGCTCGAACAAATCGGTGTGATGCACTACGGGGATGATCAATTTATCATCATTGAGCCGGATGATAAATACAAAGGAATCAAAAAGACCTGTGAGCTGTTAGGGGAAAGTGAAGACCAGATCGTAGTTTTCGGCGACGGCTGGAACGATCGCAAGATGTTTCAACAGGCTCCCTTTGCGGTGGCAATGGGAAATGCCGTGCCCGATGTCAAGGCTGAAGCGGATTATATCACAGCTGACAGCGATCATGACGGAATCTATCTTGCATGTGAGCATTTCGGTTGGATTTAAAACAGAATCTGTTAAGGTATGATATGTATTTATAATATATATTTTATGATTATTTAAGGAGGAAAAGCAAATGAATGAGGTATTAGAGGTAATTGAACAGCGTATTTCTTTACGTGCATACAGTGATATACCGATCAGCAGTGAAGAAGAGGAAGCTATTTTACATGCGGCAATGCGGGCACCGACTGCCGGCAATCAAATGCTTTACTCAATGATCATTATCAGAGATCAAGAAAGAAAACAGCTGTTGAGCGAGCTTTGCGATCATCAGCCGTTTATTGCGAAGGCGCCGCTGATGATCATATTTGCGGCCGACCATCATAAATGGTTCCGCTATTATCAAAAAAATAATGTGAAGCAATTCTGTGAGGGTAAGGCATTTCAATTTGAGGCACCGCAGGAAAGCGATTTACTGTTAGCGATTCAGGATACGATGATTGCCGCACAGAACAGTGTTATCGCCGCGGAATCAATGAATATCGGCTCCTGTTATATCGGTGATATCATGGAAAACGGTGAAAAAATCAAGGAGCTGTTGAATCTGCCGCAGTACACCATGCCGATCGGTATGGTTGTGTACGGTCATTATCCGCAAGGCTTTCCGAAGCTGCCGAAGCGCCGCTTTGATAAACAATTTGTCGTGTTTGAGGATGAGTATCAGCAGTTGAGTGATGAACAAATAGATGAAATGTTCCGAGAAGAGGATGCGCATTATGATCCGAACAATCCGCATCAGGCCGAAAATTATGCGCAGCAGTTTTACGCTCGCAAGACAGGTGCTTCTTTCTCTAAGGAAATGGCACGAAGCGCTCGCTTCTGGCTAAAGCAGTGGGACGGTCGATTATTGTAGCAGTTATCAAGTAGGAAAAGCTCAAACGAGCTTTTTTTTATCGGTTATCGTTTTGCCTGCAGGATAGACCTTATGACTTATGAAACAGTATTGTTGTCACTTGTGATCAACGAAACCTGCAGCTCATCACATACCGCAAAGATCGGGGAAAGAATTGTATAATTCAAAGCACCGCCCCATAACAAGCCGATCACATGATGGCGATATTCCCCCTCCTGCATCAGCACCACGGAGCCGCTGTCTCCGTGATCGGAAAAAGCGGTATTTACATCTGCGATGATGATCTGATTTCGTTTTTCATCAGCATCTGCATACAGATAAGCAATCTTCCCTATCGTTGTTCCGGTCGTTCGTCCGCTTTTTATGACAAGATCACCGATATTGTCCATTGTCAGCTCATAGGAACCTAACGGCGCTCCGATACCGATAATCTCATTTGTCTTTGCCTCCCCGCTGTACAGCATCCTCGCAATTCCGCCGTCTACAAGCTCTGAATTCACCGTCCTTGAGGCATAGGCAATCAAATCCTGTGTTTCATGTGATTCCGGCTGAAAGATCGACTGATCGGGTCGCGGAAAGCAATGGGCATTTGCTAACAGATAAATATCATTTTCATTATCCTGCGCTCTTATGGAGCGTACAAACATCCCCAATGTACAAAGTCCGCCGGTAAACGGACTGTTTGGCATATAAATCTCAGCTCCGCCCGGTATCGGACGAAATTTCTCGCGATTTACTACCTCATTTTGTTCCGCCTGATACGTTTCAAACTTCGGCAGTTCAATAACATCGGTAGGAATTCCGTCTAAATAGGCCGGTACCTGTTCATTTTTCGGACAATTCTTTTTTGCTTCTTTTTTTGTCGTAAAAACGATGATTGCCGGTTCGTCTGTTTCTTTTCCGTCTGTTTCCTTATAGCCGATTGCGACTGAATGTACATTATTCAAGGACATCAGCCAATCACAGTATTTGTTTTTTACCGCTTGTATTGCTTCACACTGCTTCTGATCCATTCTATCACTTCCTGTTACAGGTTATTCCATGTCTTTTATTCGGCATAGGCGAATATCATCTTATCGTTGATTCATCGGCTTAAAAGCATTGTAAATTATTTTTTTCTGTAAAGGAAGCGGCAGTATATAATTGTACTTAATTGACTTTTTTTAGTATAAATTTTATATAATGAAGTCTGTTCTTGCCAAATCATCGTTGACAGCAGTATAATAGTAACAACAAGATAAGCTGAAAAGCTTTTGTTGTGTTTGTGTTACCGTTATCGGTAAATGAGGAGGATAAAGATAGTATGAAAAAATTAATGGTTTTATTGTGTGCAGGTATATTGCTTGCAGGATGCGGAAGCAAGAAAGAAGAAGCTAAGACGGATGAAAATCGTGAGTCAAAGGTATGTACGATTGAGCAGGCCGGCATCAAAATGGAATTAGGTGCTTCTGCAGTTGATGACATCATTGACAAAGTTGACGTAAAAATTATCGTTCCTTTACAGGGAGTATCAGAAAGTGCTATTACTGACGAAATGAAATCTCAATTGGAAGAAGCGGCATTGAAACAGGCCGGATTAAGCAAAGGTGACGGTGTTGATGTAGAAACTGATGTTAATGACGGCAATCTTTCCGTTAAGGTTTCTATCGATATAAATAAAGCAAGCGATGAAGCGAAAAAGGCTTTAAATCTTGATGACACAAAAGACAGCAAGCTGAGCGACTTCGTTAAGAATGCTGAAGCAGGCGGAGCTTCTTGTAAGTAATTTATTATTTCAATCACAGCTGTACTTCTAACTGAAGCACAGCTTTTTTTATCAGCAAAATTTGATAAAGCGCTACATACCATCAAATCAACGATTTTTCGTTGCTCTGATGGTATGAAAATGATATAATATAATATACGAGGTGATGTGTGTGATTCTGGAGACATATTTAAAAAATAATAACAAAAATTTACATCAAATGCATTTAATAACGGGAATACCAGAAACTACCGTGCGTGATATCAATAAGCGGGATCTTTCTAAATGGTCCCTTAGCTATTATGACGCTATCGCAAAAACTGTCGGCAAGGACCGTTCAGTAATTATGCAGGAGCTTGAGGATTTAAAAAAATCACAGAGTCATTCACCTATTTTCGGTAAATATAATCTTGAAAACCGCAGATATATAGGCAATAAAAATAAATTACTAAATTGGATTGCTGATTTAATTAATGAGAATACCGATGGAGCAACTTTCTTCGACGTATTTGCAGGAACCGGAGTTGTAACTAAAAAGATGCTGGAAAAATATGATTCTTTTATAATAAATGATTTTCTTTTTTCCAACCATATTATTTACAAAGCTTTTTTCGGAAAAGAAACATATAATGTAAATAAGCTAAAATCTCTTCAGAATCAATATAATGGTATCATTAATAATTATAGCGATGATGAGTATTTTTCTAAAAATTTCGGAGGGAAATTTTTCAGTATAAATGATGCAAAAAAAATAGGAGAAATTCGCACTTTAATAGAAAAGGATAATTCATTAAATCAAAGAGAGAAGGACATTCTAATAGCCTCTTTATTATATTCTGTAGATAAAATCGCTAACACAGTCGGACACTACGATGCTTACCGAAAAAAAACAATCCTAAAAGATAAATTTGTTTTTGAATTGATAAACCCAATACAAACCTCTAACAAAAATATTAAGATATTCAGAAAAGACGCAAATGAACTTGTTCGCAATGTAACTGCTGATATTGCCTTTATTGATCCGCCTTATAATTCCAGACAATACTCTCGATTTTATCACGTTCTTGAAGGCATTGCTAAATGGAATAAACCTAAATTGGAGGGTATAGCTATGAAGCCTCCTGTTGAGAATATGAGTGAATACAGCCGATCTGCAGCACCACAAGTATTCGATGATTTAATTCAAAATCTTAATGTCAAATATATTGTCGTTACCTATAATAATACATATAACTCTAAAAGCTCAAGCTCAAAAAATAAAATCACGCATAATGAAATATTAAATTCACTTAATAAAGTTGGAAAAACCAAATCTTTTGAAATGCCTTTTCAGTTTTTCAATGCAGGTAAGACCAATTTAATGGATCATAAAGAATTTGTATTTATCACGGAGGTCAGGTAATATGCACAAAATTTTTCAAGTAATTGGAGCATTGGAGAAACAAATATGAAAAAAGCTCAAAGAACAATACGTTCTCCTTTATTCTATGTCGGTGATAAATATAAACTGATGCCTCAACTAAAAAATTTATTTCCACAAAATATAAAAACATTTTACGATGTATTTTGCGGAGGTGGCAGTGCCTCTCTTAATATTGTAGCTGAGAGTTATGTTTTAAATGATATCAACGATAAGATTATTGAGCTTCATCAATTTTTACAAGAACAAGCAAACGATATTGAACAATTTATCGAAAGCATGCACAAACTTATAAATAAATATGGACTCAGCCTTTCTGAGATTGGAAAAAATAATGAAATTGAAAATCTTAAAAAGGTTCATATTAAAACATATTTTTCCAAATATAACAAAGAGCCCTATATGAATTTAAGAACTGACTACAATAAAAATCAGTCAAAAACAGAATTATTATATCTATTATTGATTTACGGGTTTAACCATATGATACGATTTAACGCACAAGGGCAATTCAATCTACCGGTCGGTAATGTTGATTGGAATAAAAATGTAAGTGCCGCATTAAGAAATTATGCTTCTTGGATTGCCCATAACACAGTCAAGTTATCTAAGGGATTGGACTTTGAAGCATTCGTTTTAAGCCAAACTTATAAAAAAGGTGATTTTATCTATTTTGATCCGCCTTATCTGATAACTTTCAGTGATTATAATAAGTTATGGAACGAAGCTGAGGAGTATCGTCTATACGCTCTGTTAGATAAATTATCAGATAATGGAATATATTGGGGTTTATCCAACATGCTTTATCATAAAGAAAAAACGAATACTATTTTAAAGCACTGGGCTGAAAAATATATAAAATATGATATCGATAGCAATTATATATCCCGATTTGACAATAGCATAAAGAAACAAAGTAAAGAGCTTTTTGTTACAAATTATAACAGGTAAAAAGAAGAGGATCAGATTATGGCTAGACAAAAAAAATACGAAAGAAAGCAATTATCATTTTCAACAACAATGAGAAGCCCCGAAAGGATTGCTGATTTTGTAGAAAGTTTATTAGATTATGAAGGACAATCTTTAACTGATAACTTGATACATCAAATTATCATCAATTGGATTATAAAAAAGCTGATTTATGGCAAAACTGCATTAGATGCTTACAATGATCTAAAAGAGATTTATTACAATGAAGATCTAACTTATACAATTGATCAAGCAGAGTTTATATACACATATATTGAAAAAAATACGAAGGGGCATAAAGAAGCTGGCTTTACAAAAGGATGGCCTTCACGATTTGACACTTATTTAAGATTACCAATGGAATTTGGATTCATATATTATAAGATGAATCAACCACTTGAAATATCAGAAACTGGCAAATTAATTGTCCAGGCAAATAAAGCATATGATTTGAGGCTTGATAAGACAAGCAGTTCTACTGTCAAAGTATCAGATATATTTTTAAATGCTTTGGTTAAGTATCAAACAAATAATCCATTTAGACGAAATGAAATAGAAAACGCGCCTTTTGTATTATTCTTACAAACAATTACAAAGCTTAAAGAAGGTTTTGAATGGAAAAAATCTGGTATATACAGAAGTGAAATTCCTTTTATCATTTGTTGGAGAAATGCAGATGCTTATGCCTTAGCTGAATATATCAATAACTTTAGGCTAGTTTATGGACTTAAGCCCAGCGATGAAATTGTTTACGAGCACTGCTTAGAATTATTAGGTTCTCAAAATCGCAAAAGATTTAAAATGAAGCAAATAACAAAAGAGGGTGTTGATGATTTCATCAGAAAATTAAGGTCTACCGGGGTAATTTCATTACGAGGATACGGTAGACTAATTGACATCAACCGCTTTGATATTGATAGAGTAAATTATATCATAAAAAAATATTCTAACTATCCAATTATTGAAGATGAAAAAAAATATTATCAATATATGGGGAAAATTGATACTAAACTTGTACAAACTCATACAATAGTTTCATCAGATCGTATAGCCGATCTAAAACTAACTACTTTAAAGACTTGGGCACAGAATATGAATACAGAGGATATTATTAAAGAATTTAAATCCTTAACAAGTTCTAAAGGAACTCAACATCCAATATTAAAATTTATTAACACACCGACCAGATTTGAGTTTCTGATGAGTATAGCTTTAAAGAAACAATTTCCTAAACTTGACATTCAGCCTAATTATCCTATAGATGACGAAGGTATGCCCACATCAACAGCTCGCGGAGGCGTTGGGGATATAGAAATATATGGTATGAAAATTGATGTTTTAGTAGAGGTAACCATGATGCGAAATAAAAGTCAATCTGTAAATGAGATACCTGGAATTGTCCGTCACCTGAATGAATTCAAGCATGATAATAAAAAAACTGTATATTCTTTATTTGTAGCACCGAGTATTCATGAGGACACACAATTTATGATCGAATTTGCACTATCAAGATATCATGCTGATATTTACCCATATACTATTGAACAATTTATTAAAGTATGGAAAAACAGTAAAGAAATATCTGATTTTACTGTACAGGCTTGTAATAATAGTATTAGTTAATAAAATAAATTATATTTACCAAAAGTTCACTTTACATTGAAAGCACAGCGCATAAGTTGTGCTTTTTTTACCTTCTAAATTATAGAGTTAAACGGATGCTCTAAATAATCATGGAGTAAAGAAATAAAAAGGGAGGTCATAATCCCTTTGTAAACGATATTGATGAGTTTATATACGAAG
The DNA here is from genome assembly GCA_910576855.1 of Erysipelotrichales bacterium. GTDB lineage: Bacteria > Bacillota_I > Bacilli_A > Erysipelotrichales > Erysipelotrichaceae > C-19. The sequence goes on from CAJTJP010000021.1 coordinate 33,175, forward strand.
AACCGGTTTGACTGAAGTACTTTTATAACGGTAGTGTGAAAATCTATATCGATTAATAAAACTATTCAACGCTGTTTTCCTAAATCAATTTGTATTTATTTCTATCAAGGCTACTTCTTTATCACAGATCTTTACAAGAGATAAATACCTAATAGTTTCTTTAAATTAAATCATCTGTTTTATACCCATGAGAATAATCTACATCAATCATCTGCATTGTAATTAAATCTTTAGCCAATTCTCTGATCCTGTATTCATATTCCGCTGTTTGATATCTTTTTTTCCAATCGATAATATAATCAAATAAATTATCCTCAGTAGCTTCTATATTTTTACTGATTATTTGATCATATGAAATAATATCGTTGTGATTAATTCAGCCTGTTGTGAATCCTTGATCCTTTGAAACAACTGAAAGGTTTTATTGACATTATTCTTATCTGCTTCAGAATATAACGCAGAATCAATTTTAAAATTCTCATTCACATTCAACAAGATCATATTACCGTATTCTATCTCAGTAATTAGATTATTATTTGACAGAATAGTTATCATTTTTTAACGCTGTCAGAATACGGTCCGTAAGTTCCCTTTGTGAATTCTAAATCTAAATCAGTACCGAATCGTGTTAGAACATAACATATCTTTTGAAATATCGTTCTGCCAACTTTTATAGTATAGTCGGAAGGTAAAACCTATAAACATGATACTTTCTTTCCCAAAGCTTTCAATAAAAATCAATGATTTAAAATCAGTCTAAAGATACATTTTCTTTTACTAATAAGATTATCTTTTTTTATGTAAGGTATAAGTTTGTAATACACGCTTTAACAAAAAAACAGGCAAAATCGATATTTAATTGCCTGTTTAGTAAAGCTTATATAAATGATTTATTTATAAACCGTTTCTTTCTGTTTATTCCTTTTCATTTGTCTTTTCTTATATTGTGCATAAATCATTGTAAGTGTTGTGATGATTAATAATATCCACCAGTAAACCCACTTCGTATTATCACCGGTATTGGCTCCGCCTAAGTTATTCTTTATTGATGAATTATCATCTATCAGATTCTTATCAGGAATGCCGTCTCCGTCTGTATCAATGTTATAGTCGGGATTGCCGTCTCCGTCAAAGTCAATATTTACATCAGGGATCAATCCTGCCATTGTATCATAGGTAATACCGTTGATTGTAACGTCTTTATCAGGCTTCCATTTTGTGATTTTCAAAATATTTAAATCTGCTTTCCCATCATCATTCTTATCAATATTGATATCCGGCTTTCCGTCTCCGTTACTGTCAATATTTAAGTCAGGAATATTATCACCGTTCATATCAACATTAATATCTGCGATACAATCCTTATCTAAATCAATATTGACATCAGGTAATCCATCGCCGTCAGTATCAATATTTAATTTAGTACCGTCAAGCTTACATTGTTTACTTGGTTTCTTATTACCGTCAGGATCGTATTCCGTACCATCAGGCAATGTTACCGATCCGTCAGGATGAATGATTGCGCCATCCGGTGTATCGATTTCAGTTCCGTTAGGGAATTCAATCTTACCGCCGTCAGGTACTTCAACACTTCCGTCCGGCTTTTTCACCGGTTGCTTGCCGTCATCATTAGGTAAGCCGCACACTTCATCACCTGTAGTCGGCTTTCCGTCAGGGCCTACGACACATGTATCATCTTTATTGAGTTCCTGTTTGTCGTTACTGATCGCATATCGTAATAGCTCATCTGTGATAAAGGTTACGAAATTACCCTCATGCTGCACCTTTAGCTCTTTTACCTTATCCTTTTCATCGATTTCGTAAACGATTGGTTTGGCATCACTTTTCGCTCCGCCCATCGCATAGCCCACTGCAGTTGTTTTCTCTACATACGGCAAATATACTTTGATACTGCCGTCAGGCTGTATTTTCACATTGCCCTTTTGAAGCCATACATCATATACAGTGATCGGTTTTCTAGGTAACGGTGGAATATCATCCGCATGATCGGTAATATCATCGACAATCAAGATTACACTCGGATCAAAGTCTGTATCGCCTTGTCCTTCTACCTTAGCACTCTTATCATCGGTTTCTACTACCTTTTTCCTTAAGCTGTTCCACTTATCTAACGCATCCTTGATCCAATCCTCGATATCCTTCTTTTCTGTTTCATCGATCTTGTCCTTGATTTCATCTAATTCATCAATCACTTGATCGATAATATCCTTTGATTCATCACTGCCGTCAATCTCTGTTTCAATGTCAGGTAACGCCACTATCTTAAATGTAATCGTGATTTCATTTCCTGCATTATCCTCAGCGTAGATTTCATATTCACCGACACTGCTGATCTCCTCATCGATGTTATCTTGAATTGTTCCTGCCATAACACCGTCTTTCTTGTATTCGCTGTACGATAAACCGCTGTAGTCATCGGTGACTTTTACAAATCTCGGCAGATAATAGAATTTATATTCACTCTTATCCTTTACACCGGTTATCGTTGGTGCTTTGCGATCGATCATGATTCCTTCATCACTGCTTAAGTCACTGCAGTTTCCTGCTTTGTCACATGCCTTTGCCTGTATCGTAAGTTCTACATCATTTTGATATGTCACTATGCCGCTTGTGCTTTGTTTTGTGTTTGTACCGTCTTTACTTGTTTCCGTGTATTCATAGTAATCAAGTCCGCTTGTCGCATCACTGCTTGTCATTGTTACTTCCGCAGCTTGATTCATCCAGTTACCGAAGCTTAATGCGTTGATGAATCTTGCGATTGCACTCTTATTGATTTCTTTCATCGATAATGTCGGTACATCAGGCGGTGTTTGATCGATCTTTAATTGATAGCGTATCGCCTTTGCGACTGCACCTGTACTTGAATTTTTCAAATAGAATTCTGTTTGATAATCTCCGTCAGCTGAATATACAAGTGCTGAGCTTTGAAAGCTGATTCCGTCATTACTGATTTCATCATAGCCATTCTTACCTGTAGCTGATATTTCAACATCACTGATATACCAGTTATTCTTTCCTTTGGTTCCGGTTACCTTATAGTATCCTTCACCGTTATTCGGTAAACTGTTACTGTTGATTATCAATGTTCCCTCTTGATATTCAAACTCATAATTCGGATTGGATAAGCCGCTTGCCTGTATGCCATCTGTATATTTTCCTGCCGCTTGATTATCAGGATACTTACTTGTGATAGTAAGTGTTCCTATATTATCACCTGTAACAGGCTGAGGATTATAGGTAGCCCCATTATCTTTAAATGCCTGACCTACTGTTTTCGTCACATCCTTTGGTTTCACGATGGTCTTACGTTTATTGACTGTGATGACCTTAGTAGCTGTAGATTCTTGATAGCTGCTTGTGCCTGCTTTTGTTACTTTTATTGTGAATGTACCGACACCGGTAACCGTAACCTTACCGTTACTTAACACAGCCCCTGTACCGTTATCAGTTTCAATCGACCAAGACACTGCCCCGCTTCCTTGTCCGCCGCTGTAGGAAGGAGTGTAGGTCTCACCGTACATAATGGAATCCTTACTTGTGATAGAAACAGGCGGATTCTGCGTAGGTAACTGTGATACCGTTATCTGTTTCGTTACTGTTTTACTGTTGTAGTTTGTATTCCCACCTACAGTCGCCTGTAATGTAAAGGTTCCTGCGCTTAACAGCTTGAATTTATTTCCGACAATCTGCGCTACACTGTTGCCGTTTGTGATTGTATACGTTTCATTTTCACCGCTGTCATTACCTGTAGTAGTGATATTGATTTCTTGATTCACTTGAAGTGAATAATTTGAACTGTTTGTGATTTGATAATTGTCTTGATTCTTTTTAGCTACAGTGATAGAAACTGTTTTCGTAAAATCAACACCGTTTCCATCCTTGCCTGAAACAGTAACACTATAGGTTCCTGCATCTAAATCAGCACCTTTTACTTTAAGATTACCACTTGTATCAATACTGAAGTGTGATTCATCTCCGCCTGTTCCTAATTGAATAGATGCAATATTTGAGGTTGGCTGTCCTGTTGGATACGATAGTGTGAAAGTACCGATCGTATTATTTACCTTAGTCGGATTATCCCCATACGTAAGAGTCGAACTTGTGGGATTATATTCGAGTGTAGGTACAGGATGTCCTGTTACAGTTATCGTAATCGTTTTGGTAAAGGTTTCATTCTCATTATCCGTTATCTTTATCTTTAATGTATAGGTTCCTTTAGTTATCTTTTTCTTAGCGAATAATTCATTATTTGTGATACTGAAATTCGCATCAGTAGTAGGATTTCCTGAAGCATCAACGATTTCCCATTTCTTATAATCCTTACCGCTTGTAGGATCATTCACACCACTTGTGCCGCCTGTAAAGGTAAAGGTTCCTGTTTTAGCACCTGCCGCATTGATACCTGCATCTCCCTCAGTCCAGCTTGTTTTACCGCTTGGATAATTTGGAGTAAATGTAATATCGGTAATTGGCAGAGCACCGAAATCTAAGGTAATCTGTGTACCGTTTCCTCTATAAGTCGTTTTCGTTCCTTCATCTACTTCTTGATAAAGAGTAAGACTTAAGGTTTTCGCTGTTTGATAGTTTGCGAGTGAAGTTAGATCAAGCTGAACGGTACCTGTATTACCATTTACCTGACCTAATACACTGTATCTTTCACCACTGTTTGTCGTCGCAACCGCACTGATATATCGATCACCCGAGGTTGTGCCACTTAAAGACACAGGAATTGAAACAGTCGTATTACTTCTGTCAACTGTTAATGTATTTCCTGAAACATCAGGATTACTTGAATCCAGCCCAATTCCTAAATCAGAATCTTTCAAAGTAAGATAAGGATAATTGCCAATCTCAGGAACCGGTTGATTAATAGCGGAACTGATGTTGAACATTGGTTTAGAAGCACTCGAATATGAAATAATACTTTTATCTAATGTTAGCAACGGTCTTACAGAGGATGTACCTGCGGTTTGAGCATGACCGGGGCAACGTATGGTTGATTCACCTTCGGGTACTAAATCAGCCTGTATTTCTATTGTACTCGGTGTTGTACCAATCTCAAACATAAAACTTCTAATGTTATGAAGCGTACCATTTCCAAAGTCAAAAGATGGAGTAGGATTTTTAAGATTCTGACATACGCCAGGATTAACTGTTACTTGAAATTTTTTATCTAATCCTTGAGAAGGATCCCTAAGATATTCTTTTAAATAAGCTTCCATACCAAGCTCGTCCAATGCCTTCTGTATAAGAACAAAATTGCACATATAACTACCACTGACATCCATCATTGCTTTTTTCCAATCCATCGTATCTGTATCAAGATTGAGAATATCACCAATCGCACCACCTACACGACCATGCGAAGATGCAGGTGCGCAATCTTCATCTTCATAAGTAACTATTCCCCCTTTAGGATATTGAAGCTGAGAGATTTTAAAATAACTAGGAATAGGAAATCGAGCTATAGTTTCCGGATCAGTATCATTTTGGGTCACCTTTATTCCCTGCTCCGTTACGGTTTGTTCCATATTACAAACTTTATTCTCTTTATCCAACACATTCTTAATTATGCTGACATCAGTAACCAACGAATTTGTATTTGCCCCTACAAACTTACTTCTGTTATCTACTGATTCATCACCTAACCACCAATCGGTATTTATTGTGTCAATGGTTACTAAAGCTGTATTGCCTGTATTCATTATACTTGTTAAATCGGATGTTTTCGGTAAAGTGAATTTATTTGAAACAATCTTGCTTCCTAATTCTCCGTAATTGCCAGCTAAATTATTTAACGAAGCAACCGCATCATTCCATGTTACTTCACCTGCATCTGTCGCTGTATCCTTTAATAAAGTCATTGTATTAGGATCAATTACGGTATAAGAATCATTTCCGATAAATACTTTACTTCCTGTTGAATAATTAGTAGCCGCATTTAATCTATGATTATCATTATATAATAAAGGCACACTTAAGCTTATACCTATAAATAAACACAAAAAAGTATAAATAATTCTTTTCATACAACCACTTCCTTTCTTTCCTTATATATTTAATATAATAGTTGTTTTTTTATAAACTTAAACAATAACTACAGAGTATTAAAAGACTATAGAAAGTTTAAAAAATAATATGCCATAAAAGCCCTTCTTTCCTTATCCATACAGTAAAAACGATAGAAATGTCCTATCATATACATATCCATTAAGAGGAGTCACTTTAAAATCAAAAGGTTACAAAAAAATCAAAAATTTTTCAATTCATATTAATAAGCCTGTTCAAATATATCCGCAAATCCTTCATTCTTTAACAGTTTATAATAATCATCATTCTTTTCCTTTAACGCATAATAAATAGGCAATATCTCTTGCCAAGCTTCCTCACTTTGTTTATTTTCTTTATCATTCATAATAAAATTCACACAAGTAAAATACGCACTTCTGCTGTTGGTTATATTAACATCTTGATAAACCTTTGCCTTGAATACAGAATGATTTAAATCCACTGTAGATTCAACTGCTTCGTTTTCTTTTGTATCATCCTGTGCAGTTACTTCACTATTATCCTGCGCCTTCTGTATATCATCATATACAAAAACAGCTCCGCTTACCAATAAAACACTCATCGATGCCATACAAACCGATGTCAATAAATTACCTGCGACATATTCCTTTGTACTCACCATTGCATTCTTTATCTGATTCATAACGATCAAAACAACGGAATCTGCCGCTAACATATCCGCTCTGAATTTAATCTTACGATTATTTTCCTTTTCAAATTGCTTTACTAAAGCTGATAAATCCTTCTTTGCGCGATGAAGTCTTGTCTTTACCGTTCCTGCAGATAAATCCAAAACCTGTGCCGCTTCCTCTATCTTAAGCTGTCTGATATAAACAAGCTCTACTACCTCTTGGTATCTCGGCTTCAGCTGTTTAATTAAATGATGAATCACCGCTTTTTCATTTTCGTTGTTGTAATGTTCAAAGGGAATCATGTAGCTTCGCTGTTCTACACAATATGCCTGATTCATAAGCTCGGGATCGGACGGTATATCATGCTTCTTACGAAACAGCTTGTAGCATTTGGAATGAACGATCGTTTTCAACCAAGCAGGAAAAGCTTTTGGGTCTCTTAATTCATTGATTGATTTATGAATACTGATAAATGCTTCTTGTACCGCATCTTTCGCATCTGCATCATTTTTCGTATCATTCATTGCCATTGCATATGCCATAGAATAATAATGGGAAAATAATTGTTCAAAGGCTTCCTCATCATTTGTCATCGCTGCTTCTACAAGCTTGATTTCTTCCTGTGTCATTTCGTTCACCTCCGCACATTTTGTTGTGTCTTTCTGTTTTTCATTTCTTTTATTGCTTACATTGTAAATAATGAATTTGATTTACATTACATCCTTATTTATACTTTATCAAATATCTTTGAATATGTAAACACTATTATCGACTGAATTTTACTGAAAAAGTTAAAAAATGGAAAACACGAGGCATTTTGTATCTAATATAGCTTTAATTATTTTAATGTCAGAAATTAATACATATAAAGAGAGTTCGCTTTCTTTTTATTGTGATTAAAAAAATGCGGCTGAATTGAATCAGAAAATGCAAATTTTTTCATTAATTTCGGAAAAGTTTGGATTACAGGCACCTGCGACAGTAGTATACCATTGACGGGATAAGCGGTAAATTCATGCTTTTTGTTTGATGAATGCTGCTTCATTTTGTATATGAGCGATTACCCTGATAAAGGAGAAAAGGTGCTCGAGAGAGAACGAATTTTCAGAATCTGAAACAAGCTTTTTTCATAAGCGAAATATTTATTTTCAGTTCTTTTATTTTTTACTTTATTATATTTGAATAATGTGGTAAAATATCTTTGGTATTAAATGTGGGACAGGGCGTTTAGTATCACCATTCAAACAATCTAAAGGTTACACTAAATTAAGAAGTTCGCAAAAATCTACTCAACTCATGATATTATCTTACACTACAAGGGGAATAAAATTCTTGTTTGGATGGGGTGGTAATCTGAATAGGGTTACCCATTACAGGTGTCAAGGCGGGAGAGCTTGGGATAGAAGCTTATGAAAGGACGATTCGTACAAGGTTGCGAGTCGTTCTTTTCTTTTGTATGTCGGATAGACTCGTGTGCGATAAGCGGATTGTTATCAGCTGTATTATTTGTATGATGAGCACAGCTAAAGGGTTGACATGCGGCATGGAGCTTGGTATATTAAGGATGTAAATAATCCGATTGATTAATTGGGAGGAGCGAAAGCAATGAAAAAAACGATAGGCTGCGTGTTGTTATGTGGGTTGTTGTGTGCGTGCGGGAAAGCATCGGTTGAGGTGAAGGAAGGCATCGTAGTTGAATACGGTACTGAGCTAAAGGCGGAAGATCTTACTGATGAAAAGGTAGCGCTGAAGGAAGTCAAGGGCTATGATGCTAACAATACCGGTGAGCAAAAGGTAACCGCTGTCTTTGTGAATGAAAAAGATAAGGAAATTGAGACGGAAATCACGGTTGAGGTGAAGGATACGAAAAAACCGGTAATCAAGTTGAAAAAGGAAAAGGTTGAAATTACTGCAGGGGATAAGTTTGATGCAGCTTCTAATATTGAGTCGGTGACGGATCCGGTAGACGGTGATATTAAAAAAAGTGAGGATACAAAGCTGACAAAGAACGGCTATATTATCACAAGTAATGTGAATGCTAAGAAGGCGGGAAGCTATACGGTGAAGGTAACGGCTTATGATGTGAACGGCAATAAAGCGGAAAGCAGCTATAAGGTAACGGTAAAGAAAAAGCCACAAGAACAAAGTGAAACACAAAACAACAATCAAGCAAGCAGTAATAATGGTTATACAAATAATCAAGGAAGTACAAGCTACAGTAAGCCGACATCAGGGAATACAGGTTCAAATAAAAAGCCAAGCAGTGATGCGTCCAACAATAACGGCAGTTCATCAGGACAAACCGCCAATAAACCTCATAAGCATTGGGGGCCCGCAGTAGAGGGAATGTATTTTGACAGCGGTGATGAATTAGATGCGTGGGCAATACAATATCATAGAGACCAAATGCGTCAAGGAAATGATATCGGAGCTGCATGGGGCGTATCTGAATGCTCCTGCGGGAAATTATTTATCCATAGATTTTACTAGACAATCATAACGGTTGTCTTTTTATTTTAAATGCTTGAAGGAAGTATAACAAATTTAATTATTTATATAGACAATCCAAAGTGATTGTCTTTTTTATACTTACTCAAAAAATTTTTTTATAAATTTTTTGGGTTTTTTGTTTTTCGTGTGTATGAAATAAATAGGGGCGATTACACACAGAAAGAAATGGAGGAAATGATAATGAAATCAAATATAAGACCACCGAATAAGAAATCGTATATAGAGTAATGTCTCTGTTTTTGTGTTAATAAAAAAAGGAGGAATAAAAATGAGACACAAACTGAAGAAATTATTGAATACAACACTCGCCTGTTTTATGGCTTTATCAATGATTCAAGTAAAGAAAAACAAAGCAGAATAAACTGTTCACGATATAAAAGTCTTTAAACGTAAAAATATGCCGGTCACTGAAATATTTTCAAAACATGCTCTATAAATTGTACAAAGCATTGACAGGAATAGTTTAGCTTGGTATATTAAGAGTGTAAAAAGGTTAATAATAAATTTGGAGGAGAGTTAAAATGAAAAAAACAATCTGTAGTTTTTTGTTATGCTTGTTGCTGTGCGCATGTGGGAGCGCTTCAGTCGCTGTAAAAGAAGGCATCGTAGTTGAATACGGTGCTGAGCTAAAGGCGGAAGATCTTACTGATGAAAAGGTAGCGCTGAAGGAAGTCAAGGGTTATGATGCTAAGAATACCGGGGAGCAGAAGGTAACCGCTGTCTTTGTGAATGAAAAAGATAAGGAAATTGAGACGGAAATCACGCTTGAGGTGAAGGATACGAAAAAACCGGTAATCAAGTTGAAAAAGGAAAAAGTGGAAATCACTGAAGGGGATAAGTTTCATGCTGCTTCTAACATTGAGTCGGTGACGGATCTGGTAGACGGTGATCTCAAAAAGAGTGAGGATAAGAAGCTTACAAAGAACGGATATCTTATCACAAGCGATGTGAATGCCAAGAAGGCGGGAAGCTATACGGTGAAAGTAACGGCTTATGATGTGAACGGCAATAAAGCAGAAAGCAGCTATAAGGTAACGGTAAAGAAAAAGCCACAAGAACAAAGTGAAACACAAAACAACAATCAAACAAGCAGTAATAACAACTATTCCAATAATCAAGGAAGCTATAACAAGCCGAGCTCAGGTAACACAGCCTCTAATAAGAAGCCTAGCAGCGCTTCATCAAATAATAGCGGTAGCTCATCAGGGCAAACTGCCAATAAACCTCATAAGCATTGGGGACCTGCGGTAGAGGGAATGTATTTTGACAGCGGTGATGAATTAGATGAATGGGCGATGAATTATATAATTGAACAGGGTGATAAAGGGAATATAATTGGAGCTGCATGGGGCGTATCTGAATGCTCCTGCGGGAAATTATATATAAATATGTTTTACTAGACAATCATTACGGTTGTCTTTTTATTTTAAACGCTTGAAGGAAGTATAAATTTTATAATTTTTCTAAGGCAATCCAAAGTGATTGTCTTTTTTATGCTCACTCAAAAAATTTTTTTATAAATTTTTTGGGTTTTTTGTTTTTCATGTGTATGAAATAAATAGGGGCGATTACACACAGAAAGAAATGGAGGAAATGATAATGAAATCAAATATTAGACCACCGAATAAGAAATCGTATATAGAGTAGTATCTCTACTTTTGTGTTAATAAAAAAGGAGGAATAAAAATGAGACACAAACTGAAAAAATTATTGAATACAACACTTGCCTGTATTATATCGTTATCAATGATTCAAGTTACTTGGACAGCGAAAGCTGCTGTTCATAAAGTTACAGAGAAATTTCCCGGAGGTTGGATGAACAACGGACTGGTTACAGGAGAAGGCGCAATACTTAAAGTGGATGGAAAGGTAGCCTTTTGTCTGCAGGCTGAAATTCCTGCCAGTACAGGGGATAATGAAGAAATTGATCCAAGTGATATAAATTTAACAACAAGGACAATGAACACATTGGCTTTGATCGCATGGTACGGTTACCGCAGTCAACCATCAACGACAAACTATTTTCTTACGCAAAACCTGATATGGGATTACTTAGGAGACGGCAGAAACTATGTATCAAGTTCAGCTTATCCTACCAAGGAGAGTATGCAAAGCTTCTTTGATACTGTCATGGAAAAGGTGAATCATTTTCATGATTTTCCAAGCTTTCATGCTAAAAACTATACAGCTAATGTAAATGAACCCTTAAAAATCAAAGATACAAACAAAGTATTGAGTGGACTAACTATAGGGAGTGTAGAAGGTGCTGATGTCAAAAAGGATCCAAACGATAAAAATACTTTGTTAGTTACACCACATGCCAACAGTGCTGATACAATAACGATTAGATTTAATCGAGGCATGACTACCGAACAGACACAAACTAATTTTGTGGTACGTGATGGCAACAGCCAAGGTGTATCTCCTTGTTTATCGGGACGAGATCCCTATGGAGCTTATGTTAAAGTCAATGTCCAGAAATACGGACATCTTGAATTAAAGAAGCTGGATAAACAAAGCGGTAAGGTTGTAAAGAAAGCCGGTGTAGAGTTTGATGTCTTTAAGGAAAACGGTACTAAGGTAGCTACTATTGCGACTAATAATAACGGTATCGCTTCATTAAAGAATCTGTTGTTCGGTAAGTATTATGCACTTGAAAAAACAGAACCTGATAAATATTTCATCAGTAATGAAAGAATCAATTTTGAAATCAAAGAGAGTGATGTAACGATTCAGAAGTCTTTAGCGAACGATCAAATCAGAGGCAGAATTGAGCTTTCCAAAGAGGATTGTGAGGTTGGTAAAAGACCTCAAGGTGATGCAAAGCTCTTTCATGCCGAATATACCTTATACGCAAAAGAGGATATCTTAGATCCTGCCGATGATTCTGTTATTTATCCTGCCGGTACTGAAATTGCCAAAGCTTCTATCGGTGAAAACTATAAGGCAGCCTTCGATAATCTGTATTTAGGAAGATACAAGATAAAGGAAACGAAAGCGCCGAAAGGTTATCTTATCGATGAAAGAGAATATGAAGTGAATCTTACTTCTGATGCTTATGTCAAAACTGTATCAAGCTGTGATTCTGTAATGAAACAAGCGTTTAAGATTGCGAAGTTTAGTGATCCCGATGGTTCGGGCGGTGTCAAGCCGGCATTAAAAGGCGCAGAGTTTACAGCTATCTTGAATCGCTATGTAGAACAATACGGCTGGGATATGGCTTTACAAATTGCACAAGACCCTGATGATGATCGTATCCTTGACAGTGAATGGGATGTGTTGATCACAAGTGATGAAGGTACTGCGACAAGTAAGCCTTTGCCGTTCGGTAATTATTTGGTGAAGGAAACCAAAACACCCGGTAATCCCGGTGATTATGAAACAGCTCCCGATTTCTATGTAAACATTGAAAAGGACAGTGAGATCCCTATGAATTATCTGTATATCAATGATCCTGAGTTTACAACGATCATCGCAATCGTGAAAAAGGATGCAGAAACTCATAATATCATTGAGTTAGAAGGCGCAACCTTTAAAATCAAATGTTTAGAGAAAAACAGTAAATTTGAAGCAGGAGAGTATGTAAACTGGTGGCAATGGAATCCGATTCCTCATACAGTAGATACCTTTACGACAACAGAAAACGGAACGGTAATGCTGCCGGAGGAGCTGCCGATTGGTTTATATCAGCTCGAGGAAATCAAAGCACCGAACGGTTATCTGTTAGCGAAAAGCGGCAAACCGTTCAGAATCAGCGGTAACGGCATTCACCAACAGTTAGGACCCGATGATACTACCATCGTAACTACGATCACCTTTGATGATACACCGGTAAAAGGACAAGTGAAGCTTCAAAAGGAAGCGATGTTGTTTCAGGGTTATACTTCAACGAATACAAAGTATGGGGAATTGTTTACACCTGTTTATGAAAGAGGATTACTTGCGAATGTGAAGTTTGAAATCAAAGCGAAAACGGATATTATCGGAGCTGACGGTAAGCTGTGGTATCGTGCCGGACAACGAGTAGAGGTACTTACAACGGACGGAGAAACGATAACGACATCAAGCCAATTACCGATCGGAACTGAAGGACATAATATCTACAGTATACAGGAAATAGAAACAGCGGAAGGTTATGTATTAGATGATACGATCCATTATTTTCGTTTCGATTATGCAGATGAAAATACTGCGATCGTTGATCCGACATGGTTGGATGAAAACGGAAATGAAATAGAAGTAGATGAAATCTTAACCTTAGATAATCAACATCAGACAAGCATTACTCCTGTCATGAAGCATATGGAAATATCTGACAATAAAGACAAAACAGAGGCATATAAACAGGTAGTGTTCGGGATTTTCAGTGAACAGGTGGAACAGTTAGAAAAGGATTCCTTAGTCGCTGTACTTGATGTAGATGAGAATGGAAAAGCGGAAGGCACCTTGACAGAGAAAGGAACTTATTACATGCAGGAGCTGTCAACCGATAATGATTATGTGCTGTCTGATGAAAAATATCCGTTTAGTTATAACTATAACGGAGATGTTCAACAAGTCATCGAAGTAAACGGCGGCAAACCTATCTATAACTATTTAAAAAGAGGAACGATTGAAGTCTATAAACAGGATGCAGACAGTAAGCTGCCGTTGATGAATGTATGTTTTGAACTTGCGACAGACAAAGACTTTACTCATATCATCAAAACCACATGGACAGATGAAAACGGAAATGCGATTTTTGATAAATTGGAAGCCAATCATACATATTACATCAGAGAAAAATATGACGGAAATCATGATATGGTAGATAAGGGATACGTATATGATCCAAGTATTCATGAAATAACCTTGAACGATGTAGAAATAGTCAAAGTGAATTTAACCAATACCCAAGTCAAAGGCAAGGTACAATTTACGAAAACAGGAGAAAGCTTCCATGATGTTGAAATCATAGAAGGTGCCTTCGGTAAGGAACATCATCCAATTTGGTCGCAAGGCAATCTGTTAGGAGCTGAGCTGACAATCAAAGCGGCAGAGGACATCACCACATGGGATCAAACAGAGCACTACAAGAAAGGCGATATCGTAACAGTACTTGAATCTGATTGGCAGACTACCGACAGCTTATTACTGCCTGTAGGAAAGTATGAAGCTTATGAATCAAAAACACCGCATGGTTATATCAAAGATGAAACGATTTATACCTTTGAAATCAAACCAAACGGAAAAGCAGAGCTTCAGCTGAACGGTATCTCTATCAATAACGAAAGAGCGAAGGTCAATCTTGATTTCACAAAGGCATTAGAGAAACAGGAAACCTTTATTAACAGTAAAGCTTATCAAGATGTTGTCTTTGGCTTATATGCGAGAGAGGATATCTATAACTATATGGGGAAGGTAGTGATCAAAAACGGCTCATTGATCGGTATCTCACATATCGATGAACAAGGTCATTTAACCAACACCTTTGATTTACCTAACGGTGTATATTACTTCAAGGAGCTGCAGACAAACGATCAATATCAATTAGATACAACCGAGTATGACTTTGAGGTAGGTTATCCGGGAGAGGAAGTCAAGGAATATACGATCGAAATCAATGAAGGAGATCCAATCAACAATGATCTAAAACGAGGCAGCATTGAGATCATTAAAACTACAAAGGATGCCCTGCATTACACAAAGACAGAACAGGAATACGCAGACTCTTTCCGGAATATGGAAGGATATGCCAAAATCTACCGTAATCCATTAATAAAGGACAATACAAATTATCTGGCAGGAGTAACCTTTGAAATAGCTACAGATAAGGACTTCACTAATATCATTGATACAAAGAAAACGGACGGTACTGGTCGTATTGTATTCGATGCGCTTGAGCTCGGCACCTACTACATCAAAGAAAAGTCCACATTGGCACACTATGTCTTGACTGATGAGGTGTTCAAGGTAGAGCTTACCAAGCACGGACAATTTGAAACGATCCATGTGGATAACGAGCTTATGAAAACAAACATTGGAATTCACAAGGTAGATGAAACAGACAAGACGATTGCTTTACAAGGCGCGGAGTTTACGATGTATGCGGATAAGGAATGTACCCAAAAACTCTCAAAAGCAGTTACCGATCAATCAGGCAACGCGAGTTTCAAGGATATCACCTTTGGCACTACAGTATACATAAAGGAAACCAAAGCGCCTAGTGGTTATGAGTTATCCGGCAAAGTAACAAAAGTGACAATCAACGATGAATGGATCAATAAAGAATCAAGAAACAGAGTCATCGAAATCACCAACCGCAAAATTCCTAGAACTCCGAATACAGGCGATAACACCGATCGTTCCTCATCATTCCTACTGATGTTATCATCCCTTATCCTCATAACAATCACAAAGCGCGCAAATCATCAGCGCATCAAATCCAATTAACTTTGACAACAGCCTCTACCCAATGTTTTACAGAGCCCTTCTCATGAGAAAAGCGGCAGAATCCACTCTGTCGCCTTAACATCACTTCTAGCTGTTTCTCAACAAGCTTACTTTACAATAACCGGCTTGATATTCCAAATTTCATCCGCATACTGCTGAATTGTACGATCACTGGAGAAGAAGCCCGACTGTGCAATGTTCACAAGACACATTCTTGCCCATGCCTGTTTTTCTGCATAACGCTTGTCAATATTACGTTGCGCAAACGCATAAGCATCATAATCTGCCAACAATAAATATTCATCATTCTTAAACATCAGTTCATTATAAATCGTTTTAAACGCATTCGGATCATTACTGAACGTATCATCAATCAACGCAGAAATAATTTTCTGCAGTGTAGGATTTTGATTATACTTATCCCACGCATTATACATATTATCCATCTTGATCAATGCCACATCATCGGCACGCAAACCGAAGATTTCCGCATTTTCAAAACCAACGCGTTCAACGATTTCAACATTGGCACCGTCCATGGTACCTAAGGTAATCGCACCGTTCATCATAAACTTCATATTACCGGTACCGCTTGCTTCCTTACCGGCCGTAGAAATCTGTTGAGAAACATCTGCCGCATTCTGCAGGATTTCAGCAATTGAAACACCGTAATTCGGCAGGAATACGACCTTCATCATTGAGGATACATGCGGATCGTTGTTTACCTTATCCGCAACACAGTGAATCAGCTTGATAACCTCTTTCGCAAATACATAAGAAGGAGCTGCCTTCGCCGCAAAGATAAAGGTTCTCGGCGCAATCTTAAAGCTTGGATCCTCCTTCATCTGTAAATACAGATGAATAATATGCATTACATTCAACAGCTGACGCTTATACGCATGCAGTCGCTTTGCCTGTACATCAAAGATTGAATTTACATCAACCTCAATGCCGGTAGCTTCTTTGATATAATCAGCCAAAATCTGCTTACGCTCAAGCTTCACATCCATAAAGGCCTTTTGAAGCTTTTCATCATCCACATGCTTCATTAAATCCTCAAGCTTACTTGGATTTGTTTTAAATTCATCTCCGATATAAGAAGCAATCAGATTCGTAAGCTGCGGATTAGAATACAATAACCAACGACGATGAGTAATACCGTTTGTCTTATTATTAAACTTATGCGGATAAATGGTATGGAAGCTTTTCATAACATCTTCCATTAAAATACGTGTATGCAGTGCCGCAACGCCGTTTACACTGTGAGAACCGACAATCGCTAAATGTGCCATATGCACCTGACCGTCCTTCAGTATAGCGACCTCGTTTACCAATTCAGGATGACCGTAATCATGACCTACTTGGAAGCGGAAGCGCTGATCGATTTCCTCAATAATCATATAAATACGCGGTAACAGCTTCTGCACATAAGAAATATTCCATTTTTCCAGTGCCTCACTCAATACCGTATGGTTTGTATAAGACATTGTTTTCGTTGTAATATCCCATGCCTGATCCCAACCATAGCCATAATCATCCATCAACAAGCGCATTAATTCCGGTATACATAAAACCGGATGCGTATCATTTAACTGAATACTGATCTTATCAGCTAAATTATCCAAAGAAGGATACACGCGCAAATGCTGCTTCAAAATGGCTGTCAATCCGGCACATACAAAGAAATACTGCTGTTTCAAACGCAACAGCTTACCGCTTTCGGTAGAATCATCCGGATATACATTCAGATTAATTTCCTCAACCTCGTGCATATACGCAGATAAATCCTTGGAATTCACCGCTTCATCAGCTACCTCTGCCGACCAAAGACGAAGGGTATTTGTAAGCTTTGTGTTATATCCGACAATCGGTACATCATAAGGCACAGCACGCACTACCATTTCCGGAATATGATTGACAACTGCCTTGCCGTCATGTCCCATCCACATATCAACATGACCGCCGAATTTCACATCAACCGCATGCTTTGGCTTTCTGACCTCCCAAACATTACCGAGCTTCATCCAGTTATCAGGAAGCTCAACCTGCTCATTATTTCTGATATCCTGTTTAAACAAGCCGTACTGATAACGAATACAATTACCATGCCCCGGCAAATTCAAGCTTGCCAAGGAATCCAAGAAGCAAGCAGCCAAACGACCTAAACCGCCGTTTCCTAAACCGGCATCACTTTCCAAATCCTCAAGCTCATTGATATCGATATCCAAATCTGCCAAGCCGTCCTTGACAATATCATAAATACCTAAGTTCATCAGATTATTTGTCATTAATCTTCCCATTAAAAATTCCATTGAGAAATAATGCATCTGTTTCTGTTCCTTAGCTGCGATTGCTTCCTTGCTTGACTTCCAATTCACACTCGCAAAATCACGAATCATTTCACCGAGTACCATATACTTTTCTGTCTTATGTGCCTGTTCAATTGAGCGACCGTATTTCTCGATCACCCTGCGCTTATATTCTTCTTTAAATTCATCCTTGTTTTGAAATTTATTTTTCGCTGTTTCTTTTTTCATTCTTTTCACCTCTCGTAAGCATTATTTTACCAAAAATTTCATCAAAAGACAAATCCTACATGGATATACTATGTATCTCATGAAGATTCATCTCCTGCCTATAGTATGCACAACTCCCTTATATTTAAGCGTCAAGCACCCAAGAAAAGGAAGTATTTTACCTAAAACACTTCCTTTTATCTGTCATATCAGTCTATGATTTTTTCACTTTAGCGCTTGTTTTTTTCTTTGTTGAAGCTTTAGCTGCAGCTTTTTTCACCGGTTTGGAAGCTGTCTTTACGGCCTTTGATTCAGCCGCTTTTGATGCAGCCTTTTTTGCCGTTGTCTTTGCGTCTGTTTGTTTTTTAGTCGCTTTCACAGCCGGTTGTGCTTTCGGCTTCGTATTACGCTTTTTTACCTCAAGCATAAGTGCACCGAACGGCGCAACATCTACACAGATGCTGTGATCCATATTATTGTACGGTGTTTTTTCGGCCTTCACCTTATTCGGGTTGGTAATATTACAGCCGCCCCAAATATCTGCCTCACTGTTCAATACCTCACTGTAGGTACCGTTGCTTAAAACACCGAAGCGATGCTGATGATAAGTATTCGGTGAGAAATTTAAGATGACGACAAAATCCTTCGTCGCACCGCGACGAATATAGCTGAACAGATTTTCATCCGCATTATCTGCATCAATCCAACGGAAGCTTTCATAATTATAATCATCCGCATGCAGAGCCGGTTCCTTTTGATAGAATTCTCCTAACCGCGCAAAATAATTATGGAAGGCATCATGCAGCGGATAGGTCAATAAGAACCAATCGTTTTCCTTAGATTCATCCCATTCTCTGAAATGTGCCAATTCATTGCCCATAAAATTCAGCTTCTTGCCCGGATGAGTAAACATATACATATATAAGGTTCTGAGCTGAGCGAATTTCTGTTCATATGTACCCCAAATTTTATCAATGATCGTCTTTTTCCCGTGAACTACTTCATCATGGGAAAATTCAGTCATAAAGCGTTCTGAATAAAAATAAGCCATTGAGAAGGTAATCTGATTATGATGCCATTTACGATAGATTGGATCCTTTTCCAAATACTTCAATGTATCATTCATCCAACCGAGATCCCATTTATAATCGAAGCCTAAGCCGTTATCAATCGTAAGCTTAGTTACATTCGGATAATCACTGGAATCCTCCGCAATCAACATAACCCCCGGAAAGCTTGCCGACAAATTATAATTCATGCGGCGAATAAAGTCGAGAGCACCTTGGTTTTCCCCTAAATCCTTATTGCCGTGCCAATGAATGATATTGGAAATCGCATCCATGCGCAAACCGTCGACATGATACTTATCAAGCCAAAAGGCACCTGCCGACATCAGGAAGGAGCGAACCTCCTCTTTCCATAAATTAAAGTTAGCCGTTCCCCACTGTGAATCAGCATCATGCGCCTTTTCATATTCATACAGCGGCGTACCGTCAAAATAAGAAAGTGAAAAATCATCTCTGACAAAATGCACCGGCACAAAATCCATAATAACACCGATATCCGCCTTATGCAGCTCATTGATCAAATAAGCGAGATCGATGCATTCCCCATAGCGGCTGGTTACCGAGAAATAGCCCGAGCACTGATAGCCCCATGAGCCGTCAAACGGGAACTCGCACAACGGCATGAATTCTACATGAGTAAAATTCATTTGTTTTAAATAAGCAATCAAATCAGCGGCAATTTCACGATAATTGATCCATTCTACATTCTCGGCTTTTTTCCATGAGCCGACATGCATCTCATAAATATTTACAGGTCGATCGAAATTCTTTGTCCGTTTATTCATCCATTTATCATCACTCCACAATGAGAAATCCAAGTCTGTAACGATACTGGCGGTATTCGGTCTTAATTCACTGTAGAACGCATACGGATCCATTTTATCAACCACTCTGCCTGTTGCCTGTGTAACACGATACTTATACATATCATGCTCCTTCGCATCCTTGATAAAAACAGACCAAATCCCTTTATCATCTGTACGCTCCATATAACAGCCCTCACAGGACCAGCCGTTGAATGAACCGATGACTTGAATGCTTTGTGCATGAGGCGCAAAGGTCGTAAAGCGCACACCCTTGTTTCCGTGCTCTTCGCACAGGTGAGCACCGAACAGCTCATATGCCTTGAAGCAGTGTCCTTGATAGTATGCTTCAACAATTTTATTATTCATAAGGATATCCTCCTAATCCATCTTATACTATTTTACCTTATTTTCATAAAAATTCCCATAGTTATTTTGTATATTTTAATGAAAAATGATAATGCTTTCTTAAGTCAAAGTCAAAATTGATAAAAGTGTCGAAAACCGCATGGTTATGGTTTGAAACACAAATTATTGGAGTTTCAAAGGTTAGAACCGGAATTCAGCTTTATGATGTGCTTAAAAAAGCTGATACAGCCGTCCTCATAACAGCTTTCTACGATCATATCGGCAATTTTTTTACATTCCGGTTTACCGTTTGTCAAGGTAGCGCCAAGTGCCGCACGCTGAATCATTTCCGCATCACTGCATCCGTCACCGATTGCTGCAGTTTCCTCCCATTTCATCAAGTTCATTTCAACAAGCTGCTGTAGCGCATTTGCTTTACTGCAGTCCTTTGCCGAAATATCGAGGATATTGGCAGTGCTGTAGGTGACTGCATAAGGATACTGCTGTTCGATATGTGCTTTTAAGATCGGATAAAGCTCAGCAATTTTATCCTCGTTTTTTGATACTGAGCACTTCATGACAGCATCCTTCATATAACGCTGCGGATGATCACTCACGATATAATCAAGATCGCAGTTCTTATGATCCAATACAAAGCCCTTGGAAAAATCAGAAGCAATCATACAGTCCGTCTGTGAAAAGGCAAAGTCTGCATCATAGCTTTTACACAGTTTCCATAATGACAACACATCTGAGCGATCCATCTCACGGGCATACAGAAGCGCATTACTTTTCGCATCATAAACAGATGCGCCGTTTTCCGCAATGATATAACCTCCGAGTGTATCCATGTGAAGCTGCTCAGCAATCGGCACAACTCCCGCATATGCCCTTGCAGATGCAAGGATCATCATTACACCGCTTTGTTCAAGCTCGTATATGATAGATGCAACCTCGTCCTTTAATCTGATTCCGCTGTCCGGCGGCAATAAGGTAGCGTCAATATCGGATACAACTGTTTTAATTTTCATTGTTTTGTCCTCCTGCTTCTGCTTACATTGTCCTATGTATTCTTTCTTTATGATTCTTTTCTTTATTCTATCTATAGGGCTCTTTCTGAATGTTTTTTCTATCGTTTATCGTTTCCTTATTCCTTATCTATCGCATTTCTTATTTATCTCTATTTTTATCTATCACGTTATCTGTCGTTTTACTATGGTATTATCTATCCTGTTATTATTCATTCATAACTATCATCATCTGTCGTTATCTTATCAGATCATCGCTGTATCAACATAAAGAATCATACCATAAATTTAGATTCGCTGCCACTGTCAAAGACCGTCTTTGTTCATGTGAAATACTGGCATTTTCTTACAAATTGCGCTATAATAGCGTTCATTAGGAGGTACTTCCATGAATGTAATGAAAAAATTTATCAGCTATTATCAACCTTATAAAAAGATATTTCTGTTGGATATGCTTTGTGCCTTTACGATCAGCATTATCGATTTAGCATTCCCGCAAATATTAAATTATTTGAATAAAACTTTATATCTCGATACCAAAGAAGCAATCATGAACAGCTTACTTTACCTGTTCATCGGCTTATTGATCCTGTATACGGTTCGTGCCCTGTGCCGCTATTATGTCAACGGACAGGGACATATTATGGGAGCACGCATGGAAAGCGATATGCGTCAGGATTTATTCAATCATTACGAAAAGCTTTCCTTTTCTTATTACGATCAAAACAATACCGGTGAAATGATGAGCCGCTTGGTATCGGATCTATTCGATATTTCGGAATTTGCCCATCACGGTCCGGAGAATCTGTTTATTTCATTGTTGAAAATATGCGGAAGCTTTCTGTTATTGGCAATGATTCATATTCCTCTCACTATGATTCTATTGGCAGTGACAATGATCATGCTTGTTTTTTCTTATCACCAAAATAAAAAGATGCAGGCTACCTTCAGCGATAATCGTAAAAAAATTGCCGGCGTCAATGCCCGTCTGCAGGATTCATTGGCCGGAATTCGTATCGTGAAGAGCTTTGCGAATGAGGATTTGGAGCGTGAAAAATTTTATGAGTCCAATCAACACTTTTTGAAATCAAAGGAAAACAATTATAAAATCATGGGTGCTTTTTACGGCGGAAATAATTTTTTTCAAGGACTTCTCTATATCGTGATATTAGTTGCGGGTGCTTATTTTGTGGCGGATGGCTCCTTGGCTCCGACTGCGCTTGCGACCTATGCGCTTTATATCAATATTTTCGTTTCACCGATTGAGATTCTGGTAGAATTTACGGAGATGTTTCAAAAGGGCTTTTCCGGATTTAAGCGCTTTTTAGAAGTCATTGAAACCGAGCCGACAATCACGGATGCTGATGATGCGGTTGAACTGAGCGAGGTAAAGGGTGTCATTGACTATCATCATGTATCATTTGCCTATGAAAAGGACGAGCCGGTCTTAGCGGATATTGATTTCCATATCGAAGCAGGAAAAAGCATTGCCTTGGTCGGTCCGTCGGGCGGCGGCAAGACAACGATCTGTTCCTTACTGCCACGTTTCTATGACATTGATCAGGGTTTAATAACGATCGATGGTAAAGATATTCGCAAATTGACTTTGCATTCCTTGCGAAAAGCCATCGGTATCGTTCAACAGGAGGTTTATTTATTCACCGGAACAATCAAGGAAAACATCGCATACGGAAAGCCGGGCGCAAGCGATGAGGAAATTATCGCAGCCGCAGAAAAGGCGAATATTCATGACTTTATCCTATCCCTTCCGCAAGGGTATGATACCTTTGTCGGTGAGCGCGGGACTCGCTTATCGGGCGGCCAAAAGCAGCGTATTTCGATAGCCAGAGTCTTTTTAAAGGATCCGAAAATTCTTATTTTAGATGAAGCAACAAGCGCGCTTGACAATGAAAGTGAACGTCATATCCAAAAAAGTCTTGAGGAGCTTGCCAAAAATCGTACAACGATAACGATTGCCCATCGTCTGTCTACAATTCGAAGCGCTGATGAAATCATCGTCATCAGTGAGAACGGACTGGCAGAGCGCGGAAATCATGAAGCCTTGATGAAGCAGGACGGTGTTTATGCGAAATATTACCGCCTGCAGTTTGAAGGGTTAGATTTTGATAAGCAGACGAATGCGATGCTTTACAGTGATTCTTAATAAATTCATCTGACAGAAAAAAAGTTTCTTCTTTCAAGATAATATCCATTTACAATGCGCATAAACAGGCGTATAATAATGTTGTGTAGAGGAAGCATAAATGCCTGTTACTGTCAGAAAACTGTTAAAAATATTGAAAAAAGATGGTTGGTACATCGTAAATCAAGAAGGCTCTCATATTCAACTGAAGCATCCGATTAAAAGCGGTAAAATAACAGTACCGAATCATAACGGTGATATCGCCAAAGGAACTGAAAATAATATCTACAAACAAGCCGGACTGAAATAACATTCAGAGATACAAGTGAAAGGAGCAATAATATGCGTAAATTATCTTATCTTGCCGTATTGGAACCGACAAAAACCGGATACAGTGTTTTCTTTCCTGACTTACCGGGCTGTATTTCTATCGGCACTACCATTCAAGAAGCATCTGACAACGCAAAAGAAGCACTGGAATTGCATATTTACGGAATGGAACAGGATAACGAGAAGCTGCCGAACCCCTCACTTTTATTAAATCCCAATGAAACAGAAGGCTGTATCGTAGTAAATATCAGTATATATCCTGATTTAGTGAAACACCGACTTGACAATCGAAAGGTCAAAACAAATTGTACTTTGCCTGCATGGGTAAAAAAGCTTGCCGAGGAAAACAGTTTGAATTATTCACAGTTGTTAGAGGCTTCCATCTTGGACTGTCTTAATATCAAAAAAGAACGATAGCCTTTCTTACAAAAGACAAGTATCGGAAAGCCATGACTCCTAAAAGACAACAGTATCGATAAACATTGATCTGTGACTTTAACAAATTCATATTAAAAAGGGGCTGTAACGCATAAGAAAGCAGCCCAAAAATAAAAAACCAGAGAAATTCATAATGAAAGAACTCTGGTTTTTTAGTATAATTAGGTTATGGAAATCACGACATTTACAGAACCTAATTACGGTAATTATTATACC
>CAJTJP010000022.1 GCA_910576855.1 Erysipelotrichales bacterium
TTCTTTATCCAATTCATTTAACAGAATATTACTTAACAGCGGTGATAAATTTCCACCTTGTGGTGTTCCTTTCTCGCTTTTTTCGTATTTTCCGTTTTCCATGATTCCCGCTTTCAAATATTTTCTGATTAACGATTCTGTATCCCCGTCATTTATGATGATGTGTACATAGCTCATCAGTTTGTCTTGCGGTACATTGTCAAAGAATTTCTCAAGGTCTATGTCTACTATCCATAGATATCCATCATTTATATATTCTAATAGCTTCATGACTGCCATTTCACAACTTCTTTTTGGTCTAAATCCATAACTGCTTTCTGAAAAGTGTTCCTCACATATAGGACTTATTATCTGTACCATTGCTTGTTGAATAACTCTATCCATTACCGTTGGTATCCCTAGATTTCTTGTTCCGCCGTTCGGTTTTGGTATCTTTATTCTTTTCACCGGTTGTGGTCGATATGTCCTACTTACGATTTGTTTCTTGATACTTTTCCAGTTGTCTTTAATGTATTGATTCAGTTCCTCTACGCTCACTTCATCAATTCCTGCACTACCTTTATTGGCTTTTACCTTTTGGTATGCTTGGTTCATGTTTTCTCTGTCAAGTATCTTGTTTAATAACTCCGACATACTTTGTGTGCTCCTCTCCTTTCCGCTTTTCCATGATTTATCCTACGTTTATGAGTTCTTGGCTTCATTTACGTTTCCGCTGTTTCTCTGTCGGACATTCATAGAAAACATACATTTGTGTTGCACGATTGATACGTTCGGTCCTTCAGTGTTTCCACCTACTATGACCCCTGCTGACTTCTCATTGTTCGTTGTTACTACTCCTCACTGCACGTCGTTCTACGTCTCGCTATTGAGCCAATGAGACCTCACGGGATAAGTCCGTATTCTTTCCTCGTCTACCCTCCTGATTTACATACATGGGTTACGGCTATCTTTTGGGCTTCGTTGTTTCTTGCCAACTTGCCCGCCATATATGCCTTATTATCAGGTTTCTGTTCGTAGGGCTACGATTTCGCTATGGCTTCTTCTCTCCCATACCTCGCGATATGAAACTTGCCAGTCGCTATTTAGTTCGTTGATAGCTACGCCTTTGTGGACTTCCACCACAGAATACGGGCATGCCCGTCATACAAGAAAAACCGCAAAGGCTCTGTGACCTTTACGGTTATAAGTGATATAATTTCTGTTAAGTAGATATTCTACTTCTGATTTCATAGTGAGAAGTAGCGTGACATAGACGGAAACTTTTTTAACTGGCTTCCTGCTAATCCCCGATATGCTATGTATGGATAAACTCTGCGTTGCATGAGCAGATAGGTTACTGCCCGAAAAAAGGACATAAAAAAATCCCTCCAAACTTCAAAAACAAAGTTAGAGGGTAATTAAGGTACAGCAATACAGCCCATCGAACATCGTTTTTTTTATTCAATGGACGTATTTGCCTTCTCACAATCTATCTATTGATTATTTAATTTTTCCTTAACAAGTTTTTCATGGTAAAAGTAATTGACATAATTTAATCCCAGTTCATCACAATACGTGTTGAGCAAATCAGCCAACGTATTCCAATATGCACTATCTTTATTTAAATAAATTGCTTCATATTTTTCTTTTAAGTCTGGATAGTGTGTATTGATATAAGAGAGGATGCTGCTTTTGTATGCCCCTCTAAGATTCAGATTTTCAAACCAATATTCACATACATTCTCTTTCGTACCATCAATGATGTCTTTCCATTCTGTGATATACGGGAAAATAGGAGACATAAACAAAACCGTATGGATACCCACATTATGTAATTTCTCTATCGCATGAAGCCTGTCCTTTATGGAACTGCCTTTATCCATATCCGCCCTAAAATTGTCATCTAAAGTGTTGATTGAAAATGCCACTTTGAGATTGGACATCCTTTTCAATAATTCTATATCCCGTAAAATAAGCGTTGATTTTGTTGAAATTGTAAGTTGGCAATCTGCATCCACAAGCTGTTCTAATATCTTTCTTGTGATGCCGTATTTCTCCTCATAAGAATTATAACAGTCTGTTACAGACGACATAAAAACAGATTTTCCCTTTAATCTCTTTAGGTTAATAGGTTTTTCACACTGCTTAATGTCTATAAATTTCCCCCATTCTTCCTTATGCCCTGTAAATCTTTTCATAAATCTTGCATAGCAGTATTTACAAGCATGAGTACAGCCGACATAGGGATTTATCACATAATCACTTGCTGGCAAATTTGATTTCGTTAAATAGTCCTTCGTATTTATTTTTTGTTCTATAATATCCATCTATTGAATCACGCCTCCATGAAAATAACATTCATAAATTTTTTCATCCAAATAAAAAATATCTTCGTACCCTTGAAACCAAACAAATTCACCACCTACTTTACAATGATAATGGTAATCGCCTTTTGTATACATTTGTGGTCCCCGATAAGGAAATTTTTCCGTAACCTGCAACAAAACTTCTTTCAAAAAGCCATTGTTAAAATTATCCCCTATAACCCGACCAGTATAATTCATGCACCAAATAGGATTATCATAGTACCATACCGCTTCTTCACCAGTAAATTTTTCTCCACCTAAATATGTATCATAATATTGATACTCATTTTCCGCATAACAAAAATCACTGGATTTCATTCTGGAAGATTGTACTTTATTTTCATTGACTGGATAAGTATTCTTTTTTGCCGAAACCAAAAAGGAAACAACTTTATTGAGGTCAATGTCCGCACTCTTACATAATAAAATGTTGCACTCATCATCATCTTTCACTATTCTGTCAATGGTTACGCCATATAATTCGCTTAATAATATCAAGCCATTCAATTCTGGAATTGCCTGTCCGTTTTCCCATTTGCTTACAGTCTGCCTTGCTATCCCAATCTTATCTGCCAGTTGCTCTTGGGAATAACCATTCTTCTTCCTTAGCATTTGTAATTTTTCTTCTAAATTCATATATATCACCTCTAAAATAACATTATATATGTTTTTCTATGGAAAGCCACCACGGGAAGTAGGCAATTATGCCACCCTTAATATGCAAGAGTAAATTTTCTTCTGAATGTTGCCTTTCATTTAACCTACTTAACGTTGTTTTCTTAACATCATCTTACTAATATAATCAACGAATCTATTTGGTAGGATGTAAGACGACATAACAAGTATCTTATTGTAAATTCCTGCCACGACTATCGTTTTTCTTTTCATAACAGCTTTATAAGCTATATCAGCAACCCGTTCTGGCGACATAACAAACAATTTAAATAATAAAGTATCTTCCATGCCTGCTTTAGCGGCAAATTCTGTTTTTGTAGAACCTGGGCATAGAGTTGTGATTGTTACGCCAGTGCCTTTGAGTTCTGAACTAATTCCTTTTGACACAGATAAAATATATGATTTCGTTGCTGCATATACGGCATCATAGGGACATGATATATAAGAACCTGTTGAACCAATATTTAAAATCTTTCCCTGCTTGTTATCTACCATTGAGGGCAGGAACAATTTCATCATATCTGTTACAAAAAACATATGTAAGTACATCATATCATGCTCTTTTTCCCTGCTTGTTTTAATAAAACTTCCAAACTCATTAAAACCCGCATTATTAACAAGCACATCAATTTTCAAATCCAATTCCTGCACTCTACGGAATACATATTCAGCGGCTTCTGGCTTTTCTAGTCCATAAACAATGAAAACTGATTTTATGCGGAAAGTCTGCGACAGATGATTTGATAATTCTTTCAATTTACCCTTATTTTTTGCTACCAAAATCAAGTTGTAACCTTGCTGTGCAAATTTGACAGACAGAGCCTTTCCTATTCCGCTTGTACAGCCTGTTATCAAAGCTATTTTATTATTTTTCATATGCAATCCCTCCGAGAAGTTCTTTGAAATGTTCCCATTCCATGAGATAATCCATACACTTTTGAGATTCAGTATTTTTATCATTTAAAACTTCGTCATAAAATTCAATCTTCTTTTTTATCAGCAATAATAAATCTTGGTATGCCTTTATCTTCCCTATAATAAAAGCTTCATGCTCAACTAAAATATTTTTTCGCTCTGGTATAGAGTTTTCCCCACCATGTTTAAGTAGAGAAATATATTGTTTTATTTTGCACATCGGCATATCTGTATCCCGTAAACAACGGATTAAAAATATCCATTCAATATCCGATTCAGAATAAATCCGTCTGTTCATTTCATCCCGTTCAATTTGGGGTAACAGACCTTCCCTCTCATAATAAAATAATGTGTCTTTCGTAATCCCTAGTTTTTGCGCTACCTCATTTGTTGTATAGTTCATATGGACACCTCCTCAAATAAAAATAAACTATGGTGTACGCTCCATGTCAATATATAAGTACAAATTTATCTGTTGGAAATTTAGAAAGGCGGCATTTCAGCCGCCAACCTATTATGTATAAATGATTTCCTCGTTTACAATCTCCCTCGCACAAGCCCTTATGTTACCTAGCCGTCCTGTCCATTCTAAGGCGTTTTCTTCCTTTAGCTGTTCCGTTATGCCCTGTGCCTGTTTCATGCCCTCTATGAGCCTTTCAAAACGTTCCTGCGCCTGCCTGTCAATATCGGCAAGGTAAGCGTTGAGCCTGCCGCTTGTGAGAAGATTTGTGTATGTAACCTTACAGTACTGCTTTAGGTAGTCCAGATGCTGCCGCCCGAATAAGCCAATCGGCTGTTCTTTTTCGGGCGGTAAGGCAAGGCAGGGGATAAAGTAATCCCCCTGTCGTTCAAATTCGCCGCAAATTTTTTCAAAGATTGTTTTCTCCATTATGTGTACCTCCGCTATCATAGTTTATTTTGCCATCACTGTTTTTCGTGGGCAGTCCCTTTTTTTGCGGGGCTTCCGAATCATCTTCGTCTTGACTGTCTGCTCCCCTATGTAACCGCCGAAGCGGTAACAGATTTTGACGGTCTGCTGCATCCCGTCCTCTGTTTCCGTTCGGTCAGACACCTCAATCCGCTCTACTAAAAGATTAAGGTTCTCGGCGGTCAGTTCCGTTATCCCCACATACCCCGCCATCAGTTCCGCCCACTGTACCGCATTGCTCTGGCTGTCTTTAACTTCCTGCAGGGCATCCTCAAGCGTTGCTATCTGCTCCAATAATTTCTCCTGCTCGGTCTGGTACTTGTCAATCAATCGGGTAAAGTTGTCATTGGAGATACGCCCCGAAAGGGAATCCTCATACAGACGGTCAAACAATCTCGTCACTTCATCATAACGTTTCCTCGCCTGTTTCAGTTTCGTTTCGTTGTTTTTTCCCCTGCTCCCATCCGCTCTGGCATTCATCTTCACCGCCAGAGCCACCGCTTTTTCCCTGTCTTCAAAGGCAAGGCGCGCATAGTGCTGAATATCGGCAAGCACGGCATTGTATAAATCCTCGTAGTAAATGCGGTGGTCTGTGCAGGCTTTTGTGTTGTGGGCGTAGGTGGTGCAGACATAGATACGGTGCCTGTCCCTGCCCCAGTACCGCAGGGCAAGGGCTTTCCCGCAAGCGCCGCACTTCACAAGCCCAGAGAAAACCGACACAAAATTATTTGTCGTGTCACGCTTCCTGCTCAGGATTTTTGCGTTCGCACCGTCAAAGATTTCCTGTGAAATCAACGGTTCGTGGGTGTTGTCCGTCCGTATCCATTCTTCCTCTGGCAGCTTCTTGTATTTGCCGAGTTTAAAAATAGCTTCCGTCTTGCACATCACGGAATGACCGAGATACACGGGGTTTCCTATCATGTTTCGTATGATGGTATGCGACCATTCATACTGGTTCTGGGGGTTTTTGAACCGTTCGGGGTAATGCTTCTCCCCACGGGTATGCTGCCACCATGAGGGGCAGGGCACTTTTTCATCCCGAAAAACGCTCGCTATTTTGTGCGCCCCCATGCCCGCATTTGCAAGCTCAAAAATCCGTCTTACAATCCATGCCGTTTCTTCATCGACTACCAGCTTATTGTGGTTGTCGGATGATTTGCGGTATCCGAACGGCGCATAAGAGGAACGGTAAAGCCCCGCTTTCGCCCTCGCCCGAATGGAAGAGCGGATTTTCCGTGAATTGTCCCTGCTGTAAAATTCATTCATCACGTTCTTCAGTGCGGCAATGTCGTTGTTTTTGTTGGCGGTGTCCACGCAGTCATTGACGGCGATGTACCTCACGTTTTTCATCGGGAAATAAATCTCCGTGAAATGCCCGACCTTTAAATGGTCACGCCCCAGACGTGACAAGTCCTTTGTGATTACCACGTCAATCTTCCCCGCTTCAATGTCATCCAGCATACGGTTGAAGTCTGGACGCTCGAAATTCAAACCGCTGAATCCGTCGTCCACATAGACCTCCACCACCATAAAGCCGTGTTCCTTTGCATACTGTGTGAGCATCGCTTTCTGCGTTTTTATGCTCTCGCTGTCCCCCTGCGCCATGTCGTCTTTTGACAGCCTACAGTACAAGGCGGTTCTTAAAATACCCATTCAACCCATCCCCTTTCTTTATTTTCTGTCCCCATTGTATTCTGTATCTTTTGTTATCTCAAAGGTGCGGGGAGAAAATTTTCCCCTCCGTACCTCGTTCACAAGCAGCGAAATAAAGGCTTCCCTCATGTCCCTGCCACCCATATAGACAGGCTGAACCTCTATTTTCGGGCGTATGGTTGTTTTTGCCATAAGCATTATCCTCCCTAAAAGACGGACAAAGGGCATCCAAAAACCCCCTTAATCCAGATAAACATATTTATTTTCCAGTTCTTTTTTTCATAGCGCAGAGAGATTTTTCTTTCCTTTCACTACAACGACCAAGCCGCATTTACCATCCGAAAACAAAATATTAGCGGCTGTTCCTGTTCACTGTTCTTCAAAAAGGGCAGTCCCACCGCAGACGTGAGGTCAGCTTTCCCCTGTCCCCCATCTGCAAAATCGTCTGTCCGCAACTTCGTCCCAAGTTGGGACGAGGTTAAATCCGTGCGGAAACCCTGCCGCTTTATCACTTCCAGTTTCATCTTGCAGGCAAAGGCACACCCCGATGAAAGAATATCTATTATCCATTTTTTTGTGTCTAGCAGAGCAGCATTTCCCGACGGCATGACAGCCATGACAGGTATGACGGGTATTTTGGGATACCCCCGCCGCTGTCATTCCTTACGGGAGAACACCCCGTAAACGCAAGTGCAGGCGTGGGGTTTCCTCGCCCTTCTTCGGCTCGTAAACCCACCCCTGCGGTCAGAAAAATCAAAAGATTTTTCCGACTGCGTTTACAGGGTGTAACACACTACACTTTGCCCTGCAAAAAGCCATGTGCCAGACGTTCCCTCTGGACTCCCTTCTGGCAGGGCTGCGCCCTGCTTTATCCTCCGCTCTGCGCTTCGGATAGAAGATTGGCGGCGTTACCCGTGTCAATGCCAGCATGAGGGGGCATCCCAAAACTGCCGTCATACCCGTCATGGCTGTCATGCTCCCCGCCGCATCTTGCAAGGATAATCTTCCTGCCGCTATACTTCCTCCGATAGTCATACTGGATGCCGTTCTCATAAAGGAACGTGGAGCGGTACTCATTGAGCCATTTCGTGATGACCGTGGACAGTTCCCCGCTCTCCCCCATGACCTCCAGAAGTTCCGTAGCCGTGCCAGACCATCCCTGCCTGCCCTGCATGAACGACACCACCCGAAAAAGGACAGGGGGAATCTCTGCCGCCGCAAGCTGTTCCTGTGTCTCCCGCTTAACCATCTCCCAACTGCAATCACGGAAACGGAGCGTCAACTCCTGATAGGGCGTGTCCCTGCCAGTGACAAACAGCTTCGCCGTATCGGATGCGCGGCTTTCCTTTTCCAGCACAAAGGCAGCGTCCGCACTCCCTGTCAAGCCTGTCGTGCCAGACACCTTGTTGAACACGTCGCTGTCATTCTGCTTGCGGATATGGTGTACGACGACAACCGAAAGGGAATGCCTGTCGGCAAAATCTTTCAACAGCGATATATCCCCGTAATCGTTTGCATAGGCGTTGTCTTTGGATGCGGTGCGGATTTTTTGCAGCGTATCGATGACAATCAGCCTGCTTTGGGGATATGCTTTGAGGTAATCTTCAAGCTGCATGATAAGACCGTCTGATAACTTGCTGCTTGCGACGGCAAAGTGGAGCCGCCCGCTCGCTTCGTCCGTCAGACGGAACAGCCTGTCCTGTATGCGGCAGAACGTGTCTTCCAGACACAGGTAAAGCACGTCGCCCTCCGATGTCTGCATATCCCATAAGGGGATTCCCTGCGACACGCACAGGCAGAGCTTCAGCATGAGCCAGCTCTTGCCGATTTTCTGTGAGCCGCAGAACAGCGACAAGCCCGTGGGGATAAGACCATCCACCACAAAGGACGGCTTTTCAATCGGTTCATAAAGGAGCGTGTCAGCGTCCACCGTCTGTAACTGCTGCATGGTATCCCTCCCTCCGTGTTGGATTTTGTTTGTTGCACATAGGCGTTGTCCTCCTTGGATTTATTTACCCCTGCCAGTAAGCAAGGGTATGTATCGCAGCCATTCCATACAGTTCCACGCTTTCCTAAAGCGGCGTTTCCTCCGTCTGTGCTTTGCAGGGATTAAGCAGTGGGCAGGCTCATATCGTGGTCTACTGTCCCCTGCGGCGGGTATCCCTCTGATGGCTTGTTGTGAAGTTTTCAAGGAGCGGTAATCTATGAATCGTTTTGTGGAAATAAAATAGGGCGGGAGGATTTGACCCCTCACCCAATAGCCGATAAGGGAGCGTGATTTTAGACATGGTATTCTGATTTTTTTGTAATAATAAAAGGCCTGCCGCTTAACCGTTTCTTCTCGGTCATTGACAAGTGCAGAAATTCTTGAAGTTGCAATTGAATTTCCTACCCTAGAATGTTATAATGAGGCTATCAAATTCGAGGAGGAATGAATTATGTCAAATTGGACAGCCACCCATCCTTATAGCGACAAAGACTGGAACATAACTTGTGATTATTGTGGATGTGTGTTTAGAATGGAGAGTCAATTACAAGACGGACATAATGAATCAGAAGAGTATTATTGTCCTGAATGTAATAAGGAATTTAAGATTAGAGCTTGTATCACTCCACAAGTAACTTTAATCTCTAAAAGAACAGACGGAAAGAATGATAAATATAATAACAACGCTTAATTAGATACTTACACATAAAATATAGACCACATAAACATTTACATTATATACTTTTTAACTACCAATGTAAAAAACATATAAAAAGCAAAACGTACCTTTGGGCTAAAAACTAAAAGGTACGTTTTTTATATAATGTTCTCAAATGGAATTACACATCCAGATATAATCCGCAGTCAAGGTAATTCCTCCCCAGACGGGATAAATCTTTCGTAATCACGCAGTTTATCAGCCCGTTTTCAATGTCCTTAATCATATTCTGGAAGCTCGGTCTTTGGAAATTCGTACCAGAATAACCGTCGTCCACATACGTTTTTGCTAAGTGCCAGCCCTGCTTTTTCACATAATCCGTGAGGATGGATTTCTGTGTGGCAATGCTCGCACTCTCGTTTTCCGTGCCATCGTCTTTTGACAAGCGGCAGTAAATGCCGACTTCATAAATCTGGTTCTCTGTTCTTGACGCTGTCGCTCATAGACAATACGGCGATTTCCTTTACAATCTCATACTGGATTTCTTTCATTTCCTACCTCAACTCTCTGTCTTATTTGGCTGTCTTTTTTCTCGCAATGCTTTCTATTTACCTCCCGAAAAGAGAAGATTAGCGGCTGTCCCTGCCCCGTTTCCTCTGCAATTCACGCTCCAAAAGTTTGATGATGGTGTCCTCCATCTGCAACGCCGCCTGCCTTGCGTTTCTGGAAACGCAGGATTGCATAGGGCATAATTCATCTTCCTTTCTTCGGCGGGTAATCTGTATGCGTGACGGTCATGACGACATTCTTCCATCCGAAGCCGCAGGGCGCAGGATGGGCAGGGCGTATGCCCTGCTTTAAGGGAGTCCAGAGGGAACGTCTGGCACACGACTTTGCGGAGCAAAGTGTAGTGTGTTACACCCTGTAAACGCAGTCGGAAAAATCGGGGGATTTTTCTGACCGCAGGGGTGGCTTTACGAGCCGAAAAGGGCGAGTAATGCCCACGCCTGCATTTTGCGTTTACGGGGTGTTCTCCCGCAGGGATGGCAGCGGCGGGGTATCCCAATATTGCCGTCATCACCGTCACCGCTGTCACCCGCAGGGCAGAGCCGCCAATTTTACATACATCCGCTATGACGGTGACGATGGCAGAGGGTATCCCAAAATCACCGTCATCATCGTCATGACCGTCACGCATAGGGCAGAGCCGCCGATGTCACATAGGTTTAAATGTCGGTGGCAACAGCAAGGGAAATCATCCGCCCGCTGCTCCTGCGGCTGAAATCATAACGGATATGGTTTTCAAGCAGAAAGTCAAGGCGGTACTCGTTCATCCACTTTGTCAAGACATTCGCCGCTGTTTCTATTTCCCCCAGAGCCTCCAATAACTCTGTCGCTGTGCCAGTCCATTCCTCCCTGCCCTGCATGAAATCCACCAACCGAAAAAGAACATCTGGTATCGCTTCTTTGGCAAGCTGTTCCTGCTCCTTACGCTCCACCAGTTCCCAACTGCAATCACGGAAGCGGAGCGTAAACTCCTGATAGGGCATGTCCCTGCCCGTCACATACAGCTTTGCGGCATTGGACGCACGGCTTTCCTGTTCCAGAACAAAGGTTGCGTCCGCACTCCCCGTCAATCCCGTCGTGCCAGACACTTTGTTGAACACGTCGCTGTCGTTCTGCTTTCGGATGTGATGGACGACTACCACTGCCAATGAGTGCCTGTCGGCAAAGTCTTTGATAAGGGAGATGTCCCCGTAATCGCTTGCATAGGCGTTGTCTTTGGATGCGGTGCGGACTTTCTGCAAGGTGTCAATCACAATGAGCCTGCTGTCGGGGTATTCTTTTAAATAATCCTCCAACTGCACGATAAGACCGTCTGACAGCTTATCGCTTGCCACCGCAAAGTGAAGCCGCCCGCTTGCTTCATCCGTCAAGCGGAACAGCCTGTCTTGGATGCGGCAGAACGTGTCCTCCAAACAGAGGTAAAGCACGTCACCCTCCTGTGTCGGCATATCCCACAAGGGGATTCCCTGCGACACGCATAGGCAGAGTTTCAGCATAAGCCAGCTCTTGCCGATTTTCTGTGAGCCGCAGAACAGGGTTAAGCCCGTGGGTATCAGACCGTCCACCACAAAAGACGGTTTTTCAAGCGGCTCATAGAGGAGCGTGTCGGCGTTGACCGTCTGAAGCTTCTACATGGCTTTCCTCCTTTCGGGCGGTGTCTTTGGTTTTGTTGCACATAGGCGTGACCTCCTTAAATAGATTTACTCCCACGAAAAAGAGTGAGAGTATGTAATGCCGCCAATCCCACGCAAAACGAATTTCTTTTTCGGGCGGTAATCGTCAAGGCTGGAGATACTTCCTCATTTCTGCCTTGACTTTCTCCCTTGCAACCGAAACAGACTTCTGTACAGCGGAAGCGGTGCAATGCTCCATCTCACCAATCTGGTAAAAGTTGAAATCATACTCGTAATAGAGCAGGAAACGCCGCCTTTGTATCTCTGGCAGTCGGGCAACCGATTTGTAAAACAATTCATTCCGTTCTTTTTCAATCATGCTTTCATCAAGCGTCTTAGGCACTCGCAACGCCCGTCTGTAAAGCGTTTCGTCCCACACCTCGTTAAATTCCCTGTGCCGCTGATTCCATTGCTGAAGGTTTCTATTCCTGCGCTCCATCTGCCGAAATTCAATGAATAATTGTTCAGACACTTCCAGTTCGTGGTGGTCCCCCTGCCCGTCCTTAAAGCTGATAAAATACCTTTTGCCGCTTTCCGTGGATTCCTCCCGAAGCGTGTAAGTTTTTGCCCCGTATGCCATTTCCTTTCCTCCTGAAAAAAATTGAGCGGGAGGATTGCCCTCCCACCCAATAGCCCGTGGAAATGGTTAAATTTCCCCGAAAGGATAAAAAATAGGCTTTAATTTTTTGCGGAGCCGTTCAAGGCGTTTGTAGACCGCCCTTTCGGTAAGCCCTGCCACCGCCGCAATCTCCCTTGTAGAATACCCCTGCATTTTCAGCAGGAGAATGAGCAGGGTATGCTTGTCCACCGTAAGAAGTGCCTGATACAGTTTCTCGTCCTCAATCTCGTCCAGCAAGTCCGCAACGGTATTCGGCTCCGCCTGCTGTTCAGCGTCCGCCATTCCCTCAAGGTATTCGCCGAAGTCGCTCGTCCATCGGTAAAACCGCCTGTTGGAATTAAAGTCCGCCCTGTCCTCCATGCGGATTTGTTCAATGACCGCTTCATCAATGCCATGCTCACGCAGCACTTTTTCCTCGGCTTCTTTCCAGATACGCCATTTCCTGTCCTCACGTCCGTGGTTATATGCCATTCCTTATTTCCTCCAATCTGAATTTTTGAAAATGTAAAAATCCAGATTGGAAAGGCGGCGAACGACAGCCCACAGCGGAAACAGCCCTGCGGCATAATCTGATAAAAAACGACAAAAGAAAAACCGCAAAGGCTTGATGACCTCTACGGTTATAGGAGATACATATTCTGTTAATTGGAGATTCTACTTCTGGTTTCATGGTGAGAAGTAGCGTTGCATGAGCAGGGATTTTTTTAACTGACTTCCTGCTATTCCCCGATATGCTATGTATAAGTCAAACCTGCGCTGCATGAGCAGATAGATTACTGCCCGAAAAAAGAACATAAAAAACCCTCCAAACTTTAAAAACCGGTCTGGAGAGTGTCTGTTAAGTCTTTTCGGGCATAGCAATACCGCCCACCATAACGCCGTTTTTTTTATGGTGAGCGTCTGATTTAAAATCTTATGAAATAAAACGGAGCCGATAAACTGTGATTTCTATTCCACAAATTTATCGGCTCTGCGTCTATGCGTCTGGCTCTTTGATAATTGAGATATTCCATCTCTCTACATTAATTAGGGTTTCCTGCCTGCACTTCGGGCAAAATAGTGGGAAATTTTTTAACACCGTATTTTTTCGTAACTTCAACCTTGTCTTATTATTGCAGACAGGACATAAAACCCACTTTTCTATTTCTCTTTCTTTGCTCTGTTTCATTTCTATCTGGCATGAAGCATTATAGCCGTTATCTTTCTGAAATACTGACTGATTCAACTGCAACACTTCCCCCTCTTGTTACTTCAATTCTATTCACAAATTTTCTTTTCAGCAGGATGATTAAATCATCATTCTTGTTCTCTGTCTGCGTACATTCTAGAAGAACCGTTGAACCATCGTAATCAATGACCGTAATTCCAAATACTTTTGAAATACGAAATAATTCCGATATATCTGCATCCGAACAATGATTAACTTTAACAAATAAAATTTCCTTCATGTGGAGCGGCGTATCGGTATAATCTACCACTTTAATCACTTCAACGCTCCTGCTTAACTGTTTTTTTATCTGTTCAAAAGTCCTGTCATCGCTGGTTAGGCTGATTGTCATCCGCGATATCGTGTTGTCCTCGGTAATCCCAACGGTCAAGCTGTCCAAATTATAAGACTTTCCAGAAAACAAGCCTGTGATACGGGCAAGTACGCCTATTTCATTTTCCACAAATAGACAAATCCATCTTTTTTTCATTCTGTACTTTCCTCACTTTCTAAAATCATGTCTTTAAGGGAGTTCCCTGGCGGGACAATCGGCATAACATTGATTTCTCTGTCTATGATAAATTCAATAACCGTAGGTGTTTTCGTATTCTGCTTTGCACTTATCAAAGCTGTTTTTATATCCTCTGGTTGAGTAACACGGATGCCTTTCGCCCCGTAGCTTTCTGCCAATGCTATAAAGTCAGGCGTATATTCTGGACAGCAGTGATTCGGGGTATTACATCCTGTTTCACAACTTCTTCGATAACGCATACAGGTACTCGAATAACGCCTGTCATAAAACATCTCCTGCCATTGCCGTACATTCCCTAAATATCCATTATTCAATATACAGATAATAATAGGCAATTCATAAACAATGGCAGTCGCCATTTCTTGAATGTTCATCTGCATACCGCCATCGCCAGAAATAGCAATTACATCTTTATGTGGATTACCAAGTTTCGCCCCGATTGCGCCGGGAAAACCATATCCCATCGTTCCTAAGCCGCCAGATGTCAACATTTGCTTATTCTCGTCAATATCAAGAAACTGCGTTGTCCATAACTGATTCTGACCTACATCGGTAGTGATAACAGCATCTTCAAAAAGTTCATTGATAGATTGGATAACCCTCTGCGGTGTCAAACCGCTTTTTTGCATGTCAATCGGATATTCCATTTTTAGGCGGTTTATTTCATCTGTCCATTCTGAAATATGTAGTGGCTTTACCTTTTCAAGCAAAGCACATATCGCCTTTTTCGCATCGGCTACGATTGGAACGTCAACAATAATATTACGGGAGATAGATGCTGTATCAATATCTATATGGATAATCTTTGCGTCTGCTGCAAATTCTTCGATTTTCCCAGTAATACGGTCATTGAACCTTGTTCCTATTGAGAAAAGGACATCACATTTACTGATTGCAGAATTGGCTGCATAACTTCCGTGAATGCCTATATTTCCAACATATAAATCATTTGTCGTTGGAATTGCCCCTTTTCCCATAATAGTTGTAATGACGGGAACGCCCGTCATTTCTGCAAGCTGTGTCATTTCTTTATTTGCATGGGCAATATTAACCCCGCCGCCTATCAAAAAGACAGGTTTTTTCGCATGGCTTAAAATATCCAATGCTTTATTTAATTGCCCCATATGGACGGAAGTATTCGGCTTATAACCTCTTACAGCAATTTTCTTTTGATAGCTGTCGCTGCCATATGCTTTCTGGACATCCTTTGGCAAATCAACAACAACTACTCCCGGCTTTCCTGTTTTTGCAATATAAAAAGCCTTTCTGATTGTTTCTGCCAAATCCTCTCTTTTTCGTACAGTTACCGCATATTTGCTGATGCTTCTTGTAATGCCTACGATATCTACTTCTTGAAAAGCGTCGTTCCCAATAAGGCTGGTTGGCACTTGCCCCGTAAAGCATACAAGCGGAACACTGTCATAATTTGCAGTGGCAATACCCGTAACAAGATTGGTGGCTCCCGGTCCGCTTGTCACAAGGCAGACACCTACTTTTCCTGTGGAACGGGCATATCCGTCTGCCGCATGGACTAAACCCTGCTCATGTCGTGGCAAAATAACATCTATTTCCTTTTCCCCATATAACGCATTAAACAGGTCTATTGCCTGCCCTCCTGGATAAGCAAATAAAGTTGTAACAGATTCCTCTTTTAATGCTTTCACAAATAATTCAGCTCCTGTTATCTCCATAAATAACATTCCTCCTTTCGTATGCGTGTACTTGCTTGCATACAGTCTATTTTTTTCGGTACTACCATAAGGGCAGTACCGATTTTTACTGTTCCAATCCCTTTATGAACATTTGCACACTGCTTTTTATGTATTCATCTTTTTCTACTTTCGATAATTCATTGCCAAAAGATGCATTTAAAAACGCATAGCCAAATGTTGATGAAAAGACTGTAAGAGCCAGAGCATCAAAATCTGCTTTTGGTATTTTTCCCAAATCAAACATTTTATTAAGATACTGCGTAAACGATGATAAAAAAGCCTGTGGAACTTTCATAATGAGGGCAGACGTTTCCTCATATAATTGAGGCGCTCTCAGACCGATAGATAAATTTACAAAATCTGGCGTCATCCTGTCCATATATGCTTTCATAAACATTTCTATGTCTGCCTGCAAATCCCACTGCACATTTTCAAAAATTTCTGGTGTAATATTTGCCCTCCATCCCGCTTGGCTTACACCTTGCAACACAATATCTTTTTTATTCTTAAATTTCCGAAACAGGGTACATTCATTTACACCTGCAGCTTTTGCAATCGCTTTCGTTGTCGTAGCAACGTATCCATTATCTCTTACCAGCATCATTGCAGCATCTATAATTTTTTGACTTGTTTCATCCAAGTTATCACCTCCATGCAAGTGAACACTTTCATTTTAACAAAAAATGCATTGAAAGTCAATAAAATTGATTTTGCCACATTTTTTAATACAGCAATAAAAATATCGGCAAGGCTTTTGACCTTGCCGATACCCAGTTATGCATATATGAGTTCTTTTCCTACAATCTCCCTCGCACACGCTCTTATATTATTCATTTTTCCTGTCCATTCTAAGGCGTTTTCTTCCTTTAGGCGTTCCGTTATGCCCTGCGCCTGTTTCATGCCCTCTATGAGCCGTTCAAAGCGTTCCTGCGCCTGTCTGTCGATGTCGGCAAGGTAAGTGTTCAGCCTGCCGCTTGTGAGAAGATTGGTGTATGTAACCTTGCGGTACTGCTTCAGATAGTCCAGATGCCGCTGTCCCCATGTGCCTATCGGCTGTTCTTCCTCGGCGAGTACAGTTAAGCATGGTATTAAGTAATCTCCTTGCCGTTCGTATTTGCTGCCCAGTTCTTCAAAAATCGTCTTTGCCATTGTCTGTTACCTCCACATTCTTTTTTATTTTGAATGTCCGCAAAATCCGTTCTACTCATATGGACCCTGCAGCCGCTCATTTGCTGCATCAATATTTAAAGAAAGAGAAAATTCATGTCATGCTGCATACGCAGATCAGCAACCTATATGGAATCTCTCGAGCCGAGGGTGCGGAATTAACAAATAAAAAGTACATCAATACCGATTTTATCGTATATGCGATCGGAATACAGGCCGATTTAGATTTTCTTAAAAATACCGATATCAAGCACGATCAGTTGATTCATGTCGATCAAGCTATGCGAACGAGCACAGCCCATATCTATGCCTGCGGTGATGCTGTCCGATGTGACGGAGTACATGCTTCCTTATGGAAAAATGCCGAACAGCAGGGTGCTATCGCAGCGATGTCCATCTGTAATAAGCAGCATGAATATGAAAATGCCGTACAGCCGCTGTTATTTCAGCACGATCAATTCAGCTGCTTTATGGCCGGCAATATACGTCAAAGCGATCAATATGTCGAATGCTTAGATGAAGAAAACAGTAAATTTGAAAAATACACATATCAAAACGGCTTATGCAGCGGTGCATTATTGATCAACCGCAAGGAACAGATTCCTTATGCGTGGAATACGTATCAATCTAAGGCCGCATATCCTTTCGCAGGTAAATAAAAATGACAGTTCTAATCACCGTATCGCTCTCTTAACTCAGCTTCGAATTCTCTATATGGATAAATATTATATTTAAAACAAGGGATTTGTCCGTATTTAACTACAGCCGCTAATTCCTTTCGATAATATTGCGTACCATACGCTGCTTCATATTGATAAACTCTGCTTAATGAATTCATCTGTGATACAATGCTTAAATTAAAAACCCTTACATAATGCATTTGTGAATGCGTCATATATTGTTCAACAACGGATTCGGAAAAACCCATATGCAGAATCACAGCCTTGATCAAATCAAGCAGGCGCTCCTGTACAGATACCTTACCGAAGGATTGTGCAGGAATAAACAGCGGTAAACGCGTCTTTTCATTCATAAATAAAAACATTTTTCCTTCTTCAATCAAAAATACCTTCGCATGCCAACAAAAGAAGGGGTCCGGTTCCCCGCTGTAGTTTGATACCTTGCGATTTAATGTGCGCGCAGCTGTTTTTGTGCAGGCA
This sequence comes from Erysipelotrichales bacterium, assembly GCA_910576855.1. Lineage (GTDB taxonomy): Bacteria > Bacillota_I > Bacilli_A > Erysipelotrichales > Erysipelotrichaceae > C-19. Next base: position 17,799 of record CAJTJP010000022.1, read on the forward strand.
ATAAGCATACAATCATCTCCCTTAATATAACCTTTTCTTTTAAAAATCCATTATATTATAACATAAGGAAAATGAATAAGATATCAAATTGCTGAAATCACAAAAAAAGTCGATTGACAGATACTGATTATTGTTTACAGCTTTCACAAATACGCCAAATACGCTCGATTGCGCTGCCGTTTCCATAGGTTAATAAGCAATCTTGCTCCCATACTTCATCGGCAAGCTCAATCTTAAGCTTTACCAACGGCTGCGGATACATCAGCCATTCCATGGTAAGCGTGCCTTGTTCAATGATTTTTGTAAGAGGCATTGTCGATACAGCAATCGGCAAATGAATCGATCTGCGCTCCTGCAGACTTTCAAGCTGTGTTAAAATATCGGGATAAAGTGAACAGCTGCTTTTTTGATGTTCATAAAAATGATAACGCTCAAATAAAATATTCTGCATATGCATCTGTGTACGCTTTCTTGCATCATCGACTTTTTGTCGTCTGCGTTCTGCGATGATTTCTAATCGATCAACTTGAATCGCTCCTCTGATATTTGCTTCATGGATCAAATATAGATCAACAGCATCATTCAAGGCATTATGCTCTACCTTATTGCCGATTCCGTATATATATTTCAAATCATCCAAAGAAAACATATCGGCAGCTACTTTTCCTTCATATACAATATCATTACTTATTTTTCTTTGCAGATCGGTAAACCTTGTCAAGGCTGAGATGTTGCCGTATCCCTCATATACCGCCTGATGCTTTAAGGTCCTTACATCATCCGGGCCGAAGGTATACAGCTCATAAGGACTGTTTAAGGCCTTGATAAAAACATTTATTTCATTCATGACCTTACGAAAATCAGGGGCTTTTTTTATCTCTTCATCGGTAAGCTTCGTCATGCGGCGAACGGTTTTAGAAAGCGTATGAAAGCGATGCGGTCGAATCAAGGAGTAGTAGGAATCTATCACACAATCATTGTCGATTGCGATCAAACCGATGGATATCAAGCACTGAATAAAACGGCTGCCCTTACGCACACCGTCAAATTCCGCATCCATATAAACATTCATACACTCACTTCCCTTCGATAAACCGCCTTATTTGATCGGGTCCAAATAAAAGCGGCCTTCGACCAATTCCGTTTTTGTTACATTGACAAAGGCAGAAGGATCCACTTCCTTGATCAAATGAATTATATTTTTAACATCAGTCGTATTTACAACCGTATACAGCAAAGCTCTCGGCTTATCCGTATAGGTTCCGATGCCCTCAAGCCTTGTTACACCGTGATGAGTCGTCTGATGCACGATTTCGATTACCACATCGGCATTCGAGGTAACGATAAACATCGTCATTCGCTGATATCTTGTATGCAGCATATTTATCACCTGTGTGGAACAAAACTGAAAGATGATCGAATATAAAGCACTTTCCCAGCCAAACAATGCACCGGCAATCACAAGCATGACGGCGTTGACACCCATCATGTAATTCCATGCCGATTTTTTTGTACGCTTTGAGATCCACATTGATATAAAATCAGTTCCGCCGCTGGAAGCATTTCCTTTTAATGCGATGCTTAAGGCAATACCGTTAATAATACCGCCGAAGGTAGAAATCAATAAAATATCCTCAGTAATATTCGTTGCCGGAATCATATCGACAAAGATACCTGTCAATAAAATCATCAAGATAGAATATAAAGTGAATTTTTTCCCGATCATTTTAAAGCCGATATAAGCAGGAATCGCATTTAAGCTGTAGTTTACGATTGAAAACGGTATATCGATCGATAAAAAACGCGAACAGGTGCGCTGTATTAAAACCGTCAGACCGTTAAAACCACCGGGAAACAATCCTCCAGCATTTACAAAGGTCTTCAAATTAACAGCGCTTATTAAAGCAGCTGTAATAACACAGATAATTGTGATCAAATCCTTATATTTTTTATGCTTGACAGCCATTATCGTATCCTCACTTATTTCAGTCACCATGTAATTATACTATGATTTCACTTTATTTCAAGGCAATCCTGAGATTTATCCTTCAGCCTCATAAAAAAACAGGCGCACCTGTTTATTTACTCTTATTTTGCCACTGCTTAATAATGGTATACACTATAATCATCAATCCGACCCATAATAAAATATCGGCGATATTTAAAATCAAATGAGCATCGAATACGGATATACCGATAATATCACGCACATAGCCGAGAAACAATCGATCCAACAGATTGCCGCCCAGTCCGCCCAGCATCAACAAGATACCGTGAATGCAGCGTGTATCATTTTCCTCTGTATGATGATAAAAGCTGATCAACAAAACCAGTGACAACAGCGTTGTTATGATTACCGAAAGCATATGCCCTTCTACGATGTGAAAGGCAGTTCCGTAGTTTTGTTTATCAGTCAAATAAAGAAAACCAGAAATCAGCGGATATTCATGACCGATCCCGATTGATAGATTAATAACAAATTTTGTTATTTGATCTAAACATATATAGAATAAAATCCATTTGATATGTTGCTTCTTCATTGCTTCACCTGCTTGCTTAAACTATTATAACAATTTTTTCCATGTTTGACAAAGAAAATCGCAAATGAAACAATATTGTAAGATTCGCTTTATTGTATCAACAGCAGTGAATAAATACACACCCGACAGGGTGTGTATTTCATTTAAGATAAACGAAGGGTCGGCTTAGCGATTTTAAACCATTGATCGATTTGATAAAGATAAGCCAACAGCTGCGGACCGCTCATTAACTGACCGTACCACGGCAATGGGAAGGCATCCCCGCCGGTCTCAATCAGCTCTTTCAGCGCTTCATCATCAAACAACAGGTGCAGTACACTGTTCGGATCGTCATAGGAGCACTGCAGTTTTTCCTTCATCAGCTCACAGTATTTCGGATTATGCGTTTTCGGAAACGGATTTTTCTTACGATGTGCAACCTCATTAGGCAACTCATTTTCAAAGGCCTTGCGTAAAATGCCCTTTTCCTCTTGATTTAAGAATTTCATTTCCCACGGGATATTATAAACGTAATCTAAAATGCGGACATCAGCAAACGGTGCACGAATTACGACATCTGCATCATTGCCCATACATACCTGTCGTGTTACAAGCGTCTGCATGAACCAATGCAGACATAGAATCGTATGAATACGGGCTCGCTTGTCATCCTCGCTGTCGCTGTCTAAGAAGGTGATATCCTGTAATGTCTGCTTATACTGCTTTTTCAGATAGCCATCGATATCCATGCCGGACAGTGCTTCATTGAACAGCTTTTTACGCTCTTCGGTAGAGCGAAGCCATGGGAATGTATCCAAATGAGCCAGTTCCTCACGATAGAACCAAGGATAACCGCCGAACACCTCATCGCTGCATTCTCCGCTCATAATCACACTGCGATCCTTTTTCACCTGCTTACAAAGCCATAACAGTGCGGAATCGACATCCGCCATACCTGGCAGATCACGTGCCTCCAATGCCGGAATCAGCTCATCACGCAGTTCCTCTTGCGTAATCGTAAATTTTTTGTGCTTGCTGTCAGTCAGCTCTGCCATCTGCTTGATATATTCATCATCTAAGGATACCTGATACATATTGCCCTTAAAGCTTTCGGAATTACCCTCATAATCAAGACTATAGGTGGACGGTCTCCCCTGCTTTGCCAAGCATGCGGCGATTATGCTGGAATCGAGCCCGCCGGACAAAAAGGTCGCATTACAGCCCTTGCTTTGTCGCATGATCGCATCCTCTACCAAGTATTTTACATGTGCTGCCGTATCCTCATACGTATCAAAATGCGGCTTACTGATCGGTTCATAGTATTTTTTTATTTGTATACGGTTTTTCTTGATTACCATATAATGACCCATCGGTAATGCCGCTATCCCCTTATACAATGTCATATTTTCACTGATGCTGGGACCGAGCGACAACAGCTCTCTGATTCCCTTGCGGTCGACAATCGGCTTGATTGCCTTAGTCGCTAAAATATCCTTGATTCGGCTTGCGATAATGATTCCCATTCCTTTTTTCTGTGCATAGAAAATCGGTCGAAGTCCCATTTGATCCTTAGCGACAAACACCTCTTTGCCGGCATCGATCACAAAGGCAAAGGCCCCGAGCAGATGATTCATCATGCCGTGTCCCCAAGCTCTGTAGGCGTATACAAGCATTTCCTCTGTCGATGCGACATCTCGCTCTACTCCCTTATGACGAAGCGCAGACTTTAACTCTGCCTCATTGTATAGTTCTCCGTCAAATACGACATGATAAACCTCATTCATGACCTTGATCGTAGTGAAGTGTGAAAGCATATGGTGATTGCTTTTTGTCACATTTGATAACTTATGCAGCCATTGATTCTCTGCATTTTTCGGTATATTCAATACTGCTAAATAATTACTCATATGAACCCTCCCATAAATATCATATGCGTAAGCCTATCGTTTGTTACACATAGATAACGGTCTTATCGCTTCGATATGCAAGCGTATAGATCCATAAAAGCGTTTCATTGAAATCAGATACAAACGTGCCGGTCAACAGCTTCATCTGACTGCAATACAGCTGCAGCCGCAGCATATCCTGATAAAAGTCACAGCACCGATTTAACACCGAGGGCGGTGCCTGTCGCAGAATCACGGCCTGAAACAATAGATTTGCCTGTTCATTGATTTCCTTTTGATGCAGAATACACCAATGCAGCTGACGATGCAGCAACGCTGTATAAGCATTGAGTGAATCGCTCGGAAAGCTGACCTTATGATACAGTCCCTTTTGTACCGGTATCATATTGTTTAAATTCACCGCACCGAGTCTGCCACCGTCTATTTTCAAAAAATCGATTTGATTGCCCATTCTGCGATGCTTCGGCTTCGGTGAAGTCAACGGCGCAAAAAAGGATATCGAATGAATCATTATCACAACACCGATAAAGGGACGCTTTTTCGCGCCTTCATTATAGGGTACAAGCGCATCATAACAGCGTAGATAATGACAATAACTGCTGTCAATATAATATAATTCCATAGTTCCTCCAATCATGAAATCAGCGCATAAGAAAAGATCATGCTTCCTGCACATGACCTTTTACCCTCATCGTTATTATAACAGAGATTTTAAGACTGTCAATTCCTTTTAAGCTTTTTCCTCTTGCTTCATCGCACTTTTCGCTAAACCGAGCACAATCAAATAGCTCCATACTACCATGCGTTTTGTCCAAGTGCTTTTCTGAGGTTTTTTATGCAGTCTTATCATCCGATCACCGATCCTTATCTATACTGCTATATTTTACCATAACAGCGATACTTTATGCGAATTTTCTTTTTCTTTTTGAAATAAAATTTGTAATGATAATAAATAGTAAGGTAAAACCGATCAGTATCCCCATATTGATTATGATCGGCTGTAACGATTCCGTTTGAAAGCTTTCAAGCTGTATCACTTGATTATTCGTATTGATAAACCAATAGGACGGTAATATACGCGCAATCTTTAAAACGATATCCGGAAGCATTTCAGCCGGTACAAAGGCACCGCATAAAAAGCTGCTGCCCAGCGCAATCACATTTACGATACCGTTGATCGCATTTTTATTGATGATCAGATTCGCAATCAATAATGCGAATGATACGGCACAGCATGTAAACAGAAAAGAATTGATAATATACACAAGACCGTGCTGCGAAAGCATTGTGTCCTTTAATAAAATGATGCTTATCAGTACATAGAACAGCCACAGTACAAGTGCAAATAAACCGTTTGACAGAAGCAGAATACGATTGTATTTGCGATAATTACAGCTGCTGATCAAAGTTCGCTTCGCAATCATTTCATGCTTAAAGCTTGACAGAATCAAACAAATGACATAAATACAGCCGGCGATAATAGAATAATTGGCGAAATTATAGAAATAAGAAGCCTTTGTCAAGGAATCATTATCCAGCGAAGAAGTCATTTCGACCGCTCCCTTTTCCTGCATTGCGCTTTCGATATGTGCTAAGAGGGCATCATCCGTATAGCCTGCCTGTTGATAAAAAGAAGCACTCGATAAATAACGCTCAAGCATTAGCTTTGCCAAGGCCGCATTATAATCCTGTGTGGTACGGATCGAAAGCTTAGGCTTTTCTCCGCGCATAAACGCTTCATGATAACCGTTTGGAATCGTAATCACCATGCTTACATCGCGATAAAACAGTGCATCGTCGAGTGCTTCCTTTGAATTGCTTAAGCTGACCGGCTCACAGTGTTCTTCCATATATTTCGTTAAGCCGATACTGAGCTTACCGTCTTTATCCTCATTATGAATATAGATATTCGGCTTTGCGGCATTGAAGCCTCCGCCTGTTTCACCGCTCTGCAGACTGAAGGCGGCAAAAAACAACAGGATGACAGTATACAGAATTACCGGTCCCTTACATTTATTCAATACCTTTAAAAAGGTCTTAAAGATAATCATACTTCTGCCTCCTCAACTGATATACCGCAATCCCCAGCATCAACAGGGCAAAGATTGCCAACGCGAATAAATTGTGATAATAGCGCTCAAAGGTATTATAGTAATAAAGTGAATATAAGCCGTCTGTTATCATATTCACCGGATTCAGCTGATTGATCAGCGGTATATTTTTATCGATCACATACTTCATCGTAATCCCCATCATGCCCGATAAGAAACAGCCGAGCATCGTTACGGAAATCAAAACACTGATTTTCGTATTTTCATTCTTTTTTAAAATCGCTGCGATACAGATTCCCGTTGAAAGACCGGCCAAGCAGCCGAGCAGAGAAAGGATAACGACATGAAGGAAATGAGCACCGTAATCCACATTCAAAGCATAGATCGTATACAGAAACAATAATGCCAATCCTGTTATCTGAACCAAATAGGCTGCCGAAGCACTACTGATGATCAGCTTGTACTTAGCACAAGGCGATACGGCAATACGCTTGCCGTTATTACTCATATTGGCAAGATTGCGGTTGATCGCAACCATACCGAGGACACCGCCGTACATACAGGTCATCGCTATCAGTGTATAAAATTCAATCATCGTATAGCTCATATTAGGATTGCTGTTATCCGCCAGCCATTCCTCATCACTGTTCAGCATAGCTGTGATTTCAGCGTAAACCCGCCTGATAAGCTCCTCTTGATTCACCGCCTTTTCGCTTTCGATTGCTTCTTTCAGCGCCGCTTCCGTTTTTATCTTTGCGACATCCTCAACCATATGATTCGTCTGCAGCATTTGATCTACGACATACTGCAGAATCGTTTCACTAATACCGCTTTGCTTCACTACGACCTTAACATCCTCATTCAGCCGAATATAGCCGATAATCTCGTCCTCAGCCAATAATTCAGCCGCTTTTTGTTCACTCACAAAGCGATTATGAAACAGCTGTACCTCACTGTCCTCTTCACTCAGCTTTGATATTGCTTCCTTAAAGGCTACATTTGATTTATTACCTTCCACAACCGCAATCGGAATGATATCAGCCTTTTCACTGTTTTCTATATCTGAAAATGCCATATTGAAAAAGGTTCCTAAAATCAACGGAAACGCAAGAGTCCAAAAGATCAGCATTTTATCCTTTAACAGTGTAATCAGCGCATATTTAAAATTATGAAAAAACATCAGTCTCTCAATTCCTTTCCTGTCAGCTCCAAGAAAACATCATTTAATGTCGGCCGCTGAGAATAAATACGATTATAAACGATATGCGCTTGATTAAAATAGGAGATTAAATCATTTAAATTATGATCGCCCTTTTTATAAGTGACCGTAAGCTCCTGATTATGGTAGCTGACATCACAGGCATTCGCAAGCTGTGATATTTCTGACAGCTGTGCTTCTTTAAGCTGAGGAATTTCTACACTGACCTTTTCCTCGATTTGAACAAGACGTTTCAGTTCATCACATGTGCCCTCTGCCAAAAGCTTTCCCTTATCGATTATAATGACGCGATCACAGAGGATTTCCACTTCTTCCATATAATGAGTGGTATAAATAACGGTAGCACCGCGATCGCGCAGTGTTTTGATGCCGTCCAAAATATGATTACGACTTTGCGGATCAACGGCTACCGTCGGTTCATCCAAAAAGACCAGTTTAGGACGATGCGCAATGCCGCACGCAATATTTAAACGTCGTAACAAGCCCCCTGAGAGCTGCTTCGGTAAAAATTTGCGGTAATCTTGTAATCCGACAAGTTCGATTGCTTCATCGATACAGGTCTTGCGCTCCTTTTTATCCTTGATATATAAGCCGCAGAAATAATTGATATTATCATAAACACTCAATTCATCAAATACCGCAACATCCTGAAAAACGACACCGATCTGCCGCTTGATGTCATAAGCATCTACAGACATCTGCTTTCCGAATATTTGAATACTGCCCTTTGAAAAATTCAACAGTGATAAAATACAGTTCATCGTAGTAGATTTGCCGCTACCGTTAGGTCCCAAAAGACCTAAAATTTCACCTTCGCGCACTTCAAAGGATAAGTCATCTACTGCCTTAAGCTTTTGATAAACCTTTGTAAGATGCTTTACTTCAATGATATTTTCACTCATTTGTTTTCCTCCTGCTTCATGATAGAAACGGTACACAAAAACAGTACTGTGTTCTTTCATTATATATCATACATCAGTGTATCACAAATTAATTTAATTATGGCACAAAATTTTGATATATAACGTACTATTATTATAACAGATTACATCATAAAAAATATGCTGTTTTTAACAGATATCGTTACAATTTTAACAACAGTCTTCAGTGAAGCACGGAAGCAGGCGCAATCCTTTCATGTAAAACAAATAAATAATTGGTACAGCGATACTGCTGCATCTTTACACTGCGATATTCACTGTCAGACAAAAGCATAGTTCCGTCATGAAATTCAAACAGTGTTTGATATTGCTTAGCAGTAATCTTTTTTACCTTACAGTAATTCACCCATACGTTATTTTTAGAAGCTGCATCAATGACCGGATACAGAATGATTCCCTCCCGAATCAGCACCGGTACCTTTTGATGAATGTTGAGACATGCACAAACTGCCTGCTTTCGTCCCTCAAAGCTGCTCCCGTAGTGCTCACAAAGCTTGTTTAGAAAAACCTTGCAGCGCTCATGTACCGTATAAGTTCCCCACGAATCCATATGCACAACAATCTCATTGTTGCGGTCTTCGATATAAGTTATCATTTTATCTCCTCCTTCTTATATTCTTTTCGAAGCCGCAAGAAGAATTCCAAAAATATAAACAGAATACAGATTATATGCAATTTGATAAACACTTCGTTGATAGCAGTCTTAGATTATTACTATATTATGAAATTTCAAGAGGAGAATCCATAAAAAAAGCATAACGTTATACCGCTATGCCTTATCGATTATTGACAGCTGTCACAGCCGCCGTCTCCGCAGCCGCCGCTACATCCGCCGCAGCCGTTTTGCTGCGCAAGCTGTGCTTCATATACCAAAGTATCAATGACGATACATTCGATTTCCAGCTTCACATCCTTCGGCAGACGTGCAACCTGTACACAGCTGCGTGCCGGATACGGTTCTTCTAAATAAGAGCCGTAAACTTCATTTAAACGATCGAAGTCGTTTAAATCGGAAACAAAAATCGTCGTTTTCATGATATGGCGGAAATCCAAACCGATTTCATTCAAAACCGCCTGAATATTTTTCATAACCTGATGCGTCTGTTCCTCAATCGTTGTTCCTACTACTTCACCGCTTTTCGGATCTAAAGGAATCTGTCCGCTCAAATAAACAAAGTCACCCAGCTTTACCGCCGGTGTATAAGGCCCTAATGCCTTCGGTGCATTTTCCGGCTTTACCGGTTTAATAAATACGTTCATAAATATCCTCCTAGTCTAATAATTCATCCTCTTGCGGGGATAAAATTTGCAGTTCAATTCGTGTAGCCATACCGTCCTCAGTCTCCAACACTTTTATTTCAAGGTTTTCAAAGGTAAGTTCACGACCTTTACGAACCTTGCGGTAATTGTTCAATTCATTGACCCATGCGGTAATAGTACGCGCCTTAGTTTTGGGCGCCTCTTGATCCTCTACATATGTATCAAAGAAATCAAGCAGACTTACCTTACCGTCGATTTCAAAGGTATGCAGACCAATTTCAATCACATGATTTGGCAACGGATCATATTCATCATAAATCTCACCGACTAACTCCTCAAGCACATCCTCAAGGGTAATAATTCCGACAAACACATGTGACGTAAGGCTTTCCTCTACGATTGCCAAATGCTCACGTGATTTTTGAATATCCTCTAATACATCAGGCAGCTTTTTACGCTGATTGACAAAAACCGGGTCACACATTAAATCACGAATACTGACCTCTTTTCCTGCCAGCATCGCATCCAATACATCACGAACACGCAAGATACCGACAACCTCTGTAGTCTCATAGGAAAGAATCGGCAAGCGTGACAGCTTATGCTCATGAAGCACTGTCTTGAGCTGTTCAAAGGTCGCATTGTCATACAAAAACACCACTTGATCGCGCGGAACCATAATATCGCGAACGCTCTTGTCATCGAATTCAATCACACTTTCGATCAATTCACGTTCCTCTTGTTCCAAAACACCTTCTTGTTCAATCGTTGACACAATTTCCAAAAGCTCATCCTCGGTCGCAGTTACCTGTTCAATATCCAACTGCTTTTCCCAATGCTCTTCCAGCTTTTCCACAACAATCGTAATCGGGCGAAATAAAAACACAAGCAGGTGCATCGGCTTCGCCATGAACAACGTGCAGTCTTCAGCCTTTGCCTTCGCAATAATTTTCGGTGCCACTTCACCGAAGATTAAAATCAATACAGTCATGACTCCGGTTGCGACTCCGACACCGGCACTGCCGAACATCTCAGTAAACAGCATTGTCGCAATACTGGTACCTAAGATATTAACAATATTATTCCCGATTAAAATCGTTGTAATCAACGCAGTGAATTTTTTAGTGTTGTTATATGCGGTTTTTGCCCGTTTGTTTCCGTTTTTCGCCATCTGCTTCAAACGAATTTGATTCACAGAGCTATAGGCTGTTTCCGTTGATGAAAACAATGCCGACAGCACCAGCAAAATACCAAGTATGAGAAAAAGACCTATGTGCGAACTGTCCAAGACTTACCACTCCCTATAAAATTTTTCCTGATTCGCTAACAACTTGGCGCGACGCCGTTTAAACAGCTTATAAAATAAAAACGCCAGCCATGAGATGGGGAATGCCATCAACAATCCAAATGATAAATAATCACTGATACATTCAAGCATACGCTCACCTCTCTAGCAATATTATACTTGTTTTTTCTAAAATTTCAATCAGAACACTGCTTCTTATAAAGAAAACATAAAACAAAGGCCATCCGACAGAAGCAGATGACCTGAAAACAATTATATTATATCAAAATTCGACTAAAGCTTAAACGCAGAGCGAAATTTCGCAAAGGTTTGGGCATCAGCCATCGCATCTAACGCACCGGCTTGAGTTACGGTATAAGCCGCATATGCATTCGCAAAACTTAAATATTCATAAAGCTGTGCTTGCGTCAATACATCGATCGATTGAACTTCATCACGAAGCAGACAATACAGGAATGCACCGATAAAGGAATCACCGGCACCCGTCGTATCTCTGCATTCAACCTCAAGACCGGCTGCCTCTGCTTTGCATGTTTTCGTATAAGCACAAACGCCTTCTTTCCCCTTTGTATAGATTACAAGCTTCGTTTGACCCTTCAATAAGTCATCAAGTGCATCCTCGATATTTGTTTTTCCGGTGATAAAGCTCAATTCCTCATCTGATATTTTTAAAATATCGGCATGGGGCATAAACTCATGCACACTCTGATATAAAGCTATTTTATCACCCCACAGTGAAAAACGCAGGTTCGGATCAAAGCATACAAGCAGCTGTTCCTCATGCGCGTAGCGAATCAGTGTTTCATGTGCATGCTTCATCGGGGATTCAACCAATGATACGCTGCAGAAATGTAGGATCCCGCAATCTTTCAACATTTCTTTTTTCATATGCTTAGGGGAAAGCATTAAATCAGCACTGTTGCGTCGATAGAATTGAAAATCACGATTGCCGTCAGCTGTCAATGATACAAAGGCCAATGCGGTATCGGCATCCGCTGTTCTTAAGATATAATCGGTATCGATTCCGGCTTTTTCCAAGCATTCAACGATATAGTCACCGAACGCATCGGCACCGAGCTGCGTAATCATCCGAGATAAACCACCGAGCTTGGCGCACGCACCGGCAACATTGGCAGGCGCTCCGCCCGCAACTCGTTGAAAATGCCCGACATCTTTTAAGCGGCACCCTTTTTCTTCGGGAATAAAATCAATCAGCGCTTCTCCGATTGCACACAAACCTTTTTTCATCTTCTCATCCTTTCAACTTTTCCATTGATACGGATTCATTTTATACCATACGACACTGCCCTGCAAGTCTTTTCCGTTAATTGATAACGGTGTATGCGCTTGTTTTTCATATACTCGAGTGGTAAATACATAAGCACCATCATTGATAAACACCTCTAAAGAGGAAGTGTCCGAATAAATCGTAATTCGCTCAAGTGAGGGCAGAATCGCACTTCTTACAGTTCTGCCGCTGCCGTCTGCTCCCATATGCAGAGAAAAACGCTTCGTATCAACATCATACTTCATGTATACTTCATTACGCACTTGAATTGAAAAGGATGCTTCTTGCTCAATCGTAATCGTACATTCATAAACACGCTCAAGAATGTGATAATCATTAAACCGAGCAACAGAACCGCTGTGTTTTTCACCGCGCAGTGCTTTCAGCTCCGCAATCGGTGTTTGATACAGCATGCCGTCATGATAAGACAGCACCCGCGGAATGGTTAAGGCATGCTGCCACCCTCGCTCACATGTCGGATTGTCATACGGAATATCCGGCATCCCCATCCAACCGATTAAAATACGACGATTTTGTTGATCGACAAAAGTCTGCGGTGCATAAAAATCGAAGCCGTAATCCAGCGTTTGAAACGATTCTAATTCAAGCGAATGCTCAATATCACCCGATACGAGAAAATAACCGCATTGATAAACATTCTGGTAGCGATCTGCTTCCTGAGGAACCCCTTGCGGACATGCAATTAAAATCGTTTGTCCGTCTAAATCAAACAAATCGGGACATTCCCACATATATCCGAATGTTTGCGGAGTCGTCAATAAGCGATCAAAGCTGAAATGAATGAGATCCTTCATTTGATAGATCAGCACACATCCCTGATCACTCTTGGTACGCCCGCCGAGCACAAGATAGGTTTTTCCGTTATGTTCATAAAGTTTCGGATCACGCACATGCTTACTCATACAGTCCGGATAATCCTCATTGCGCATCAGGCATTTTTTGTCGCTCAACAGATAACCGTCTTTACTTGTGACAAGCATCGTGTTATGCTCTCTGCCTTCATAAATGTAATCATAGGCTCGATCGGTCAGCTTCACATTTCCCGTATAATAGAAGTAAAGCTGATCGTTATGAATATAAGCACTGCCGGAATAAGCACCGCGCAAATCATAGCGGCAATCAGGAAACAGAACGGGTTCTTCCTGTTTCCATGTGCAGAAATCTTTTGTCGTAACATGACCCCACAGCTTGACCTTGCCTTCGATGTCAAAGGGAGAATACTGATAATAAATATGATATATATCATGAAACTGACATAGACCGTTCGGATCATTCAGCCAACCGCTGTCGGGCATGATATGATAAGCCAGCCGCCACGGATCTTTCTTTACCCGTTCGCGCTCTTTGGCAAACTGCCGTGCTTTTTGTTCATATTCTGCTTTTGTCATTGATAATGCATTCATAGCTTACCTCTTTGTGATTTTCATAACCGCATCATTGATTGAGCAGTCACCATCCTTTAACAGCGCCAACTCCTGATCTTCCATGCCTTCACTTAATATCACCATTGTTTCATCGCTGTATCCTTTTTCCTTTACGATTTTTAAATCCATTTCCAAAAGCAGTGTCCCTTGCGTTACTTGCTGCCCTTGCTTTACAAATACTTGAAAGCCTTCCTTATTCAAATTGACCGTATCAATACCGCAGTGAATCAACAGCTGTACACCGTTTTCCAATGTTAAACCGATCGCATGACCGCCGGGAAATACAAAGGAGACTACTGCATTCGCCGGTGCATATACTTTTCCCTCTTTTGGATGAATTACAATTCCGTCCCCCATGCTTTTATTCGCAAACATCGGATCACTCGCTTCACTGACCGAATGAACCTCACCGCACATCACCGACTGTAGCACTACCTCATGAACACTTGGTAACTCTTGCGGGGCTTCCATCGCTGTTGAAGGTATTTCCTGCATCGCAGCTTTTGCTTCCGCTTTTTTTCCTAATACCAAAGTCATCACAAATGACACAACAATCGAAATCACTATGCCGATTCCAAAGTTTAACCAGTTTTTCGGATCCACTGAGATAAATCCCGGTAAACCTGCTGCCCCCAGCGCCACCGCAAGCACATGATTCAGCGCAATCCATGCACTTCCGCAGGCTGAACCGATACATGCGGCGATAAACGGATAACGCAGTTTTAAATTCACACCGAACAGTGCCGGCTCGGTAATCCCAAGCAAAGCCGAAATACCGGAAGCGCTGCATAATGATCTCATTTTTTCGTTTTTCGTAATTAACAGAACCGCAAGCACGGCAGCACCCTGTGCCACATTAGACATTGATGCCGTAACGAAAATAAAGCTTCCGCCCGTATGTGCCATATCCGCAATCAGCTGTGTTTCTACAGCGATAAAGCTATGATGCATACCGGTAATAACGATCGGGGCATAGAAGCCGCCGAAGATTCCGCCGCCGACAAATCCTAATGTAGAATATACCCATGTAATCGCACTCGCCAACATATCACCTGCACCGCGCATCAGCGGACCGACTATCGTAAAGGTCAAAAACGAAGTAACAAGAATTGCAATCAACGGTGTGGACAAATTATCCAACCAAGACGGTGTGATCTTATGCAGGCGCTTTTCAAGCGTTGCCAACAAATAAGAAACAGCCAAAACCGGAAGCACCGTTCCTTGATATCCGACCGCATCAATTCCTAAACCGAAGATATTCCATGTCGGTACTTCCACACCGGTTCCCAACGAGTACGCATTCAGCAATTCCGGGTGTACCATAATCATGCCCATCGCAGCACCCAAATACGGATTTCCACCGAATTTCTTCGTTGCCGAAAAACCTAAAAGAATCGGCAGAAAGGTAAACGGCGCATTCGCAAACAGATTGATCATCGCCGCTAAATCCGCAAACTGCGGATACATCGAGATCAACGACTGACCGTCGAAGAAATTCGCTGTTAAAATATTATTAATCCCCATTAACAAGCCGCCCGCAACGATTGCCGGAATGATCGGTACAAAGATATCACTTAACAGCTTGACCGCGCGCTGAAGCCATTTTCCTTCCTGTTTCTCGCTGTTTACGGTAGCTGCTTCGCTTTGATTGATCCCCAGCTGTTGATTGATTTCATCGTATACGAGATTTACGGTTCCCGCTCCGATAATAATCTGATATTGTCCGTTCGTATAAAATGTACCCTTGGCAATATCCAACTGCTCAAGTGCCGCTTCATCAACTGACTCCTTGTTTTTTAAAACAAAGCGCAGTCTTGTCGCACAATGCATTAATGAAATGATGTTTTCTTTGCCGCCGACACACTTTACTATATCAGCCGCAGGCTTACGATAATCCATAGTATTGTTCCTCCTCTTATTTATGGTATCGGTACCATCTATAAATAGTATAAAGCGGTTACATTCACTTGTCAATACCATTTTTAATATTTTTATAAAAACTTATATAAAAGGATTTGAACCGCTTTCAGAAATATTCTTTTCCATTTATGTTATCGGTACCATAATTATTGGTATATGTTCCATATATTAAATTAACAACGGCAGATAATGAAAAAGAATGCTTATTCGCATTCCTTTACGCTTTCACCTTCAATAAAGGTATAATCGACCACCTGTGTTTTAGAAACCGGTTCATGATTAATCATTTTAATCATCGTTTCACCCGCTAAATATCCTGCCGTATCTGAATCATAGCGAACGGTAGACAGCTTCGGTGTCAGTATCTCGCTTGCTTCATACCCGCCGAAACCGATAACGGAAATATCCTCGGGAATTTTCAAACCGCGCTGTTTAATGACTTGATAGGCAGCCATTGCCTGTGTATCCGTTGCACAGATCATTACATCCACGCGATGCTTACGCAAATATTCTGCGATTTTATCTTTGGTTCCTTCATAAGAAAAATCGGCAATAATTTCTTTGACGTTTTTGATTCGGTATTTAGCCAAACCGGCAAACACACCATTGCGGCGATGAACACCGATCGCTTCATCATGGGCGGTAACACCGACATACACCGGTCGTTCAAAACGACGCTGTCCGATATATTCACCGACGAATTTCCCCGCTTCAAAGTCATCATAAATAACCGATATGCCATGCTCGTATTTCTGCGCCACAAACAATAACGGAATATCCAGCTTTTCGGCAATTTGTGCATGTTCCTCGGTGATCTCAGTGGCCAACAGGATAATGCCGTCCGCTTTCATTCGCCACAGGCTTTCGATACTGCGCAGTTCTAAGCGAATATCATGGCTCGTATTCACAAACAGCGATGTATAATTATCCTTACGCAAATATTGATCAATCGCCATCAGCATTCTTCCGGAAACGGTCGAATCCAAACAAGGCGCAATGACACCGATAATTTTGCTTTCCTTCGCTTTTAAGCTCTGCGCAAATGTATTTGGTTCATAATGATATTTATCAATCACTTTCTTGATTTTTTTTCGTGTATCCTCTTTGACATAACCGCCGTTAAAATAACGAGAAACCGTACTTTTGGTAACACCGGCATATTCGGCAATGTCCCTCATGGTCAATTTCTTGTTCATAGGCACCTCTTTTTCATCATTTTTACCTTCATTACTATCATTATAAGACATATCAAGTTATTTGACAATAAACTCCGTATGATTCAACGATCTTGAATAACACAATATGCTGGATCGCTGTTTTTTTATTTTACTTGTTTTTTCATTCACTCTTTACAATTTACGTGCATATCATTATAATGCAGTAGAAGGAGGGTCCTTATGTTTAAAGAAATAACGATACAGGATTATCAAAGCAATATTTTTCATAAGATCGGCAAAGAATGGATGCTGATCGGCGCAGAAGCGAATGATCGATGTAATGCGATGACAGCTTCATGGGGCGGCATGGGTATTTTATGGAATAAACCGGTTGTATTTGTATTTATACGTCCGCAGCGCTTTACCAACAGCTTAGTAAGTGAAGCTTCACACTTTTCTTTGTCCTTTTATCCCGAGCATATGCGGGATATGCTTACGTATATGGGAACAGTCAGCGGTAAAGATGAAGATAAAATCACAAAGGCAGGCTTACATGTCGTACAGGATCATGCGCCTTATTTTGCGGAAGCAAGTGAAGTGATGATCTGCCGTAAGCTGTTTGCTCAAGAATTAGACCCCGAATGCATTCTTGATGCTTCCGTTGATAAGCAGAATTATCCGCTGAAGGACTATCATATTTTATATGTCGGTGAAATTGAAAAAATCCTCGTAAAAGAATAAAGCTGCAGCGCATTTATTTTTAATGCCTACAGCTTTTTTATTATGCCCTTAAGTAATGCTTCAGCCATGCCAAGCATTCATCCACTGCCTGTTCCTCACACGCCCATGAAGTCACAAAGCGTACTGCGCTTCGCTTGTCATCCAACTTTTCCCATAGTTGAAACTGAAACTTCTGTGCCATTTGTTCAAGCAATTTCTGTTCGAAAATCGGAAAAATCTGATTGGTCGTCGTTTTCACAAAGAATGAGATTCCTTCTTGTTCCATGCCTTCCTGTAATTTCTGCGCCATTTTGACCGCATGATCGGCTAAATCCAAATAACGATTTTCTTCAAACAATACCGAAAACTGCAGACCCAGCAAACGCCCCTTGGCTAACATCGCACCCTGCTGCTTGATTGAAAAGCGGAAGTTTTGTTTCAACGCATCATTGAATATCACAACAGCTTCGCCAAACAATGCTCCACACTTGGTTCCGCCTAAATAACAAACATCAAAGTATTTTGCTAAATCAGCCAATTCCAGATCACTGTCATTCGCAACAAGCGCCATCGGTAAACGCGCACCGTCCATATACAACAGCAGTCCGTATTCATCACAAACATCACGAAGTGCCTTTAGCTCTGCTTTTGTATAAACAGTACCGATTTCAGTCGCATTGGATATGTAAACCATTGCCGGCTTTACCATATGCTCATCCACATGCTCATTCATCACAGCTCTGATGCCCTGCGGCAATACCTTGCCCTTCTCGCTGTCAGCCACCAATACCTTATGTCCGCTTGCTTCGATCGCCCCTGTTTCATGTACATTAATATGTCCGCTTTTTGCTGCTATTACCGCTTCATATGGTCTTAATGCCGAGGAAATCACAACCTGATTGCACTGAGTCCCACCGACTAAAAAATGAATATCGCAAGTATCACTTTGCAGCTGCTCACGAATCAATGCTCTTGCTTTGTCGCACTCCTCATCCAATCCATATCCGACACTTTGCTTACGGTTTGTATCTACCATAGCTTGAAGAATTGCATCACATGCCCCTTCACTGTAATCACTGTTAAAACTATACATATTCCGATTCCTTTCCTTTTTTCCAATATTATAACTTATCTTGCAATACTTTGATAGTGCAATCAATAAAATCATTTCAATCAGCTGTCATTTTCTAAAAATTCCCAGTCACAATATTACGTATAATATAAATTCTGTTGTTCACAATAATGTCAGGAGGTAAAGAAAAATGAAAAAAGAAAAAAACAACAAAAAAGAGCGTTTCGTCGCTGCACGTCGTAACCCTGACGGAACTTTAAGTCAATTTAAAGACAGTAAGGGTAAGGTTTATGACTACGAACAGGCTTTAGAAGCCGTTGAAGCAGGTAAAATCGAAAATGCATTGCCGTTTACCGGTCGTGACGGTGCTCGTCATATCCGCGGTATGAACGACGGTAATGAGTCTACAAACCTAAGTAGCTTAAAAGAATTCTAAAACGAACATTCGGCATACGATAATAAGTCGTGTGCCTTTTATTTTGTCTGAAGCTCCTCCTGCATCAGGCTTGTTAATGAGGTATCATGAAGCATTGTATCAGCATTCATCAAAAACATGACATCGCTGATTTTCTCCTCTTGAATGATCGGCTGCAGCAAATCATAATAATAGCGCGGATCGATCACAATGATTTTATGATAATGCGGAAGTAAAAACGGAATAAAACAATTCGCATAGGAATCCTTGAGCAGCAATAAGCTTCGCTCATTTTCCGCCGTGGTCAGAATATCAATACGCTCAAAATTGCCGCCTAAAAAAATTTCATACGGATTACTGCCGTATTGTTTTGTATTATCATAAACAGATGTCGTGCGCTTCTGTTCCTGAACATAGGTCACTATTGTTTTTACTTTATCCTCTTCAGGCTTATAAATTTCAATCGAATCACTGATATCGATACCGGATCCGTTTGCCAAGGTCCCGTAAAATGCGTTATTGACAGTGATCGGTTCATAGCTTATATGATCCTTCAGCCCCCGCTGCTTCTGCCATTCACGAAACATTGAGTAAGCACCGAGCGTAGTCCAGTGATGATCGCCCCTGTAGTAGATATAGTCCTCTTTGTATCGATCCATGATAGTAAGGGTATCAAATGTATGGTATGCGGCACCAAGCTGCTTCTGAAAGCTGCGAATATTTGAGCGCTGTTCTTGATACAGTGAGGAAATTACAGCATTCTCCAATACTCCGCTTGCGGTGGGAATCAACAGAAAATCAAAGCGAAGCTGTTTATTTTTCATCGCAAAGGCATTCAGCGCTTGACTCAGCTTTTTCATGCTTGATTTATCGATCGATGCGCTGTCTTGATAAAGCTGATTATTCCCGATCCATACTTGATTGAGATTTCGCATTCCCAAGGATGTCAGTACATATCGCTGAAGCTTAATAAAGCCGTCACGTAGCACAAATTGATCCGCTAAGGCCTTTTCCGCTTTTTCTTGAAGCGTACCCTCGCTGAGTGCCTGTAAGGTAACAGCAGGAAGCTGATTCAGCGATCGCTGTTCTCGCTCACTGATTTTCTTTTGCGGCTTTATAAATATCGCACTGCCGAGTACAACCAGCGTGATAAAAAACAACAGTGCATAAGATGGTTTCTTCATATTCGACTCCTTTCTAAAAACGAAAATACAAGAATGATTGATATTGCGATGCCAATAAAAAAGCAATAGAAATAAAAAACAGACAAGCATATGCAATTACAGGCAGCCATTCGCTGCGACAGCGCTCCGTAAACATCTGTTTCCATTTTGCGATCGGCAAAAAAACAAGCACGGCACCGATGCTCAACAAGCCTGCATAGCTGCACAAATAAGCAATACTTTGGGCGGAGCACAGCGTTGAGCCGAAACCGAGCATTGCCGAAAGCCGTAAGCCTAAAGCAGTGATATCACTTTCAGCAAATATAATCCAACCGAAATTCACAAGCAAAAAGGTAATCAACTGCGATATAACCTTTAATTTTGCCATATGCTTCAGCGGTGAATATGTCTCAAGCAGAAGCAAGCACGCATAATAGAGACCCCATAGGATAAAATTGAAGCTGTTACCGTGCCACATACCCGTCAGCATCCATACGATCAGCACATTTCTGATATGCTTCCAAACAGATACACGATTACCGCCTAAAGGAATATAGACATAATCGCGGAACCAGGTCGATAATGATATATGCCATCTGCGCCAGAAATCACGAATCGATTGCGCATGATAAGGATGGCAAAAGTTCTCATTCAATTGATAACCGAGCATCATTGCCGTACCGATCGCCATGCTTGTATAGCCGGCAAAATCAAAGAAGATTTGAAAAGTATACGCAATCGAGGCAAGCCAACAGCCAAGCGTGCTTGTATCTGTATTAAGGACAGCGTAAAGCTGAGCCATACTGTCGGCCAATATCACCTTTTGTGCAAGTCCCAAGGTAAAACGCCGTGTTCCCGCTTCCACATTGTCCCAAGTGACGAAAGCAGCTTCATTTTTTATTATAAAATCATGATACTGCATAATCGGTCCCATCAACAGCTTAGGAAAGAAGCTGATATAAAGTGCACAATCGATAAGCTTGACATGATCTGTTTTTTCATATCCGATATCAAATAAATAAGACAGCGCCTGAAATAAAATAAACGAGCTTCCCAGCGGCATCAACAAAGCATCGATTTGAAGCTTTAATGAAAGCATCGAAACGATCGCATCATAAAGTCCTTGCGCATATTTAAAATAAACCAAAAGAAAAATCAAAAAACTGCAGAAGCACCACATGCGAATTCTTTTTAAGCCCTGTTCCTTTGTGTTTTGAATCACACGCCCGCCAAGGTATACATACAATATCAGCAGTATCAGATAAAGCATATTGATCGGCTTCATCCATCCGTAAAACAATACGCTGATAACGATCAACAAGCCCTTTTTTAAACGCTTTGGGCACAGCGAATACAACAACAGCGACAATGGCAGAAAATAAAACAAAAAGCTCAACGAAGTAAAGCTCATAATTCCGCCTCACTTTCCCGAAGCAAAGCATCCGCATCTGATGCAATGATACAAACAATTAGATTCCCATAACGCCGTATCTGCGCATGTTCAAGCACCTCAAGCTGTGTGATTCCGTAACCAGCAAAACTTTGTTTCAAGGTATCGATTCGCTGTTCACAGGCATTGACAACAGTATTTTCATAATCGCGCACAGCCTCAAAAACAGCGATTTCCTCAACATTCATCGCTCCCTTGTGTCCGTATACATGTACATTATGATAAGCTTCCTCTTGCAAACGATAGCTTCGTCTGATAAATTGTGTGCTTTTTTCCTCCATTTGACGCATTTTTGCTGTTATCTGAAAATGACTGCTTAAGGTATCAAATTCATAGACGTGCTGTGCTTTAAAAAACGGATATGCAAACAATAAAACACTGCATATAATCAGCATTATTATCATATAACAATCTTTTCTTGAAAGCTGTTTCATTTCAGCACCTCCAATAAATAAGGAAGCCATTTTTCATAAAATGAATATTTCGGATGAATCCCGTCTGATTCATAATCACTTCGCTTTTTCAATAAAAAACCACCGTCAATAAACTTTATTTTTTCCGTTTGACACAGCTTTTTCAATGCTTGATTAAAGCTTTTCCATTTCGCATAAACAGGAGTTTTAGCGATTGCCGATGAATCGATCGGTAAAATCGCATGAACATAGATTTTGGCTTTCGGCATTAATTTTCGTACTAAAGCGACAGCACCTTGATAATATTTAATAAACTGCTTTTCATTTCCGCGACAATATTCTAAGTCATTCATCCCGTAATGCAATATGACACGCTTCGGTGATAAAGCGGCTGCTTTTTTGATATCCTTTGCGCAGTTATCGCTTCTTCGCCCTCTCGTACTGATTGCCTGTGTCGGCTTCAACAGATGATAATCGCTTAAGCCCTCAACGATCGAATCACCGAGAATGATCGTATTTGTGAATTTGATTCGATTGCGCTCTGCATCAGTTTTTGCCTTTGAAAGTGCGATACGCATTTCACTTACCTCAATCAGCTCCTGTATTTGCTGCACTTCAACTTCCTGAAGCTTGGACAAATAGCTTTCCGCATCAGCTTGTTTTTGTGATGAGGGACGATGGGCAAGCATACTTAAAAGAGTGCATAATATAAACAGCACTGCACTCGATATCAAAAATTGCTTCCAAAAGCTTTTTTGAAACACTTTCATTTTATTGAACGCTTACCCTTCCCTGTTTTCAAACAAAAATCATTCACTGTAAAAAATCATAGTATACAACCATAAAATATCCTGTTTAATCTAAAAGCCAATCCTCGCCCTTGATGGCCTCTACCCTTGATAAAGCCGGATAATCTAATTGACGAAGCACCTCGTAAACGATAATGGCAGCACAGTTGGATAAATTCAATGAACGCGCATTTTCCACCATCGGAAGTCTCATACAATGTTCTAAACGATCGCGCAGAATTTCCTTCGGAATACCGGTGCTTTCCTTACCGAGAATCAAATAAATATCGCCTTCAACTGCCGAAAAATCAAAATCTGACGGGGCTTTTTTCGCATAACGGGTCATAAAGTAGAAATTACCGCTTGAATGCTTATCTGAAAAAGCTTTCCAATTTGGATACACGGTGTAATCCAAATCCTTCACATAATCCATGGCACTGCGGCGCAGATGCTTTTCATCTAAGGAAAAGCCCAAAGGCTCTATTAAATGCAGCTTACTGCCCGTTGCCATGCAGGTACGCATGATATTGCCGGTATTCTGCGGGATTTCCGGCTCATATAAAACGACATGTATCATTTTTGCTCCTCCATATACGCTGTTAATTGAGCCAACGCACGTCCGCGATGACTCACCTTGTTTTTCATATCCTCACTGACATCAGCCAATGTCGTATGGTACGGCGGATAATAGAAAATCGGATCATACCCGAAGCCGCCTTCACCGATGCACTCCTTCGCAATTTCACCCTCTACGATACCCGTAAAAACATGTTCCTTACCGTCTGCTTCAATATAGGCAATCGCGCAAACAAACTGAGCCCCGCGATCCTCATGCCGATTGACCGCCTCAATGATCGCATGATTTTTTACTTCATAGCTTGTATCCTCGCCCATAAAACGAGCGCTGTAGATGCCGGGTGCACCATTCATCGCATTGACCGCTAGGCCGGAATCATCACTGACGACGGCAATAGAAAGCTGTTTATGAAGTGCTCTTGCCTTGATCAGCGCATTTTCGCTGAAGCTTGTCCCGTTTTCCTCAATTTCTATTGCTTCTGTTAAATCAAGCATGCTTTTTACCTCATAGCCGAGCGGTTCCAGCATCTGTTTAAACTCTGCTACCTTATGGGCATTGCCGGTCGCAATCATAATCTGCTTCATTCTAAAATCTCCTTCCAATTTTTCAATGTCGTATCGCACCAATATCGCTTTGTTTCCTGCTGCAAGCGATCAAATATGATAAGCTGATATCCTAAAGTATGATCGATCCATCCATAGCCCATCATACTGTAATGATCTAATGAATAAGCTGATATACCGTATTGTTTCGCTGCTTCCTTCAGCTGAAATCGAAGCTCATGATTCAGCTTATAGGAATGAAAATGCGCAGGCCGCTGCTTCACATTTCGATAATAGTCAATATTCAGCATTGCCGCTAAATACAGCTGATCTATTTCCGGCATTGCCTGCATAAAGGCTTGAAATAACTGCTGAGGTGCATAAGGGTGCTTCAGTTTACGGTATTCCTTTCCTAAGGCTTCAAATAATTGAAAAGCGCTGCTTTGATAACCAAGTGATAACAATTCATTTACCGTATAGCGGCATTTACCACTGTTCCAGTATTTTTCTACAGCCTGTGCACAGGATGCAATATCCTGCAGTTCCTCTTTGGTAAGCCACGCGGTTTCCTGTATCGTATACGGGGCATGCGCTTCAAAAACAAAGCCGTATTGATCCGCCTTCTGCTTCAGTCTCGTTCCCTTCAACAGCTTTAAAAGTCCGAGCTGGCATTCATCGGCTGCAAGTGCAAACAGCTGATCAAAGGATTGGCGAAAGGTTGCTTTATCCTCATAGGGCAGTCCGGCAATCAAATCAACATGCATTGTAATATTCGCTTTTTTCAAGCGGGCAATGACCTCACGCAAACGCTTGTTGTTTTGCATTCGACCGACGCTTTTTAAGGTCGGCTCATGAAATGACTGTACACCGATTTCTAAGCGAAAGCGTTTGGAGTCAGCTTCATGCTCGAAAAATTGCAACAGATCCTCGGATAATGCTTCTGCGACAACCTCAAGCTGAAAGCTTTGCTTTCGACAATGCTCATTCATATAACGTGCAATCGTTAAGGCTCGCTTCGGTGCACTATTAAAGGTACGATCCAAAAGCTTTACCTGCGTAACGCTTGAGTACTTAAGCTTTTCAAGCAGCTTCATCACATAAGGCAGTGAAAATAAGCGCACATTTCGATCACAGGAGCTTAGGCAGTATTCACAGCCATACGGACAGCCTCTGCTTGTTTCCAGATACAGATAGCGCTTATCCATATCGGATGCATCAGCTTCCATGAAATAAGGATCGTCCAGCTGTTCCAAATAGGATAACGGAGTGATTCGCTTATCACGATTGGGATGCTGGCGAGTACAGATACCGCTGATTTCATAGGAGCGATTCTGTTCCAGCATTTCAATATATTCCCAAACGCTTTGTTCACCCTCACCGATGCTGATTGCATCAACACCGCATTCCAACAAATCCTCTGATTCATAGCTCACCTCAGGACCGCCGACAAGTATTTTCACGCTTGGCTGTGACTGCTTCAATGCTTGTATCAACTCTTTGATGTATTCAATGTTCCATATATAAACGCTGAAACAGATGATATCGTATTCTTGTTGAAGTATATCTTTTTTGATTGAGGGTATATCATCCTTAATTGTATATTCTTTAAGAATTACATGCTGCTGTGTCTGTGGTCTTGCTTGATAAATCCATCGTAATGCAAGATTTTTATGTATATATTTGGCATTTAAAGTGGTAAGCAGTATTTTCATGTATTCATTTCTCCTATACGGCTATTATTATACTAGGAATTGCAGTTCAAAACAAATAAAACAATCGCTTTTGTGCTTTATTTTATTAGAAAAAGGCAGCACGTTTAAAATGCTGCCGTTGAATCGTATCAATTTTCTTTTTTACGCCGATACAGAAGGAAAAGAATGTTTCCTAACGAACAAAGAGTAATGGCGAAATATAATGATGTGAAAGTATTATCACCTGTGTTAGCTCCGCCCATGCTTGTCACAGGGTTATACTGCCCCATAACGGAGGTATCAGAGTTATCATCTTTCGGTTTATTCGGTTCAGTCGGTGTTTCATCATCAATATCGCTTGGGTCCTTGTATTTGATATCCATTGTATAGTAAGGTACATCTCCGTCTACCTTGATGCCCGGCTTCCATTCTGTAATATCCATCACTTTATCATCAGGAATGCCATCTCCGTCTGTATCTATGTTGATATCAGGGACTCCGTCTCCGTCACCATCTATATTAACATCGGGAATACCGTCGCCATCCGTATCGATATTGAGATCAGGAATACCATCGCCGTCGGTATCCACGTTGATGCTTGGATATCGATCATCAATAATACCCATATTCAATAACGGCTCTAAATCCTTCATAGTATCATAGCTGAATTTCTTATAGGTGTAATTTTTATCAGGCTTCCATTCCTCAGGAACTTTTCCGATGTTTAAGAATGGATTTTCTCCGTCAAAGGAAATATTGAAATCTGCTTTCATATCGCCGTCAGTATCGATATTAATATTCGGAATACCGTCATCGTCCGTATCGATATTAATAGCTGCCTCAACGCTTGTTCCTGTACAGTATTCCTCAAGGATTCCGTTGTCGATATCTGCTTTTACACATTTATTCGGCTTCCAATCACTTTTCTTTAGAATCACAAGGTTAAGATCAGGCTTACCGTCCTTATCTGTATCAATATTCAAATCAGGTTTTCCGTCTCCGTCACTGTCGATATTGATGTCAGGAATACCATCATAATCTCTGTCTCCGTTAATGACGATCCATTTATCAGGGTTATTCGGGTCCTTCCACTTAATGTTCAAATCAGGACATCCATCTCCGTCAGGATCGTTGAAATCAGGTTTACCGTCACCATCTACATCGACATCGATCTTTTTGATGTTTAGATCGGAACATTTTTCTGTTGATTCATTTGTCGCATTGTCTACTGTCGTTGCGCATACTCGATAGTTTCCGATATTGTTGATTTTGAAGCTCAATACCTTGTTTGTGCCCGGTACTGCCGTATCCTCTTGAATCGGTGTCGTGCTCGTCATCAAGCCCTCACCGTCTAATTCGTATACTTGATAGCTTACCTCTTTGATGCCGCTGACCTTCACTGTCTTTCCGCTTTGCGGCTGTGGATCGTCTGTTTTGATTTCTACCTGTACTCCCGGTTTGAAGTAATGGCCTAAGGTGATTTCATTCAATAAGTTTGATAATCCGTCATCATTTACAGGGTAACCTGTGATACTTACTACCTTTGGCTTCGTCATATCAATCTTGACATGATCCTCGATCTTTTCACTGATCGCTCCCTTATGCGGACTGGTACCGTTTGGATCAATTCTGAAGTAGATATCGGTCTTATTGTCATCCTCTTTCGTTACGGTAAAGCGCTGTTTATCTACATTACTGAATGTATTCGTATTTGATATTTGATCGTATACTCCCGCATCAGCACTTGCGTTGACAACATCAATTACTACATCAACGATATAATTGTGCCAATCATCTGCCGATACGTTGTTTCCGTTCGGGTCCTCTAAATGATACCAGTTTCCTTGTGCTTTATCCTGTTTAATTGTTAAGGTTCCTGATTCTACTTTGATCTCATAATGCTTCGTGTTACCGCTCAGCTCATTCGCTCCGTAGCTTCCGCTGATATCATAGCTTCCTGTCGTATTTGTATTGTTGATCGCCGTTCCGTTTTTCTTTGCGCTTGTATTCTTTGGAATCGGGAAATCTGCGATACTGTCATTGAACGCAAACGCATTGGCGCTCGGCTGTTGAAAGCTGAATTGCGGGAAGGCTTCTCCTACATAAACTTCCTCATCTTTATATGTGAACGTGATCGCCTTCTTTTTTACGATGATGATTTGTTCCCAATAATCTCCACCGATCGCATTACAGTCATCGACCGCAGGGTCAAACGGCTCACTTGTTTGACATACCTTTACGATCACCTGTCCGCTACCGATTGCTTTTATCGGCGGACTTGTCCTCACATTAACCGGATTACTATCTATTTCTAAAATGCTTGTGTCATCTACATAGAAGTATGCAGGGATTCCGTTCTTGTAGCCGCCTGATATTCTTGCCTCGATATTGGTATCTCCGTATGTCATTCCCGGTACATACAGCGTTAAGCTTGTCGGCGGTCGCTCCGTCGTTTCTAATATCGTCGTTGCCGTTTTACTTTTATAATTTCGATCCTCAGGTGAGATAGCCGTCAAAGTGGCAGTTCCTGCCTTATTTTTTGTTTCAAAGCTTTGATCCTGTCCGTTGATCGGTGCCAATGCCTCTGCGATCGTATTGTCACTGCTTGACAACAGCACATCGCCTTGACTCAGCTTCCCGTTATACGTCGGCTGTATCGTTGCCGGTGTTTTTCCGATCGTCCATTTTGGAGTATTCACAAAGGCAAAGTCTGACTGTTCGGCCTTTTCGATCACTACCTTCGCATAGATACATTGTGCCGCATAACCGTTCTGTGCACTCATACATGCCTTCACATACGCATGTCCCCCACTTCCGTATTCCGCATTCGGGTCACTTGCGTTTAGAATATTGAAATGATTCAGATTATTATGATCGATTACATCCTCATCTACATCGATTCCCGGTGATTCTGTGATCGTCACCTCACTATAGGTTGAATCGATATTCGTTTTCACATCAATCGTTCCGTTTGGTTCATATGTCTTTTTATATACAGGTACATTCTTTGTCCCATACGTATCTGTAAGGGACAGCTTCGCTCCTGTGATTGGATCAATGAAGTAGAAATCCGCCTGTGCATTCTCAATCACAATGATGATATCTACCGTTCTTGTGTTGTGATTGGAATCTGTCACATCTACTTGAATATAATATCTGTTTCCCGTTCCGTGATTAGTTAGATCACTCGCCGTTATATCTTGATTCAATGTGATATAGCCTGTCGGTGTTACGGTAAACAAATTCGCATCTGCGTTTTTAGTTCCGTTGCCTGTGTTCTTGGCAAATGTGCTTCCCGATACACTCACCTGTGCCACAGCCACATCCCTTTTCGCAGTACCGCCGTTAGGATTCGCACTTGTATGAAGTGCTTTCTTTAAGTTTGTATCCGGTGTATACGTTACTCCTGTCGTTCCCCCATCATCGATACTTCCCGTTACTACAATGTTTCCGGGTACATATACTTGAATCACCCTACCTGTCGGTGTGGTCGCTGTCTCATAATTATCATCGCCGTTTAGGGTGCCCGTCAGAGTCGCACTTCCTGCATCACTCGCATTGCTTGTCGGACATACCTGCCCTTGGGCATTAATCGTGAAAGGTGCATTACTGTTTGTATTACTTGAAGTATATTGTATCGTTTCTCCTGATTTGGAATACGTTGAAGTGATACTCGCAGGTACGCTCACACAAGCTCCCCCTACAGGAAGCTTCAATACGTTCGTATCAGGGAATGCGATCGTTTGCGGATATTTATCAACATTCACAATCAATTCTGTATCTACTCCTGTGGAACCATAGATGCCGCCTGTGATATGTGCTTTGATCTTTACCGTATTTTTCTCACTCGTACTGCTTGCCTTTTTTATCGTCACATTTACTGTCGATGTACCTGAGATACTGATGACAGCGTTTGGATTGGGATCAAGAGTGTAGGTGATAACAGTATTCGCAAGCGCTCCTGTCGTTGTTTCGATCAGCTTCGTGTTAAAGGTACCGCCGTTATTCGGTTCCCCGGTTGGATCATATGTTATCGTATAAGTGTTGCTTCCTAATGCGTTACCCGGGCTGTCAGGATTCTCCCACCCTGCGCCTGATAAGCTTGCCGCCCCTATCGTGATCGTTTTCGTTACTGTTGTAGTTTGTTTTGTCGGTGAAGTATTATCCTTTACCTCTGCTACGATGGTATAGCTTCCCGGTGTCAGTCCATTTGCTCCTACGCTTGTATTCACATACACATTGCCGCTTGAATCAATATAGAAGGAACCATTGTTCCCTTGTCCGCTCGGCAGTGTATACGTAAACGGTGCCGTACCTCCGCTTGCATCGATATGACCGATGCGATTTGATTGTGTGTAGCTTGCAGGCGGTTTTGCCCCGCTGCTTCCCGCGGTGATATTAGCCTTATCCTCTATATAATTAGCGTAAAGTTCCAGTTGCAGAATAATCGTTTTCGTTGTAGCAGCCGCTTCATAGTTATCTGTTTCAGGTACCTTTGCCTGTATTACGATGCTTCCCGTCGCATTTGCCGCAAATACGATCGTCGCATTATCTCCTGCATTCACAGAAGTAAACGGTAATCCGCTTGATATGATACTGCTGTTTCCCGAAACAAAGGAATATTCAATATTCACATCATCATCTGTAATATCACCGTTTGTATGTGTCGCATGTTCTCCGTGATTTGTCGTACCCGTAGTGCTTCCCGAGACATAGATCGTTCCTTGATCGTCAGTGTCGAAGCTGATTGTCGACTTAGTTTTCTTGACATCAAATGAGGTACAAACCTTTTCGGTCGGATTACCGCTTGTATCCACAGGATCACCGTTCGCATCTACCGCAGTGATACAGAATTTATAATTTCCTGCCTTTAATCCGCCGTTTACCAAATCAGGCGCATTACTTTTGATTTTCACATTCAGCGGTGTATTACTTGAAGCATTGTTAGCATCTAAGCCGTCGATTTCAAAGTTTTGATACGAATTATCTCCGTCACCAATCAAGTCATAAACCAACGGAGTCACACCTAACGGATTCGCAGTTACCTTTCCGACCGCCTGCCCCGCATTCACATTCTTACTGAATTCATAATCATTACCGGCACTCGCTCCACTCTGCGGTGTTTGTGTATAAGTGATTTTATGTGGTTCTACGATTTCTAACGGCATTAAATCTGAAATAGCTGAGCTTTCTACAGGTAAGTTAGAAGATGCATCATATTCCTCATTAATAACAGCCACTTGATATTTACCTACAGGAATACCTGTTAAGTCTAACGTGTAATCATTCGTACCGTTTTTTGTTGCTTCTAGCATTTTATAATATTGAATATCAGTTCCTGTTTCATTATACATGATAACTGATATATGAGCGTTAATACCTGTATTTGCAGTTACCGACAAATCTACACTGCTGTTTTTCATTACCTTACTAGTGCTTTGACTGTTTCTTTTGATGTCTTGTAAAGAGGCAGTCAATGATGATTGGATTCTTAGTTTATTAGGATTCAATTCATTGTTTTTATTTAGATTTACAGTATCGATTTTATAGTTATGCCAGCTCCCGTCAGTATAGGAGGTATTTGCGGCAAACATGATTTTTGTTTTATCAACCATGGCAAACGGTCTTATCGCAAAGGTATCCTGATAAACAGTTATCTGACATTCCGACCACATAATATTTTCACTTCGCGGTATTATTTCGCCAGTATCGAAATCACGAACATCACGATCATCAAAACTAAAATCAGCTGGTTTTTGTGATGCATTGTGGTATGTTGACATATATACCGCACTACCAAGGTAAAGACCTTTGAGGTATCCTTCTATCCAATAGGTGATACTACTCGAATAAGCACGATCTGAAAGAGATAAACCTAAATTACCACCGTTCTTTACATCGTAAACCGACGGCAAAAACGGTATTCTAATCAATATAAAGGCGTCATTCCTGTTCAATGAAATCTGATTAATTTTATTTTTTATCGGTGTTACAGGACAATAGGGATGTAAATCACTTCTTATTTTTAAAATCGCATTTTCCCTGTCCGCTAATGCCGCAGGTGATGTAATTACCGGCAAACCACTATTAGCTGCAAAAAGATT
Source organism: Erysipelotrichales bacterium (assembly GCA_910576855.1). Classification (GTDB taxonomy): domain Bacteria; phylum Bacillota_I; class Bacilli_A; order Erysipelotrichales; family Erysipelotrichaceae; genus C-19. Next base: position 49,747 of record CAJTJP010000022.1, read on the forward strand.
CATCTCATCTTCTATCGGCTTACTGCTCATCAATACATAGCTTCCGTTGTTATCGTTATTTCCGATATCCCATACAATTTCTTTTCCGTTATAAGAGCCTAATACAACCTTTGAGCCTTTAGGTAATGTAAATGCAGGTGCTGATTGCGCATTTAGGAAAGACAGCATATATTCTTTTCCGTACATATAGCCTAAGGTTAAACTAGTGATTAAGCAAAGCATCATCATTAGTACTTTTTTATTCATCTGACATCTTTCCTTTCTCTCACGACTGCTTTCGTAATTGTATATATCCTTTAATAAAAATCTGATTTGTCGTCAAACAAAACAAATTCCGTTAACTGCAGCTGTAAAGCCAGCCCTTCTCTCAGCTTCAACAGCATCTTGCTGTATATTAAAGAAAAGAGAATCTCATTAGATTGCTCAATATTCCTACTGCCCTACAAGCATGCTCCAAGAAGATTCTCTTTCGTTCAGAAAAATTTCATTTTTTTATAAAAATTAAAATATAACCTCATAATAAATGAATCACATATTAAATTCCATCAATTATCAATCATTTAATTTCGTTCTCAAATACCTGTGCCCAGTTACTTTCCTTTAAACGTGCATAATAGATGCCGTTTTCAGCCTTTAATGCTTCATAAAGCGGAAGTGCCTCTGTGCGCTGTTGTTCGCTCAATGCCTCAATATCCTGTACACAAATATTCATTTTCAGCGTATAATAAGCCTCCTTGCCGCTGTTTACACTGATGCCCCGATAATACAGCTGCGGAAATACACTTGTCTCATTTTGAACTGTCTGTGTACCGAAAGACTGATTTATTTCAAACAAAATCATACCTGCAGGAATGATAATACCGGCTCCGCAGGCAATGAGCGATAACCTCATTGTCAGATTCATCGAGCTAAAACTATTCAAAAAGCGCTGAAGCCTTGACCTCTTCGGTTTTACGGCTACACTTTGAAGCTGATCCGATAAGATCGCTGCCATTACACTGCCGCTGACACCCTCACGGAAATTCAGCTTGATTCCCTCACGATGCTCATAGGCCTCTACCTTTTTACGCAGTGTAGCTCTGCCTACCGACAATCTGCTTTTTATCGTTCCCTCAGGTACTTTCAACAGCTCGGCAATTTCCAAGGTCGTCATCTGCTGCATATAATACAGAATAATCGCATATTTTTGATCGTAAGGCAGCTCCTTGATAAAGCGATGCATGATATCACGATCATTGGTATATTTTAAGTTTGCTTCCGGCAGAAACTGTTCATTCTGTTCTAAAAATTCATTTAAGATATGATCCTGTTCGATATCAGTCAACGCATATTTATTTTTACGAAACAGCTTTTTACATTTGGAATCAACGACACGATACAGCCATAAACGAAAATACTGCGGATTTTTCAAATCACATAGTGATCGTCTTACCTCCATAAAGGTTTCCTGTACGACATCCTGCGCATCTGCATCATTTCTGCACATCTTATAGGCCACATAATACACAAGCCTGTAATAGCGCTGATACAATAACGCAAATGCTTCATCATCTTGTTGTGCCGCAAGTAATAATTCCTGCTCTGTCATTTTTTTATCATTTACCATAAGATTACCTCTTTTTTTAGAATAAAGCATTTTTTAAACAATGTCAATACAATTTTACAGATTCTGTTTAAATAAATATTGTAAATATATGTATTATTTCCTATAATTAACAAAAAAACTTCGCTTTTGCGAAGTTAATTTCCGTAAGATTCTTTAAAAAATTCTGATACCTTAACCAGTGATTTTAATAATTCCTGCTCTTCTTCAATATCCAAATCATTGACTATTTTATCAATCATCTGTTTATGAAATTCATCATGTACACTTAAAACATCCTTGGCCTTGTCCGTAATCCTAAGTCGCACAATACGACGATCGCTTTCATCCTTGATACGCTCTACATAGCCCTTTTTCTCAAGTTTACTGACAGAAACTGTCAGTGTTCCTTGAGTAATCATCAAATACTTTGCTACTGCAGACATCATATTGGATTCGCTCTTTACGATTGCTTCCAAGATATGTACCTCAGTCATTGAAAGCGATACATGCTGATTCTGTAAATTGGCTTCTTCGATAGCCAAAATATTGTTGAACAAATTCACCAAAAGCTCATTCAATGTACGACGTGTATCGTTCATGAAGAACTCCTAATTAAGCGGCATCTTTTTCCAGTGCTTTTTTAGCTTTATCGCAGATCGTAGTGAAGCCTTTCGGATCCTGAATTGCGATTTCACTCAGCATTTTACGGTTTACAGCGATATTTGCTACCTTTAAACCGTGCATTAAAGTAGAATAAGTCATATCATTCATTCTTGCGGCTGCATTGATACGTGCAATCCACAATTTACGCATATTGCTCTTTAAATCTTTACGATCGTTATAAGCATATTTCAAAGAGTGCATTACCTGCTCATGCGCTGTACGATATAACAGGTGCTTAGAACCAAAATAACCCTTTGCCAGCTTTAATACTTTTTTTCTTCTGCGGCGTGTAGTATAGCCACCTTTAACTCTTGCCATGTCTGTATTCCTCCTTCACTATTTCTGCAGCATCATTTTGATACGCTTGTAATCTGTACTGTGTACTGTTGCAGACTTGCGTAAATGACGCTTCTGTTTTTGAGTCTTTCCGTGGAAACGATGAGAAGTATACGCATGACTTCTTTTCAATTTACCGGAACCTGTTTTTTTAACACGTTTTGCTAATCCTCTATGGGTTTTCATCTTTGGCATAACTTATAACCTCCTGTTTTCTTTATTTCTTCTTCGGTGCCAATACCGTTGACATTGTATTTCCTTCTAAGGAAGGACGCTTTTCAACATTCGCAATGTCAGCGATTTCCTCGATAAAGCTATTCATGATCTTTTTTCCGACCTCAAGGCGAGTAATCAGACGACCGCGAAAGCGCATATCTACCTTGACCTTCATGCCGTCCTCGATCCAATTACGGGCATGACGCATTTTTGTATCAAAATCATGCTTATCAATTACCGGTGATAAGCGAAGCGGCTTAATTTCAGTTACATGCTGCTTCTTTTTCGCTTCCTTTGCTTTTTTCTGCTGTTCAAAGCGATAACGACCGTAATCCAGTACCTTACATACCGGCGGGGTTGAATTGGGAGCAACGCATAACAGATCAAGCTCTTGATTGTATGCGATGTCAAGCGCTTCACGACGTAATTTGATCCCCAGTTTTGTGCCATCCTTATCGATGACCATCACTTCCTTAAAACGAATTTTTTCGTTTACCAGATCGTCGTTTACATTGTTGGGAATAACTTTTTTATTTATAATAGACACCTCCATTTGTTGCCGTAAAAAAAGCGGGTAACCATGCACCCGCTGAACCACTGATAAAGTACGTGTCATTGGCGTTTACCTATCCCCTACGGGAATCAGGTGAGAAGGTGCTTCTGCTTTCCATTCACTTTTTACCGAGTTATAATAACATATATTGATTTTATTGTCAAATATTTTTATGTTTCATCTGTGGTTCCTGAAGTGAAAAGTTAGATTCCACTTCAAAGGGTAAAAAATGGAATTCAGTCTTTCAGTAAATTCTAGTTGAATTTACTCTTACATAATGGCATTGTTTATATGGCTGACAGCATCACTTTAGAAAGGCTGATTTTTTATGAATGCTATCTCAAA
>CAJTJP010000023.1 GCA_910576855.1 Erysipelotrichales bacterium
CAGTCTTCACAGAAGCCGCATGTAGAGAACAATCATCGTTTATTTCGTTATATATGTCCTAAAGGAACAGACTTGAAACAACTTGGGCTTCATTCACAAAAGGACTTGGATCTGATCTTCTCTCACATCAACTCTTATCCCAGAGAAGTAAAATTCGGTAAAAGTCCGATAGAAGAATTCATGTTCTATCATCCAAATTCCGATTTCATAATAAAGTTAGGACTTAAAAAAATTGACTCGGATAAGATCATTCTTAAGCCGAGTCTTTTAAATAAATAAAACGTAAACCATGACAGGAGAAACATCACCAAGATTATCTAAAAGGCAGAGGAATTTAGTCTTACATCCAAAAAAAACTATTATTCTTCTGTTCCTTTTGTCGTGGTTGAAATTTCTCTTACATGACGTTGATAGTATACCATGAACTACGATTTTATTTCAATACTTCCTTAAAAACTTCTCATATTTTCTTTATTTGTCGCTTTTGTGTCACTTATTTCCACTATATATTTTTCGACCTTTAATAGTGGAAGTTACTTTTGCACTTCACGATATTGTTTAATTTTATGTAACGAAACCAATAAAACCCCTGAGCCATTTTTGGGTTGCTGTTAAAGGTTATCAAAAAGCGGCGAGGAACTTATCCCCGCCGCTTACATTATGCAAAAACAATCTCTTTATTTACAATTTCCATTGCACACGCCTGTATGTTATTAAGCCGTCTAACCCATTCCCAGACATTTTCAGCCTTTAGTTGTTCTGTAATCCCCTGTGCCTGCTTCATCTGTTCTATGAGCACTTCAAAGCGTTCCTGTGCCTGTTCGTCAATATCGGCAAGATAGCTGTTTAACTCGCCGCTTGTGAGCGAGTTTGCATAAGTCACTCGCTTATGCTCCTTCAGATAGCGTTTGTGCCGTTGTCCCCATACGCCGATGGACTTTGTTTCTTCGACGGGTAATACAAGGTCTGGCAAATAGTAATCGCCTTGTAATGTATAACGGATACCTGTTCTTTCATCAATGTAATGCTGTTTCATTTTGTAATCCTCCAATATGATTGATTTTTACCTACAATCCAATCATTCTGACTGACTACAAAAGCCGAAGGGAGACAACTTCCTTACGAAGTGTCTCCCTTTCTCATGCCTTCTTTTTTATCATCAGATTATAATTATTTATTTTGAATATATTCATCAATCGCTTTGGCAGCTGTTTTTCCGGCACCCATTGCCAAAATGACAGTAGCTGCACCGGTAACGGCATCACCGCCGGCAAATACGCCCTCTCTTGTAGTTTTACCGCTTTCATCAGTAATCAAGCAGCCTTTGCGATTTGTATCAAGCCCCTCTGTCGTAGAGCGAATGAGCGGATTCGGTGAAGTTCCGATTGCCATAATCATACAGTCAGCTTCAATAACGAAATTGCTGTTTTCCTTCTCTACCGGGCGACGACGTCCGCTTTCATCAGGTTCACCCAACTCCATCTCAACACATTCAACACCCTTGACCCAGCCTTCCTCATTGCCAAGTACACGCACCGGGTTACGCAGCAGACAAAATTGAATTCCTTCTTCCATCGCATGCTCAACCTCTTCCTTACGAGCCGGAAGCTCTTCCATTGATCTGCGATAAACTATCGACACTTCCTTGACGCCCAAACGCTTTGCACAACGAGCCGCATCCATTGCGACATTGCCGCCGCCGACGATAACTGCTTTTTCAGGTCGTTGAATCGGTGTATCGACACCTTCTTGATATGCTTTCATTAAATTACAACGCGTTAAAAATTCGTTGGCGGAATATACACCCTTTAAATTTTCACCGGGTAAATTCATAAAATTAGGCAATCCGGCACCGCTTCCGATAAATACAGCTTCATAGCCTTCCTCAAACAACTCATCAATCGATTCACTGCGACCGATGACCGTATTGCATTCAATCTCTACGCCTTGCTGTTTCAAGCCTTCAATTTCATGCTGGACGATTTCCTTTGGTAAACGGAATTCCGGGATACCATACATCAATACACCGCCCGCTACATGTAATGCCTCAAAAACCGAAACATGATAGCCGAGTTTCGCCAAATCACCGGCACAGGTCAAACCTGCGGGACCGGAACCGACGATTGCTACTTTATGACCGTTTGATTGCGGCTTCGGTAAAGCATCCTTACAATTTTTACGATACCAATCAGCGACAAAACGCTCCAAGCGACCGATTGCGACGCTTTCACCTTTAATGCCGCGCACACATTTTTGTTCACACTGCGTTTCCTGCGGACATACACGACCGCAAACTGCCGGCAAAGAGCTGGTTTCATGAATCACCTCATATGCCTTTTTAAAATCACCCTTCGCGACCTCAGCGATAAAATCAGGAATTTTAACCTTTACCGGACATCCACTGACACACGGACGATTCACACAATTTAAACAGCGCGTTGCTTCCTCAACCGCCATCGCTTCATCATATCCGAGTGCGACTTCATCAAAATTACCGCTGCGGACAATTCCGTCCTGTACCGGCATTTTTACTTTTTCATTCGCCATATTCGCCATATTGATTACGCCTCCTTGTTCAGCAGATTACATGTTGCTTCACGTGCATGCTGTTCTTCATTGCGATAGCTGCTGCTGCGAGAAATCGCTTCATCAAAATCCACTGCATGACCGTCGAAATCAGGACCGTCCACACATGCAAAACAGGTTTTTCCGCCGACGCTTAAACGACAGCCGCCGCACATTCCGGTACCGTCAATCATAATCGGATTCATACTGACAACGGTTTTAATTTCGTATTTCTTTGTCAGCTGACAAACAAATTTCATCATTACGAGCGGACCGATGGCAATTACCTCATCAAACTGTTCACCGTTTTGAATCAATTCCTCAAGTACATTCGTTACTAACCCCTGCTTACCCGTAGAGCCGTCATCGCTGACAAGGTGAAGATCCTTGCAGACTTTTTGGAATTCATCCTGTAAAATAACCAAGTCCTTATTTCTGAAGCCGGTGATGACAGTGACCTCGGCACCGTTTTCATATAAAGCCTTTGCGGTCGGATATGCAATGGCACAGCCGACACCGCCGCCGATTACACATACCTTATGCAAACCTTCAATTTCACTCGGTTTACCTAACGGTCCGACAAAGTCCAAAATTGCTTCACCGACCGTTAATTGATCCAACAGCATGGTTGTACGACCGACAATCTGATAGATAATCGTGATCGTTCCCTGCTCGCGATCATAATCCGCAATCGTAAGCGGAATACGCTCTCCGTTTTCATGAACGCGTAAAATAATAAACTGCCCTGCCTTTGCTTTTTTAGCAACCTTAGGTGCTGATACAACCATTTTAGAAACAGTTGGATTTAATCGCTCCTTCTGTAATATCGTATACATCTGTTCATCACCATTCCTTCCTGATTCCATTTGCCTACAGTATTCATTGTATGCAGATGAAATTATCGCTTATACCTATCGCAATTTATAGGCAGCTTCTGCTTATAAATTACATAGTTATTATTTTACATGTTTTTAGTTTGAAGTGCAAGTCAAACCGTATTTATTTTTTAAACAGATGTTCACTATATATAAACACATCATCTTTTTTTGTATATAAAAAACTCAAGAACAGCCCTTTGCATTAATTGATATTACACTGCTTACAGCACTCATGGAACACGAAAGCATTCAGTATCAAGATAGCTTTTGATAACATTGCCATAAAGTTTTTAAAGAAGTATCTTTCGCTAAAAAAAACAGGCATTTATGCCCGCTTCAATATCATTGTGTATAATTATATGCCCGGAAAATACATTTGTTCTTATTCAGTTTTTTTTACCTTGATAAGCCTGATGGAACTGATATAATAACTGCTCCAGCTGTTTCCACGGCAGCTGACCCGGCGCACTTGCTTCCTTTAGTGCCGCAAAGCTGATAATCGATCCGCTCATTTCGGCACAAATACGACTGATGACTCCCATTTCCCCCATTGCCATAGTCACCAGATAACAATCCTTTGCCTGTTCATGGAAGCTTGTGCTTGTTTCCAATAATCTCCATACGTCCTGTACCGTATTCGGCATAACCGCAAGCTTTACAATATCGGCGCCCATTCTGCGCATCGCTTGTAAACGAATCATCATCGCTTCATTATCAGGCGTATTCGTCATAGCGTGATTGGAAATTACCACTGCCACATGATGCTCATGAGCATAAGTGGTTAAGTCCTTCACACAGTTTTCTGATTGAAACAGTTCAATATCGATCATATCAACCAAGCCGCTTTGAATGACCGCTTTTAGTAATTCCTCATAAAAGGCACAATTCTGTCTGCCGCCTTCCTTTTCACTGCGCCATGTAGCTAATAATACATAATCCTTCATTAACGGACGAAGCTTTTTCAGCGCTTGTATCCAATCCTGTGCTGACTCTGCACAGAAACAATCCATACGCCACTCAACCATATCAATGCCGGTTTCCAGTAAAGCAATTTCCTGCTTGAGCTCCTCAACATTTGACCCGCATAACGGTACACAAATATTTACCTTAGATGTATCTATCAAACGATTTACTATATGATTTCTCATAACTACTCCTATCTTTTTATTTTATTATTTATGTTTAATAATCAGTTGCTTACTTTTACGTTAATACAATATTTATGATAGTTTCTATCATTCATACTTCCCCGGCATTATGTCGTTCAAACCTTAATATCACAATAACACACTTATGACTCCTAGATATTTTCATTCATGCCGCACATTCATTTTGCTAATCCTTATTATACAGGAAAACCGAAAAAAAGCCACCCCTTTCATTTTACATTATGTTACATTTAGTTTCATTTCATAAAAAAATACTTGCAATTCATTTTCATTTCCTGTATGATTATGGCAAAACAGGAGTGATATTAATGAAACTGCATCATTCATTCTTTTACTACTTTACCTTTAGATAGCCCCGTAAAAAGCCAATCAACATGTTATTTGGTTGTTTTTTACCATATGGGGCATACAGGCATCGAACGAAAAACGTTGGTGCTTTTTTTATTCAAATCGAAGGAGGCAGGATATGGAATACGGACTTATCGGAGAAAAGCTCGGCCACAGCTTTTCAAAAATCATCCATGAACAGTTGGCTGATTACAGCTATGAACTTATGCCGCTGAATCATCAGGAATTTAAAAGCTTTATGGAGCAGCGCGAATTTACGGCAATTAATGTAACGATCCCTTATAAACAAGCAGTCATTCCCTATTTAGATCATATGGATACAAAAGCTGAGAATATACAGGCAGTAAATACGATTCTGAAAAAGGACGGTAAACTGTACGGTACAAATACAGATTATGACGGCTTCTGCTATACACTGAAAAAGCATCAAATCAACGTAAAGGATAAAAAGGTGTTGATCTGCGGTGACGGCGGTGCGGCACAGGCGGTAAAGGCAGTCCTGCAAGATGAAGGATGTCGTGAGATAATCTCGATACGCAGAACGAAAACAGCACACACGATTACTTATGAGGAAGCGTGTGCCAAGCATCATGACTGCCAAATTATCGTTAATACCTCGCCCTGCGGCATGTACCCGAATCATTTAGACAGGCCGCTGGACTTAGCAGCCTTTCCTGATTGTGAGGCGGTAGTCGATCTGATTTATAATCCGCTGCAGACAAGACTTTGCGTGCAGGCAAAGAAACGCAATATTCGCTGTGCCGGCGGCTTGGAAATGCTTGTGGCACAAGCAAAATATGCCGTTGAATTCTTTAAGCAGACAAAGCTGGCAGATACCGTTATTGATACCATAGTTACACAGCTTATGAGTGAAAAACGCAATATCGTATTAATCGGAATGCCCTCTTGCGGAAAAACCACGATTGCGCAAGCATTAGCAAAGCGTCTGAATCGTGAGGTTGTTGACTTAGATGAAATGCTTGTGAAGCAGCAACAGAAATCCATCAAAACAATTATGGCTGAAGGCGGCGAAGCTGAATTTCGCAGACTGGAAAGCGAAGTCGTTAAACAAATCAGTAAACAGCAGGGCTTAATTATCGCTACCGGCGGCGGGGTCATTAAAGATCCGTTAAATCCTGAGCTGTTATCGATGAACGGAACTTTGTTTTATATCAAACGTCCGATCGAACAGCTGCTGGTCGATGACAAACGTCCCCTATCCTCCAGCACGGAAGCAATCGCAGCCTTATGGCAGGAGCGTAAAGCATTATACGAACAATACGCAGATGTCGAGATTGAAAATAATGCCGATATTGAACAGGCAGTAACGCAGATTATATCTTCGTTTACATATAAGAAATAATAAAAAGGACAATAGAAGAAAAGGAGAAATCAAAATGATTATTACAGTAAAGAAAGAAGCACCACAACAGGAAATCGATAAGCTGATTCAAGGCTTTGAAAAACGTGGATTACAGGTTACTCTGATTCACGGTGATAACTACAATGTTTTCGGCTTAGTCGGTGATACTGCCGGTTTGGACGATAAAACAATTCGTGCCAATCCGTTTGTCGAGGAAGTTACGCGAATTGCGGCACCGTATAAAAAAGCCAACCGCTTATTTCATCCGCAGGACAGTGTAATTGATGTCGCCGGCATTAAAATCGGCGGAAACGAGAAAATCGTCGTGATCGGCGGTCCCTGCTCGATCGAGGGTGCGAATGAAACCTTAGAAATTGCCGAAGCGGTAAAAGATGCCGGAGCGGATATGCTGCGCGGCGGTGCTTATAAGCCGAGAACTTCCCCGTATGCATTTCAGGGTATGGGAACCGAAGGCGTGTTGGCTATGGTGGAAGCACGCAAGCAAACAGGTTTACCGATCGTCTCTGAATTGATGAGTGCCGATAAGCTGGACGAATTCGTGGAATATGTCGATCTGATTCAAATCGGTGCGCGAAATATGCAGAATTTCGATTTGCTTAAGGCTGTCGGAAAAGTGAATAAGCCGGTATTGTTAAAACGTGGTTTGGCAAACACGATTGAGGAATGGATTATGGCAGCGGAATACATCATGTCCGAAGGCAATCAAAATGTCATTTTCTGTGAACGCGGTATTCGAACCTTTGAAAAATATACACGCAATACGTTAGATTTAAGCGTTGTGCCGATCATTAAAGAGAAGACGCATTTGCCGATCATCATCGATCCAAGCCACGCAACCGGTGATTGGAAGCTGATTGAATCCATGTCTCTGGCTGCGATTGCCGCAGGGGCCGACGGATTAATCATCGAGGTTCATAACAATCCGGAATGTGCATGGTCTGACGGTGCTCAATCATTAAAGCCGGAGCGCTTCGCCGAAGTTATCCGTAAAGGAAAAGCAATTGCACAGGTTATCGGCAGAGATATGTAAAATCAAAAGAAAAGCTGTAATATACTTCGTTACAGCTTTTTTATATAAGACAACGCTGTATTACACAGCATATAGAATACTGCTTAATAATATATAAAAAATTCCTCTAATCTAAAGCTGTTAGGAAGCTAAAGTGCTTTCGTTTGAAATAAAGCTTCATTCTGCCAAACGCTGTATTTAATTTAGTGAGCTTAACTTAAACAACAAACTTAACCCAAAGATTTCAAATTGCTTCTATATTTCTGCATCTCTTTTTCGTCCGTGTTGTCTAATACAAATTGTAACCTGCTCGTTACCTTTTCACGATCATACGGCAAGAATGCTGTTACCGGCGTAAAATTAGAAATCGTGTTTCCCAAAAGATGTGTACGTATATTTAGGTTATTGATCAGAGTTTGTAATTCACGAATGCGTTCCTTTTCTAAGGCAGGTACAAATAAACCATGCTGTGCCATCCGATATAGCTCCGTGTCTAAAAAAAGCGTGAGAGAGTCCACGGAAATGAAATACGGATTAAGTCGATTGAACAGCTTTGCACTGTTTCTTGCATTTCGTTCTCCTTTGCCTTTTCCCGCAAGTCCTGTCATATAATCAATACCTGCTTCATCCAATTTCCTGCACTGCTCCAAAACATCCTTTGAAGTATATCCCTTATCGGCAAGAGCAAGTGTTTCATCATCGCCGCTTTCCACACCGATGCTAAGTCCGTTAATACCCATTGCTCTTAATTTTCTAAGTTGCCGTACATCTTTACCTTTTATATCACGAATACTTGCAAACATAGCCATTGTTTGACATTTAATCAAATAGTCCCTTACTGTCAACGCCCGCAGTTTCAAATTTTCATAGCTCATTGCGAACGGATTCGCTCCCGTCCAGAATATTCTTCGTGCATTGGGTTGATAACGTTTAATCTTTGCTAAATCTTCCTCAAATTCCTCAATGGGTGACATTCTGAAACACTCGTTTTTATATAGGTTACAAAACTTACATTTATTATAAGTACATCCCGAAGTAGCTTGTATGATAACTGAATGTGCTTCATACGGCGGTCGCCAAGTTCTCCCGGAAAAGTGCATAATGATTACTCCTTTCCTTTACAAATGATGAAGGTTTTTTCTATACTGCCGAAGTTCTTTTTCGCTGACATTTTCTATAATATCATCGAGAAATGCGATCATTTTTTCCTTGTCTTCCGGCAGTTGACCGTGAAATCGATATGCATTGGAAGCTCCCATCGCCGCAAAGGTGGTAGGTATCTGAAGATGTTCAACGAATGTTCGTATTTCTTTATATTTTTCGACTTCACTTTCCTCCTGCCAGTTACCCTGTTGAATTTCAGCATAAAGATCGGAATAAGGATAAATTGTAAGCATATTTGCCCCAATTAGCGTAGGGTGTATCTGATTGCATATATCAGCTGTCAATTTTGCTCCGATTTTTCCGCATCCTGCTCCTGAAATACCGACCAAATAAAAGAAACTGTAATGAATGCCCGCTTCATCTAATCTTTTGCATTGTTGTACAATGTCAAAAGAGGAATATCCCTTGTTCATAAAACGTAAGGCTTCATCATCGCCTGTTTCTATACCGATTGTCAAACCGTCATACCCCATAATTCGCAGTTCGGTGAGCTCCTCATCGGTTTTCGACGTAATATCTGTAATCCTTGCAAACGAGCCGATTGTTTTCACGGACGGAAGATATTTGTGAATCAGTTCTCCAATTATAGTTAATTTGTTATAGGATAAAACAAACGGATTAGCTCCTGTCAAAAATACTCGATCAAGACATTCTATGTTTCGATCTTTCAATGCCTCTTTAGCTTCCTTTAAATCACACTCAACATTCTCCAGAGGGGACATTCTGAATTTGAATGGTAAATCATGATACAAAGTGCAAAATTTACACTTATGATGCGTACATCCTGCCGTTACTTCCAGCAAAAGTGATGCCGCTTCATACGGCGGCCGCCAAATCGTTCCTGTATAGTGCATAAAATCTCTCCTTTTCTGTAATTTATACTTATTATACTTTTGTATAATTGTTTTACAAGTACTGTACTTTTTTATAGTATCTATATTGAAACAGCACATTGTTTTTAAGATAAGGTATGTTATACTATTTAAGAAAGAAGTGGTAAAAATGAAAAAGAGTACATTATCTGTTGAGCGCTGCAAAACAATTTCTACCGTACAAAAGATTTTAGGCGGCAAATGGAAAATCGAAATCATTTATTATATTGCCTTTCAGAACATACACCGTTTTGGGGAACTTCGCAGACATATCGGTGACATTACGGAATCAAGTTTAGCAAAGCAGCTTCGGGAATTAGAAGCAGACGGCTTTATAAGTCGTTATGATTACAAAGAAATACCTCTCCGTGTGGAATATAATCTTACTGAGCTAGGAAAAAGTTTTATTCCTGTTTTGAAATATATGAAACAATGGGGAGATGAAAACCTTAATGTACAATAAAGAATCGTATAACAGCTATACATTATTTTACACAAAAAAAACGACGCTCTGTGAGTTCATTACTCACAAAACTGCCGGCTGTTTATATTTCATCGATTATTGAGATCAAAAGATCTTAACAGAGAATAAGAATTCAGTACATACTCTTATAAGGAATATAAACTGTCATCTTTATTCTCATTGTAATTTTCACCGCAATACTTTATTTGATTGACGGCACAACCTATAGAAGCGCCCTTACACATGCTTTTAAAACCTCAAGGAGCCTTCTTTTTTCATTTCTATAAGCATGAAGTTACCTATTCACCAACCTTAACCCTTTTATAAATGCTCCCGCAATCCTTACAGGTAATTTTCATTTCATAGCTCATTACCTTTTTATCCAAAATCGTAATCAACGGCTCTTGATCCTTCGGACAACAGAATCGATTTTTAATCGTGATCAATTCATCATCGCATTCACTGCCCGTTTTACTGTTCTCAAACGTTATATCGGCACTGCCTTTACTGCCGCAGTTACATTGATAATGCAGTTCTAAATGATCATACGTTGAATAGCATAAATAGCCGATTTTTTCATTGCATTGATCACAATACATTCATCCACCGTAATTCGCTGCCAGTCTCGTATTTATCAATTCTTTATTTTTTAAGCTTCTTGCCATCATCTTTGCTTCTTTTCTTATTTTTAATAATTTTTATAAGCTGATGCATCACTTTTCTGATAAATAATGAGTAGTGAACATTGCTTGTTTAACATGCCAATTGAATTCTTCTTTTATAATCCGGCATATAATTCTCAATAATCGCATAAAAAGCCTTTGAATGATTCGGTTGAATAAAATGAACAAATTCATGCAGGATAACATATTCAATAAATTCAATCGGATAATGAATCAAGCGCTTATTCAATGTAATTTGATGCTTCAGCGGAATACAGCTACCCCAACGACTTTTCATCATACGCACCTTGATCACCGGCTCCTTCAACTCATAATCTGCCAGCATATTTCTGGTAATATCGGCAATATCATGGAATATATCATGACACAGTCGATCTAAAAAACGTCTGATTACCTTTTCCTTATCGGAATTCTTTTTCAGGATCACATGAACAATGCCATCCTCATAAGTCACATGTTCATAGTTACCCTGTACGTATTTAATCTTATATTGCTTACCGAAAAGCATCAGCTGATGCTCAGACAACAACACACGCTGACTTTGTGAAAGACGTGCCTGTTGATGCTTTCTGATCCACTCAATCTTAGCAGAAACGAATTCATCAATACGCTCCAACGGTACAAAGGCATTGGCACTGACAACAATTTCACCGTTTTCATTGATTCTCATATTAATATTTTTTACCTTTTTAATTAACAATGTATAAGCAATCGGGTATTTCTTACATTGTATTGTTCTCGGTTCCATGCGCATCGTTCCTTTATTCTTCTTATTCATCTGTTAACTTATATTGATTATTTAGTTGATGATTGATCTGCATTCTGTTTAAAGCCTCTGATCATAAACATTATCATTTATGATCAAACATGCATTTCTTTTTTAGTCAATCACAGTAATATTATTATCTCATAAAAGTATTAAAAAAGAAATGAAATATTTAATGATTTTTCATATAATGATAACGCTTTTCTCACGCTTTAACAGCGGTAATTTTTATAAAGCATACAGATAAACAAAGTTGTCAGTCAAAATGCTTTTTTTAATAATATTTATATATTTATGAAAAATATGATTCAATTATATAACGACAGTTTTAAAAGAAAGTGTATCTGTGATACAATAGCATAGGTGATCTGATGAAAAAACAAAATCCGTTTTATTACAGTGATGATAATAAACGCTATCATACATGGAACTTCTACTTGAAAAAGCAATATCAAGAAAAGGTTTTTAAGGTCGCATTGAATGCGAATTTTTCCTGTCCGAATCGTGACGGTACATGCGGAATCGGCGGCTGTACATTTTGTACGGCACTGGGCAGCGGTGATTGTGCCGGAGATGTTGAAGATGATTTAATGACGCAATACCAAAAGGGATTACAGCTCATGCGCAGCAAATGGCCAAACGGCAAAGGCATGGCATATTTTCAAGCCTATACGAATACTTATGCGCCGCTTTCTGTATTGAAACAAACCTTTACACCGTTTATTGAGACTGAAGATGTCAAGGCATTATGTATCGCAACACGTGCGGATTGTCTCGAAGATGATAAAATCGCATGGCTAAAGGAATGCAGCGAAAAAAAGGATATATGGATTGAATTAGGACTGCAAAGCATTCATGATACGACTGCGCGTATGGTGAATCGCGGACACAGCTATGCGGATTTTCTTGATTGTATTCAGCGCTTAAAAGGCAGCAATTTAAAAATCTGCGTGCATTTGATTAACGGACTCCCCCATGAAAGCAAAGCGATGATGTTAGAAAGTGCAAGAGCGTTATCGAAACTCCCGATTCATGCCGTAAAGCTGCATATGCTTCATCTGATGAAAGATACGAAAATGGCTGTACAATATGTTCGTGAATCCTTTCCGCTGTTAACGAAAGAACAGTATATCGATATTGTGATTCGACAGCTGGAGCTGTTTCCGCCGCAGTTTGTCATACAGCGCTTGACCGGAGACGGAGTTCAACAGAATTTATTGGCACCGCAGTGGACATGTAAAAAAGTAGTTGTATTAAATGATATTGATAAAGAAATGGTAAAGCGTAATACATGGCAAGGAAAATATTATCAAGTGAACGATATTTAAAAAGTGCCTTGACTTCATGTCTCAGCACTTTTGTTTTACCGGCATTTAAATACCTATTCTTTTGCTCATGTGAGATAAAGAAGTAAAAGAAGTGTAAAAAATTTTGCCGTTCCCTGTCCGGCTGACTGCCGGACGGGTCGGGCTTTAGTTGGGCAATTCTACCTTGCCGACAAAAGAGTAATAGATTTCGATTCCCTGTCTGCGGAGCTTCCCCCGGCGTTTCCCGTCAAGGGCTTCCGATTCGTGGATTACGATTTTCTCCACAAACTCCCGTAACAGGGTAGGGGTGAGTTCCTCAAAGCTGGTGTACTTGCGTACCACTTTCATAAACTTTTCAGCGTTTGCCGTGGCTTCCAGCGTCCTTGAAAGCTCGCCCTGCAGAACGGCGGCACGTTCTTTCAGTTCCTTTTGCTCTGCTTCGTAGTCTGCCGAAAGCTCCGTGAAACGCTCGTCCGATATGCGCCCGGTCACGCTGTCCTCATACAGCCGCTTGAATATAGCGGAGAGTTCCGCAATCCGTTTTTCTGCCGCTTCCAGCTCTTTCTTCTTGGCGGCGTTCCGGCGTTTGCTCCCGTCCTCGGTCTGCTCGGTCAACAGCTTCATAAACCGGGCTTCGTGCTTTGCGGCGTAGCTGGTGACTTTCCGTAAATTCTCGGTCACTCCCTCGGTCAACAGGTCGGTGCGGATAAAGTGCGCCGTACAGTCTGCCGTGCGCTTCTTGTAGCTGCCGCATATGTAGCAGTCCTGCTCGTCATAGCGGTTGGGGCGTTTGCGCTGCTTGCGCAGCTCCTGCACACGCTCCCATGTGTCCTTGTCGATTATCTGCTCATGGTGGTTCTCAAAGATTGCCTGTTTGTCCTCGCTGTTGTAGATAATCTTGCTGCACTTGTAGGATTGGGTGGTGGTCTTGAAGTTCACAAGGCAGCCCGTGTATTCCCAGTTTTCAAGGATATGCACCACGGTGTTCGCCGCCCACTTGCACTCATAGCCGGGGTGGTAGCGGCGGGTTCTCCCTGTCCGGCGGTATTCCAGCGTTCCCGGCGTGGGGATTTCCTGCTCCGTGAGCATACGGGCTATCTTGGTCGGTCCGTTCCCGGCAAGGCAAAGGCTGTAAATCTGCTTCACCACGGGGGCGGCTTCCTCGTCAATGATGAAATTTTCGTCCTCGTCCATGAGGTAGCCGTACACGGGCTTGCTTGTGACGGGCTTCCCGCTCATGCCTTTTGACCTCTTGACCGCTCTGATTTTCTTGCTCGTATCCCTCACCAGCCATTCGTTGAAAATATTACGCAAAGGTGCAAAGTCATTCTCGCCCTGTGCGCTGTCAACGCCGTCATTGATAGCAATGAAACGGACGTTTTTCTGTGGGAAAATCATTTCCGTATACATTCCCACTTGAAGATAGTTTCGCCCTAACCGTGACATATCCTTTACAATGACTGTTCCCACAAGCCCCGCTTCAATGTCGGCAAGCATGGACTGGAAGCCGGGTCTTTGGAAATTTACCCCGGAGAATCCGTCGTCCGTGTACCATTTGAGGTTGGTAAAGCCGTTCTGTTTTGCGTAGGCTTCAAGAATTCTTTTCTGGTTGCTTATGGAATTGGATTCCCCGGAAAGCTCGTCCTCATGGGATAATCTCGGATATAGGGCGGTAATAAGTTGCTGGGTGGTCTGTCTTGACATAGATTCCTCCGTTTCCGACAGCCAGCCCCACTATTCCGTAGGCTTATTATAGCTTAGGGCGGGGTGGGCTGTACAGTTCTTTTTGCTACTTTATGTCGAAAAATATCACGGTTTTTCATTAAGGCTTGTCGCAAATTAGATGTTTATGGAAATAATCTCTGATTTGTGCTACAATAATCTGACAGCTCTTTATTTTATATTTTGTGAGGTAGAACACTATGGAAGCAAAACAAATATTGGATTACTGCCTTTCCTCCTTAAACGGCACGGTACTCGTTGAAAGTTGGGGCGAAAAAGGGATTTTCTACAATCCCGGTCTTGTATTAAAACGTGGCGTATATGTTCTGACTGTTAAGGAAAAAGACGGTGATAACGATAAAGCGTCCAATCTTGACAGAACAGGTATTTACCGTGTCAATCTTGGACTGCGAAAAAGCACATTCCAAAAGATGTATGGTAAAATTCCGGCACGTCCGGCGGCGGGTGGTGTCGTGGATATGGATTGTGATTTCACTGCTTTAGACATTATCATTCCCCACCCGGTTTATGCTTGGATGGGGTGGGTAAGCGTCCTAAATCCGTCCAAACAGACATTTGAACGGTTAAAGCCCCTTATTCAAGAAGCATACGAATTTTCAGTCGAAAAATTCAAGAAAAGAAAATAGGCGGGAACTGGCGGTCACGCTCTCCGGCATGACCGCTTTTTCATGCCCGGTTTATGCGGTAAAAGGCGGTTTGTGTCCGGCTGCGCTTTCGGCTACCAGCACTTTCATCATCTTGTCGGCGGCGGTGGCGGTGGTGTCCTGTTTGAAGTAGCCGGAAACCACAAGGACGGTGTTCCCCCGGCGTACCTCGGTCACACAATCCGGGCGGCGGGCGGTAGTGGCGGTGCTTTTGTTGGGGGTGTCGGTCATAGGCTCTCCTTTCTGTTCAGCAGCGTTTTAAGCTGTTCCATTTTCTCCCTTGCTTTGGCTTTTCTGAAATTCTCCCCGGTAATACAGACAGGGGAACACATTTCAATAAGGCGGTCATAAATCCGGGCGTGGGGCGTGTCCTCCGGGTTCTGCAATTCTTCCAGCGTCAAATTTGTGGTGACTATCAGCGGCTTTCTGCTGCGGTATCGGCTGTCTATCACGTTGTAAACCTGTTCAAACCCGTATTCCGTGCCACGCTCCATGCCGAAATCGTCAAGGATAAGCTGAGGGAAGCTGCAAAGGCGGGATATGTATTCGTTCCTGTCCTTGTAGCTGGCGGCAAGGTCATTGAGGATAAAGGCAAAATTCGTCATGCACACGGAAACCTCTTTCTTCATGAGGGCGTTGGCGATACACCCGGCAAAATAGCTCTTGCCTGTGCCGACTTCTCCCCACAAAATCATTCCGTGGTTTCCGTCCTTTATCTGCTCCCATTGTTCCACATAGGCACGTGCTTTCGCCATTTGGGGGCATTTCCCGTTGTCATTCTCGAAAGTCCATTCCCTCATAGCCGGGTCTGTAAATCCCTTTCTTTTCAGCCTTTCCACTTCCTCCCGGTGCTTGTGTTCCCGATCTGCGGCTTCCAGCGTTTCCCGGCGTTTCCGCTGGCAGTCACATTCTTTGGGGTGTCGGTCACGTCCGAAAATCGTCTTGCCCTCCGGGAAGTAGGCTTCTTTGGGCTGGCGGCAGCTCCCGCAATATAAAAGCCCGTCCTCCCCGGTGTAGTCCTCCGGCTCTGCTTCCTGTACCGTGGCAAGCCGGAAAACAGCGTTATCATAATCACTCATAAAATCATTCCTCCTTGTTCATGGTCTTTTACGCCCTGTTTACGGGGCGTTGTATCTATGCTGTCAAAGGCTCTCGCCCTCTTTGTAGGTATAGTCGGGGATTCCCTTTTTAGGCTTTCCCTTTGCCCTGTCATCAGCCGCCCCATAGTCGGCATTTTTAGAGCTGATATGTTTGAACGTTGCCAACGGCTTCACCTACTTTCTGCAAGACTTCAAACTTCAAGGCGGCAAGCTCCGCTATGGCAGCTCGCACTTCTTGGGAGAGGGCGTTATAAGGTGCGCCGTATTCGTTTAGACAGCGGGCAATCTGATTCAAGTTGCCGCCGATTTTCCCGTACTCGGCTGTGAGTTTCCCAACGGCAGATAACAATTCATCATTGACCGGGGAAACGGTAATAACAGGCTGTATTCTTGACTTGGTAAGGGCTTGCCGGATAAACTCTGCTTGGCTCATTTTGCAGAGGGTGACACGCTCGGAAAACTCGGCGTATTCTTCCTCGGTCAAGCGTGTCTTGATTACCCGGTGGCGGTGGGGCGTGTTGTATCTTTTCATGGCTGTGAACCTCCTTTCGTGGATGGATTTTTTCAAGCGGCGCAAGCCGCAAAAAGGCGGGCTTGGGGTGGCAACCCCAACAAGATTCCCGCAGGACAAAATGAGCCGATAGGCGAAATTTGGTACTGTGGTAGAATCTTGCTCTAAGAAAGTGACGGTTTCTGCTGTGCTGGCTTTCGCTGATACCCCCGACGGAGAGGGCGGGGCTTCTGCCAACTTTGCGGCAATATTTTTCCCGTCATTATTACTACGCACTGGAAGAAAAATTTGGCAAAGATTCCCGGAAAATCTTTTCGTGTTTTCGTAACAGCATTTGACAAAAACGGGCGCAAAAAAACAGGAAACCTTTTTTTGATTTCCTGCTTTCTGACTGCCAAAAATGGCGGCGGTTATTCGGTTGTCATTCCCCGGAAGCAAACTTGTAGCCTATGCCTAAAACGGTCTTTATGTAGGTAGGGTTTTTGCTGTCCGGCTCTATCTTTTTCCGCAAGTTGCATATCACGCTGGCAACGCTTGACTGGCAGCTTTCGCTTTCCATGCTCCACACGGATTCAAAGATTTGCGCCTTTGTGAATACCCGCCCCGGACTGGCGGCAAGGTAGCAGAGTGCGCCGTATTCCAAACGTGTGAGGTATATGTCTGCCCCGTCTTTTATTACCCGGTGTTGGTGCAGCCTTATTTCCAATCCCGGAAAAACCAGTGTGGGGGATTGCGGCGGCTGTATGGCTTCCAGCGGTATCATATCGGCAAGGGCGGCTATGGCTTTCTCAACTGCTTTTTCCTCTGTATCGTCAAATGTAAGTATAAGTATTTTTCCTAAAATCTCACCTCCCGTTATGCAGTCTGCCCGTCTAGCCGGAGTTGGAATAGGGCGGCGACAAGTTACCCATTGGTGAAGATAACCGTCTGACCGCATATCGTTATAGGGTATTCTTCATAGGGTGCTTCAAAATATTCGTCTGTTATGCCTAAATGGAAAATTTTTCTTCTGTGAGGTATTCAATGGATATTTTTTTTGCCGCCGTCTGCTCCTGTCACGCCATGCGTTGATAACTGCAACGCATATGACGGTCTTACAAAAGAAGTTAAACATATATATGATGTGTTCCCTATATGCTTCTGTCCAAGGCATAAATGATTCACCCTTTCTCCCACAAGTGAAACGGCATAGTTAATAGTTACTTTTAGTAATTAAGAGAGATGACAACATTTTAGACTGTCATCTCTTAACAATAAATTCTCTACTAAAATTTAGAATTTTCATAATTGTACGGAATACTTGTTCCCACAACAACATCTTCAATTTTTTCGATTATCAGCCAATCGTCCATATTCCCTTGATGTTCAAATGCAAGTGGTGTTATTTCCTCGACATTTTCAAACTCCACTAAGCATAAACATTTCTTATGCCACCGTACTTTTTGCTTATCAGATAAGTTTAACTTACTCTGATTGTTTGCAAGAGTATTTGTAATTTCTTCATCAGACAATTTCACATAATTTTGAACTGCTTTTACAATGGCAGTCGCCGTTATTAAACCACTTCCTTTTTCCATAAGGTAAAGTTTTTCTCCCTCGAAAACCCTACTGTGAGGAATTTTTCTTCCTGCTGCTCCACGCACAACCATTGTCTTTGTTCCTGCTAAAATCTTATCTAATACTTTTTCACCCTTTTTACCTGCGTTATCACAGTAAACCAAATGTACCATTTTATTCCTCCTCTATAATTGGTATCCATATTTGACTTAAATAGTTGCTGTCATATACATTCCCATTGCTATACCATTCTACTTCCGGGCATTGTGCGTGTTGAAATGGATATTTGACGAGCCATTCTTCATTAAGATATTGCCAACCTTTCTGTATTGCCTGCGGAACTGAACCTCTACAATCAAAAATTGCCCATGTAGCATTTGGAATATTGATTTCAGTAAAACCTTGTGGCGGTTTTTGATCGGATACAGCCATTATAGAATATTCAATCTCATTTAATTGTTCATCATAAGCACCAAATAGACCAAATATTCCTTTTGGGGTAGCAGTATCTATTGAAATTAGTTTTGCGAAAATCCCATTGCGTTGACATTCATTCCAAAATTCCGGTATTTTCTTGAAATGAAGATTATTTTCACAAGACACAGTGACACTCTTTCCTACTAATCGAAAACCGTCTTTTTGTTCAAGTTTCCACGAATATTCATGGCGTTCTAATATCTGCATTTTCGGTACAACTTTTAATGTGACATTCCGATTTCTTGCTTCTCTTGGTGATACTCCATGAAAAAGTTGAAACGCTTTTGTAAATGATGTAGGAGAATCATAACCATACTTGTAACTTATATCAATCACTTTTGAATCAGTGCTTTTCAAATCATATCCGGCTAAAGTTAATTTTCGCAAACGAATATATTCAGCAAAGCTCATACCATTCATGTATGAAAATACTTTTTGGAAAAATCCAAAAGAACATTCTGCAATTTTCGAAATTTCTTCACTGTCAATCAATTCTTCTTTGCGTTGTAAATGATTTTCAACATAATCAATAATTATTTGCAGTTTTTCATTCCATTCCATATTTATTTCCTTTCGTTTTGACTTATATTATTTTAGCAAATGTTTTTTGGGACTTCCTCTTATTTTTGGTTCTGTATGGATAGTATACACTCATTCGCTATTTGTAACAAATAAGTGGCTGAAAAATGTATAAATGAGGGGATTCCGTAGTAGTCGGCATTGTGGAAATGTGTATAACTGGCTGTCTTATGGAATTGTGGGTAACTCTGTTTGCAGGACGTGGGAAAGCTGCACTTTAGCTTTCCCATGTGCTGTGAATAGAGTTATCCATGATTCCATAGCCAGTTATGCACATTTCCACGGTGCTTATCTTTTGGTCTTTGGTTTCTTTGGTTCGGAATAGTGTGGTGCTGGCGGTCTATTTCTTGTTCTCGGTTGCTTGCTTCTTTACCGTACATGAGCATTCTATAAGGGATTATAAATCTGATATAAAACAAAAGGCATCGAGCAATCTCGATACCTGTATTTACAAGTGACACCCTATTGTTTAAAATTAGGTTAAAATTTGGGGGAGATACTAGGCCTATCCTATGGGTGGGGGAAGAAGAGATAGGCTAGGTTGGGTGTCCCTGAGGTGCCCCGCACCTGCTATTATAATACAATAACTCATAAATTCTGTCAATGTTTTATTTAAAAATTTTTTAGTTTTTTTCAAATGTTAAGAATACAAGCCTTATATTGCCGGATATACTTTATTTTTCAATGAAAGCTTAGTTATTCTTTAATAGTGTAAGTATGGACAAATCCCACAATTATTGCATAGCATAAAGCGGAGATGAACTATGAAAAGATTATTGGTTACACCGCGAATTGAATATATCGACAACGCTTGGAAATATTTTGTGAATGAAAGCTATATCACTGCCCTGCTTCCCTATGATATACTGCTTGAATGTCCCCTGTCCTTTCGCAATCTCGATCAGTTGACAGAGCACTATGATGCATTACTGGTGAGCGGCGGCTATGATATCGCTGCGCATTATTTTCACAGTGAACTGCATGAGCAAACACACCTGTATGAGCGTCCGCTTGATTATTATGATTTATCTTTGATCGATGCTTTTGTGAAGCAGAAAAAGCCGATTATCGGCATATGTCGCGGAATGCAGCTGCTCAATGTATATTTTAACGGAACACTCTGCCAGCATTTTGATACAAAGCAGCATGAGGAAAAGCACCATGTACATCATGCGGTTCCGATTGCGAACACTATTTTCACAAGCCTGCTTCCAAAGAATGCGCTGATTAACAGCTATCATCACCAGTGTATCGATACCTTGGGGGAAGGCTTTAAAATCGGAGCAACTGCCGCAGACGGGCGTATTGAAGCGATCTATCATACGACACTGCCGATTATCGCCGTACAGTGGCATCCGGAGCTGCTTACAAACGATCAAATTCTCCCCTACTTTATATATCAGCTTGTTTATAAACACGATACTTCTCCTTGGCCCAGCGAAGCAGCAGCCATGCCAAAATAATAACGGAAAATACGGTACCGAACCAATCGATGTTGATTGCCTCTCCAAGCTTTAGCAACCCATAACAGACCAAAAGCGACCGAAGCAGACGGGCAAAGGCATCACAAAGCGCAAACAACCAAAAGCGCATCTGTGTAAAGCCGGCAAGATAAGCCAACAGAAAATCGGGAATCGGCGTAATACCGCCGATAAAAACCGCCCAGACCCCATAGCGCTTCATCAGCTCCTCTCCTTTATCAATATCTCCCTGAGAAGCCATATGAGATAAAACCTTCCTGCCATAGCGATGCGCCAGCCAATAGCCGATACCGCCGCCGATAAAGGTTCCTATCGCACCCTCTAATGAATATAAAAACCAATGGGACGGATTTGCCATCATAATCGGTACAAGCACAACTTCCAATGAGGGAAGCGGTAAAAAAGCCTTTAAGATCGCATATAAGATAAGTCCGATATCCTTCCAAACAATAAAAAACTCCTGAATCGACATAGCTGCATTCCTCCGCTATAGTTTACGATCCAACAGCTTATTTTATGTATAGCTCATCCAGTGACTCAATGATGATATCGCTTTTTATCCGAAAATGAGCAGCATCCGCTTTTGTATGTACTCCGCTGCATACCATAATACTGCATAAGCCGTTATCCTTTGCGAAGGCAATGTCGGTTTCTAAATTATCACCGATAACGATACATTCCTCCTTGGATTTGCCGACATACGCTAAGACCTCCTCCATCATCGGCGGATTCGGCTTGCCGATCAGAATCGTCTCTGCCTCACTCGCATATCTCAGCATTTCGACGATCGCACCGTTTCCGATGGAAAAGGAATCACCCTCGGGAATACGGCGATCTTGATTCGTACCGATCAATAACGCATGATTTTGTCTTAATATCCGAGCTGCTTCAGAATAGCTCTGATAATCCATATCACGTGCCAAGCCGACAAATACAAGCTTTGCCTTATGCTTATCAATTTCATAGCCGCCCTCGCCGATTGCTTCAAAAAGACCCTGTTCTCCGACGGCATAAACATAATGTTCATTACTGTGCTTTTTCATATAAGAAACAGCCGCAGTCGCAGAAGTAAAGAAGTCCGCTTCCTTGATACCGCTGAAGCCGAGATGCTCCATATGGGCAAGATTTTGTTTTCTCGTTCTTGTCGCGTTGTTGGTAACGAATACATAAGAAACATGATGCTTTTGCAGCAGCTGGATAAAAGTAACGGCCTTTGCTATGACTTGATTGCCGCGATACATCGTACCGTCTAAATCAATCAGATAGGTCTTTGTCTTATCAAGCGCAATCATTACAGCGTCTCCATCTGTTCCCGTACATATGCTTCATCATAAATAAGCGTATCCTTTTGAAGCTGGCGCTGCTTGAACCATAACCAAAACGCACATAGAGCACTGCTGTACATCAAGGTCTTTACATAGATATGATTTCCCTTCACATAGCCCAAGGTACTGCCCTGATCGCACATCACAAGCTGCAGCTCGTTTTGATTCATACAAGCATAAAAGCGATAGCACTCCCCCGCTTCCCATACATAACCGTTATCAGAAGCAATGATACTGCCGTTATTACCGTTTTGTAAAATATTAGTCACAGGTGCTTTATTTGAGCGAAATAAATGAAAGCCGCCGCTTTTCATCGTAGTCAGGGAGATGATCGGTGTATGATAGCTGTTTTTTAATTCCAACAGCTGTTCTCCCTTGCCTTGTTTTACACATCCGGTATAAAAACAGCTTTCTTTATTCATAAAGCTCCATTCATTCGCCTGTGCCGTAATTTGTAATTCCTCCATAAATCCCATCCTTTTCTTACATCATTGTAACTGCTTTTGATTGTTTACGCAAGACTGCTTATCACTTTGATGCTTTTTTCTGATATACAGATAAAGAAAAATCAGCAGTAACGGTACGATTGCAAAGCCGGCAATGAGATAAAGCGTGAAGTCATAACCGAGCAGATCGGAAAGATAAGAGGTGATCAACGGTGTAACGAGTCCTGAAACACCGATAAAGATTGCCATCGCAAACATCTGTGCACTGCTGAACAGCTCCTCCGGTGTGATTTCTTTAATCAGAACCTTGCTTGTCAGCATAATTACGGGCAGCGTTACAAGCTGAAGCGAAGCAGCTGCGATGATCCACCAGCTGTTATCAGCCCATGCATACATAACAAACTTTACCGCGTACATCAGGGTACCGAATATCAGCAAAACAGAAGGCTTATATCGCTTCAAAATACGATGTGCAAGTAAAAACAACGGAATTTCCATAAACGATTGGAGAGCCCATTTAAAACCAACTAAGGCATGCTCAGCCTTCATTTCCATCATCTTATCGATAACGACGTATTGATCTGCGGTTCCGATCATATAGATCAGCAGATAAATCATTACAAGCAATAAATAAGGCTTATTTTGAAGCAGTTTTGTCAATGAAGAAAGCTGTATAGGCTCCCCGCTTTTCGATACATCCTTGACAAGCCAAATAAATAAAAAGCAGAAAGCACTGATAATACCGAGTGTGATCGACAGTGCGATATAGCCGAAGCTGTCGACAAGAAATCCGGCTATCGGTGAACCGATCGTAAGTCCCAATGCCCCGTATGCTCGAAGTACGCCGTAATTCTCGCTGTCTGCCTCAAGCATCCATGTTTCGTCTAAGCCCATAATGACCTTTACCATACCCCCCATTACCGCAACCGTCAACAAATGATACCAAAACATCTGTTTTTGAAAGCAGAACATCAATAAAGCACTGATGACAAGCAATGCATAAGCAAGCGCAAAAAAAGGCTTTATTTTTTTGTATTTATCACAAATATAACCAAAAACAAGCTGTCCTATGATTGCCACGATCGCATTCGCTGCCAAAATATAGCCTCGCTCTACTACATCATAGCCAACTGAAGTCAAATACGGTATCATCTGTGTATTTACCATTGAAATTGCCGCAAAGGCAAGAAAGTTTAAACAATAGTATTTTAATTTCATTCGTTTATCCAAGCCGATCACTCCTGATTATTCTTAGTGTGGTTAGACGACAGCGAATTCATACGGTTTCAACGGAAAAAGCATTTCAATAAAAAATATCGCTTTCAATTTCTTTCGCTCATAGCTTCATAATAAAAACGTCCGTTCCAAGGAAAAGACGCTTTTTCATAATATAAATTCGAATAATCAGACACCGTAAAGCTACCGGCCTTTATCAACGAAAGGATTTTACTTTTTGGTCCAATCCACATCGTATTTACGCTCTACCGTAAAGCCGGTCAAATCACCTGTGGCAATATCAAAGGTCAAAAGATACTTATAATCCGTGCCGTAATTCAACCACATAATTTCATCACCGCTCCAATCGGAATATTTCTCTACTGCCTTTTTTTGTGTCATTTCCTTAAACGGAACACCGTCAAAGGCTATTTGGTCAAGCAGGCTTTGATCGGCATCCGGCAACACATGCAGTTCAATATAGGCAATGACTGCTTCCCCTAACGGAACCATCTTTTCATCTGTCACAAAAGAAACCTTGAAAAATACATTATCACTCAAATCGATGCTGCCGCCCGTATAATAGGTCTTTGCCTCCAATTCGGTAGTCGGATCGACAATAATGCGATTATATTCTTCATCTACCCAAGAAATCTCAAGCCCTTGATCCATCAGACTTTGAATCGTTGTCTCGCCTACCTTGATTTCGATACCGCCGATACTGACAGGCAGTAATACCTCAGTTGCTTCTTTATCTTCGCTGCCTTCATCACTTGTCGAACAAGCGGTCAATGACAACATCAGCACTGCCATCATGAAACACAACAATGAACGTATTTTTTTCTTTTTCATATTTAAAATTCTCCTATCTGTTAAGCTTCCACATCTGATCGGCTGTGATTATTTGAGAAATCAAAGAAAAGAAATCAGTGTCCTTCCATACCTTCTCCATTTACTAAGCCAATGGTATTTTACTCTTTTGCTCCTCTTATTTCAATAGCTTGTAAGGAATGAACATATGCTTGCAGGGATTGAAACAACCTTATGAGAATTGAAAAACAACTGCACAAACAGGCCGATTCTTACGCTTTACTAAAATTCTAATTAAAGCACTTTTGAAGCATCGATCATCATTCTATCTATATAAAAAGATGACAGAATATATCCGTCACCGTTATTATTGTGCTTGTTAACATTGATTTCCTTCAAAGCATTCATATGCCCTACCCTGTTTCTCCTTGTAGAAACAGACCTGTTCCGTAATAATTATATCTAATGCGATATCATGCGCGAAGCTTTGCAGTTCCTCGTCCTGTTGTAAGGAAAAGGCAACACCGATTTTAAGCGCATCGGTCTGCTTCAAATAACGATCATAATAACCGTTTCCGTGTCCTAAGCGCTCGCAACGATGATTAAAAGCCACAAGCGGAATAAAAAGCAGTGTAAGCTTTTTGGGATCGATAAAATTCGCATTTATCGGCTCCGTAATATCAAAGGATCCCGTTTGAAACACTGTTGTTTCATTCCACTCTACGAAATCCATTGCGGTCTTTGAGGTTACCTTTGGCAAGGCAAAGCGATGATACTTATGATTATCATCATACAGCGAAGTAATATCAGGCTCATAGGAAAGCGGCATAAATAAGCCTATGACCTCTTGTTCCCTAATAAAGCTTTGACAGGCACGTACGATGCTTTGACTGCTTCGCTTGCGCTGATCTTCTGACAGTGCCTTACATTGCTTCAGCTTCGCCCTGCGAATTGTCTGATTATCCAATGGAATCACTCATATCCAGCTTTAACAGCTGATTCAACTCCACTGCATATTCCATCGGCAGTTCTCTTGTGAACGGCTCTAAAAAGCCCATCACGATCATTTCGGTAGCGGCGCCTCTGCTTAAACCGCGGCTCATTAAATAAAACAGCTGTTCCTCCGATATATTGGATACGGTTGCCTCATGCTCTATCTGACTAGTTTCATTTCTTGAAATATTTGTCGGAACGGTATCGCTGCGAGATTGCTTATCAAGAATAAGCGTATCACATTCAACCTTGCTTTTGGCATAATGAGCATTTTTTCCATGCTGAATCAAGCCGCGATAATTCACCTCGCCGCCTCGGCGAGAAACCGACTTCGATATAATGGTAGAGCTTGTATGCTCACCGAGATGGATCATCTTTGCCCCGGCATCCTGAATTTGGTCAGCCCCGGCAACGGCAATGGAAATCGTCATTCCACGAGCTCCTGTGCCCTTCAATACACAGGCAGGATATTTCATCGTCACATGCGAACCGATATTGCCGTCAATCCATTCCATCACACCGTAATCATCGACTGTTGCACGCTTTGTGACAAGATTCAAAATATTGCCCGACCAGTTTTGTACCGTACTGTAGCGACATTTCGCATGCTTGCCGACATAGATCTCAACCACTGCCGCATGAAGGGAATCCTTGGAATACGTCGGTGCGGTACAGCCCTCTACATAATGCACCTCTGCCCCGTCATCGACAATGATCATCGTTCGCTCAAACTGTCCCATGGATTGAGAATTGATGCGAAAATACGATTGTAACGGCTTATCCAGCTTTACGTTTTTCGGGATATAAATAAAGCTTCCGCCCGACCATACACAGCTGTTTAATGCCGCAAACTTATTATCGCGATAAGAGACGAGCTTACCGAAATATTTCTGAAACAAATCAGGAACCTGTTTCAACGCGCTGTCCGTATCTAAAAAGATAATCCCCTTTTCCTTGACTTCATCAAGCATATTATGATAAACAGCTTCACTTTCATACTGCGTCGTTACACCGGATAAGTATTTAGCCTCTGCCTCGGGAATTCCAAGCTTATCAAACGTATTCTTGATCGTTTCGGGAACCTCGTCCCAATTTTGTTTTCCCTGTTCACTCGGCTTGATATAATATGTATATTCATCAAAATCAATATCGCTGACATCGGGTCCCCATGTCTGAATCGGCATTTCACAAAAGGCATCGTATGCGGCTAAACGCTTCTCCAGCATCCAATTCGGCTCTTGTTTCAGCCTTGATATTTCAATTACTGTTTCCCTTGTCAAGCCCTTTTTGGTTTTATATACGGATACATCCTCATCGTGGAAGCCGTATTTGTATTCCTCCTGCTTAAGGATATCGTTATTGTTCATGGGCTTCACCATCTTCAATAATCTGCTTCATCGCTTCCCATCCGATGGTAGCGCATTTAATGCGATTTGCTTGTTTTCCTACCGTATGGAAGGCAATCGCTTCCTGCAGCACCTCATCATCATAGGGCTCATTGTTGATCATTGCGTAATATGCGGCAATGATCTTTTTCGCTTCGCTCGTTGTTTTTCCTTGTAAAAGCTCGCTCATAATTGAGGTAGAAGCTGTAGAAATCGTACAGGCAACCCCATCAAAACGGATATCCTCAATCACATTATCCTTCAATTTGGCCTGTACATAAATATCATCAATACATGAGGCAGAGGCCATATGCTTCGACACATAGCCCTCCTCCTCGCTTAATTCATGATTTCGCGGATATTCATAATGATCCATGATAATTTGACGTAATACCATCGGATCATGGATTAGCTCTGACATCAAATCCCTCCTTTAAAAATAAACATCTAAGCATGTTTTCATATCAGCTTCGGCAGCTAATGCCAGAAAACGCTCGATTTCTTGTGTATCGTTATAAAAGTACAACGATGCACGAACCGTTGCGCTCGTATTTAATTTCTCGCTGAGCAGTTTAGCGCAGTGCTGACCGCTGCGCACCGCAACACCGTGAGCACTGAAATACGTAGCGGCATCCTGTGCGAATACATCCTTGACATTAAAGGTAACGATCGCCCCGTCTGCATCCGCATTATAGATATGAATATTGCTTAAGCGCTGCAATCCGTCAACCAGCTGACGATGCAGCTGCTGCTCATACGCATGAATCTGTTCCATTCCGATTTGCGATAAATAATCGAATGCCGCCTTCATACCGAGAATCCCGGCAATATTGGCCGTTCCGCTTTCAAATTTATACGGCGGCTGTTTTAACAGGATATTACCGCACATATCAAAACGTGCATTGCTTCCACCGCCTAAATACAGCGGGTCCATTGCATCAAGCAGTGCATATTTGCCGTACAGTACACCGATTCCGGTCGGACCGCACATTTTATGCGCACTGAAAGCCAAAAAATCACAATCATGCTCAGTAACATCAATCGGCAGATGGGGGACGCTCTGTGCACCGTCAACAACGACCACTGCCCCATACTGATGGGCAAGAGCGCAGATTTCACTGATCGGGGCTTCATAGCCGAGCACATTGGAAATCTGTGCCAAAACGATGACCTTCACATTCTTATTCATCATCTCAGCAACTGCTTCGATACCGACTCTGCCCCGTTCATCCAACGGAATATACTCTAAAACAGCACCCGTTTCTTCACAAGCACGCATCCAAGGCAAGATACAAGAGGCATGCTCAGCCTCAGTGCTTAGGACGATATCGCCTTCCCGCAAAAACTTTCTGCCGTAGCCCTGCGCAACAAGATTCAAGCCCTCACTGGCACCTGAGGTAAATACGATTTCCCGCTCGCTTGCATGAATGAAGGCAGCAGCACACGCTCTTGCTTCTTCAAACGCTTGATCCAAGCGATACGCAAGCTCATAATCGCCTCGATGGGCATTACAGGATAAATCTGTATAATAACGGGTTATCGCATCTATGACCGTCTGCGGCTTAAAGGTCGTTGCCCCGTTATCAAAATAAATCAGATCATGCGACTGCATTTGTTTATGATTCAACATCGGAAAGCTTCGACGAATACCGGTAATATCAATCATGCTTCATCACCTTTTCCTCAATCTGCATACGCAGCTGTTTTTGTATTTGCGCATCGCTGATAACCTCAGTAATCGGCAACAGATAGCCGAGCTTCAACAGCCCCAAGGCATGCTTTGTACTGAGTCCGCGCGATTTTAAATAATAGAGCTGACCTTCATCAGGCTGTCCTACCGCAGTCGCATGAGAGGCCTTTACTTCATTTTCATCAATCAACAACAGCGGTATTACCTCGCATTGATGATTGTCGCTCATTGTCAATACGCGGCTTGTTTGATGTGAGCTGCATTCATAAGCACCCTTCTGAATCGATCCGCAGGCTTCCATACGATAATCACCGTTTTCAGATGTAACCGCAAAGTTTTTCATCAAGGAACTCGTATGCGCCTTTTGATGCTCCATATTCATCAGCCAATGCTTGTGATATGCAAGACACGCGCTTGTTACATTTACCTCAGCACCCTCATGACAAAGCATCGTCTTGATGCGATAATCGGCCTCTGCCGCCTGCAGATCGGCAATTCCGATATGAACCTTACTGTTAGTTTGAGCATTGATCGTTAGCTCAAAGTGAACAGGCTCATTCATTTCACTCCAAAACAAAAGCCGCAGCTCACAGTCATCCGCTGCATTTACATCAATATGCAAATCAGCCTGTGTCCCATCATATGTAATAAGCATTTCGACGCTTGTGCCTTTGTCTGCATTCAGCGTCAAACACATTGTCTCCTGCAGATGCAGCGAAAGCGTTTCAAAGCCGCTATTCAACTGGACATTTGCATTTTTACTCGTGATTCCCTTCATATCAGGCTCCCTTTTTTGAAGCATGACATACGCCGAGCACTCCGGCATTTTGCTTCGGCTTTATTTCCTCAGCCGCTTTGATACCAAGCTCATTTTCAATCCAGTCATAGCCCTGTGCATCAATTTTATTTATCAAGGAAGCATCACCGTTCAATACGATTTTTCCGTCAATCAATACATGCGCATGCGTCGGCTTCAGTAAATCATAAAAGCGCTCATAATGAGAAACGACCAAAAGTCCCGTCTGCTGCTGCGCCTGAATATCCGATAATGCATCCGCAACAAGCTTTAAAGCATCGACATCTAAACCGCTGTCAATTTCATCAAGCATTGCCAAGGACGGCTTCAACAGCTTCATTTGTACAATTTCATTGCGTTTTTTCTCACCGCCGGAAAAGCCCTCGTTTAAAAACCGATGCGCAAGATCGCTTTTCATTTCCATATCGGCAACCGCCTGTTCCATTTCCTTAATAAACTGAAACAACGGAATCGGACGCTCTCTGCGCGCATTTACGGCTGCGCGTAAAAAATCAGAATTGGTCACACCGCTGATTTCACTGGGATACTGCATCCCTAAAAACAAGCCTGCACGACTTCGCTCATCGACCGCCATTGTCAAAACATCTTCACCGTCTAACGTAATGCTTCCTTTTGTCACCGTATATTTCGGATTGCCCATAATCGCTGCCAACAAGGTAGATTTTCCGTTACCGTTAGGTCCCATCAGGGCATGTGTTTCATTGCTGTTGACACAAAGATCAACACCTTTTAAAATCTTTTTTCCTTCAACCTCGACATGTAAATCCGTTATTTGTAATGTTGTCATGGAAAGACCCTCTTTCTTTATAAGCCTTGTATATCATATCAAAAAAACAGTGCTGAGACAATTAAAACGATTGGAAAGTTTTTCTTTCTAAATCATGTAAAAGTTCATTCATTCTCCATGAAGCCCTCAAAAGCTTCATTTCTTTCGTAAGGCATTCAACCGCTTCATTTTTATGTACTTAATCGAACAGCTGTTTGAGCTCCTTCCTTGATATTATGGGAAATTATGTTAGTACCATACAGAAATTGCTTTTTAATTAAAATTAATTTATAATAATACGGTATGAAATACTAGGAGGCATAATATGATAGAGATTTTGAAAAAGCAGTGGTTTGTCGTACTGATAGCGGTAATCCTCATTTCCTTTGCGATATTCAGCATTTGGGATACGAATAAAGGAAAGCTGGCAGGCAAAAAAGCAGACGGAAAAGACGTTATTGCGAGTGTTGCCGATAAAAACATCTTTGTGGATGATATCTTCAATGATTTAAAAACACAATCTGCCGATGCTTACTTATATCAGAAATTTCAGGATGCGGTAGCGAATGAAGTCATTGAAACAGATGATGATATCAAATCAACCGCAAAGCTGCAGCAGGAGCAGACAGAGGAATATTTTAAAGCAAATGATCCTACCAATTACAAAACAACGATTCAAAGCCAATTAGAGGCAAGCGGATATTCCGATCTGTATGAATACTGCTTGACCTCCGCAAAGGTACAGAAGATGTTTACCAATTATATGGATGAGCATATGGATGAATTGTTTACACCGATTCATAAGGAGAAAAACGGACGTATTGTCGCTCATATCTTAATCAAGATGGAAAACAGCAAGAACCCTACAAAAGAGGAACAGGAAAAAGTAAAAAAAGTTGATGAAGCGCTTAAATCAGGCAAAAAGTTTGCGGATGTAGCGAAAGAATTCAGCGATGATTCCTCTGCATCCACCGGCGGTTTGGTCGGCTATACCGATAAGGATTCTAAGTTGGTCGAAGATTTTAAGAAAACAGCACTTAAGTTGAAAAAGAACGAGGTCAGCGATTGGGTGAAGGTCGCTTCCACTAATTATCAGGGCTGGCATAAGATCATCGTATTGGAAACCGACAAGGACAAGATCGTAAAATACGAGGATGATACCGATACGGTAAAAAATCAAGTGTATCAGGCCATTATGAATGCCGACAATGATTTAAGGAAAAAAATCGTTTGGGAAAAAAGCAAGAAAGTCGATATTGTATACGGCAATGACGATATCAAAAAATTACTGATGGATTACATGGGCATCAAGGAATAAGGAGGACACGATTATGAAAAAAGCAACGTCATTATGTTTTGCGGCGGTAATGCTGACAACGCTCTTCGGATGCAAGGATGCCAGTGCGGATATTTCCAACGGCAGCGAGGTACTGTTTACCGTCGGTTCTACTAAGGTTACCAATGATGATATTTTCCGTCCGCTGTTCTTAAGCGGCGGCTTCTCTCAGGTCAATATGACCGTAAGCAAGATTATTTTTGAAAAAGAAGTACCGGTTACTGAGGAAGTGACAAAGGAAGCAAAAAAACAGCTGGCCGAATTTAAAAAATCTGCCGGTGAAAACTTAGAGGCGGTACTCAGTCAAGCCGGTTGTAAGGACATTGATGAATATTATGAAAAATATATCGTACCGAGCGTTCAAAATAATAAGTTGGCAAAGAAATATTTAGATGCGAATGCCAAGGATCAAATCACGACATATAAACCGGTAAAGGCTCGCATTATCGCCTGCACGAGCGAAGGAAACGCAAAGAATGCGTTAAAGGCAGTACAGGATGGAAAATCCTTTGAAGCCGCTGCGAAGCAATACGGGAAAACCGATACCTATAACGGTAAAGAAATCGTAGTGAATCAAAGCAGTCAGTTGCCTTCTCCTGTTTGGTCTAAAATCAGTGTTATCACAGATAAAGAAGCAATGATCAATGAGGTGATTTCCGATACGAGTGATTCCGAAAAGCCGATGTATTATATCGTCAAGGTAACGAATACTAAAGCTGCTGAGGAATTTAAAGAAGAAGCCTTACAATCTATTTTAGATAAATCAACAACCATTAAGCAGGAAGCAATGATTCATTATTTAAAGAAATACAACTTCCGCGTTTATGATATTGATATCTACAACAATTATAAATCAAGCAATCCTGATTATCTTGTACAGGACAGCGAGGATTAAAACAAAAAAAGAATGGTCATGAGCTGAGATGTCGTAATGAAAGCTTAGAAATTTAGTACAAGCAATCATTACGGCATTTTTATTTTAAAGAGGAATACAAGTGCAATCTCGTTACAAAGAATACGCCGAAAAGCACGTTGAGGTTGAAAAAACTCAAACTTCCCTGCTTAGATCTTCACTGAAAATGATAAACTTATCAATACAACATTGATGTTTACAGATCAGATAAGAAAAATCGCATACAAGATAAATATAGTTTAAAGATAAAGACACTTGATAAGATTCCAAGTGCCTTTATAATACTGATTTCTGTTTACTGAAAATAATCGTTATTGTCGTGCCTTTACCAAGCTCACTTTTAAGCTCAATTTCTGCATTATGATAGATAGCGGCATGTTTGACGATCGATAGTCCCAAGCCGGTACCGCCGATTGCCTTTGAATGACTTTTATCCACTCTGTAAAAACGCTCAAATATGCGTTTTTGTTCTGATTGCGGTATACCGATGCCTGTATCTTTTACCGTTAATTTTATGTGGTGATCACTTTCACTGAGGATAACATCAACTGTTCCGTTATCCTCATTATACTTGATTGCATTATCACAAAGATTATATATCATTTCATCAAGGATTTTTTCATTACCGAAAACAATCGTGCTTTCACCTATCAGATTCAGACTGATTTTTCTTATATCTGCGACAGTCTTCAATCGCTTCAAGACAGTAACCGCCAACTCATACAAATCGACTTCTTCACTTTCTTCCTGAATATTTTTTTCATCAAGCTCTGATATTTTAAGAATATCATTTACAAGCGAAATCAATCTTTGAGCCTCATCATAAATAGATGCAGAAAAATCAGTTACAACCGTATCGGGAGTATCACCGCTTTTCATTATTTCAGCAAAGCCGGATATGGATGTAAGCGGTGTTTTTAGTTCATGTGATACATTTGAAGTAAACTCCTGTCGCAGCTGTTCGCGTTTCACACTTTCGCTGACATCGATAATAAGAATAACTGCTCCGATAATCTGTTCATTTTCAAATACAGGATTGGCAATTAATCTATAATGATTATTATTAAGGGTTAGATTGCTTTTTTCACATGCTCCGTCTAATACCTTATCAATCAGAAATGTGAGATTATCATTACCTGCCGATAAGATATCATCAAGCTTATCCTTGCTTATACCGAGAAGTTTTAAAGCGGAACGATTATACGTTAATAGCTTCATTTGCTTATCAACAACGATAAAACCTTCCTTCATATTTTCGGTAATAAGCCTAAATTCCTCCTGCTTAAACTCCGCCTCTTTAAGCTGGTTTTCAATCGTTACCTTTTGCTTTGCAATTTTACGAAGTAATGGTGCTAATTCATCATACGGCTCATTATTCGTCGGATTATCCAAATCCAATTCATTGATTGGTTTGATTATGGATTTAGAAACTTTTTGTGCCAGCGCGAAGGACAGCACAACCGCAATAACAAATACAATCAGTATCGGCTGAATAAGCCTGAACAGAATTACAGCAACAGTGTATTGCTTTGTGGAAACTCTGAGAATATTGCCATCATTCATTTTCATTGCATAATATACTGTTTTCTCTGCTAAGGTTTTTGAATAACGGATGCTTGTGCCCTTGCCGTTTTTCATTGCCTCCATAATTTCCTGCCTGTCTGTGTGATTGCCGAGTTCTGACTCGTTAGCCGATGTATCTGCAAGCACTTTGCCATCAGGTGAAATCAACGTGATTCGTTTATTGCTGTTGCTGAAATTATTGATATAATCAATCCCCTGATTTTCAACTGCATAGGCAATGTAGTCGGCCTCACTTTCAAGCTCACTTTGAAGCTGATTTTCAAAATATCGAAATAAAATACCGAAAATCAAAACTAGGCTTGAAAGCAAAACAACCAATGCAACGGCAACACTTGAGCGAAATATTTTTTTATTCATTTGTATCTCCTATCAACTGATAACCTATATTTTTAACTGTTTTTATATACACACCTGCAGCCTTAAGCTTAACTCTGAGTTTTCGTATATGAACATCGAGGGTACGTGATTCCTCATAGTAATCGCCCCATACCCTTTGCAGCAATTCATCTCTTGGTATCACTTTTCCCTCAGCCTCTAAAAGCACAGATAAAAGCTTATATTCCTTATAGGAAAGCTCTGTATCTTCTCCTGATACCTTAATAATATGTTTTTCAAAATCTACATATAATTTTCCGATTTTAAAAATATTGCTTTTATTCGTTGTCTTTTCATAGCGTCGAAGAACGGCACGAACTCTAGAAATGAATTCAACCATTCCGAAAGGCTTGGAAATATAATCATCTGCCCCCAGATCAAGCCCCGTTGCCTTATCAAATTCACTGTTCTTTGCCGTTATCATGATTACGGGAATAGTCTCATATTGTCTATCGGTCTGCAATTTCTGCAGGATAGATAAGCCGTCCTCCTCAGGCATCATAATATCAAGAAGAATAAGCTGAGGTATTTCGTCATCCATTCTTTTCCAAAACGATGACGGTTTTTCAAATCCTTCAATATTATATCCTTCTTTAGTCAAAGCATAA
Organism: Erysipelotrichales bacterium; assembly: GCA_910576855.1. GTDB lineage: Bacteria > Bacillota_I > Bacilli_A > Erysipelotrichales > Erysipelotrichaceae > C-19. Next base: position 34,964 of record CAJTJP010000023.1, read on the forward strand.
CAAACAAGTTTCCGTATATTATCATCATCTTCAAGAAAAAAGATCATCTTAAGCACCTCTCGATTTATTATAGCCAATGAAATGATTATTCAACCGAATCTTCCGCTGATATAGTCCTTTGTCCGCTTATCATCAGATTGATGAAACATCTTTTCGGTGTTATTAAATTCAACCATTTCACCAAGCAGGAAAAAGGCCGTTTTATCAGCAATTCTCATCGCCTGCTGCATATTGTGGGTAACAATGATTATAGTATAATCTTTTTTTAATTCGAGTGCAAGCTCCTCGATTTTAGCGGTTGAAATCGGATCTAGTGCCGAAGTCGGCTCATCCATGAGCAGTATCTGAGGTTCAACGGCAAGTGCTCTTGCGATACAAAGCCTTTGCTGCTGACCGCCGCTCAAACCGAGTGCACTCTTTTTTAATCGGTCTTTGCATTCATCCCATATTGCTGCTTGCCGCAAAGAGCGCTCCACGATTTCATCAAGCTTGAATTTTGACTTGATTCCGTGTATCCGCGGTCCGTAAGCAATGTTATCGTAAATACTCATCGGAAACGGATTAGGCTTTTGAAACACCATACCGACATTTTTTCTTAAAATATTTATATCCGTATCTTTGTATATATCCGTACCGTTTATGTAGATAGTTCCTTCAATTCTCCCCCCCTCAACAAGATCGTTCATACGATTCAGCGTTTTTAAAAAAGTTGATTTCCCGCATCCTGAAGGCCCTATCAGTGCCGTAATCTGCTTTTCGGGTATTTCTATATTAATATTTTTTAAAGCCTGATTACCGCCGTACCAAAAATTGAGATTTTCAGATTTAATCATATCAGTCATCATTTTCCTTTCGTTTTCTGAGTGCTCTGCCTGCAAACTTTGCCGATATATTAATAATGAATGTCAGAAGCATAAGAATAAGTGCAATAGTAAAAGCTGTCTCAAATTCACCGCGCTCCTTCGCATACATATAAAGTGCTACGCTCAGTGTGGATCCTGCTTTTTCGGGAAGAAAGCTTTCAAACAGGTAAACTATATTATTTGCCATTCCGGCCGTAAACATAAGTGCAGCACTTTCGCCGACAATTCTGCCGACCGACAGAATACAGCCCGTTACTATTCCATCAACTGCATTAGGCAGAACTACCGTGCGTATCATATGCCATTTCCCTGCACCGAGCGCAAGTGAGCCTTCACGATAGCTGTTCGGTATCGTCCTTAAACTTTCCTGCGTTGTTCTGATAATCGTAGGAAGGGTCATAATAACAAGGGTGAGTGCACCTGCAGCCAGGCTTGTCCCTAGGGAGCAAAATTGAACAAATATCAGCATTCCCACTAAGCCGTAAATGATAGACGGTATGCCCGATAAGGTTTCTGTCGCAAGCTCAATCACTCCGACAAGCTTTTTATTTTCGGCATATTCATTCAGGTATATTGCAGTTCCTATGCCAAGCGGCAATACGATAACAAGTGTCATAAGAATAATATAAATCGTATTCAGAATATTCGGCAAAATACCGACTGTATCGTTCAAAAGACTTGGTGCCGATGTCAGGAAATCAAGCGAAAGCTTTGGCAAGCCTCTGTAAAAGATATATCCGATGATTCCTGTCAACATCAATACTATGATCCCTGCGCAAAGGTATACAAGCGTATTCAGAAGCATATTTTTGAATTTTCTTTTCTCTGAAATTTTATCTTCCATAATGCTTACTCCTTATTTCTTTTCACAGTTACATTCAGAATAAAATTGATTGCCGTTATAAAGATAAATAATACCAGTGCTATGGAAAACAACGCCTGTCTTTGCAGACCCGCGGAATAAGACATTTCACTTGCAACTGCCGTTGTAAGGAAACGAACGCTTTTGAATAAACCCGGCATATTGGCCACATTACCTGCTACCATCATAACTGCCATTGCTTCGCCGATGGCCCTGCCGATTCCCAAAACAACGGCTGTTACGATTCCGCTTTTTGCGGCAGGAACAGTAACTTTGAAAATTGTTTCTGTTTTCGTGGCACCGAGTGCTAACGATGCCTCCTCATATTCCTTAGGCACAGCGCTTATCGCTGTAGATGACACAGAAATAACAGAAGGCAGAATCATAACAGCCAGCACAAGAATTGCCGAAAATAAATTCGCTCCGTCAGGCAAATGAAACAGATCTCTGACAAACGGAACTATAATGATCATACCTAAAAGACCGTAAACAACAGACGGTATGCCTGCCAATAAATCCACTGCGGTGCTTACAGCCTTTGCCACTTTTGGCGGTGCTGTCTTAGCAATGAAAACTGCACACATTATACCGATCGGCACACCGACAATCACTGCACCTAAGGTTCCGTAAACCGAGGACATGATAAACGGCAGTATACCGTAAGAAGGATCAGCTGCCGTTGATGCCCATTTACTGTTGAAAAAGAAGTCTTGAAATCCGATTTCTCTGATTGCCGGTATGCCGTTTATAAGTAAAAATACCGTGATAAGGATTACGAAGCCTATAATTAGAAAACCACACGATGTAAATATCAGTTTTACCGCTTTTTCACCTGCATGCACTTTATTTTTTATGCTTTTCATTATCATACCTTATCTTTTTACAGGAACTGCTCCTGCTTTAACGATTAAATCATCAGCTTGACTGCTTACTGCAAAATCAAAGAAATCCTGTGCGCTGTCACTTAACTTTTCATCTTTTCTTGTAACAAAGATGAAGCTGCGCTGAAGTTTATATTTTCCGCTTTGAATAGTTTCAATCGTCGGCTCTATACCCTCAATTTCAACAGTTTTAACAGAATCTCCAACAGATGCAAGCGAAGCATAACCGATGGCATTAGGATTTGATGAAACTGTCTGCACAACATCGCCTGTTGATGTTAATTCCTGAGCATATTTGCATAAATCCTTTGTACCGGTTATTGATTCAAATCCGTCCCTTGTGCCTGAGGCTGCCTCTCTGCCGATTAAAACGATGGGAGCATCAGCACCGCCGATCTCTTTCCAGTTAGTGATTTCTCCCTTATAAACGGCCGCGAGCTGTTCGATCGATAAATCTTCAATCGGATTTTCATTGTTTAAGATCACCGCAATACCGTCAATGGCAATCACCGTTTCATTAAGTTTAGATTTTTCCTCATCTTTCAAATTTCGGCTCGCAAGTCCGATATCACACCTTTTTTCGGCAACAGCTTGAATTCCTGCACCTGAGCCTGTCGGATTGTAAGTAACGGTTACATCAGAATGAGTCTCCGTATATGCTTCGCTTAGATAACCGATGACCTTTTCTATTGATGTAGAACCGTCGGTTGATACCGTCTGTTTATTGTTCTGTGAGTCAGCTGCATTCTTACAGCCTGCAATAGCTGCAATCATTAAGCATACACCTGCCGATACTTTAATAAATGTTTTTTTCATATTTCTGTCCTCCGATAATTAATACTGTATCCCAGTACACATGAAGTATACTATTCGGCATGTTAATTGTGAAAGCAGATGTATGTTAAGCCTATGTTAAGTCCCGATAAGCATTTACGCTTGTTTAGGATTTTCAAAAAATAATGTTTCATAAAAAACATACTAATGATTATATAGGCTTTACAATCAACCGGAATCTGTTATAATAAGCACAAGATGAAATTCTATTGAATACAGGAGGTAACCATATGTGTATTTTTTGTGATATCGTATCAGGGAAAATTCCCGTACATAAAGTCTATGAGGACAGTATTGCCTTGGCATTTTTGGATATTGCGCAGGTTACTAAAGGGCATACACTGGTAATTCCGAAAAAGCACAGCGCACATATGCTTCTATGTGATGAAGATACGACATTAGAGGTATATCGAGTCGCAAGACGCATTGCCCAAAACATCATGGAAATGACGGATGCGGGCGGCATCAACATCTTATCAAACGTCAATGAGGTTGCCGGACAGACCGTAAATCATTTCCATGTACATCTGATTCCCCGCTATAATGAAAACGATTCATTCAAAATTGAAATGAACGAAAGTGAGCCGCAAAACCTAAAGGCATTGGCAGAGCTGCTTTACTTAGATTCTCTTTATTAAAAAAATGAACAGCGATGATCGTCGCTGTTTTTAATTGATAAAATGTTTTCTTATTTGACGAAATAACGAAAGCGGAATGCCTAATACCTCCTCTGCGATTTCTTCATCATATACACCCGATAAAATGACGGAAGCCAACAGCCGCGCTTTCTTTTCATCTAATACAAGCACATGACTTTGATGATTTTCAAACAGATCCCTCATTAATACTTGATGATAATATAAGGCAATAAGTGTCAGATTCAGCTTTAGTTCTTTCATAGGATACCCCTTACCAGTATATGAAGAAGCATCCGAAAGATGAAAAAAGGCGAACATTCGCCTATTTAATTATTAAAAATTGATAGCTCAACAAATATTTTTGGTGCAGCACTTGAGTCAAGCTCTCCTGTGAATCTACTTCAATACCGATGATTTTTTCTCCGAAAACATTTTGTTCCTTCAGGTTGCGCGAGCTGTTGATATCATCATAGGTGATCATATAATACAGCTCAGCCTCCTGCTCAACAAGCTCCTCCTTGCCTTTTGAGATATTGACCATCCCTTTTGCGACCAGGCGATAGATATCAACGACCTTATCTTTATTATCATGCGTATTGGCCTTTAGAAACACTCGATACACATGCTCATTGTTCACAAGCTCACGATGAGAACCGCTGTAGAATTCAGTAAAATCCTCCTTTAAGATTTCATCTCTGTTTTTTTCAAAATAACGATTCGCAAATACATCCATTGTTTTTTGAAAATCCGCATCAATTTCCTTTGCTTCATTGAAACGCTCGGGAAGTCCCTCGACCACGACTTCTCTTGTTTCATTGATGACCTTGATATGATACTTATTCATAAGATTTTCATCATACTTTGCGACTATTTGAAGCTTTGTACCGTTTGTCAGCTTGCTTTTCGGCGTTACCTGATAAGAGATGGAATCCAAAAACTCCTGTGTTCGCTGATTCAGATTATAGGCATTGTTGCTGACTGTCACAGTTGCCTCACCGCTTTCACCGCTGTATTCAATATCGATATGCTTTGTCACATCGATCGTAACGGTACGAAAGAAGAATACATAACACGTAAGAAACAGACTCGTCATAATAAACAGAATACAAAACAAAAACAATAATTTATTTTTCTCCAACAGCTTTTGTGCTGTATATTTGATCGGATCCATAAAACCAACCTCTCCTATGCGCTATAAGTATATCACATACAAAATTATTTGTAAGCTTACCTACTTAAATTTCTGAATAAGTGCCTCTTTTACACAATCACTGACTAAACCGTCTAAGCTTTGATGATAGGATGCGAATTCCTTTACCGCTGATGAAGAAATAAACGCATATTCAGGCTCACTCATTAAAAAAATTGTTTCAAGCTTTGCATCAATATGACGATTACATAATGCCTGAAGCTGCTCATACTCATAATCAATACCGCTTCTGATACCGCGAATCAAAGCACACGCATTGACTTGACGGGCAAAATCCAAGGTCAACCCGTCATACCTTACCACCTTTACATTAGAGAACTTATTTAAGCTCTTTTGTGCAAGCTGATAACGCTCTTCAGACGTAAATAAGGGCTTCTTAGTGCGATTATTCAATATCACTACATACAATTCATCAAATAATGCAGAAGCTCGCTTTACAATGCTTATATGACCGATGGTAAGCGGATCAAAGCTTCCCGGATAAATAGCTGTTCTCATAAATTACCTCTTATAATATGTTATTTTCGTGATTCCGTAATTCACGTTCTTTACCTGATAAAGATTTCCGTAGCTTTCCGCAAAGGAATCCTCCTTTAAACTTTCACATACGACATTGCCGTTTTCCTTCAACAGATCGTATGCATCAATCAATGTTAGAATTTCATGAATGCGCTGTTTTCGATACGGCGGGTCGATATAAATAAAATCAAAGCTTTCCTGTGCTTTTATTAATTGCTTCAACAGCACCTCATAATCACTTTTGATGATACGGCACTGCTCCTTGACCTGCAACGCAGCCGCATTCGCCGAAATCGTTTGGATCGCCTTATAGCCGCTATCACAGAAAACGACACTGTCAATGCCTCTGGAAATGGCCTCAAAACCCATATTCCCGCTGCCGGCAAATAGATCCAACATCACTCCGCCGTCAAAATACGGTCCGATACGAGAAAAAATTGCCTCTTTGATTTTAGCCTGTGTCGGTCTTGTGGAATTTCCTTCTACGGCTTGAATGACACGTGATCGATAGGTTCCTGCAACAATTCGCATTTTTTTTCAACTCCTCATGTATAAAGTCGATAAGCCCGGGTAACATAATAGTGCATCCGGTAAGGATGCGCCCCCCAATCTTTGTTTCTCCTCTTCCCTTTCTTAAAGCATTCCGATTCGTCGGGATGCTTTTCCTATTATTCTCCCTGACGGCGAATCTTGGCAATGATCGCCTGTGCGATTCCGATCGCGCACATGATCGACATCAGCGCAGAGCCGCCGCTCGAGATAAACAGCAGCGGTACACCCGTCAACGGTATCAATCCGCCGACACCGCCGACATTCAAAAAGAAATGCAGGAAGATATACATCGCCGTACCGATCAATATGATCTTGTAGCCCTCGCTTTTGGTGCGATAGGCATAATGAAATAAGCGCTGAATGATGATCGAATAACCGATAACGATAAGCGCTAAGCCGAATATGCCCAATTCCTCGATCACGATTGCTAATATAAAGTCATTGTCTGCCTGAGTCAAAAAGCCGAATTTCTGTTGCGACTGACCGATTCCCTTGCCCATCAAGCCGCCTGCCGCAATGCCGACAAGCCCTTGAACGTTTTGATACCCGACCCCGTACGGATCCAAAAACGGATTTACCGCATTTGCAAAGCGAATTCCGACATGGGAGAACACCGGTATTTTGGACACAAGCTCAAGCCCCGGAGGCGTCATTAAAAACAGTACTCCGACACAGCCTACCGTCAATCCGATTTTCACAAACCGTTGAATCTTACGTAAATTTTTATGCGACGGTATCAGAAACGAAATGATCGAAAGCATACCGATAACGACAAGCGTACCTAAGTCACGCTGTAATATCAATATCAACGCAAATGCACATAAAAATAAAAACGGTGTTTTGATCATTGTCCACCAGTCGAAATTGCGCCTTCCCGCAACCTCGATCGAAACGGCAATCATCACGACCATAAATACCTTGACAAACTCACTCGGCTGTAAAGATATCGGACCGAGACGAATCCACGCTCTGGAGCCGCCGGCCGCCGTAAACGCCAATGTGGATAAGCAGGCAACCATCAAGACAATACCAATCAGCTTTCCGAGCTTTCGCACTCTCAGCATTGTAAAATTATTCGCTAAAAAAATCATCATAAAATATCCGATGATCACAAACACGGTCTGTTTAAAAACGACACGTGCTACAACAAGCGTATCGCTTTGTGAGGTACTGCCGACACTTGTCGATAAAATCATCAATGATCCGAACAGAATCATTACCAAGGAGGACAGATGCAGCCAAAAATCATATTTGCGCGGCATTTTTAAAGAAAGCTTCCATTTTTGTTTTGCCATATTTCATTGTCCTCCTTTTCGTTTGCTTTGCCTTAATGATACCATAAACTACACATGTTTTTAAGAGAAAAATTAAAAAATCACTTTTCTTTCCGGCACAGAACAGGTAAAATAATAGACAGTGAGGAGGATATCCGATGTTAATAAACAATGATACGATTATAAAAGACAGCGACCCCTTGATTCGAAAGCCGAGTGAAAAGGTTTCCCTGCCCCTTTCCAAGGAGGATCATGAGCTGTTGATGAATATGCTGCAGTATGTACGAGATTCGATTGATCCGATCAAGGCACAGGAATTGAATCTTCGCCCTGCCGTAGGTATTTCAGCCGTTCAAATCGGTGTATTGAAGCAGCTTGTAGCGGTATCGATTGATTACGGTGAGGACGGTAAAAGCGAATATGCACTCGTTAATCCGCGAATCATTTCCCACAGTGTTCGAAATGCGTATTTGAAAAACGGAGAAGGCTGCTTATCGGTCGTGAACGAGCATGAAGGGCATGTTTTTCGCCATGCCCGTATTACCGTAAAGGCATTTGACGCTTTGAAAAACTGTGAGGTTACCTTTAAGGTCAGCGGATATGAAGCAATCGTGCTTCAGCATGAAATCGATCATCTCAGCGGACATTTATTTTATGATCGCATTGATACAAATAACCCATGGAAAGAAGACAGCGAGGCATTGGTCATTGAATAGCATAAGTTTTAAAGGCTTATGCTTTTTTATCGGGAAAATAAATGTAAGCAATTCTCACCACTCTCCCCACCTTATCATATACAGATCAACCATTTTAATTTATCACATTATCATCAAAGTCGTTGTAAGCGCTATCTGCCTTAATTTTCATTTTTTTCGGCGCAAAAGCATATGAAATCAACAAAAGTATGCTATAATAGACGTTAGATAAGGTGCTGAGAAGGAGGCTCTTATGAACAATAATTATCGAAATAATGCGCCGAGATTTCCGGGGAACAATAAAAACAATTATCATCATATCGACCACAAACGCAGCGACACGCTTGTATATGCTTTAGGCGGTTTAGGTGAGGTCGGAAAAAATATGTACTGCTTCGAGCATGAAAACGAAATATTGATCGTGGATTCCGGAGTACGTTTTCCTGAGGAAAATTTACTCGGTGTTGACTATGTAATCCCTGATTATGCACATTTAGTGAAAAACAAGGCCAAGAAAAAAATATTGATTATCACACACGGACATGAGGATCATATCGGCGGAATTCCCTTTTTATTGAAAACAGTGGAAATCGCTGATATTTATGCACCGCGCTTTGCGATTTCCCTAATCAATAAAAAGCTGGAGGAGCGCAAGCTGTTAAGAACTGTCAGAATTCATGAAATCAACAGTACCTCCAGTGTAAAGACGGAGCACTTTACATGCGGCTTCTTTAATACGGTACATTCGATTCCCGATTCCTTAGGCATTTTAATCAATACACCGAACGGACGTGTTGTCCACACCGGCGATTTTAAGTTCGATCTTACACCGGTAGGAACCAATGCCGACTATCAGATTATGGCTTATATCGGACAAATCGGTGTAACGATGCTGATGAGTGATTCCACCAATTCCGGTGTTGAGGATTTCTCCATTTCGGAAAAAAAGGTCGCAAATGAGATTTTAGATATCACACGGAAAACAAAGGGACGTTTAATCGTCGCAACCTTTGCGTCAAACGTACATCGTGTGGCACAAATATTAGAAGCAGCGGTAACCTGCGGACGAAAGGTAATCATATTCGGCCGCAGTATGGAAAATGTCGTTACGATCGGCAGAAAGCTCGGTACGATCAAGGTCGGAGAACAGCACTTTATCACTCCCGACCAGCTGAATCATGTACCGGCGAATAAGATATGTATCGTTTGTACCGGAAGTCAAGGTGAGCCGCTCGCTGCCCTTTCAAGAATTGCTTCAGGAACCCATCGCTATATCAAGCTGATTCCCGGCGATACCGTCGTATTCTCCTCCTCCCCGATTCCGGGCAACGGAGCCAGTGTCAACCATGTCGTAAACAAGCTGTTTCGTGCCGGCGCAAATGTGCTGACAAAATCGGTTTTGACAAATCTGCATACAACGGGACACGCTTCTCAAGAGGAACAAAAGCTGATGCTTCAGCTCATTAAACCGAAATATTTTATGCCGATTCACGGTGAATATAAAATGCTGAAGCAACATATGGAAACGGCAATGGCAACAGGTCTGCCGGAGGAAAATATCTTCACCTGCGCAAACGGCGATGTATTGATTATGCGTGATCACAGGGTATTCCAATCCTCTTATCGCATTCAGGCCGACGATATCTATGTCGACGGTAACGATATCAGCGGTGTTTCTACCGCAGTATTAAAGGATCGCAATATTTTAGCCAATAACGGATTGGTTGCGGTCGTAGCCGCTATCGATTCATCAGAAAACAGAATTTTATGTAAACCGGTCATCGTATCACGCGGTTTTGTCTTTATCAAGGACAGTCAAGGCTTATTAAAGGAAGCAGAACAAGTCGTATATCAGGCATTAAAGACAAAAATGGCCCAACGAACTACATTCTCAGAGCTGAAAAATACGATTCGCGGTGCATTGGAGCCGTTCTTATGGCATAAAACACATCGTAACCCGATTGTGATTCCGGTTATCTTAAATTCGAAAAAAGCGATGGAACAAATGGCTGCGATCAGAAACAGTCGCGCGAATGCAAACATAAGAACAACCAAGCCTGCTCATCCCCAAAATGAAGCAGCACCTACAGAAGAAGTCTTAAACAAAGAAGGTTAAAAAAGCCTTCTTTTTCATTTATTCATTTTCATTCTTTATGATTTATGATAAAATAAAAAAGAATTTGAGGTGTATATTTCCATGATCAAAAGACTGCTGAAAACAGTATCGGTATTAATAATAATCGCATTAGTACTGGCAGGTATATTCTTTTACTCGATCTTTGTCTCGGTAGAGAATTTAACAGTCAGCTATCATACAATTCAAAGTGAAAAAATTCCCGCAGATATGAATGATATCCAAATCGCTTTTATTACGGATTTAGAATACAATCATTTTATGGACAAGGATCGCCTTACTAATATGATTCAGAAAATCAATGAGGTAAATCCTGATATTGTGCTGTTCGGCGGTGATATTTTTGATTTGCCGTTGACTTATGTTCCAAATGATGCGACAAAACAAGAGGTGTCACAGCTCTTAAAAACGATACAGGCACCGTTAGGAAAGTTTGCGGTGTTAGGTGAACAGGACAATGTCGATAAAAATGTAAAGAGCATGGTAACGGACATTCTGAAAACAAGTGATTTTGAATTATTGAATAATCGCTCGATACGCTTAAGAAACGGTTCACAGGCAAGCATTACGCTGATCGGTCTGGATTCGCTTATCGGCGGTACGATTGATATCAGCAAGGCATTCTCTAATGTCAATCAAGAGGAATTCAATATTCTGATGACGCACTGTCCGGATACGATTCAGCTCGAGGAGTTGCCGAAGACAAATATCGACTTGATGTTTGCCGGGCATTCCCATGGTTCTCAAATCTATATTCCTTTACTCGGAGCATTATCCAGTGATGAAGGAGCACAGAAATACAATCATGGAAAACATACGGTAAATCAAACCGTACTTCATGTATCAAACGGTATGGGGACGACTGCGATGGACATGCGCTTGTTTTCCCCGCCGCAAATGCTCGTTTATCGCCTGCGCAGTGATGTGAAAGAAGAAAAAACAGAGGCAAAGGATAAGCAGAAAAACGATACAAATACGAGCAATAAAAAAAGTAACAGTGAATAAACTGTGTATGGATTATCCTATGCTTAAAAAGATCACACTGTCGCGATAAGAAAAAGGAAGGCCTAAAGACAGGCCTTCCTTTTCATATTATCAAGAGCGAAGCTGTGCATTCATTTCCTTTTCCAAGGAGCTTAACAATACCTCACGCATTTGATTGATTTCCTTTTCTCCCAAGGTCTTATTTGATGATTGGAAACACACGGATAACGCAACACTCTTAAAGCCTTTTTCTACATGCTCACCGGTATAAACATCAAATACCTCGATTTTTTGGATAATATTTTCTTTATCCAGTTTACCGTGGCGCTCTATGCAGGATAAGATATCGCCTACCTTAACGTCTTCCGCAACCACAAATGCCAGATCCTGATTCACTGCCGGATATTTCGACATCGGCTGATATTTAACCTTTGCGGCCTTGTTCTGCAATAAGATCTCAAGATTCAATTCTGCCATTACTACATTACTTACACCGTAGCGCTTTGCCGCATTCGGATGAATCGTTCCAAAAACAGCCAGCAGTTCCTTACCTAAATACAGACAGGCAGATTGATACGGATGAAACATCCTTGTCTCCGCTGTATTTTCCTTAAAGCTCAATCGCTTGCCGCTGTAGCCGACACGCTCACACAGAAGCTCTAACAGCCCCTTCATCGCATAGAAATCAGCCGGGACATCAATTCCCTGCCAACGGCTTTTTTGAAGCGAACCGCTCATAGCGATTGCCAAATGCTCTTCCATAAGCTCCTTACCATACACACCGGACAGTTCAAACAACGAAATATCCTTAACAGAACGATTTTGATTATACGCAATACTTCCCAATAAGGACGGCAAGATGCTCGTTCTTACATTTTTTCGATCCTCGCTCATCGGTGCGGCAAGCTGAATCGTTTGCGGCAGTGCCATTACGGCATCCTCACTGAGCTGCTCACTGACAAGCGTATAAGTAACAGCCTCCTGACAGCCGTTATCACTCAACAACTGACGGAAACGACGGCGCAGCTGTTGACGGTCATCTAAAGCTCCCATAGTTGCAGGCATTGTCGGCAAGGTCGCGTTTAAACGGTCATATCCGATGATGCGGATGATTTCCTCTGCGATATCCGCTTCAATACATAAATCCTGACGATAGCTTGGTATTTCAAGTACGATTTCCTCCTGCTTTTGCATCGGTTTCAGTGCCAGCCGCTTTAAGACATCGACAACCTCCTCCATTGCGAAGTCAGTACCTAATAAATGATTGATGCGCGGCAGACTGACCGTAATGCTCGTCGGCTCATAATGATTGGAGCCGTACACAACCGTATCCTCGATTCCCGAAGCATCCGCATATTCTATCAGCAGTGAAACCGCACGATCCATTGCCTTATAGGTAGCCATCGGTTCAATGCCCTTTTGATAGCGAATACTTGCATCCGTGTTCAAATTCAAACGACGTGCTGTATTACGGATCGACACATGATGGAAAATTGCCGCTTCCAACACGATTGCCTTTGTCGTATCTTCAATTTTCGAATCATCTCCGCCCATAATACCGGCAATTCCGATCGGCTTGCCTTGATTGGTTATCATGATATCCTCAGGCTCAATTTCATAAGTAACACCGTCTAATGCCGTATATGTCGTATTCAAGCGATCCTTTACCGTAATTTCCAAGGACGGCAAAGCATCCTTATCATAGAAGTGCATCGGCTGACCTGTCTCCAACATGACGATATTTGAAATATCAACGACATTATTGATTGATTTTACACCTGCGGCAGCCAACAGTTCCTTCATCCATTTGGGACTTTCCTTGATTGTCACATGATTGATGACTTTGCCCATAAACAACGGACATTTATCTGTTTCACTGGCAACTTTTAGGGTCGTATGCTCACCTTTCTGCATCGAAATGCCTTCACACTGCGGAAGCTGAACGCTGCGATTTAAAATCGCTCCTGTTTCCATTGCCATTGCCCATGCCGCCATACAATCATTACGATTCGGCGTCAAACCGACATCCAGTAATTCATCATCTAAGCCAAGATACGCAAGCGGATCCTCATGTCCGATCGGTGCATCCTGTGCCAATACCTCAATGCCGTTTTTACTTTCCTCACTCAGAGAATGCGGATCAACTCCCAGTTCTACAAGTGAACAGATCATACCGTTTGATTCTTGTCCTCTGATTACACCGGCCTTGATTTCACCGCCCGGAAGTTTCGCGCCTACCTGCGCCACGATCACCTTTTGTCCGGCCGCCACGTTTGGTGCACCGCAAACAATTTGTTCCGTACGATTTCCCAAGTTCACCTGACAAACATGAAGATGATCGCTGTCAGGATGATCCTCACACGTCAAGACCTCACCGATAATCAGCTTGGTCCCTTCACTCATCTTTTCTATTCCTTCTACCTCTAAGCCGGCTGCCGTAATTCGATCAGCGATTTCATTGATTGATAAATCACTGATATCCATATATTGACTTAACCATTTTCTACTGATTAGCATATTGAAGCCTCCTTATTCAAAACGATTGAACATCTTCAGGAAACGAAGATCGTTCGTATAAAAATTACGTATATCATCAATACCGTATTTCAGCATTGCGACACGCTCGATACCGACACCGAAAGCAAAACCGCTGACCTCATCAGGGTCATAGCCAGCCATTTTCAGTACATTCGGATGTACCATACCGGCACCGAGAATTTCAATCCAGCCTGTGCCCTTACATACGCTGCAGCCCTTGCCGCCGCAGATATGACAAGACACATCAACTTCAACACTTGGCTCGGTGAATTGAAAATAGCTCGGACGAAAGCGAATCACTCTGCTCTCGCCAAACATCTTTTTCGCCATAAATTCAAGCGTTCCCTTTAAATCAGACAACCGGATATCCTTACCGATGACCAAGCCCTCACACTGCATAAATTGATGAGAATGGGTAGCGTCATCATCATCGCGGCGATATACCTTACCGGGACAGATTACCTTGATCAGCTCCTTGCCCTCGGCATGACACTTCTCCAGCTGACGCATTTGTACGGCAGTTGTATGCGTACGCAGCAGCTCCTCAGCATTGATAAAAAAGGTATCCTGCATATCACGTGCCGGATGATCCTTCGGAATATTGGCACGCTCAAAATTATATAAATCACATTCTACCTCAGGCCCCTCTGCCACGCTGTAGCCCAAGCCGACAAATAAGTCTTCAAGCTCCTGTTGAACAATCATCAGCGGATGCAGATTGCCGACATTCGGCGTATAACCGGTCAAGGTGATATCCAACTTTTCCTGTTTCATGCGCTGTGCAGTTTCCTTTTCCTCAAGCACAGTCTTTCGCTCTTCGATAAGTGCCGACAGCTCCTGCTTGATTTCATTGATTTTCGCACCGAAGGCCGGTCGCTCCTCCTTAGACAAGTCCTTCATCGTTTTCATCACTTCCTGAATCGGACCTTTTTTACCCAGGTAAAGGACACGAAGCTGATTTAATACACCGTTATCCTTACAGGCTGCGATCTTTTCCATTGCTTCTTTTTTGATCGCTGATAAATTTTCCATAGTATTTCATCCTTTCATAAGCACATAAATAAAAATGTCATCAGTCGCAGGAACGCAATTAACTTGCGCGGTACCATCCTGCTTTGTCTGACGACACACTTTATTACAATCATTCATGGATAACCGTCATGACGGGAGATCATTACTCTCACTCTCGGGTGAATTTCCGCCGGGCTCCTTCAGGATGACTTCCAGTCCATGATCATCCTTCCCTGACAAAGAGTTATCTGTACGTACTTATCCCGATCAACGCTTTACAACCGATAGTATACACGATTTTCATTTAAAATTCAATCATTTTCCGCAATATCGTATTTCCTTATGAATATGGTGAAGTGCAAAAGTAACTTCCACATCAATGTGAAGCAAGTGGAAATCAGTCTTACATCAATTTCCACTTCTATTTTAGTTGACTTTACTCTTACATTATGGTTCTCTTTTTGTATCTCCTGTCATGGCGGCGAAAGGAGAATTCTTATGTCTGCTCATAAACATTTAACACTTGAAGATCGTATTATGATTCATAGAGGTCTTGATAACTCATCCTCTCGTAAATCTATTGCCGATATCATCGGTAAGGATAAGTCCACTGTCTGTAAAGAAGTTAAACTTCATTCCTGTTCCAAACGTCACAAACGTGTTGGGGTTTCCCCTAAAGGCACTTATGATTGTATCCATATTGCAGATTGTGGCTTTAATCATTTCTGTACTTCTTCTTGTGATCGTATTCAAGCGATCCCTTGTAAGCGCAGGGATCATACTGTCGGCGTTTGTAATGGCTGTGATTTACGCAATTCCTGTAAACTTACCAAGCGCTTCTATGATGCTCAATTTGCTCATAAGGAATACCTCGAAAATCTTCACGACTCTAGGGAAGGCATTAATCTTACTACTTCTCAAGCTAAAAAACTTGGTGACCTCATTAAGCCGTATATCGACAATGGTCAATCGATTTACGCTGCGTTATCTGATCATCCGGAGATCACACAATGCGAAAAAACTATCTATAACTATATCAATCAAGGTGTCTTCTCCGTTAATGGGCTTATTAACTTGGATCTTCGATTAAAGCCTTCTAGAAAACCGTCTAAAAAAGTGGTATCCAAAGTTCGTAAGGATCGTGCCTATCTAAAAGGGCGCACGTATAAATGCTTTACTGAATATATGGATCTTCATCCTTATTCTTCCGTGGTGGAAATGGATACCGTTTATAATGACGAATCTAAAGGTCCTTTTATTCAGACATTTCAGTTTGTAGATTATAACCTTATGATTGGTATCTATCATACTGAAAAAACAGCTGCCGCTATGGTAGAGGGTCTTAAACAAATCAAAGAAGCTCTTGGCGATAAAGAGTTCCTCCGCCACTTCCGGGTTATCCTAACCGATCGTGGTAGCGAATTTGTCTATGCCAATGAGTTTGAAGCACTGGGCTGTAAAATCTTCTACTGTGATCCGATGCAGTCTTCACAGAAGCCGCATGTAGAGAACAATCATCGTTTATTTCGTTATATATGTCCTAAAGGAACAGACTTGAAACAACTTGGGCTTCATTCACAAAAGGACTTGGATCTGATCTTCTCTCACATCAACTCTTATCCCAGAGAAGTAAAATTCGGTAAAAGTCCGATAGAAGAATTCATGTTCTATCATCCAAATTCCGA
>CAJTJP010000024.1 GCA_910576855.1 Erysipelotrichales bacterium
CCCCCTTCGTGAAGCTAAGTCTAAAACATTTGATCCTATCACCAAAGATGATAAGCCTAATAAGGTCTATATCCCTCCAATGTCTCATCCTTGGAAACACGCTTCTTTTCAAGCTTATATTGCGAAACAAAAGCACCGTAATCTTGGTGCTAATGTTTAACTTTTTTTGGGACATTTTCATTTTCGCTTGACACAGCTTTTACAAAATAACTATATTATGAGCTTGTATCACCGTCGCAGAAGTAAATTTATCGATTAATCAGCAAATACTTCGCAATGTAATAAAAATAATTTCATAAAGAAAAAGGATGCGACAATCCATCGCCATCCTTTTGTTTTACAAAAAAGTCCGAAGCGGAAGAGATCTTTCCCTGTAGGTACAGGTGGGTGACCTGTATCATCCCATTAGGATCCCTGCTCGTAACAGGTCTTCAACACAAGGATATAACGTCCGGTCTCCCTTATCTCTAAGTGTAGGAAAAATTTATACCGCTCAGGACAATTCTAGTATATCATGAATTTTGATAATGTATACTCTTGACTTTTTCTATTTTGTTGTTCCATTTGTTTTTATTTATAATCAGCATTAAAAATAACTGATTTTAAGCGATATTCAGTCTGTGCCTATACATATTTTACCATATTATAAAATTCATACATATCATTATTTGTATTACGCATCTGTGTACCTGTGATTTCATAACCGCATTGGGAATACAGCTTGATTGCGCGTTTATTAAAGGCGGCAACACTGAGCAGAAAGCAGCGCGGATGAAACTGCTGATACAAATAAGCCTCTGCCTGTATTAAAAATTCATAACCCATATGCTTGCCGCACAGATCGGGGCGAAGTCCGATGCCGATTTCGATTCCGTTCTCTTGTTGAACGTAAGTGAAAAAACCGACGAATTCTTTTTCACAGATTGCTTCCATATAGGTGCTCTCCCGTAAGTCCTCATTCACTAACTCTGCATAATCCTCAGGGTCAGCTTCAGCGTCATAAAAATCATAAGGCTTATCATAATGCCACTGTTCCGCAATTTCTAATGCATGTTGTTTGGACAACGGCTGAAATTCATAGGTGATCGGATTGCTTTCCTTTTTCCATAATTCCACTTGCTTATGATTACTGAGCATGGAAAGCAGATTATCCTTGGCGCTCGGATATTCCTGATACAGCTTCAGCAGCATTTCCTTCATATCCTGCCGTTTCGTATAGCCGTCATTGGGACAGGTACTTACCACAAAAGGAATCGCATTGTTGAGCAAGGCATTGTTGATTTCATCCTCATGGCAATAAAGCAAAGGGCGAATAAACATCATCTGTGTATTCGTTAAATACATCTTCGGCTTAAACGTCGCAATTCTGCCGCCGTAAATAGCGTTCAGCAGCAGAGTTTCAACCGCATCGTCTCCATGATGTCCGAATGCCGTCTTATTACAGCCGTATTTCTTAGCTGCCTCAATGACCGTTGCTTTCTTGAATTTCGAGCACAGACTGCATTTGATTTTTCCCTCAGCATCTCGGTTCTTTTTTAATATCTCATAGACTTTAGAGGGCTCACTGTGAAATTCAATGCCGTTTTCATCACAAAAGGCTTGAACTGAACGAAAATCCATATCGGGAAAGCCGAGATCGATATGAATACCGACGACCTCAAAGCGCTTGGCAGGGAATTTGGCATACATATGCAGGGCAGTCAATAAAACCATGGAATCTTTACCGCCAGATACCCCGACAGCGATACGATCATTTTCCTCAATCATATGATAGTCCTCATCAGCCTTGCGAATATTGCGTAAGATTTCCTGTATTCTCATAATATCACCTCT
Organism: Erysipelotrichales bacterium; assembly: GCA_910576855.1. Taxonomy (GTDB): domain Bacteria; phylum Bacillota_I; class Bacilli_A; order Erysipelotrichales; family Erysipelotrichaceae; genus C-19. The sequence goes on from CAJTJP010000024.1 coordinate 1,834, forward strand.
AAGTGATAATATTATAGCATAATGACTCAGACAAGTGCTATTTCAATCGGAATATGTTATAATGATTCATGGTGATTACATGGATGGAATATTACCTGTTTATAAAGAAGCCGGCATGACCTCACACGATGTAGTGATGCGCTTACGCAGGCTGTTGCATATAAGTAAAATCGGACACAGCGGAACCTTGGATCCGGATGCGACCGGAGTGCTGCTAGTGCTGATCGGACGTGCTACGAAGGCACTGCCTTTTTTAGAGGATACGGATAAGGAATATATCGCGACGATGAAGCTCGGTATGCGCACATGGAGCGATGATACGAGCGGTGAAATCATTGAGACAAGAGCGATTAATGAAATAAGTGATTTTCCGCAGCTGTTAAAGCAGTTTATCGGTAAACAAAAGCAGCTTCCGCCAATGGTTTCCAGTGTAAAGGTGAATGGCAGAAAGCTGTATGAATATGCGCGGGAACATAAAATCGTTGAGCGACCCTTGCGTGATATTGAAATATACGATATCGAATGCTTGGATGAAACAAAGCATGAGTTTCGCATTTTCTGTTCAAGCGGTACGTATATTCGCTCATTATGCGTCGATATCGCTGCGAAAAGCGGAAATCTCGGCTGTATGGATACGCTGATAAGAACAAGGGTAGGGCGCTTTCAATTATCGGATTGCGTAACCTTGAAGCAGGTTGAAAACGGTGAACTGCCGCTGTTTTCCCTCGCAAAGGCCTTGGCGCATTATCCGCAAGTCGCATATGAGCCACTTTCTGATATTATCCAAGGAAAGAAAATCAAGCTTGCCTGTGAGGCTGATGAAATTGCGGTATGTGACAAGGATGAAGTCATGGCAATTTATCGTCGCAGTGAAGATGATGTTTTCAGTTGTGTGAGAGGACTTTGGTAGGAGAGGTTATGAAGGAAATACATATATCATTACATCAAGATTCCCCTGAGATCAATGAGCCGATTCATGCCTGTATCGGTTATTTTGACGGGATTCATATCGGTCATCGGCAGCTGATTCAAGCAGTCGTCAAACATGCGAAGGAACAGGGCGGCGCAGCGGCTTTGATTACGTTTGACCCCGATCCGTGGGCGGTAATCAAGGGCTTGACGCAGATCGCCCATTTGACAAGCATGGAGCAGCGCAAGCAAATAGCGGCACAATTAGGCGTCGAATATTGGATCATTTTGGATTTTACCGAGGAAATGGCTGCGTTATCAGTCGCTGAATTTCATGAGCAAATTTTATATCCGCTGCCGTTAGCTACGCTTGTTTGCGGCTATGATTTTCATTATGCACATTACGGCAAGGGCGATTCACAATCGCTGCAGGCACAAAATCGCTTTACGGTACAGGTCATTGAACAGGTACAAAATGAAGCACAAAAAATCAGCTCAACGAGAATTGAACAATGTATCAAGGAAGGGAAAATCGAAAAAGCAAATGAATTGTTATCACGTCCGTATACAATGACGGGCATTGTGGTACACGGCTTGAAAAACGGCAGAAAAATGGGGTATCCAACGGTGAATCTACAGCCTGATACTGCCTATGTCATGCCCAAGGAGGGTGTTTATGTCGGACTGATGCACTATGACGGGAACAACTATCACGCAATGATCAATGTCGGCAGCAATCCGACCGTTCAAAGCACCTTGACTCAACGAATCGAAGCGCATGTCTTTGATTTCGATGAAATGATATACGATCGCCCGGTTGCGTTTTCCTTCCTTCATTATTTGCGCGGTGATTTTAAATTTCAAGGCTTGGAACAGCTGAAGCAGCAGCTGCAGCAGGATGAAGCAGCAACACTTGCATATTTTAACAAGCATTCGGAGGAAGCATATGCGTTTACAGGTATTTGATTTAATCGAGGAAACATTACAGCTTTTAGCAAAAAACAACGCCTTTTATCATGAGGCAGAAAATGAAATCAATTCGATCATTCGCTCATTATTTCATGCACATTCCGAGGTATTCATTGATTTATCCTCACGTGTAAAAAGCAAGGAAAGTCTGCGGGAAAAAATCATCCGCAATCGTTTTTATAAGGAATGTCAAAATGCACAGGATATTCTCGATCAGCTTTCCGATTTGATCGGTGTAACGATCGAATGTCGCTTTATCGAGGAAGAATACAAAGCACTGTTATGGCTGAGAAAGCAGCTGACACAACAGGATGAACAGGGCTTTTATACATGTGAAGCTTATCCGTTGCTTCATCTGGATTTGGCTTCTCATCAGCCGCAGCTGCAAAAAAACGGCTTTTCCATTTATCGTATTGACGGCTTTTATGAAAAGGACAATCAAAAAATCAATTTTGAACTTCAGATCAAGGCATTGGTACATGCCTTTTGGGGTGAAATCGAGCATAAGCTCGTCTATAAAAATACGAATTACTATGTATACGACAGCTTTATGAAGGATCTGCTTGCCAGTATCAATGCCCAGCTTACAATTACCGATCGCCAGCTCAGCATCGTTTATCAACAGATGCAAGAGCTTTCCTTTAGTGATTCCGGTTTAGATGAGAACAGCTTTGAGAAGCAGATCACAAAGGCAATCAACGATCTGTTTGCACAAAAGATGATGGAATCACTTGGCTTCACCTTGAATATCAAACAGACCTCAACTCTTTTAGGGCATTATATCTTTATCAAGGATATTCATTATGACGGCGGCAATAACGATCGTATCGCTGCGCTGTTTCAAACCTTTAAGAAGCTGAGTCGTACCAAGATTGACTTTGAAAATGAGGTGCATCTTGATCAAGGCTTTACCTCAAACGATATCTTTATCGATATATTGGGACATTATTTGATCTCCGTGATCAATGAGGATTATGATTGGTTCGTGTTCTTTAAAATGCTGTTCGCGGTAGAGCCGGGCAATGATATGCAGGATTTCTGTTTATTCTTAAGCGTAATAAAAAACTATTTGGTGGATAATTATTGGCTGAATACACGCTTTTTAAAGCTTTCACTGGATCAGGCAGAGCTGCTTCATCAGGAATGTGCACATATATTGGCACAGTCATTATGTGAAATCGGAACGATCAAAATCATCTATGATTCCAATATGCTGGCTGTCAATAAGGCATTTATCCCATTTATTGAGGAGCTTGAACAGCGTGTGATATCCTATAAGGATTTTATGGAATATCGACAGGCATATTATGAGGAATGGATGCGGCAAATGAATGAAATATTTTCCTAGCGGTCTAAAAAAGCAGTCTGAGGCATAGGCTTATAACGGCAAGGAGGACTGCTTATGAACAGACAGGCACTCGCTTTTTTGACGATGTTTTCCCTTATTCTCATGTTGTCGGTCTATTATGTAACGCTGCCTACCGATACGACAAGCGTTATGACGACTGAAAACGGTGAGGATCTAAGCGATTCTAAGGAAGATGAAAAGCAGCAGGGAACTGAGGCAGAAAAGCTGCAGGAGGAAATTACATCAAAGCAAGAGGAGGAAGTAAAGAAGCAATCTGATATCGTATCAGATACAAAATCCAGTGAGGAGGCCAAGAAAGAGGCTTTGGAGACACTGGAAACCTTAAAGGATGACGAACAACAGAAAACGGCGTTAAAGCAGGCACTGGAAAAGGCAGGCTTTATGAGTGCAATTGAAATTACCGAGGGTACATGTAAAATCAATGTATTTGACAGTGAGGACAAGGAAGAAAACGCAAAAAAGGTCATGGATATTGCTCATGAAAGCATCGGACAGAAATATTTGATTGAAGTTACGTTTAAGTAATGCAATTCATGAAAAAATCTGTTATAATGATACCAAGAAGGTGAAATTATGGCACAGGAATATATTGCAGTAAAGCAAAAACATGATTTAGGCTTGATCGCACTCAGCAAATCTGTATTTGCGACGATTGCGCAGATTGCGGTGGAAGAAGCTGAAGGATTGACGCTTGCCGATCCGTTTAATCCGTTTAAAAACTCAATCAACTGTAAAATTCAAAACGATCAGCTGATTATTACGGTTGCGGTAAAGGTGCGCTATGATTCCAATGTAAAGGAAGCATGTGCAAAGCTACAAAATACGATTCATGACAATATCGCTCATATGAGTGATTATACACCGGATGTTATTGATATTCGGGTAGGCGGTTTTGTATTTTAAGGAACGATGACGTTCCTTTTTTCGTATTATATGCTTAGGCATTGTATCGGGAGGACATATGGCAGTATCATTTGAGAATTGCTTAGTGATCGGAATTTCGTCACGAGCATTGTTTGATTTACAGAAGGAAAATGAAATATTTGAGCAGCAGGGACTTGAGGCCTATGCAAGCTATCAGCAGGAGCATGAGAATGAAGTATTGAAGCCGGGAAGTGCATTTCCGCTTGTAGAAGCACTTTTGCGTTTGAATGAGCTCAGCAAGGAGCGCTTGGTTGAGGTGATTATTATGAGCCGTAACAGTGCCGATACAAGTCTTAGGATTTTTCATTCCTTGGAGCAGTACGGCTTGGATATCACAAGAGCGGCACTTGTCGGCGGTAAGAATGTTTCACCGTATTTAGAGGCTTTTCAGGTCGATTTGTTTCTTTCGGCCGATGAAGCAGATGTACAGAATGCGATCAACCATAATACGGCTGCCGGTGTCATTTATACGAATTCGCTGTATCAAAAGACCAAACTGCCGGAAATTCGTATCGCATTTGACGGAGATGCGGTATTGTTTTCCGATGAGGCCGAACAAATTTATCAAAGGGAAGGCTTAGCTGCTTTTGTGAAGCATGAGCATGAATTGGCGCATCAGGCATTGCCCGAGGGACCGTTTGCGAAGTTTCTTAAAACGCTTTCTCATATTCAAAATCGATTTCCGCATGAGGAATCACCGATTCGTACCGCTTTGGTTACCGCGCGCAATGCACCTGCGCATGAGCGTGTCATAAATACGCTGAGAGAATGGAATGTCAGAATCGATGAGGCTTTCTTTTTGGGCGGTATGAAAAAAAGAGATGTGCTGCAGGCATTCGGTGCTCATATTTTCTTTGACGATCAAGCGACTCATTTGGATGCGGCAAGTGAGGTAGTGCCAAGTGCCAAGGTTCCTTATTTACAAAGTGAGGAACAATAGACAAACATATCGCAGAAACGAAGTTGCCTTTCATGGTACGGGCTTTGTTTCCACCATGAGGGCGGTTTACATATCTGAATCGCTGTTTGACATAAGAACTAGGTAAGTATATAATATAAGTGTAAGCGATTACATTGAAAGGCGGTGTTACTATGATGAACAAAATGGGATATTATTTCAAGCATTCAGTTGAGTATTTGATTTATCTGTTTATCTTCGTCGTATTATCAAAACTTTCATTAACACTGTTTCAGAAGATCAGTATAGAAGCAACTTCAGATATAGACGGTGCGAATATTCTTGCGGTTGTATTTGTTTTGTTTTATCTATGCGTTGTTTTGCCGGGCAGCTTGTTAGTGATTAAAAAATTAAAAGAGAAATGGGGAAATTAATCGGAAGGGAATAATGATTTCGAGGTTTTGAATAAATTCCACTGTCAAGTAAAAATGAAAATGTTCCATCTAAATGTTAAACACCAGCATCGATTGACGGTGCTGGTGTTTCGTAAGGCAGGATATGAAAGGGGATTTCACTTTCTCATGAGGTCTTATTTGAAACTTTTAGGATATAATCGATTTCGTTACATCAAGACATTATCTTTATCGATTTATAATAAAAAATTTTTAATTGTGATGGGTATCATTGACAATCTTATAATAAATAAGTATAATGTAGGTGTAGGGCCTACAATAGATGGGTGGTGGCAATATAATGAATAAAATGAAACATATAATTGAGTATATGATTTATCTATTTATCTTCATCGCATTATCAAAACTTTCATTAACATTATTTCAGAAGATTACTGTAGAAACAACTATGGACATAAGAGAATCGAATATTCTTGGAGTTGTATTTGTTTTGTTTTATCTATGTGTTGTTTTACCAGGTAGTTTGTTAGTGATAAAAAAAATAAAAGAGAGATGGAGAAATTAAAATGAAAAAAATTAAAATTACTTTAGTATCGTTTTTTCTATTGTTTTCAGCTGTTGCGCTTCCTGTGAATGTAGCAGCTGCTTCTTCGACATGGCTAACGGCAGCTGCTAAAGCTGTTTGGAAAGTAGCGCGAGCTGCAAGTTCAACATATTGGAATAGAACTCCAACATTAACATACGGGAGTAATTGGGTAAGAAGTGGGACTGGTTCTATTGAGTTAAATAACGGAACTAACGGTGCCACTATAAAGAATAGTCTAAATATAGGGAAGGCTAACTTATATTTAGAAACATGGGCACAAACAGACTGGGCTCATATGTTTACAGATGCCATTGTCATAACACTTTTGAATCCCAAAAATGATGTTGTATACTCAAAAAATTGTGATCATAATCAACGAATGACTTATAATTCTAAAGCACCTTATGGCACTTATACAATACTTTTTACAGATAATGAAAAACGAAAATGGGATTGCTATTTTCAATTAACAGATTATAATGTGTCTAGAAGTGTTACTTCTGCATATGATAAGGATGGAAATATTGTTGGTGATGTGTATAGAGCAGAAAACGGCAAAAATTATATGTTTGCATCTGAAGCACATGCTAATTCGCTTGAACCTAAATCAGTAATTTCGTTTTCAGAATTAGGAAAGCAAAATTTTGATGAAGAGTTGGGAACCTATGTATATGATCTGAAGGATTATAAAATAGGAGATCGTGTGATTATTCAAGACGAAATTCAAGGAATTGAATATGATGAGTTAAAAGATAATACAAAGTTTACATTTGTTTATGGTGATTCTGAAATCACATGGATGTTTAAAGGTGATTTAACACATCAATATTATAAAGGGCAAAAAATAAAATTTAACCTAAAAGTTGTACCTGAAATAGAAGGTAATGATGATTTCGAGGTTTTGGATATTATAAAAGAGGTGGAAGAAACCAGAACTGCGCCTTCTATTGAAAAATATGTGATTGAATAATACCGTAAAGCATGAGCTTATCTTGATTACTTAAAAAGAAAGACAGGTGGAATGAATTCAGTGACGATTGATCATTGATTCATTTGCCTGTTTTTATTGTGTGATTATTTGATTTTCAGATCGATTTACTCCTAAGAAACCGATTTTAAAATGCGAAATTCGTAAAATGTGCTTTTGTTAAAGCACTCAAAGACCATGATGAAAAAATATCATAAAACGTAAGTAAAAATATCGTTTTTTCTGTCACAGTACGCTTATTTATGGTAAAATAATAAGGATGAACGGAGGAACAAATATGAGCAGCCGACATGAATTGCGTGAAATGGGAATGCGTTCCTTATATCAGTCTTTTTTATTAAATAAGGATATTAAGCAATGCGTATATGATAACTGCGGAACAAATGAAATTGATTCGTTTTTATATACGATTACCATTGATGCGATGAAATATAAAGATATTTACATAGAAAAAATCAATCATTCGCTGACACAGGATTGGGAATTTAAGCGCTTGGGCTATGTAGAACAGGCGATTTTGATTTTGGCCTGCTGCGAGCTTGATTTAGATGTATCGCCGCGGGCGATCGTCATCGATGAGGCAGTGACCTTAGCCAAAAAATACTGTGATGAGGAAACCTATAAGCTGATTAACGGCGTATTGGATCATCTATGAAACAGGCGATTTATTCAGTATCGACTTTAGTGCGCTATCTGAAAGCATCGGTAGATCAGGATATGCGGCTGCAGTCGATATTGATTAAGGGTGAAATCTCGAATTTTACGAATCATCGCAGCGGTCATTGGTATTTTACGTTAAAGGACGCTCATGCGCGATTGAGCTGTGTGATGTTTTCCTCTTATGCGTCACGCTCTAAGCTGATGCTGAAGGAGGGAATGCAGGTCATCGTCAAGGCCTCACTGTCCGTTTATGAGGCACAGGGTGCGGTACAGCTATATGTAACGAATGTACAGCTTGACGGACTGGGTGATTTATATCTGGAATATGAGCAGCTGAAACAGAAATTGAGTATGGAAGGCTTGTTTGATGCTGCTCATAAAAAGCCCTTGCCGCGCTATCCGCAGCATATTGCGATCATCAGCGCTAAAGAGGGTGCGGCACTGCAGGATATGCTTCAAACTTTGAAGCGCAGATGGCCGATTGCGAAAATCAGCTTTATTCCTTCCTTAGTACAGGGCAAGGAAGCCGGTGCAATGCTTTGCGAGGCGATACGAAAGGCCGATGCGTTGAAGCCCGATGTGATTTTACTTGCGCGCGGCGGGGGTGCCATTGAGGATTTGTGGTGCTTTAATGAGGAAGCATTGGTACGCTGTATCTTTGCCTGTGAAAGTGTGATCATCAGCGGCGTTGGTCATGAAAGCGATACAACGCTTGTCGATTATGTGAGTGATGCAAGAGCACCGACTCCCACAGGTGCTGCAGAGCTTGCAACTCCCGATATGCAGGAGGTCATAGCGCAGCTGTATGTGATGCGGCGCAGTATGATGCGGCATATTGATAAGCATATGAAAAATCATCGAAAGCAGCTGGAGCGCTTAAAGCAGCATCGTTATCTCAGCAATCCGCTTTCTTATACACAGGATGCCATGCTACGGCTGGCAATGCTTGCAAAAGGACTTGAGCACAGCGTATATCGGGTACAAAGCATGAGTCTTTCATTAACTCATCTGCAGAAGCGATTACAGCTGTGTTTGATACAGCAGAAGGCTTTTACAAACGAAGTGCTGAAGCAATATCAAAAACGGCTGTATCAAGGAATACAGGGAACACTTTCCGTATCTCTGGAACAGCTTCAACGCAAGGTAGTGCTGTTAGATGCCTACAGTCCGCTGAAGGTCTTGGGCAGAGGCTATGCACTCGTTTATGAAAAGCAGCACATGATTACTTCCGTCCGCGATATCAAGCTGCAGGATACGCTTACGATTCGCATGAAGGACGGCAGTGTCGATGTCAACGTCATAACAAAGGAGGAATTCTGATGGCGGAAAAACAAACATTTCAGCAATCAATGGATCGCTTAGAGGAAATAGTCACAAAGCTGGAAAAAAATGAAATCGTTTTAGAGGACGCAATTTCATTATTTGAAGAGGGCTTGGCGCTTGTGAACAGCTGTGATACGCAGTTAAAACAGTTTGAAACAAAGGTTTCTTCCTTAATGGACAGCTATGAAGCAGGTGATGCAGATGAATGATTTTGAAGCTTATTTAGAATCCTTATTTGAAAATCGCAAGGATTCCAAAATCAAGGATGCGATGATGTATTCGCTGTTAAACAAGGGGAAGCGAATTCGTCCGCGCTTATTGTTTGCGGTACTTGCCGCCTATGGGCAGGATCGAAAAAAAGGTTTTTCGGCTGCCGCTGCAATTGAAATGCTTCACACATATTCACTGATTCACGATGATTTGCCGGCAATGGATGATGATACGCTGAGACGCGGTCGACCGACATGTCATGTTGCGTTTGATGAAGCAAGCGCAATACTGGCAGGGGACGGTCTGTTGACGATGGCGTTTGAAATTGCGGCAAGTGCAGGAGAGGATGCGAAAACAAGTCTTGCGATCGTCTCGGAATGTGCGAAAAGCGCCGGCTTTGAGGGCATGATCTTGGGACAGGCCAAGGATTTAGCGGCTGAGTCTGCACCGGCAACAAGCGAATCACAGCTTGAGGATATCCATCTGTACAAAACCGGAAAGCTGTTGACATTGCCTTTGGTCTGCGGCGCAATCTTAAGCAATCATCACGGTGATATCGATCATTGGCGCACGATCGGTCAGTTGATCGGTCTGTCATTTCAAATACAGGACGATGTGCTTGATGTTACCGCAACGACAGTACAGCTTGGTAAAAATGCCGGCAGTGATAAGGAGCAGCATAAGTCTACCTATGTAACATTATTGGGAATTGAAAAAGCGAAATGTAAGGCACAGGAATTATTCCAACAGGCATTTGACAACCTGAATCGAATGAATATCCATAAGGAAGCCATAACGGATATTCTGAATGAGTTGATTCATCGCAATAAATAAGCGAGGTGATTGATCATGAATCTTTATGATATCAAAGGACCTGAGGATATCAAAAAGCTGAATTTGGCAGAGCTGAACGATTTGGCCGGGGAAATACGTGCCTTTTTAATTGAAAGCATTGCACAAAGCGGCGGACATCTGTCCAGTAATCTTGGCATCGTTGAGGTTACCTTGGCTCTGCATTATGTGTTTGATTCACCGAAGGACAAGCTGATTTTTGATGTCGGGCATCAATCCTATATCCATAAAATATTAACCGGGCGCATCAATGATTTTAAAACGTTGCGCCGGTATAAGGGAATGAGCGGATTTCAAAAACGTAAGGAAAGTATTCATGATGTATGGGAGGCAGGCCATTCCTCGACCTCTTTATCGGCAGCCTTAGGTATGGCAATCGCACGTGATTTGAATCGGGAAAGCTATCAGGTAGTACCGATTATCGGCGATGGTGCCTTAAGCAGCGGAATGGCAATGGAGGCCTTGAATCAAATCGGCAGTGAAGGAAGAAATATGGTGATTCTGTTTAATGATAATCATATGTCGATTTCACAAAATGTCGGAGCTATGGATCAGGCATTCACAAAGCTTCGCGCATCTCGTCCCTATCTCAATTTTAAACATGATGTGAGCGATATGCTTTCTCACAGTAAGGCAGGACATAATCTGTTGAAGCGCATGCGTGACTTAAAAAATACATTAAAGGAAAATGTTGTCGATACCTCGATTTTCGGCGAATTCAATTTGGATTATTACGGTCCGGTCGACGGTCATGATTTACATATGCTGATTAAGGTATTAGAGGTTGCCCGTAAGCATAAGGGTCCGGTCGTAATTCATGTGATGACGAAAAAGGGGAAGGGCTATCCGTTTGCGGAGGCTGATAAAGAGGGAGTGTGGCACGGAGTATCGCAGTTTGATGCGATCAGCGGGAAATCATTGTCGCAACTTCCGGCCAATCATGCCTCATGGAGCGAGGTTTTCAGCGAAACGCTGATGGATATGGCAAAACAGGATGAGCGTATCTTAGCTTTGACTCCGGCAATGATTTCAGGCTCTAAATTAAGCAAATTTTTTAAACAGTTTCCCGATCGTTCATTTGACTGCGGGATTGCCGAGGAGCATTGTGTAACTCTTGCGGCGGCATTGGCACAAAGCGGAAAACGGCCGTTTGTATCGATATATTCCTCATTTCTGCAGCGAGCCTACGACCAAATCCAACAGGATGCAGCCAGAATGGATCTGCCGGTCGTTTTCGGTATCGATCGCTGTTCGCTTGTCGGTGAGGACGGAGAAACACATCACGGGGTGTTCGATATTGCGATGCTGAGGTCAATCCCTAATCTGATTTTATCACAGCCAAAGGACGGCAGAGAAGCACAGGCCTTGATGAAAACAGCCTTTGCTTCATCGCAAATACATCCCTTTGCGATTCGTTATCCGCGCGGCAATGTCCGCTTTCAGCTTGATTCATCGATTCAAGCGGTACCGATTGGTTCATGGACGCTTCATCAATCAACGGATGACGATCGCATTATTGTGATTACATACGGTCCTCAGGTTGATAAAATGCTCTCCAGAGCTGAGGTGAATCATATCCCGCTGACAGTTGTCAACGCACGTTTTTTTAAGCCGATTGATCAGCGAATGTTGCAGGAAATCGCCGCAAAAAATTGCCCGATCATCATTTATGAAAGCGATATGCTGAGCGGCGGCTTATCCTCTGCCGTTTTAGAATATTATAACGATCATAAAATTCAAGTCTTTATCAAGCGCATCGGTATTAAGGATCATTTTGTATCACACGGCTCTGTTGCGCAGCTTCGCAAGAGTGAGCATATTGACAGCAACAGCGTTTTTCAAGTGATAACGGAGCTGTTATGCGATTAGATAAGGCGTTGGTTGAGCGAGAAATCACTCCTACCCGCGCAAAGGCGCAGGATGCGATCATCGCAGGCAGAGTAAAGGTAAACGATGTTGTTGTCACCAAAAAGAATTTTATCGTAAATGACAATGATATTCTGAGTCTTCAAGAAGAGACGCTTTCCTTTGTATCACGTGCCGGCTTTAAGCTGTATGATGTGTTAGAACCGTTCGATATCTCCTTAAAGGATCGCATCGTAATGGATGTCGGTGCCTCAACCGGCGGCTTCAGCGATGTATGCCTGAGAGGCGGAGCTGCTTATGTTTACGCCTTGGATGTCGGCAGCGATCAAATGGCTTCACAGCTGTTGAAAAATCCGCGCTTAGAAAATCGTGAGCATGTGAACTGTCGTTATTTAACACCTGATATGTTTGAGCAAGAAATCGATTTTGCCTGTATGGACGTATCGTTTATATCGTGTAAGCTGATTATTCCGGCAGTTATCGCATGTATGAAAACAGTCGAGCTCGTCATTTTAGTAAAGCCGCAGTTTGAAGCAGGAAAGGCTTTTATCAATAAACACGGCATTGTGAAGGAACCAAAGGTACATGAGCGAGTCTTAAAAGATATGTACGAATTTATTTCATCACTTGATCTCTATGTCCATCATATCAAAAAAAGCAGTGTCGTTGGACGTGACGGCAATCAGGAATATGTGTTCCATATTAAGGATTCTGTATGTGATAAAGTATTTGATTACGCTGAAATCATGCAAGCGAATATAACAGTGAGGTGAGTCTATGTTATCAGAAATATATGTAAAGGATTTTGTATTGATCGACAATGTGAATTTGCCGTTTTGCGAAGGCATGTCCGCCTTTACCGGAGAAACAGGTGCCGGTAAATCGCTTTTGATTGATGCAATCGGTATCTTATGCGGCGATCGTATCAATACGGCTATGATCAAACAGGGGAAAGAGCGTGCCGTTATCGAAGGGGTGTTTGAAATATCACCGACACATCCGCTTACGGCGCTTTTAAACTCGGAGGGCTATGAGCTTGAGGAGAATACCTTGATTGTTCAGCGCAGTTTTGGAATCGACGGGAAAAGCAGTGCTAAGCTGAATCATCGCACGACAACGGTTTCCTTTATTCGTAAGGTGCTTTCCTCATTGATTGATATTCATTCCCAACATGACTCACAGTATTTATTGAATCCGCGATATCATTTGCAGCTGTTAGATAATTATTGCGGCGAAGCTTTACTTTTGAAGCAGGTAGAGGAAGCGTTTGAGCATTATAATCAAATTGCGGTAAAGCTGCAGGAGGCACTGGAAAGTGATTATAATGAAGATGATTTGGAATTTTTGACTTATCAGCTCAATGAAATCGATGAAGCTGATATCAAAGAGAATGAATTAAACGAATTAGAGGAGGAACAACGCCGCTTCAGTGCGTTTGAAAAAATATCAAGTGCGCTGCATCAATGCACAGCGCTTTTGAATAATGACAGCGGGGCGAATCCGGCTGTTTATGAGGCGGCACGTTTATTAGAACTGATTGATGAAGACGAAGTCATTGTCGCGGCTCATGATAAGCTCTTGGAAATCTATTATGCACTGGAGGATCAATATCAAGTGCTTTATCAGTATATGGATGCAATGGAATATGATGAACAGCGTGTAAATGCAGTGAATGAGCGCATTTTTCAAATTAGAAAAATATTGCGAAAATACGGCGGAGATGTCGCTACAGTTATTGAAAAAAGATCGGATTTGGAACAGAAAATCGATCAGATTCTGCATCGTAGTGATTATATCAAAAAACAGGAGGCGCTGAAAAAAGTAGCCTATGATAAATTTTATCAGGCAGCCGAGAATCTGCATGAGCTACGCGTAAAAAAGGCAAAGATCTTGGAGCAGCAAATCGTTTCACAGCTTCGCGATCTGCATTTGGAACATGCACAGTTTCACGTGCAAATACATACGCATGAAGGCAATCGACAGGGAATTGATCAAGTACAGTTTTTGATTTCCATGAATAAGGGGGAAGCACTGCGAGCGCTCCAGACAACGGCTTCGGGCGGAGAACTGTCGCGTTTGATGTTAGGCTTAAAGACTATTTTCAGTCGTTTACAGGGAATCGAAACGATCATCTTCGATGAAATCGATACCGGAGTCAGCGGCAGCGTTGCCTTTGCGATCGGTAAAAAGATGCAACAGTTAAGTAAGGATACACAGGTTTTCTGTGTCACCCATCTTTCTCAAGTCGCAGCGTGTGCCGATCATCATTTCTTGGTTGAGAAAAGCCAAGATGATCAAGGAACAACGACCGCAATTCGTGAATTGTCAAATGAGGAGCGAGTTGAACAGCTTGCGCTGATTGCGAGTGATTCTACATCCGAGCACGCATTATCAGCGGCACGTGAGCTGTTGACAAAGGCTCAGTCAAAATAGGTAAAATTTAACGAAATTATTTTAGCAATATCGGACATACTAACATGCAGGAGGTGTTAGAATGTTCAAAAAGCTGCTGCCGTTAGCTCTGGTCTTTGCGTTGGCCTCACCGATCGCGGTAAAGGCTGAGGATGAGCTGTATTTGGGCGGCGATTCTATAGGCATTGAGGTACGCTATGACGGCGTTGTGATCAGCGGTACCTATGCGATTCAAACAAGCGACGGTCTTTATGACCCTAAGGATAACGGAATTGAAATCGGTGATCGCATTGTCGCAGTCAACAATCAGAAAATCAGTACGATGAATGACCTATATGTCGCATTATCCGCTTATCAACAGCCGCAGAATCAAATAAAGCTGAGCGTTGTTCGTAATCATAAAACGATACAGGTCGATATGATCACCAGATACAATCAAGCGCAAAAGAATTTTCAAAGCGGCTTGTATATCAAGGATAAAATTACCGGAGTCGGTACCTTGACCTTCTATGATCCCGCACATAAGACCTTCGGTGCATTGGGGCATGAAATCATGGACAGCGATCTAAAGGAAATCGCCGATGTGAGTCAAGGTTCGATTTATCCCGCAACGGTAACATCAATTACGAAGGCACAAGAAAATCTTGCCGGTGAAAAGCATGCAACGATTTTTTATGATAATGAAATCGCTGAGGTTTCGCAAAATACACCGATCGGGATTTACGGAACGTATGATGAATTATTTAATGAAAATGCGAAAAAGCTGGAATGGGCAACGCAGGATGAAATTCATACCGGTGAGGCTGAAATCTATACGGTATTGAACGGTGATGAAGTCAAGCCGTATAAAATCAAGATTACCAAGCTTCATAAACAAAAGAATATCGATCGTAAGGGGATTGAATTCACAATAACCGATGAAGCACTGTTAAAACAGACAAACGGAGTCATTCAAGGTATGAGCGGTTCTCCGATCGTTCAAGACGGGAAAATTATAGGAGCTATTACACATGTGATTACCTCAAATCCGCATAAGGGATATGGAGTCTATATTGAATGGATGCTGAAGCAGGCGAATAAATAATTTGATAGTTTGTTTGTTATTTATAGGCAGTATACATGCATATTTGATAAACAGGTATGATGATGGATTCATCTTATGCCTGTTTTTTTCTATTTGATTTATAAAAAATCTGATGAAAAACGGATTGATTTTATCTAAAGTTCCTCAATATCTATTCAAAAGATATAGTATATTGAAATCAATTCATTTGAGAAAGTATCAGTTAACGCTGCGTAACAATCAATATTTTTATATCCCAAAATTCACTTGTTTACAACGCTTAGGATATAAAAAATTCTTCGATTATGATATAATTTAACTTATGAAGGAGTTTACTATGCATTTATCGGATATAAGAAATTATGAACGCTGTCTGCGACTGTCATGGCTGGAATATCATCAGCCGAAAAAAACATTTCCTATGGTTTATTATAATGAAAATATAGTATCTTTAGTAAAAGAATATTTTCATTTGAGCGATTTTTATGAGGGAAGTGTAGGTGATGAAGCACAAAAGGCATTATCGGCAATGAGACAGTATGATACATTGATCAATGCGCGTTTTTCTCATTGTGATCTAAGAATTCATATACCGTTGATGCTTAGAGCAGAAAGCGGTTGGAATCTTTACTTTACCTATGCTTCCTGTTATCCGAGGGAACGACAGGCACAACAGCTGGCAGATAAAATCGCGGTAGCGAAAGCGTGCGGTGTCATCGTAAATGAGGTTTGGATCATTCACTTAAACGCCGGTTATATTCGCAAACAGGATTTAGATGTTCAAGAACTGCTTGTCGTTACTCCGTATTTATATAATAAACGCAATAACGGAATTCATACCGCTATGGATTTGATTGAGAAGCATCAACGCGATGTATTTCAAATCGCAAAGGAAACCGCACAGGTATTAAAGCGAAAATGTGCGAAGGAGCACTTATCACCAAACTGTTCCAAGGGCTATAAATGCTTGTATTATGATGAATGTATTGCCAAACGTGCCCATGATACATCGGTGCTGTATCTCATGCAGTGCACCAAAAAATTCACATTGCTTCATCACGGTGTTACGGATATGAAAGAAATAGACTTTGACACATTGGAGGGGACACGCCTTCAATATGCACAGATCATGGCGGCAAACGGCAACGGCTTTTACATGGATCGTTTTGCCTTAAGTAACTGGGTCAATCAAAACATCACTTATCCGATCTCTTATTTGGATTTTGAATGGGAGACCTTTGTATATCCGCCCTATGAGGGAATGAAGCCCTTTGATGTGCTTGTGTTTCAATACTCCCTGCATGTTGAAGAAAGGGAAAATGCACCGCTTACTCATGAGGAATTTATCGGAGAAGGGGATTGTCGCATCGAATTTATCGAGCATCTGTTAAAACATATACCGAAAAGAGGAACAGTGCTTGTTTATAATATGGAGGGGGCCGAAAAACTTCGCTTGATCCAATTAGGAGAACAATTCCCAAAGTATCAAGCGGAATTAATGCAAATTTGCGAACGCATGGTCGATCTTTCCATACCGTTCAGCTCCGGAAGTATTTATGACAGTAAAATGCACGGATATTATTCTTTAAAAAAGCTTGTTGAGGTGTTCTGTCATTTTGATTATCACAGCTTGGCGGTTTCACAGGGACTTCAGGCGGCCGAAAGCTGGAGGCTGATGCAGGAGAAAAACGCCGATAAGGAGCGAATCCGCAAGGAGCTGTTTGAATATTGCGGCATGGATACGTATTCCGAGTATTTGATATTTCATAAGATCTGTGAGCTGATCCATGCAGAAGCAGGAAGTGAAGCTATCAATCATCAAAAAAAGCGGTTATACAGTAACGGATGAAAACGCTTGACTTGGAGTTAGCTTTAAGTGCTATACTGTAGCGGACGAAAGGAAGTGCTGTAATGCGAATACAAGAGGTCAGTAAGCTATACGGATTAAGTGCCGATACCCTGCGCTATTATGAGCGAATCAAGCTGATACCGGTCGTACCGAGAAATGCGGGCGGAATCCGTGATTATGATGAGGTTTCTTTACAATGGATCGAATTTATCAAATGTATGCGAGGTGCAGGATTGCCGATTGAAAAGCTGATTACCTATGTGGAGCTATATCAACAGGGCGATGAAACGATTGATGCCCGCAAGCAGCTTTTGATTGAGGAGCGAGATCATCTGCTTCAGCGTATGAATGAGCTTCAGGCTACATTAGAACGCTTAAACGAAAAAATTGAGCGCTATGAAAACGGAAATTTGAATTGTAAGCTTCCGGGCTTTGAAAATAATAATGCAGGTGAATAGGATGAAAACTAGAAAATTGACCTTTGCGTCATTGTGTCTTTCCACGGCTTTACTGCTGCCGCAGCTGTTTCATTTATTGGGACTTCAGCAAGCAGGGCAGATTTTTCTGCCGATGCATATACCGGTGCTGCTGTCCGGCCTATTGTTAGGGTGGCACTACGGAGCATTGCTAGGTTTCATGACACCGTTACTGAGTTTTTTGCTCACGGGAATGCCGAGCGCAGATCGTGTTTTGTTTATGATGGCAGAGCTTGGTGCGTATGGCTTTACTGCCGGAATCTGTTATCAACGACTTTCGCGTAAACATACGATTGTTCATGCTTATCTGTCATTAGTCAGCGCAATGACAGCGGGGCGCATCTGTTACGGTCTTGCGATAACTATCGCGGCACTGCTGTCGGATATTCCGTTTGGCGGCTTTCCGCTTGTATGGACTGCTGTTATTACAGGAATTCCCGGTATTATTACTCAGCTTTTGTTTTTGCCTGCTTTAGTCAGAATCATAGAGAAGGGCGGTTATATTCGTGATGCTTTCGCAGTTGAAATCAATTCAAAATAACGGCGGTTATACGCTTTGTGCCGGAAAAGACGGCTTTCTGTATGTATCGCATGAGCGCGGAATCGCTCCGATCATGAAGCAGCTGGAAAAGGATTCTCGTTATTTCAGCGACTGTATCATTGTCGATCGTGTGATCGGTAAGGCTGCCGCAATGCTGTATCATCGTTCCCGTGTCGCTTATATACATGCTCGTTTAATGAGTGAAGCCGCATATAACTATCTGAGCGCACATCATATCCCGTTTTCTTATGAAGCATTATGTCCCTATATTATCAATCGCACGCAAACGGGGATGTGCCCGATGGAGGAATGTGTAAAGGATACTGAGGACAATGAATCTGCGTATATCGCATTAAAGGAAAAGCTGTCAAGCCTGCGCTCAAAAGCGCTTGAAAAGGAAGGAAATACATATGAATAAAGATAAAAAATCAAGCTTTTATATCGCTGTTGCTCTTGTACTTATGGTGGAATTTTTAATTTATTATCGCTTTTGCGATTTTCTCTTGACTCATTTATTTTCGTTTTCTTTTCATGCAGAAGGCATTGCCTTTTTCATTATTATTTTTATTTATATCGTAATTATCATGCCCTGTACCTTAGTTTTTCTTAACCATCGATTTCATCGGAATAAATAATCAATTAACGATCACATGAGATTTTGTGCATGTGATTTTTTTATGCTTTTGTTTTTTACCTCTTAGGGATTTGATGAAACACTGCCGTATTCATAAGCATACGATAGAATGAGGTGATAATATGGCAAAGCCGATCATAGATGTAAGCCAGTTTAACGGTACGGTAAACTGGGAGCTTGTGAAAAAACAAGTCGACGGAGCAATTATTCGCTGTGGCTACGGCGGTAATGTTGCGAAACAGGATGATACGCAGTATTTACGCAATGTAAAGGAATGTACGAGATTAAAAATTCCTTTCGGTGTTTATCTGTTTTCTTATGCGCGAAGCGCTGCGGAGGCAAGAGATGAGGCAGATCATGTACTGCGCTTGGTAAAGGGATGGAATTTAGCACTGCCGATTTATTATGATTTGGAGCGCAGTAATTATGTAGGCGATATGTCTGCTGCATTATATACACAGATTGCGAATGCTTTCTGTAAGCGAATTGAGGCGGCAGGCGGATTTGTCGGTATTTATGCGAATTTGGATTATTGGAACAACAAGCTGATGAATGTGAACGATTATACGCGGTGGCTGGCACAGTGGAGCAGTACGCCGACCTATGATAAGGCATTTAAGCTGTGGCAGTATACAAGCGATGCGAAGGTAGAGGGAAGCAGTGAGCGAAATGATTTGAGCCGCTATTATGATGATTTCTTAACGATGGCAGGCAAACGAAACTATTTCGGCGACGATACGCCCGATCCTAAGCCTGAACCGCCGACAAAGCTGAAATATAAGGTCGGCGATGATGTAAGCTTTCGAGCACTGTATCGCTCCTCTGATTCTGCCGTTCCGATTACCGATATTGCGATTCATCGCGGTAAAATCACAAGAGTCATTGAAAAGGCACGAAATCCGTATTTGATCAATGACGGCACCGGCTGGGTAAATGATGCGGTCATTACGACCAAGCATACGCCGAAAACCTATCAGGTAGGGGACAAGGTTCGCTTTCATGCGTTATATGTCAGCTCTGATGCGACTGAGGCAGTAACCGATATCGCAGTTCATCAGGGAACAATTACTAAAATCGTCGCCGATGCACGAAATCCGTATTTGATTAATAACGGTACCGGTTGGGTAAACAACAGCGTGATTGACGGTTATGCAGAAGACTCCTCGACACTTAAGGTTAAGGATTTGGTAAAGGTCAAGAAAAATGCACCGGATTATCAAGGCAATCCGTTAGCGCCGTTTGTATATGATACTGTGTATGAGGTAATGGAAATCAAGGGTGATCGTGTCGTTATCGGAAAAAACAATCAGGTAACTGCCGCTGTTGCCGCAAAGAATCTGATCAAGGTCTGAAACGCAAAGGCATCGTGAAAAACGGTGCTTTTTTTATCTTCCTATCGCTTATTATCCGCATTGATTCGCTTGTTTTTAGTAAGTGATTGACAAAATAGAGTGAAGCATCACATATACTGAATTGAAATGAGGGATGTTATGCGAAAGCGATTCATTTGTATGCTGTTGTTTTTTGCCTGTATTTGTGATGTTAAGGCAAGCTATTGTGTGATGAACGGCAATGACGGTACAGTGACAGATTCCGATAAGATGCATGAAACACAAAGCGTTGCCAGTATATCTAAAATAATGACCGCAATCGTAGCGATCGAGGAGGGAAAGCTCGAGGAGTCTTGGAAGGTATCCGATGCGATACTTAAGGTCGACGGCTCCAGTATCTACTTAAAGGTAGGTGATGAGGTAACTTTGCGTGATCTGTTATACGGCTTGATGTTACGAAGCGGTAATGATGCAGCGGTAGAGATTGCCGATCATATCGGTGGCAGTATCGATGGATTTGTCGACAAAATGAACGAAAAAGCCGAACAAATCGGGATGAAAGACAGTATCTTTCGTAATCCGAGCGGCTTAGATGAAACAGACGGCGGTAATATCTCAAGTGCGTATGATATGGCACTGTTGATGCGCTATGCGATGCAGAATGATACGTTTAAGGAAATTGCCGGAAGTAAATATTATGATTTTAAAGGAAATCGCTGGATGAATAAAAACAAGCTGCTGTTTACCTATGATGCGACAACGGCAGGTAAAACAGGTTATACCAAGAAAGCCGGACGAACGCTTGTTTCAAGCGCTGCCGACAATGATTTGGAATCTATTGTCGTAACCTTGAATATGGGCGGTGATTTTGCTTTTCACAAAACCAAGCATGAACAACAGCTCTCAGGATATGAAGCATATCCGGTAATCAAAGCCGGTACGTATCAATTGAATCAATATGAATTTGATATTGAGAAAACGGTGTTTATTTCTGTTCCCAAAGAGGGTACGGTGGATCTAAGCATAGACAGTGAGGTGAAAGACGGCATATTAAAAATAACGGTGAAAAAGGATGATATAACGCTTGAATATGAATACAGCGGGAAAAGGATCAAGGAGAAGGGCGGTTGGTTCTCATGAATATACTATGGCTGATCATGATTTGTGCCTCACTGATTTTTGCATTTTTCAACGGTCGAGTCGATGTCATCAATCAAGTATGCTTAAATATCGGCAAAGATACATTTGATTTTGTATTGCCGTTAGTATGTACAGTATGTTTCTGGAACGGCGTTCTGTATGTTGCAAGAGAGGCAGGAATGATTGCGGCATTGGAAAAGGTATTCCATCCGTTTTTGAAATGGCTGCTTCCCGATCTTAAGGAAGATGAGGAAACACTCGGCTATGTCGCTACCAATATTACCGTAAATATGTTTGGTTTAGGCTCTGCCGCAACACCGGTCGGCTTAAAAGCGATGGAAGGAATGCAGCGCCATAATCCTAAAAAGGATACGGCATCGCGCTCGATGGTGACCTTTCTTGTATTAAACACTGCCGGAGTTACCTTACTGCCGACTACACTGATTGCGCTACGCAGTGAGTTCCATTCCTTACAAGTAACCGATTTTATGCCTTGGGCAGTGCTTTGTACGATGTTTGCGTCACTTGTCGGAATTGCTGTAGATCGGTGGTGGAATCATCGTGATTGACAGTACGTTGATTTTGCCTGCGCTTGTTCTACTGATTTTTATTATCGCACTTTGTAAACGAGTTCCTGCCTACAGTGTATTTTTAACCGGTGTCAAGGACGGTATGGGCTTATTTTTAGATATTTATCCGGCGCTGTTAGCGATGATGTGTGCAATATCCCTGCTTCGAGAAAGCGGCTTAATGGATATTATCTCCGGTTTATTTCAATACATCAGCACCGCTATACCTTCACAGATATGGCCGATGGTACTGTTTCGTCCGATCTCGGGAAGTGCCTCACTGGCGGTATTGATCGATATTTTTAAAACCTGCGGTGTTGATTCCTTGGCAGGTATGATGGCAAGTATTATTCAGGGCAGCACCGATACTACTGTGTATGTCATCACGCTGTATTTTTCCAGTGTCGGAATTAAAAAAATCGGCAATTCGCTTTCTATCGGTCTGATTGCCGATATTGCGGGAATTGGTATGGCTATTTTTTTAACCTTGTTGATCTTTGCATAACAGCCCTATTTTTCTTTGTTTTCCTTAACAAAATTTTCTCATCAAGATATTTTATAAAAGATTTCTTTTACTTTTCGCTTTATATTGTGTAAAATATAGAAAGCAAATAAAGCGAGGAAGTGAAGCTATGGAGCGTTTACAAAAGGTAATAGCGCAGGCAGGTGTTGCATCACGCCGCAAGGCTGAGATTTTGATCAGCGAAGGCAAGGTCGCGGTCAACGGTGTGATTGTCACCGAGCTTGGAACGAAAGTAAAAAGAGGCGATCAAATCAGTGTTGAGGGTAAAGTGATCGTTCGTGAAAATAAGGTGTATTTTATTATGAACAAACCGAAAAAATGTGTTTGTACCAACGAAGAAAACGAGGATCGCCTTCGTGCAATCGATTTAATAGCATGTGAAGAACGTATTTTTACGGTTGGAAGGCTTGATTATGATACAAGCGGAGTATTGTTATTGACAAATGACGGTGAGTTCGCGAATTTAGTAACACATCCTCGTCATCATATCCCTAAAATCTATAATTTAACGATCAACGGTGTGCTAAGCAGTGAGGATATTCGTAAAATAAAAAGCGGTATTGTGCTTGACGACGGCATGAAAACATTACCGGCAAAAATCAAGCATATCACCTATGAAAAGGAAAAGCGCCAAACGACCTTTGATCTGACGATTGTGGAAGGACGCAACCGGCAGGTAAAGCGTATGATGGAAGCACTCGGCTATCAAGTGCGCAGACTGCATCGCAAGCAATTAGCTTTTTTAAGCGTATCAGATCTGAGTCAAGGCGATTACCGAATTTTAAAGCCGTTTGAAATCAAAAAGCTGAAGGCGCTTGCGTCAGAGGGAACCTACGAGCATTTAATCCTTGAATAGGAAAGCTGATATTTGATTATTATACAAGACTGATTCTATCTAACATAGGTAGCTCGGTCTTGTTTTTTTATCAAATAAGAAAGATATTGTTTCATTAAGAAATGAATTTTTTTCATATCCTTTAGATTATGATACATTTTTGATACAACACCTTGATAGAATACATGTAAACAAATAAGGAGGAATACAAATGAATAAAAAAATATTGATGATCGGAAGTGCGCTTTTCGGTATTATTACAACGCTGTCGATTTTCATTGTTGTTTTTCAACATATGGAACAAGCAAGTAACAATACCGATACAAAGCCTGATATCGCAGCGAAAAACGATGCGGTAATGAAGTTGATTGACAGAGGAGATGTACAAACGTATGAAAACGGTTATTACATGATCAAAGACCTTGAACACATTGTGTATTTTGATTATGCGACGCAAAAGGAAGTCTATCTGTGCAACAAACCGAACTGTAAACATGAGGATGAGTCTTGCAGCTCTTATCTGAATATCGCTGAAGTAAATGAAATTTTTTATTATGATCAACATTTATACTTAGTCAATGCACAGGAAGCGAGCAATGTGGTAAGTATAAATGACGCAGGAACAACGAGTATGGCATCGGATAACGGAAATCCCTCTACCGTGTATCGCATGGATTTAGACGGAACAAACCGGAAAAAATTATTTACGGTTCCCAGCGGTACACAGATTTCGATGCCGTATGTGATAAAGGGAAATCAAATGTTTACATTTTTAGAATATTATGAGCATATTCAAGATAAACAAAATTCTTTTACTACGAATATAACAAGTCGTAAATTAATTGCCATCAATCTTGATAACGGCAGCTATGAGGAAATCGATGATGCGATGAATGATTCCTTTATCGGTATTTATGATAATAAGATCATTCTTCAGGAAATCATTTATGCACAGGATCCAAATTTGTTTGATGATGATATATCAGGCTATATTGATAATATGTATCGTTCTGATATTCAAATTAAGCTGTTTGATATCGAATCTAAAAAAAGCGAAGCGCTGTTTAAGGAAAGCTTTATAGATGCGGAACAAATAAAAGTGGGTGAGAACGGCATCTATATGCTCGGACAGCACAGTAAAACACTGAAATATTATGATATTAATAAAAGACAAAAAAGTGATTTTACCCAGCTTTCGCAAAGTGATATGACATTAGCACCGATTATCGATAATAAGCTGTTGGTCTATCACTATAAGGATGAAGAGGCACATATCGATCGTGCCGAAATCATTGATTTAAAATCAAAGGAACAAAGTGAATTTCATCTGAAGGATACCAATGATTACCTTGTTGAAATATTGGCGTCCAATGATAAATACTATTTTGTGCAAATGGGTTATACTCTCGGTGAGGAATATACGACTTGGGCAGGCACGACTCAGCAGGATATAGTCGCTACCGAATACGGCTTAATTTTAAAAGAGGATTATTGGAATTCAAAAGCGAATTATTTAAAGATGGAAAATGCAAAGTAGGTGCTGTTATGTTGGAAATTAAAAATATATCGAAATGCTACGGCAAGCAACAAGTGTTAAAAGATATTAGCTTCACTTGTGAAAAGGGAATTTATGCACTGTTAGGACCAAACGGTGCCGGAAAATCAACATTGATGAAAATAATTACCACCAACTTAAAGGCAGATACCGGAACGATTCTATGGAACAATCAAAATATATATGAAAACAGTAGTGCTTATCGCAATATTCTATCCTATATGCCGCAGCAACAGGGGTTGTATCACGGCTTTAGCGGCAGAATGTTTCTCAGCTATATCGCTGCCTTAAAAAACATTGACAGGCAAAGAGCGAAGCAAATGATTGATGAGGCGATCAAAGCAGTTAATTTAGGCGATGATATTCATCGTAAGATTCATACGTATTCCGGCGGCATGAAACAAAGACTGTTGATTGCGAGTGCGGTTATCGGTGATCCTAAGCTGATGATATTTGATGAACCGACGGCAGGGCTTGACCCGAAAGAACGTATTCGTGTAAAAATGCTGCTTCAACAGTTGGCAAAGGATCGGATCATATTGATAGCGACGCATATCGTGCCTGATATTGAAAATATTGCCGAGGCGATCTTAGTATTAAAGGACGGCAGTTTGCTTCCGCAACAGACGGCAGAACAGCTGCTTGCACACTATGCACCGGGCGGAACTTTAGAGGATGCCTGTATGCATATCTTTTCCGACGGTGAGGAATTATGAAACTGATTAAATTTGAGCTGCACAAGCTTTTCAGTCATCGACTGTTTCTAATATTGTTTGCGGCTGCCGCCTTATTAAACTTCACGTTTTTAAATTATCAAAGTTATTTACGAAAGGAAGCGCAGTTAAGTGATGAAGGTTATCGACTGCTTCAACAAGAACTGATTGATAAAACGCATGAGGAAAAGGGAAAGTTGATTCATGATGCCTATGAAAGAGTCTATGCGATTCAGCTCATTTATAATGTTCAAACGAATCTGAGCAGTGAAAATGAAGGTATGCGTACCTATGGTAAAACATTGCGTGAACAGAACAAAGACCTGTACAATCGATATTATGAGGAAGCGATGTCACAGCCTGTATTTCCTTACACCGGTGATTTTGAACACGAATATGCCTTATTGGAACAAGTGAAAAATGATTATGAGAAAATCGATCAATATCAAAAAGCGATTCAAGATATTTTATCTGAGAGTGATGATCTACAGGGAATATCGATTTTCAATCAAAAAAACAGCGTATCGAGTCAAAGTATTACGGCTATTCAACGTGCGTATCAATCTATGTTAGATACTGTAACAGACTTTCAGATCGATCGAGGCGTGAAAGCATTGACAAGCGTATCCATCACTGATTTTCTTGCTTTTTTATTGATTTTGGTTGCGGCAACTTCAGTGATTTATGAGGAAAAGGAAAAACAGTTATTGATGTTAATCAAAAGTACGGCAAACGGACAAATTACTACTGTCGCTTCCAAGCTTGCGGCTTTAGCGATTACAGCCTTTTTGATCGAAATGTTGCTTTATGGCATGAATTTCATTTATTACGGTTCTGTAATCGGTTACGGAAATCTTTCTGCTTCGCTTCAAAGTCTGCCGCTGCTTATGTTATCTACACTGAAGCTGAATGTCGGTACTTATCTGTTACTGTTTTTGCTTACCAAACTATTCATGTTATGGATGCTTGCCGTTACGATCTTTTATGCGGCGATACGCTTCTCAAGCATTATGGAGTGCATGCTTGTAACAGCGATACTGTTTATTGTTAGTTTGTTTATGAGCCGTATGATTGCTTATGATTCCATGATCGGTATATTAAAAAGCTTTAATTTCATCGCATTATTTGATACCAATGCGATGTACAGCACCTATTCACAGATGCGATTTTTCAATATCATGCTTGATAAGCACATCATATTGCCGCTGCTTCAGTTGCTTTGGATCTTTGTATTTGGTTTCTTATCCGTATTTCGTTATTTAAACGGCATGCAGACCGCAAAGAAAGAAAATCGTATACTTGTAAGACTTAATAGCTATCAGCCTCCGATTAAAATTCATCGCTTATTCAGCTTTGAATTATATAAAGTATTGATTACCAATAAAGCCTTGCTTGCGATGATAGCTTTTGCGTTATTTACCGTATATCATTTTCAGCAGCAACCTACGCATCTGTCGTTTCAGGAAAATTATTACAAGGAATATATGGAAGCTTTGAGCGGTCCGCTGACAAAGGAAAAGGAACAATTTATCCAATCAATTCAAAAGGAATATGAAGAAGCAGAGGAAGGCTTGCTTCAGATAGATGCACTCGTACAGGCAAACAAGCTGACCAATACACAAGCAAACATTGCCAAAAGACCGTATGAAGATACTTTAGCCTCCAAAGCACAGTTTGCCCGCATCGAAGCAAAGGTCGAATATGTGAAAAACCATGAGTATGCTGAGTTTGTTTATGACAGCGGATATCACAAGCTGCTCGGTGTTCAGTCGGGAATCAATGAAAATGAAATGTTATTATTAATAATAACGATGATTATAGTACTGCCGGTATTTATCAATGAATACAAAAGCGGCTTTATTCTGCTCTTGCATTCTACGCTGAAAGGACGAAAAACACTCGTTCATCATAAAATCATGGCTTTATTTCTTGTCTGCTCCGTGCTGTATGCGATCTATCTGACTTCACAGCTGGCACATATAGGTCGCATGTACGGCTTTCCCGAGTTAGGAGCGTCTGTCACAAGCATTGAGTATTTGGAATTCTTACCGCATCAAATATCCATCGCTGCCTATATAATCGGCTTTTGTTTCATCAAGTATGTATCCTATCTGTTTACGGTACTGTTGATTGCGTGGATCGCACAGAGAATTAAGCAGATGAGCGCTGCCTTTATCGTCTCCCTGATCGTATGTATCTTACCGTATTTATTAACGATTTTCGAAACAAAGCTGAACGCACTGTTTCCGTTATTCAATCTGTCATGGGCGCTGCATCACGGAATAGCTGTTATCACAATCACTGTCATAGTATTTTTAAGCGTTTTCTTGTATAATAATTTACTGAGAGAACGGAAGTGAGCGAATGAGCAAAATATTGATCGTAGAGGATGAACAGCCGATCGTTGATTTAATCATCATGTGCTTAAAAGCAAGCGGCTATGAAACAGACTATGCGCTTGACGGGGAAGCCGGGGCAGATTTGATCTGTGAGCGAGACTATGATTTACTGTTATTGGATATAATGCTGCCTAAGCTGGACGGCTATGAGTTGCTTGCTTATGCACGTCGTGAAAATATTCCCGTCATTTTTTTGACCGCAAAAGGAGAACTGCAAGATCGCGTGAAAGGCTTGAATATGGGAGCCGATGATTATATCGTGAAACCGTTTGAACCGGAAGAACTGCTTGCCCGCATTCACTGTGTGCTGCGCAGATACAAAAGTGTCATTCGTCTGCCTGATATAAAAATCGATACGCGACAAAGAAGTGTCACATTACATGATCAGCCGGTTCATTTGACTCTAAAGGAATACGAGTTATTGCTTTATTTGGCGGAAAACGGCGGTATTGCGTTATCACGAGGACAAATACTGGCAAACGTATGGGAAAGTGATGATGAGGATACAAGAACAGTCGATCTGCATATTCAAAGACTGCGAAAAAAGCTGAATTTGGAAAAAACGATTCAGACATTGCCTAAAATCGGCTATCGCTTTGAGGTGTAAGATGAAATTCGCTTTTAAAATTGTCAGTGGTACGATGCTGATCATCCTTGTGATGTTTTCTTTATCCGGTATTCTGTTTATTCATAATCATTTTCAACAAGCCTTTGAACTGCAAATGAAAATCAATGCGGCAGAGTTTGATTTGGAAAAATACAGCATTGAAACAATGCTTACAGAACAGCTAAGCGCAGATTCAACCATTAATCAAGAGCGCTTAAAGGATCAGCTGTATACACTCAGTGCTTATATGGGTAATTCAAGAAAGTTGTATGTTGCTGTAAATGAACAACTTGTTTGGGGTAATCTTCCTTTTTCAATTGATCCTGTAACAATACAAAACGGTGATATGATTGAATATGAAAATATGCACTATGCCTTGCTTTGTTCAAGGGTGAAAATGAATCAGGAAACAATCACAGTGATTGGTGCTTATGATATTTCTACACTCTATGAGGTGAGAAATCGAAATCTAACTTATTTTTATTTTATTGAAATACTGCTATTATTCATATGTGCTGTTTTAATCAGCATTTTAGCACACTATTTAACAAAGCCGATTCAAAGTTTAAATGAAGCGACCAAAGCTGTCACAAGCGGTGATTTAGACACGGTGATTCCGATCACTTCTCACGATGAGGTAGGAGAACTTGCCGCTTCCTTTGTTCTAATGATCGAGGCTATCAAAAAAAGACAACAGGAACTCGAACAGGCGCTGAAGCAGCGAGAGGATTTTATCGCAAATTTCACGCATGAATTGAAAACGCCGATGACGTCGATTATGGGGTATACCAAGATTTTACGTCAGGCAAAATATACGGCGGCGGACAAAGAAAAGGCATTAAATTATATATACAGCGAAACGAAACGACTGGAGCTGTTATCTCATCGGCTGTTGGAACTGATGGAGCTTTCCGCAAACCGTATTGAGTTGCAAAAAATCGATGCGTATGAATTGCTTCAAGAGGCGCTGCAGCTTGCCGAGGAACGCTTGATGATTAAGATACACTGTAAAGCGGAACATGCATATGTTTTGGGTGAGCATGAGCTGTTAATATCGTGTATCATGAATCTGTTGGAAAATGCCAAAAAAGCGAGTGATAAGGAACTATATATTGCACTCAGCGGTAAGGCAGTCACAAGCGGCTATCAAATTACGGTCAGTGATCACGGCATCGGAATGGCACAAAGTGAACTGAAACGGATTGATGAAAGCTTTTATACGATCGATAAAGCACGCAGTAAAAAAAGCGGCGGCTACGGTCTTGGTTTATCACTTTGTACGCGTATTTTAAAGCTGCATCACAGTGAACTGCATATAGAAAGTGAAGTCGGAAAAGGAACCGATGCAAGCTTTCTGTTGGAGATTGTATATGAAGAAGCGTAATATTATTTTAATCGGCATTTTTCTCATCATGATCTCACTTATCCTGCCGACAGGAATTCTGTATCTTTTAGAGGATATGAATACCGATGCACTTCATGATACACTCACTGATATATTAAATGATAAAAAAAGCGGCTCTAATCATCAAATTATCGATGTTGTTTATGCCAAATACGGTGATCAAAGCTATCAAATTGATACCTCTGACAGTCGTGAACCTGCCGTTTTGTATTATCAAATCGACAATCAAACGATTTCCAATAAAACACTTATGAAATTACAGGAATTAAAGGAAATCGGTTTAATCAAAGCATCTTTATTCACTTATTTACAAGACAATCAGGAAATGATCACAAGAACCAAGGAATTTCACGGAGAACAGATGAGTTATATTAGAAACAGCATCTATTTGCCGAACGATCGATTTGAAACAGCGTTTCTGTCCTATGAGATAGAGAATGTAAGCGGAAAAGTAATCAGCTTAAAGCTTCCGAAGCAGTATATCGAGATCAATCAAACGGTATTGACAGATTATATCGCTTATCTTGACTTAGCCGAATATGATTGGGAATACCATGAAAGTTATCTGTTATCAAAACAATTACGTGCCGAAGTTAAAATCGAGACAATTCATGATATTGCGGTAATTTCCTTAATTCCGCATCCGTTTGAGTAAGAAAAAAGGGAAATGTACAATGATCTTTTGCACATTTTCCTTTTCTTTATGTGAAAAATAAGGTAAAATAGTTAAGGTGATACAATGCAGCAGTATTTTATACAGGGAATCATTGATCCGAAGCAACCGGTGATGTTGAATGAGGAACAGCTTCATCATATGCTGAGGGTATTGAAAATGAAGCCGCACGATCAGATATGTTTGGTTGATGAGGCAGAAAATGTCTGGTTGGCTGAACTGATAAATGATGAAAAGTGGTATGCTTCAATTATCGAGCAGATGCCGAGCGTCAACAGTGCGATTTCCGTTCACTTAGCTCCTGCTTTGATAAAAGGCGAGCGTTGGGATTATTTGCTACAGAAATGCAGCGAATTAGGAGTGAATGAAATATCCGGCCTTTTGGCAAACCGCTGTGTTGTTAAATGGAAGCAAGCGGAAAAGGAAAAGAAACTGAAGCGCTGGAATAAGATTACACAAGAAGCTTGCGAGCAATGCCGCCGCAGTGATTTGGTTCATGTGCATGAGCCGATGACGCTGGAGCAGCTGTGTGAGACAGAAGCCGATTTAAAGCTGGTCGCTTATGAGCGTTCTGACAGTGAAAGTGAGCATATTCTGTCACTGCTTCATGAGTATCCTCATATCAAAAGTGTTTTGGCAGTAATCGGACCTGAGGGCGGCTTTGAATCATGGGAAGCAAATCAACTGATGCAGGCAGGCTTTCATTGTGTATCACTGGGAAAACGCATTTTAAGGGCAGAAACAGCGGCAATATCGATTGTCAATGTATTGTCGATGTATTATGAATATGAAATAAGGGGCGTTACAAATGAAAAATATCGAGGCAATCCTCAATAAAAAATATCATAAAAAAATTGAAAAGCTGAGTATTTATCGTGATAAGCTGAAGCAGATGCAGATTACCTTTAAGGAATACGGAATCGCTTGCGTCGTAAAGGATGAATGGTCCTTTTATCAATTAGAAACGATCTACGAGGGAATTTTGAATAAAAAGGCCTTTGAGGATACTTTTTTGACTACCTATGTCGATATGCACGATTTTTGGGCCGATTTAGATTATCAGGAGCGCAAACATCAGATGAATGTCGATATTGATCAAATGCGCAAGGAGTTAAAATCGTTTCCGTATGCAGGTGAGGATATGTATATTCCGATGTTTGATGTAAGAATGAATCGTCTGTATACCAAGGAAATTGTCTTATTAGAGCTGAAGCAGTATAAGCGCTTTATCAACAGCTTTCAGGATGTGATTATTGAAAATGCGTACGGAGTATTGCCGTATATGTATAATTTCAGCAGTTGCTTATATATCTGCGGTGATGATCATTATTTTGCATTGTATAATCCCGATGTGAATCGCTTGTATTTTATTGAAAATTTTCATTGTACGCACACATTGAATTTTGATTCAATGCGCAGTGCACGTTCAAGCTTTGAGGAAATCAAGAAAATAGCCGAATGCTTTATGAAAAATGATGAAGCTGGCTGTACAAGGGCAATCATGGAAAGTGAACTGATCGTGGATTCAATGAAAAAGAAGTTGGAAAAATACTTAAAGAAAATCACTAAAAAGACTGAAGTATAACCGTTAGCTTTTCTCTTGTGAGAAAACAGCGGTTATTTTTCGTTTACCTGAACTTCTATTTGTTGTATAATAAAGAGTAAGGAGTGAAGCGATGACAACATTTGCGATATCCACGCTGGGGTGCAAGGTCAATGCCTATGAATCACAGGGCTATGCACAGGGGCTGCGTGATCTCGGCTTTCAAGAGGTCTTTTTTAAGGAAGCTGCAGATATCTATATTATAAATACATGTGCAGTTACGAATACGGCTGCGGCAAAATCAAGACAAAAGCTTCATCAGGCGCAAAAGCTGAATGATAAGGCATTGATTGCGGTCGTAGGCTGTTATGCACAAAGTGAATTTCAGGCGTTAAGCAAAGATCCGCGAATCCATGTTTTGATCGGAAGCAACCAAAAGGAAGAGCTGCCGAAGCTGATTTTATCGGCATGGGAGAACAAAAGTCATATACATAAGCTGAGTGATATGCGTTCGGCAAGCGTATTTGAAGCAATACCGGTACGAAGTTTTACCCATCAGACAAGAGCGTATTTAAAGATACAGGATGGATGCAATCAGTTTTGTTCCTACTGTATCATACCGTTTGCCCGCGGTAAGGAGCGCTCGCTGCATCCTGATCAAGTGATTGCGCAGGCAAGGGCTTTGGTCGCAAACGGACATTTGGAAATCGTTTTGACCGGAATTCATACAGGTCGCTACGGACGTGAATATTCGACGACACTTACGGAGCTGTTAAAGCGTATGTGTGATGAAGTAAAAGGGTTACAGCGAATTCGTATTTCCTCGATCGAAATCAATGAGATCACAGATGAATTTATTCAGCTGATGAAGCAGGAAACTAAAATTGCACGACATCTGCATATCCCGATTCAAAGCGGAAATAATGACATATTGAAACTGATGAATCGTCCGTATACGATTTCGGATTATGAAAAGCGCATCAACGAAATTCGTAAGCAAATCACAGGCATCAGCATTTCGACCGATGTCATTACCGGTTTTCCCGATGAAAGCGAAGCCCAGTTTGAGGATGGCTGTGACTGCTTAAAAAGACTGCAGTTCAGCTTTCTGCATGTGTTTCCATTTTCAAAGCGTGACGGTACGAAGGCAGCCTTGATGAAAAATCAGTTGAATAATCAAATAAAGAAGCAGCGCAGTGCTCGCTTGAATGCGTTGAGTGAGAAATTGTATCAAAGGTATCAAGAAGGCTTTGTGAAGCAGCAGGTGGCTGTACTTTGGGAGGAGGAAGTAAACGGTATGATAAGCGGTCATACAAGCGAATATCTCAAGGTATATGCACCTTATGAAGCATCAAGTCTGCATCAATTAGAAGTACGTCGCATCAGCGCTTATGAAAATGATATGCTGCTATGCGAACAGGAGGTAATCGGATGAAGCTGTCAGAGATGTTTGAACAAGCGCCCGCATTGGAAATTACCGGCATTCAGAGTGATTCTCGTTTAGTTAAGCCGGGTGATATGTATTTTTGTATTGAAGGGATGGAAAATGACGGACACAATTATATTTCGCAGGCAATAACAAACGGTGCCTTGTGCATCGTTCATCATAAGGATATCGAGCAGATGGAGGATGGTGTCGCTTATATCAAGGTAACTGATGTAAATGCGACGCTCAATATTATCGCGTCAAAGTTTTTCGGTTATCCGAGTAAAAAGCTGAAAATATTCGGTGTGACAGGTACTAACGGGAAATCGTCGGTTGCCAGTATCATTGCGGATACGTATTCTCATTTTGCGCCGTGCGGATATATCGGTACGATTGCGGTTCAATACGGAAATGTGAAAAAGCTACCTTCCTTGACTACACCCGATCCGATATCGATCCACAGCACACTGAAGGATATGGAGACTGCAGGCATGAAGGCCTGTGCCTTAGAGGTTTCCTCCCATGGCTTAGAGCTCGGCAGGGTACAAAGCGTTGATTTTGATGTAGCGATCTTTACCAATTTGACCTACGATCACTTGGATTTCCATGGGACGATCGATAATTATTTTGCCGCCAAACAAAAGCTTTTTCGCCAATTAAAGGAAAGCGGTATTGCGGTATTAAACAGTGATGATCCTTATTGTGAACAGCTGAAGGAGATCACAAGTGCTCGCACTGTTACCTACGGCATCGGCAATGATGCAGATTATCGCGGAGATGATATTCATATCGGTACTGACGGCTCTTCCTTTACACTGTATCATCATAAAGAGGTTTATCGTGTTGAGACCAATCTTGTCGCTCTGTATAATATATATAATCTTTTGGCAGCGATTGCGGCAATGTGTGAAAGCGGAATAGCGTTAGATGATTTGTTGCCGTATATTACACGATTGCCGCAGATTGAGGGCAGAATGGAGCGAATCGATGAAGGCCAGCCGTTTACCGTTATCGTTGATTTTGCACATACACCGGACGGCTTAACAAAGGTATTTGAATATGCGAAGGAAATCACCGATCCAAGCCGCAGCATCATCGCCGTATTCGGTTCGGCAGGAAAGCGTGATACCAAGAAGCGTAAGGTGTTCGGAGAAATCGCTGATCGCTATTGTGATTTGATCGTTTTGACCGAGGACGATCCGCGAAATGAGAATGCACGTGATATCGCCAATGAAATCAAGGGCGGAATCCATAACACCAAAAGCATCTATATTGAAAATCGCTATGATGCGATACGACAGGCAATCGAATCGGCAAATGTCAAGGATACCGTTTTGATCCTCGGAAAGGGTGATGAGTTGTTTATGTATCGTGAGGACGGCAGAGAAGATTGGCTGGGCGATCATATCGCAGCTCGTCATTGCATTCGTAAGTATTACCTCGGTATCGAGGATGAAAACAGCGGTAATTAATGTCGAATTGTGCATTTTCACTTTAAAAAAGGCAAAATTTACATAAAACATTATCGTTAGTTGTTGCATTTTCAGGTTGTTTTATATATAATTATAGTGCAATCTTCAGAAGGGAGGTTAAGTAATGCCAAAAGTAGTTTTGAAAGAGAACGAAGTTCTTGATGATGCACTGAGAAGATTCAAACGTCAGGTATCAAGAAACGGAACCCTTGCTGAAGCTCGCAAAAGAGAGTTTTATGTAAAACCGGGCGTGCGCCGTAAACTGAAATCAGAAGCTGCCCGTAAAGCTCGTCGTGGCAAATAACAAAGGAAGCCGATTATCGGTTTCTTTTTTTATGCATTTCTCTTAAGCATGCAGGTATACTTCTTCTCAGGTCAGCGTATGATGATGTGTAGAGGTGATGATGCATGCTTACCATGATGAAAAATCAACTCATGATTGAACAGTATGAAGAGCTGCTGCAGGCATCTCCCAACGATATACGCCTTCGTTTGAAGGATATGCAGCTGATAATCAGTGGTAAGGATTTAAAGGTTTGCGCTCTTACTCGCGATGAAATTTTAATTGAAGGAACTATGGAAGGATTCATTTTTGATCATGAAGCATAATAAAAAGATATTAGGAATGGATGAGTGGGAGAGCGGTATCGATTCAAAGCGTTTGTATCAGCTTGTGAAAAGACATGACTGGAGTATTTATGAGCTTCATTCGACAAGATGCGGTATTCGTTTTTTTGCGCCTGTCTATGAGCGAAAACAAATTGCTCACAGTATTGAGGATGTCAGATTAATCAAAACCACCGGTATGCTTGGCTTTTTATTTCGTCAAATGAAGCGGCCTACGCGCATTTTATGCGTTGTGCTTTCCGCTCTTTTATGGTTCTTGCTATCTAACACGGTTTTTGAAATCACTATGAGCGGCGATAAGGAGGAAAGCAAGCAGCTGATTCAAAAAACATTACAGGAAATGGGCTATCAGCCGCCGTTTTTTGATTCTGATATGGAGCAGATGAAGCTGGATTTAAAAAAGCGCTTAGAAAATGATATCGCTTGGATGGAGGTCAGTAAAAACGGCAGTCGCTATCATATTCAATTTACTACAAAGGAATTTGCGACCATAACGCCGCTGAAGCGAAATCAGTTGATTGCGCAAAAGGACGGTGTGATTGAACATTTTGAGCTTCAGCACGGCAATAAGCTTGTCGCAATCAATGATTATGTGCATGCCGGTGATGTCTTAGTGGATAATCTGTTATTAGACAGTAGCAATAAGGAACAGAAGCTGTATGTCAAGGGAAGGGTGTATGCTTATACATGGAAAGAGGTTCATGTAGAAATGGAAAAGAATCCGATAGCGAAGCCGTTTCAGTTTTTTCAGCTGCTTTTTACGGCACGCAGAGAAGCAAGTGAAAACTTACGTGAGGGAGAACGAATATATAAAGAAAATATTTTGCAATTTAAGGATAATACGGGTACAATAAGTATGGATATTCATTATACACTATTGGAGGATATTACGACTCCAAAATAAAGGAGCATTTTATGAGTGAAAAGTACAGTATTTCCTTAGCAGATTATACGATGGAACAGGTTGCGGCATTATGCGGCACAAAGGACTGTCATTTAGATATATTGCGTAAAGCATTTGCATGTGATTTGATCGTTCGCGATATGCAGCTGATTTTATTGGGTGAAGAAGCTATCAAGGAGCAGGTGAGCGAATGTGTATTTGCCTTGCTTGAAATGATTGCCCATCCGATTGAAATCAATGAACAGGATGTCATATACGCAAGTAAGCTGGCGAAGCAGGATAAGCTGAAGCAGCTGTCTTTGACCTATCAAAAACCGATTGCCAAAACGGTACACGGTAAGCTGATTTATCCGAAAACGATCGGTCAGCGTTATCTGTATAAATGTATGGCTACCAATGACATTGTATTTGCGAGCGGTGTGGCCGGTACCGGTAAAACCTATTTAGCGGTCGCATATGCCGCCAATCTGTTAAAAAAGGGAGAGATCAGCAAGCTGATATTGACTCGTCCGGCAGTGGAGGCTGGAGAATCACTCGGCTTTCTGCCCGGTGACCTGAAGGAAAAGGTCGATCCTTACTTGCGCCCGTTATATGACGCACTCCATGATATGCTCGGAGCTGAACAGGTACAAAAGCTGTTGGAAAAGGAAGTAATTGAAATTGCTCCGCTTGCCTATATGAGAGGAAGGACCTTAAATAATGCATTTATTATTCTTGATGAAGCACAGAATACCACAAAGGCACAGATGAAGATGTTTCTTACGCGCATGGGCTTTCATTCTAAAATAGTGATAACGGGAGATATCACACAGATCGATCTGATTCAAAAAAGTGCCAGCGGTCTTGTGAATGCCAAGCAGCTGTTAGAGGGTATAGAGGGGATTGCCTTTGCCGAGCTCACAAGTCTTGATGTTGTCAGAAATCCACTTGTTCAAAGAATTATTGAACGCTACGAACAAGAGGAGCGTTAAGCTTTCTTATCAGCTTTTGGCCTTATTATAACGCATTTTTTTCATCTCTGCGACTTTTTTCGACGTTCCTGTGATTGAGGTTAAATTTTATACATATGATAGTGAAATAACAAAAATCCTTAACCAAAAATATACAAACTTTTCCACGAAAATGACATCATACGACACGAATTGCCAGAGAAAGAATTATAATTAATGCGTAGGAGGAAGAAGCAATGAAAGAGAATTTGAAGATTTACATAGCAGACGAAAGCCTTGATATGATTCACGCTATGAAAGAAGAACTACGCAAGCACAGTGTGTATCATGTCATGGGTAATGCATGTAACGGGGAGCAGCTTTTAAGGGAATTGCATGGCAAGCATATTGATATCTTGGTCCTTGATCTTATCATGTCTAAAAAAGACGGAATCAGTGTCCTGAATGAGCTGAAGGAGCATCAAATATCAGTCGACCATATTATATGCACAACTCCTTTCATCAATGACTTAATTGTGAAGCAGGTGCAGCAGTTTAAGGTTGATTATCTGATGATGAAGCCCTTTGACTTAAAACAGCTCGTGGAAAAGCTGAATATCATTAACGGCCTGAAAGATGTGCACAATGCGTCCTCAGAAATGTCCTTAACGAACGTGAGCAACGATGAAAAGGAGCGTTTATTGAAGCTGGAGCTGGAGAGTGAAATCACTTCACTGCTTCATGAAATCGGTATCCCTGCTCATATCAAAGGGTATATGTATTTAAGAACAGCGATATTGGAAACCTATTTAAATGTGGATTTTTTAGGACAGATCACAAAGGTTTTATATCCTGAGATTGCACGAAAGTATGCGACCACATCATCCAGAGTGGAAAGAGCGATACGACATGCAATCGAGGTAGCTTGGAATCGTGGGAATATTGATGCCATTGATGATATTTTCGGTTATACAATTTCGGCAACGAAGGCAAAACCGACAAATTCGGAATTTATAGCGATGATTGCCGATAAGCTTCGTTTGGAGCATCGTTTAAAAAATAAAAATTTCATTAATGCGTATCGTTAAAGATAGAGTGATAAAACAGCTTACCTCACATAACGGTGAGGATTTTTTAATTTAAGGATATCGATGAGGATTATACTTAGTTTCATCAGTATTGTATGGCATTGGATGATTATAGGAATAAGCAAATAAAAGGTGAGGGGGGCAGAAAGAGTAACTCCTCCTTCCGCTTTTTTATCTTATACTGGAAACAACATCCGTTTTCCGTTATAATAATAGATATGAGGAGTTAGATTATGGCAGGACGTGTGTTATTTCATATTGATTTGAATTCATTTTATGCGAGTGCTGAGGTACTGAAAAATTCAGCTTTAGAAGGCTTACCGGTCGTTGTTGCGGGTTTACATCGGCGCAGTGTTGTTTCTACGGCCAGTTATGAGGCAAGAGAATTCGGCGTTCACAGTGCGATGCCGCTGATGATGGCGCAGGAAAAGTGTCCGCAGCTTGTCGTAGTACAGGGCGATTACTCTTGGTATGAAGAGCTGAGTGAGCGCTTTTTTCGCTTTGTACGGCAATTTTCTCCCTATGTAGAACCTGCCAGCATTGACGAGTGCTATGTTGATGTGACCGAGGTCATCAAGCAATATAAGCGACCGCTCGATTTGGCATGGACGATGCAGCAGCGTATTTATCAGGAGCTTCATTTACCGTGCAGCATCGGTGTAGGACCGAACAAATTCTTAGCGAAAATGGCAAGTGATATGCGTAAACCGATGGGCATCACCGTATTAAGAAAGCAGGAGATAGCGGCAAAGCTTTGGCCCTTATCTATCACCGAGATGTGGGGAATCGGGAAAAAAAGTCATCCGACATTGATCGCAAACGGGATCACGACGATCGGTGATTTAGCTAATCCTGACAATGAAACAAAGATTATGACGCTGTTGGGCAAGCATGCGTATTCTTCTATTCAAAATGCCCGCGGCAATGATACGAATGTATTATCTTTTAATACGACCGTTCAATCAATATCTCAATCAACGA
This sequence comes from Erysipelotrichales bacterium, assembly GCA_910576855.1. Taxonomy (GTDB): domain Bacteria; phylum Bacillota_I; class Bacilli_A; order Erysipelotrichales; family Erysipelotrichaceae; genus C-19. The sequence goes on from CAJTJP010000024.1 coordinate 41,496, forward strand.
CCTTAGATCGTGATATTGAGGATTATGATGAAATCAAAACGGTTTTGAGAAGACTTGCGAAGGCATTATCAAGACGTGCTCAAGGTGATGATTTAAAGGGCAGACATATTTCCTTAAGTATTCGCTATTTCGATTTCACCAATGCGGTTCGTTCTATGAGCTATCAGGACTATACGAATGATGAAACGATTCTGTTTGAACAGGCATTGTTGTTGTTCGACCGCAATCATAACGGAAAAGCAATTCGTCATTTAGGAATCGGTTTAGGCTCATTATTCTCTCGCAATAAATCGATCGATCAGTTGCAGTTGGAATTGAAGGAGCATACTGCCAAAGATTCTATTTCTGATGTACTTGACCGGCTGAATGCGCAAATTCCGGGAATTCATTTAACGACGGCGGATAAAAAGCTGCAGCACTCATAATTTGTCGAACGAAATAAGGACACATGTCAGTGTCTTTTTTCATACACTTTGTTAGAGGTGATGAGCTTGAATAAACGATTTTATCACGGCTTGCTGCATAAATATAAAAATGTCTATATCTTTATTGCGATTTTAATCAGCGCAGGCTTTTTTATGGGACTTTTCTTATCAAGGTATATCGATAATACCGATATTCATTCACTTTCGTCTTATCTTACAACAATCAATGAGGTAAATGACACATATCCTGCCTTTGTGAATCAGTTTTTTATCGGAATTTTATTTATCCTGTTGGTGTTTTTTCTCGGTACAAGTATTATCGGTATTCCGCTGATTGCGTTTATTATCTTTACCAAAGGACTTCAAATCGGTTTTTCCTGTGCACTGTTTGTCGCAAGCTATCAGTTAAAGGGTATTGCGGGAATCGCTTTGACATTGGCTCCGCAGGTGATTTTGGATTTACTGGCAACATGTCTCATTGCCGCCAGTGCGATTCAGTTATCCATGTATTTGATCTACAGTTCTTCAAATCGCGAGCGTTTGAATTTTAAGCTGCTGATCAACAGTGTTTTGAATGATTTATGTATCTGCTTCGTTATCGTATTGATTGCGGCTTATGTAAAATCAACGCTTGTGGTAGAGCTGATCAAGCTGTTCCGTCTGATCGGTTGATTTTCAATGTGATAGGCAGTAAGGTGATTCTGTGCCTTATGTCGGAAGTATTTGCATTTGTGTCTGATTTCCTTGTATAATAATTGTGAATTGAAAAGAGGAAATCTATGGATCTGTCACAATGTCATTTAGATTATTTACCGAATAGCGATATTTACTATTATCAGCATCCCGATATGTTTCATACGAATACAGATACAGCGTTATTGGGAGAATTTGCGGATATCAGAAAAAAAGATGTCGTTTTGGATATCGGTACGAATAACGGCGCTTTACTGCTGTATGCGATGCGTAAAAAACCGCAGCAGTTGATCGGTGTGGATATCAACGAAGAAGCATGTGAGCTTGCCGATTATAATTTGAATCATTATCATCATGCACAGGCAAAGATAATTGCCTGTGATATTTTAGCGTTTTCACATCGGCCCGTTTCCTGTATTATTTGTAATCCACCGTATTTTAAGGTAAGTGATGAAAAGCAGCTGAATCGAAATGAATACTTATCGAATGCCCGTCATGAAGCAAAGCTGACGCTTTCGGCCTTATTAAAAAAGGCAAGTGAGCTGTTGGTCGATAAGGGCAGACTTTATATGATCCAGCGCAGTGATCGTCTGATAGATATAGCGCTTGGGTGTCGTGAAAATCATATGGAGGTGAAAAAGATACAGCTTGTCTATGATGAAGCAAAGAGCGATGCACAAAGTGTTTTGATCGAAGCGATGAAAAGCGGAAGGGCAGGCTGCCGCATTTTACCGATTCATACGACAAAGCGCTGATAAATACTCACTGCTTGCGTAATCGGTACTAAATTGTGGTATAATATTACACGGTGATAAAAATGCAGATTCGCGATGCGATTGAGGACTATCTTCATCATATCAGTGTTGTAGATCAAAAGGCCATCACAAGCATTCAGGCTTATACTCGTGATTTACGTATTTATGAATCTTTTTTAACTGTGCGTGAACTTCATCAGATCAATGATATCAGTTATGCGGATATTCAGGATTTTATTCAGGAGCAGCGTAAAGTAAAGAAAAGCAATTCGGTAAACAGAATGATTTCCACACTGCATAATTTTCATCATTATATTACCTTTACTTATCCGAAGGAAAATGATCCGAGCTTGTTTATTCATTCAAAGAAAGATGGACGAAAGCTGCCGCGATACTTCAATGAGCATGATATCATACGGCTTTTGGACAGCTTCGGAAATAATGATCAAGAGCTGTTTGAGCATGCGATGCTGGAACTGTTATACAGCTGCGGTTTGCGTGTGAGTGAGCTGTGTTCTTTAACGATGAATCAATTACATTTGGAACAGGGCTTTTTGCGGGTGATCGGTAAAGGGGATAAGGAGCGTATGATACCGATTCATCAGCGAGCGATTCATATCGTGCGTGATTATGTTACGACGGTACGCTCCAAGTGGCAGAAAAAGCGTATGCCGAATGTGTTTTTGAATCATTTAGGCAATGCGGTAAGCAGACAATATGTGCACCGTTTGATTAAAACCAAACTTGCTGAGATGAATTTAGATGAAAGTCTGTCAGCACACAGTTTCCGTCACAGCTTTGCAACGCATTTGTTGGACGGAGGCGCTGATTTACGTGTCGTTCAGGAGCTGCTCGGACACAGCGATATCAAAACGACCCAGATATATACCCATGTTCAAAATAAACGCCTGAAGGAGGCTTATGCTTCCTTTCATCCGCGCTCGAAACAAAAGGAGTAGACAATGAGATATCAAAGAATTATAACGATCGTGATCGATTCCTTGGGAGTCGGATCTGCGCCTGATGCGATCGCTTATCATGACGAAGGCAGTGATACGCTCGGCCATATTGATGCCGTAGTATCCTCGCTGCATATACCCAATCTGACAAGACTTGGCTTGGCGAATCTGCATCCGCTGACTCACTGTAAGGCAAGTCGAGAGCCGCTCGGCTATTATACGAAACTGCTCGAGACTTCTAAGGGAAAGGATACGATCAGCGGTCATTGGGAAATGATGGGTCTTCCCGTTACCGAGCCGTTTTTGACCTTTACGGATAGCGGCTTTCCAAATGAATTATTGAAGGCGCTGACAGAGCGGTGCGGCTGTGCATTTATCGGCAATAAGGCAAGCAGCGGCACAGCTGTCTTAAAGGAGCTCGGTGAAAGAGCACTTTCAGAAAACAGCGTGATTATTTATACCTCAGCCGATTCCGTCCTGCAGCTTGCCGCACATGAGGAAAGCTTTGGCTTAACGCGGCTTTATCGCTGTTGTGAAATTGCCCGTGAGCTGACATTGAAAGAAGAATGGCGTGTCGGCAGAGTGATCGCTCGTCCTTTTATCGGTAATAATCAAGATGATTTTATGCGTACCGCCAATCGTCATGACTATGCATTAAAGCCATACGGACGAACGGTATTGAATGAGCTTAAGGACAACGGCTTTGATGTGATCGGTATCGGTAAGATCGCTGATATCTTTGCGAATGAGGGCATTACCGAAAGCTATCGCTCTCAAAGCAGCGTCATCGGAATGAAACAGACGATTGATATGCTGAAGCAAGATTTTAACGGACTGTGCTTTGTTAATTTGGTTGATTTTGATGCGTTGTGGGGACATCGTCGCGATCCGATCGGCTACGCTCAAGAGCTGGAACGATTTGATTCCTCACTGGGGGAATTATTCAATGAACTGAGAGCTGATGATTTATTGATGATTACTGCCGATCACGGCAATGATCCTACCTTTCTGGGCAGCGATCATACAAGAGAGGCAGTGCCGTTATTAATATATGGCAAGGATATGTTGGGTCATGGCTTATTGCCTGTTCAAGACAGCTTTGTCTGTGTCGGACACACCATTGCCGATAACTTTCAGCTTTCCGGAGCACACAGCGGACAATCGCTTTTGAGGTTTTTGCGATAGAAATGCTTCAAGAATGGCGGTGAATATAACCTCAAGAATGAGAGGCTTTCGTTTATACAAAATAGATTCAGTTTTAGAAAATCAGTGTAAAACAGATAAATAAATTAAGCATAAGAATGCCGTAGGGCAGAAACAGATAAGGAGAATACCTATGAGTAATTGTAATACTTGTCCAAGTAAAGGAAAATGCGGAAAAAAAGAGGAGGCTTGCGGAATTGTCAATAATCCCAAAAATCATATTCAGCATGTGATTGCCGTTATGAGCGGAAAGGGCGGTGTCGGTAAATCAAGCTGTACCGTCTTAACAGCGAAGGAATTAAGAAAGCGCGGCTTTTCTGTCGGTATTATGGATGCGGATATCACCGGTCCCAGTATACCGCGCTTAATGAATGTTGTTCATGAAAAAGCCTACGGAACCAATGATGCGATTGAACCGGTCATTGATAAGGACGGTATCAAACTGATGTCCTTGAATTTCTTGATGGAGGATGAAAATCAGCCTGTGATATGGCGCGGTCCGATTGTAGGTAATGCGGTCAAGCAATTTTGGACTGATGTCGTGTGGGGTGATTTAGATTATTTATTGATCGATATGCCGCCGGGAACCGGAGATGTAGCTTTAACGATTCTGCAGAGTATGCCGGTCAACAGTGTGATCATGGTATCAACACCGCAGCCGATGGTTTCTATGATCGTATCTAAGGCAATCAATATGTGCAAACAAATGAATATACCGATTTGCGGTGTAATTGAAAACATGAGCTATGTATTATGTCCTGATTGCGGGAAACAGATCAAAATCTATCAGAATAGCGATACGCCGGAATTCTTAAAACAAAATCAGCTTCCGTTATTATGTGAACTGCCGATGATGGAAAGCGTTGCGATGATTCATAAGGACGATGATTTCGATGAGGCGAAGCAGGCGGTGATCGATCAGTTGATGAAGCCTTGTGTGAATCAAATTATTGCGTCAATGAAATAGAATACCTTGTATTCAGGAGGTACGAATGAAAATACCGGTATTAATTTTAACCAAAGCGATATCATTTATTTTAAGGCTTATGGGCAGAGGCGGTTCCTTTCCCGGTCAAATCGCTTTAAAGCTGAATCAAAACATTTTTGATTGTTTTCGTTATACATGTCCGATTATCGTAGTAACGGGGACAAACGGAAAGACCTCTACAAGCAATATGATTGCAGATTTATTTACCGCTGCCGATCAAAAAATCATCAATAATCGCAAGGGAGATAACTTAAAGGAAGGAATTGCAACTGCATTTATCAACGCTGCGAGTATCAGCGGTAAGATTGATGCGGATGCAATGGTGCTTGAGGTTGATGAATTAAATATCCCTTATATTATGAAGCATGTAAAGGTATCAGCCTTGGTGCTGACGAATTTCTTTCGCGATCAGCTGGATCGCTCCCAAGAAATGGAACAGCTGATTCAAAAAATAGAAGTAGCTGTCAAGGATTTCAAGGGAACACTAGTATTAAACGGAAATGATCCCAATGTAGTGCGAGTGAAGGATCATGCGCCTGATGCGTCAGCCCTGTATTTCGGTGCAGAGCGCTGTGAAGCATCTTCAAGTATCCCACAGGAGGCAAGTGAAGGGAAATTCTGTCCTCGCTGTAATCATATGTTGACTTATTCCTTTTATCAGTATTCTCATATCGGAATGTTTCAATGTACGAATTGTGAGTATTGTACTCCTAAGCTTGATGTCTGCGGTGAGGATATTACGATTGAAAAGGGCAGCTTCCGTTATGAAAACACTTTGTTTCATGCGCCGATTGCTTCCTTGTATACGATTTATAACTGCATAGCAGTGATTGCCGTTGCGAAGCTGTGCCAGCTTCCGTATGATTTATGCGAACGTGTCTTTCGTCATACGAAGCAGCCTGCAGGACGTAATGAAACCTTTGCGTGGCAGGGAAATGATTATACGTTAAATCTTGTGAAAAATCCTACCGGTGCGAATGAGGTATTGAAAACCATCGAATCGGATAAGGATGAAAAAGCTTTGATGATCGTATTAAACGATAATGCACAGGACGGCACCGATGTATCTTGGATTTATGATGCACAGTTTGAGCGCGTGTTACAGCTTTCTACGCAGCGTATCATCTGTTCCGGCACAAGAGCCTATGATATGGCACTTCGTATCAAATATGCCGATTATCCGGGTGAAATCATTGTGATTGAGGATCAAAAGAGGGCATTGGACGCTTTATATGATTATCATATTCGCAGCTATATCATTGCGACCTATACGGCCTTGGCACCGATACGTGCTTTAATGAGGAAGGATGAAGCTCATGCAGCATAATAAAATACGTGTTTGTTGGATGTATCATAATATCATGGATCTCTACGGTGATAAGGGCAATATGATGGTGCTGTCCAAGCGTTGTGAAAAAAGAGGAATCGAATGTGAGATCGTTCCCTTGGAAATCGGACAGGAAATGGATTTGACTTCCTTTGATTTACTGTTTTTGGGCGGCGGTGCTGATCGAGAACAAGTGCTGTTAATGGAAGATTTGTTGAAGCGGAAGCAGCAGATTGCGAAAGCGATGGAACAGGGGACTTTCGTTGTATTGATTTGCGGCGGATATCAGTTATTCGGACAATACTATATTGCCGCAGACGGTACGAAAATCGAAGGCTTGAAATTCTTTGATTATTACACAGAGGCCGGAAGCAATTATCAGCGCTGCATCGGCAATATCGCTGTCTTCGCACAGCTTGATGATATAACAACGACGGTAATCGGTTTTGAGAATCACGGAGGGCAAACGCGCAACGTCAATACACCGTTCGGCAAGGTATTATCCGGCTTTGGCAATAATCAAAGTGATCATATGGAAGGTTTTTACAACGGACAAGTACTTGGAACTTATCTGCATGGACCGCTGTTTCCTAAAAATCCCGAGGTCGCTGATTTCGTGATTTATAAGTGCTTGAAAAAGCAGAATCCTGAGTTGAAGTATACCGATTTAACAAGACTGGATGACTCTTTGGAGCAACGAGCACGAGAGGTCATGTTGAAACGAATGAATCTAACTGTGTAGCTGTTGAGCTATGCAGTTTTTTTGTATGACGGGCATGCCCGTATTCTGTGGTGGAAGTCCACAAAGGCGTAGCTATCAACGAACTAAATAGCGACTGGCAAGTTTCATATCGCGAGGTATGGGAGAGAAGAAGCCATAGCGAAATCGTAGCCCTACGAACAGAAA
>CAJTJP010000025.1 GCA_910576855.1 Erysipelotrichales bacterium
GTCAATATGACAAAGACGAAAATCACAAAGCCTAATGATTTGAAGTATTTAGGTTTTGGATTCTACCACGATAAAACCATAGGAACATGGAAACTGCGAGCACATGAAAGCAGTATAAAGAAATTCAAACAAGCGCTGAAAAGACTTACGATAAGGAAAAACTCTATGAAAATGGAAGAGAGAATCAGAAAGCTGAATCAAGTAATCAGAGGATGGATAAACTATTTTTCAATATGTAATATGAAAACAAATATGGAAAAGATAGATGCCCATTTGAGAACAAGATTGCGAGTGATAATCTGGAAGCAGTGGAAAGTGCCGAACAGAAGGCAATGGGGCTTACAGAAACTGGGAATCGGAAAAGATTTAGCAAGACAGACATCTTATATGGGAAACCACTATCAATGGGTCGTAACGAAAACATGTGTAGTGAGAGCAATCAGTAAAAGAAAACTAACCCAAAAAGGATTAGTCAGTTGCCTAGATTACTATACGAAACAACATACTTTGAAATTGAGACGAACCGCCATGTGCCGAACGGCATGCATGGTGGTGTGAGAGGGTAATTATATTTACCCTACTCGATTTGTCGTTTTTTATCGGAATGTGCCGCAGGGCTGTTTCTACTGTTGGCTGTCGTTCGCCGCCTTTCCAATCTGGATTTTTACATTTTCAAAATTCGGATTGGAGGAAAATACGGTGAAATACGCACCAAGAAAAGTATATATCAAAGAAAGTAGCGGCTATGTGGAACTGTCTTATAAGGATTTCTGCCGCCGTAGGCAAGCCGACCAAAGCTATATGGACAAGCTGTTTATCCCCGTGCAGGGCTGCCTGCTTGAAGTCATGCGGGAACAGTACGCAGATTTCTACAAGGAGAAAGAACGGTGGCGTTATCTGAAAAAGCTGGACACAAATCACAGCCTGCTGTCACTGGAGGGTTTTACAGACAGCGAGGGGAATGTGCTTGATTTCATTATTGATGAAACAGTGGACGTTGCGGAAACCGTTGTCCATGCAGTGATGATGGACAGGCTGAAAGCTGCCTTTTCCTTATTGTCGGATGGTGAGCAGGCATTAGTAAAGGCAATCTTTTTTGAGGAACTTTCCGAGAGGGAAGTCGGATTGCGGTTAGGCATAACGCAGAGTGTTGTAAACAAACGCAAAGCCAAAATCCTTGCGAAGCTGAGAACGATAATCGAGAACTAAATTTTATGGCGTTCAGCCCCCTTGTTTTTTCCTTTGGGAAAATGAGGGGGCTTTTCCTGCCCTCTCAATCAATTTCGATTGGAGGAAAAGAAACATGGCATATAACCACGGACGGGAGGACAGGAAATGGCGCATCTGGAAAGAAGCCGAGGAAAGGGTTCTGCGTGAGTGCGGCGTTGATGAAGCGGTCATTGAGCAAATCCGCACAGACGACAGGGCAGATTTTAATTCCAACAGGAGGTTTTACCGATGGACGAGCGACTTCGGGGAGTACCTTGAGGAAATGGTGGGCAGGGAGAAACAGGCAGAGATAAGGACGGTAACGGATTTACTGGATGAGATTGAAAGCAAAACTCTGTACCTTGCCTTAGTCACAGTGGACAGACGTACATTACAAATCGTCTTGCTGAAAATGCAGGGTTACTCCACAAAAGAAATTGCCCTGCTCGTGCATTTGAAGGCAGGGGCTGTATATGCGAGGGTGGCTCATTTACGTAAGAGGTTGCGTAAGATTTTATAATGATGTAGTCTGCTTTTCTGTGAAATGTTGAGTGAGAGGTCAAAAGCTTCTCACTCATTCTTTATATATGGTATCTCTTTATATGTTCTCTAATGGAATTATACAGAAGTCTTTTTCCCAGAGCATAATGTGAGGTATATAGCGGTCAATGACGGCGTGGACACACTCAATAAATCGGCAATGGACATCACGCCTTTCCGTAACATCCTAAACGAAATGTATGCTGCCGACATATCGGTTAAGATAAAATCGGCGTACCGAGCAAGGTTTCAGCAGGGGAAATTCATGGGGACGTATGCGCCCTACGGGTATATCAAAGACCCTGCCGACCATAACCATCTGCTGATAGATGACAGGGTGGCTCATGTGGTAAGGGAGATATTCGACCTTGCATTAGCAGGGAATGGGATTGAAAAAATCCGTAAACATCTCAATAAGCAGCATATCCTATGCCCCGCCGCTTTTTCGGTTTCGCAGGGGGAAACAGGATATGAAAGGCATTTTGAGGGGGACGAGGACAGACGCTATTTCTGGAGCAATAACAGCGTGAGGAATATCCTAAGAAGCCCCGTTTATGCAGGGAACCTTGTCGGTTACAGACGGGTTGCCGTCAGCATGAAAAGCAAGAAAAAACTGTACAGGCTACCCGAAGAATGGGAAGTGATAACCAACACCCATGAGGGCATAGTCACGCAGGCGGAGTTTGACACCGTACAGCAGCTTATGACGAGCCGCAGGCGGGAACAGAACGCAGGGGGATTTAAAAATATATTTGCAGGCGTTATCAAGTGTGCAGACTGCGGATATGCCATGCGGGCGATGAGCGCAAACAGGAGGAAACGCCCAGACATTATCGACTGCGTACAATATAACTGCAACAATTATGGCAGATATGGCAATACAATATGTACCGCACACAGCGTGGAAGCGAGGGACTTGTTTAACGCCGTCCTTGCCGACATCAACCGCTTTGCGGATATGGCGGTAAATGATGAAAAGGCGGTAAGAACCATAGAGAGGCGGCTCACGGAAACAGACCAGAGCAGGGCGAAAACATTGGAGAAAGAACAAAAGAAGCTGAACAAACGCCTTGCAGAGCTTGACAGGCTGTTTTCTTCTCTTTACGAGGATAAAGTCATGGAGCGTATCACCGAGCGGAATTTTGAGATGATGTCGGGGAGATACCAAAAAGAACAGCTTGAAATCGAAGCACGGTTGAGGGAAGTAACGGAAAGGCTTAACGAAAGCTACGAGAAATCACAGGGAATCCGTGACTTCCTCTCCCTTATCCGCAACTATCAAGGATTAAAAGAACTGGACGCAACAGTGGTAAATGCGCTGATAGACAAGATATTTGTTTCGGAGCGTGAGAAGATGGCGGACGGAACAGTGAAACAGAAAATCAAGATTTGTTATAAATTCATCGGCTTTGTCGGTGAATTACATATCACACCCACAAAGCGGTGGACAGCGTTGCCCGCTAAACATTGTACGGTATGTGGAGTTGAATACGTCCCTGGCTCTGCCATATCAAAGTATTGCCTTGTTTGTGCCAGAAAAGTAAGGTTGGAAAGGTCAAACGAGAGCAGACGCAGGAGCAGAGAGCAGAAAAGGATGGCATGTATTGAACCGTCCGCAAAAAATGACCGACTTGCTTCGCCAACAGGGAAGGAAGCTGTTCAATCAATGTTACCTCTAAGTGTGCGTCAGCCAATAAGCAGGCAAGCTCTAAGCCGAGTATTCCTCCGCCGACAACAATACAGCGGCGATTGCGTTTCGCATATTCACTCAGCTTAACAGCGTCCTCCATGCTTCGAAAGGTCAAAATATTCTCATAGTCATAGAAGTCGTGCGGCCGTTTCGCTTTTGCACCTGTCGCAATGATACATTCATCATAAGGAACAAGCTTATGATTTGCCAAATGAAGCTCTTTTCGCTTTGTATCGATATGAATCACTCGCTGTTTTAAATTGAGTGCAATTTCCTTTTCCTTATACCATTTCGCATCATGCAGATAAAGCTGATGCTCCTTGTGATAAAGCTGCTTGCTTAATAATCGGCGTTCATAGGGAAGCTGAGCGGATTCACTGTAAATTGAAATCGCTCCGTCAAAGTTAAGTCTGCGAAGTGTTTCGGCAGCTGAAACTGCGGCAATACCACTTCCGATAATAATGATACGGCGCTTTGCTTTCTGCTTTTCTTGTGCTTTTGTTTGCTTATGATATTCTTGTAAATGATTCATAGTAATACCCGGTACATGAATTTTTGACCGTTGTACCTTTTCCTTTCTTTTCAATATCAGTATGGACAAGGTAACGGTGTCTAAAACAGAATCATTGGCGAAGTGAAAGATAATCATCGGTTTTGCTTAAAAACAGATCGAAGTGTGATATAATATTCTGCACAGAGGTGATAAGAATGAACCATCAATCAGTAAAGGACATGCTGTCTTTTATTCATAAAAGTCCGACCTGCTTTCATGCAGTCGATAATATCAAAAGCATCTTATCGGAAAACGGTTTTGTTCAGCTTCATGAGGAGGAGAATTGGCCGATTGAAGAGAACGGGAAATATTTTGTGATTCGTAATCAATCCAGTGTGATTGCATTTCATATCGGCCGAGAGCTTTCCGATTACAGTTTTCAAATCGTTGCTTCTCATAGTGATTCCCCTTGTTTTAAGGTAAAGGAGAATGCGCTTTTAGAGGTCAAAAATGTGTATACGCAGTTAAATACGGAGGGGTACGGCGGAATGCTGTGCTCTACTTGGTTTGATCGTCCGCTTTCCTTGGCTGGTCGTGCTTTAGTAAAAGAGGGTCAGCGTATCGTAAGTAAGTTGATTCATTTCGATCGTGATTTATTGATGATTCCGAATTTGGCAATTCATATGAATCGTAAGGCAAATGACGGTTTGTCTTATAATAAACAAATCGATATGCTGCCGTTACTTTGCAGCGGTGTGATGAGTGAAGCAGATTATCTGCAGCTGCTTGCCGACGAGCTGCAGGTTTCTAAGGAGAATATCTGCGCAACGGATTTATTCTTATATAATCGCGTTGAGCCATGTATATGGGGAGTGAATGAGGAGTTTTTAGCTGCGCCGCGCTTAGATGATTTAGAATGTGCTTATACAAGCCTGCAGGGCTTTATCAGCGGACATCATCGAAGCACCGTTCAGGTTTATGCGTGCTTTGATAATGAGGAGGTCGGCTCATTGACTAAGCAGGGAGCAGATTCTACCTTTTTATCAAGCGTCTTACAGCGTATTAATAACGGATTAGGAAAAAACAATGAGCAGTATTATCGTGCGCTTGCGAACAGCTTTATGGTCAGTGCTGATAATGCTCATGCGCTTTCTCCGAATCATCCCGAGAAATGTGATGCACGCAATTTTGCTTTGATGAATGAAGGAATCGTGATCAAATCCAATGCTGCTCAGCATTATACAAGTGATGCGGTAAGTATTGCCCTGTTTAAGGAAATCTGTGCAAGCGCAGGGGTAAAGACACAGACCTTTTTAAATCGCAGTGATGAAGTCGGCGGAGGAACCTTGGGCAATCTTTCGCAGGCGCATGTGTCACTCAATACGATCGATATCGGTTTGGCTCAGCTGGCAATGCACTCTGCCTATGAAACAGCCGGTGTTTATGATGTAGAGTATATGATACGGGCAATGAAGGAGTTTTACAGCTCATGTATCAAACAAATCAACTCAACGGAATATGAGGTGATGAAATAATGCCGAAGTATGAATTTGAATATCGTTTATTTTATGAGAATAACGAGCGGGCAGGTAAGCTTTCACAGGAGGATTATAATGCTTACTTGGAAATGATTGACTTTATGCGGGAACAAGGGGAAAGTATTATCAGTATTGATATTTATATGGCTGAGGCATTAAAGGACTTTGAGACTGCGGCAGCGAAGGGGCAAAAGGCAAAGAATTTGATCGGTAAGGATCGAAAGGATTATTTGAAAACCCTGAAACAAAGGGTCGATTATACAGGGCAGTTGGCACTTCGTAAGATGAAGGAAAGTGAAGGCTTTCAATTCAGCGGTGTCATCATGTATCTTTTTGCCGCTGTTGTCTGTTATTTCTTTCGTGAGGTACTTACAGGAAGGTATTTATTGGGTTTTCTTGTAGATTTATCCATTGCCTTGTTTTCGGCATTCTTTGTGGCTGTAGGCATTTATCAGCGCAGAAAAATCATCAAGCGTTGGAATTTTACTGCCAATACGTTTATTATTGATTCCTTTATGCTTGTGATCAGTGTTTTGATTGTGTACATGATGCGTAATCAAAGCTATGATATTTCAGCAGTTTTATTATTGGGCGGCTTTATTTCAAGCAATCTGTTGATGAAAAGGGAATTTAACCGGATAGCTTATAAGTAGGATGTCGTGCACATCCTTTTTTGTGCTTATTGGTGTTATGATATGAATAAATGCTTGTATTTAGATGATATGTGAAAAAAATATAATCACTGCGAACAAATGTAGATCAAGTGCACTCTATAATATGAGTTTTACGGTTTTGGATAAAATAGTAGAAACATACATAAAAATATCATTATGTTTCTAAAAGCAGACAATTATAGACATACGTTTCTGATGTAGAAATGTATGTTTTTTGTTCGTAAAGCATACAATTTTGGCTGTTTTCCCGCTATTTCTTAAAGTCTACCTTTGTAGATATTGAGAAGGAAGGGAATAGGATTATGTGGAAAAAGAAATTTGTAGTTATGGCATTAGCACTGTTAGGCACTTTAACTGCAGGATATATGTTTTTTATTGACCAAATGAATGCGTTCTCTGGAACATTTTCTTCTGATTTTTTGACGAGGACTGGCGCTTCCATATCCCAAAGCACAACAACTGTGGGAAACACCGAATGGGAGTTTATTAAAGAGACAGTTATTAATGGCGAAAATGTGTATATTATGCAGCCAAAAGGAAACTTAGGTGTTGTATCTAAAATTACTAATGCTACTACGGTAAGCGGTGCAGTTTTATATGAGAATACTGAGCATTATCAGTTGAACATATTAGCAAATAAAGCATTAAATACTTTAGAGAAATCAGCCATGGTTTATTATAATAATCAAGATGCAGCACCCGGTTATATTTTTACTCCTTCTTTGAATGATATGAATGATGGTGGAGTATTTGGAATGAACAGTTCATTAAGAATTACACTAGGGCTAAGTAATAATGCAAATCCAATGGAAGGCTTCTATTTACTTGCAACTTCTTATAATAATGGCACTATAGCAGGTTGGTCAAGAGTAGGAGGGCCCACTGCAGGAGATCCGGGTGGAACGTCCTACCGTTATAATGTTAGCACTGATGGAGCAACGATAACAATTAATGGTATTATGGGCGCAAGACCAGTATTCTTATTAAACAAAGAAAAAATTGTTTTTGCGACAACAAACGGTGCAGGAACTAATTGGGATCTGATCCAAAATGCTAAGGGTAAAATGAAATTGAGAATATATGATGGATCATTAGAAATCTTATTTACTGATATTCAGAACAAAAAGAATGAGAGTGTGACAAGCTTTTCTGAAAATGATAGTATGAAAATTATCTATACATCTAGTGGTAAATCTTCAAGTGTAATGTCCGTAATACTTACTGCAAGCAATGGTGATGCTTATTATAAGCGAATTCAGAACAATATTGGTGGAAATCAGTCTGCTACTATAGATTTAAAGGGAATCCCTGTTGGCAAATATGATGTTTCTATTGCTTCAGAACAAGTTTCCGGTGATGATCGACCGGTTGCTTCTTCGAAACTGGTATCTGCGGGTAAAATTGAAATAGTGGCCACGCATAAGCTCACCTATACCAAACAACCTGATAGCGGAGCTTCTGCAGGAAAAGAATATGAATTCAGTAAGAATGTAGATGCAGGACAAATTGTAGGTAAGGTTACAGCGAATCCTTTAGGTGTTACTCCGTTAGTTTATGAAATCATCGGTAATGGAGATGATAGTTATAAGAACTTTGAAATCGAAGGCTTAGACGGCAATCATGCTTCAAGCAGTACACCGTTAAATGTGAAGATCAAGAGTGGTGCGCCTGATTTAGTCAACGGCGGTTTAAAAGCAGGTACTTATAAATTCTGTATTACTGCAGTAGATGATAACGGGTATCCTGTGGATAAAGCAGGAAATCCGGCTGAAAAGGTGTGTACATCTTTAACAGTAGAAAAGACATTGCCAACAATTACCTTTGATCAAGATGATAAGGCTATAACTTTTGTATCGGGAGATGCTACAAATACGACAACACACAGTGAACATGCGAAGCATACAAGTGAGGAAAAAGATGCGGATGATGTAGGAATTGAATATTCTTTCGTTTCAGGAAGCAGTAATATTATTTCAAGCGGTTTGCCGTTTACTTCATCCAATGCAGGTGATAATGCGGATATTGTGTTTGCGCCAAATGTGACAGGCAGTATCGTGATTCAAGCAAAACTACCGGAAAGTGATAATTATGAGGAAGCGATAACTACCAAAACGATTACATTACAATTAGGTATTGTCGCCAATTATGTGGAAACAAAAACAAATATCAAGGCAGGAAGTACAGAAGCGAAACCGCCTACAAGCTATGTACAGGGAAACCGTATCGGTTATGTAGATGTAAGCGGCGGTGTAACACCATATACGTACTCTTTACCGAGTGGGAAAGGAAATAATGGTTCCTTTTATATTGATAACAGCGGTAATGTTTATGTGAATCAAGGAGTAGGAAGTAACGGTCTGACTCCCGGTGATTATGAAATAGAAATTGAAGTAAAGGATAATACCTCTCCAACAAAGATGACAGCGACTGTTAAAAAGACAATTACAATATCAGCCGCAGAATTAGAAGGAGTGGGCTGGGAGAATCCAAAGGATCCGGGCAAGGCATTGGCTTCTAATGTCTATGAGATTACGTATGATCCAAGCGGTGAACCAAACAACGGCGGTGTATTTAATACCAAACTGATTGAAACAAAAACAGATACTTTGAAAAATACAGTAATCACATATACGTTAGAACCGAATCCTAATGATGTATTGAGTATTTCAGGTTCAAGTACAGTACAAGCTACAGTGAAAAAGGCAAGTGATGATACAACGAAAAACAAGGTGAAGATCAAAGCCCATATCACCGGGGGAATTTACGGTACCACAGGTGTAGATACCGAATTGATTGTGAATGTGAAAAAATATCCACAGACAATCGCATTTCCTGATACGAAGCTGTTAAAACTGCCTGTAGGCGGTGCATGTACCGCAGTACCGGCAGAGATCACTTCTGATTATCATAAAAAAGATGAAGAAATTCAGTATACATCAAGCAATACGAACAGTAATGCGCCATTCACCATTAATGCGAAAGGAGAAGTGTGTCCGACAAGTAATAAGGATAATGCAGGAAGTGCGACACTGACCGGAACCTTAAATGGTGATGACAATTATGAAACAGCGACCACAGAAACAGGCAGAGTGATTCAGATCTATGTACCGGGCAATATTGAAGTGACAGGAAGTATTGAAGACGGCGGAACAGAGAATGTGACTTATAATGCCGATACAGTGAAAAAGAAGGCACTCTATACAAGTACGAATCCCAATAACGGAACAGCGAAAAGAGATGCGACAGTGGCACAGGTGAGTGTATCAAGCAGTACATTTGCCAAGAGTAAGGAAACAGGAAGTAAGAATGCGGATGCGAATCTGTTTACTGTATCGTCAACAGGCTATATTCTGTTGAATCAAAATATTACGGCAGATGATCTAAACAATCACGGAACAGGCAATAAGTATTACATTCAAGTAGATGTGACAGATAGTAATAAGAATACGAGAACGGTTGATATCATTATAGTGATAGAGAATGCAGATGCAGATTATTACTTTGTGGATCCGATTAGAGGAACGAAGCTGGCAAAAACAGCGACCTTCGGAAAGCTTAATGTACCTGTTTATACGGCAACGTATGCGAAGGACGGAACGATTGATGTAAAAGCGAACCTTGATTCCACATACAGTGAAGTGATGCAGGTTGATGAACCAAGTGTAGATATTGCCGAAGATGTGATTGAACATAATAACCTGAATCATTTCAATATTGAGAATGCGAGTGATCCCGATGGAGATTACAGTAACGGCGGAGATGCATATGTAAAGGCATGTATGGAAGCGCATGACGGCTATGCAGCACAATGTATCTACGCAAAAGTAGTCATCGAAAAGGCAGATCAAGATAACTTCGCATTTGTGAATACACCGAAATGGACGATCGGCAAAACAGTCGCAACGATAACACCTGAATATAATAATAAGCTGTCTGAGGGAGATGTGCTGTTGAGAAGCAGTGATGATACGATCGCAGAGATACAGCCGCCGATTGAAGGAGAGGACCAAAGCTTCAAGACAACGGGCAAGGCAGGAACGATCACATTAACGGCGACAGCCCCTGAGGATCGAAATTATAACAGTAAAGAGGTTACCACACAATTAGAGGTGAGTGAGAAACCACCTACTACCTTACAGCTGTATGCGGAACCGATGACATATGGAGATGAAGGGAAGAAAGCGAAGATCATCAGCGGATATAAAAAAGGAGTACCGGCATACTTCTATGTGGATGATACTACGATACTGGAAGTAGACAGTACAGCGATCAATACCAAAGAGCGAGGCAGTATTAAAGCAATCGGAGACGGACAAGTAACGATCAAAGTATGTCAAACTACAGAACCGTTTGATCCGAAAAGTGATGATTGTAATGCGATCGGCGGAGACTATGGAGAAGTGACCATCACAGTCAAGAAAAAACCAATCACTCTAACATATGAAGATGAAACCATCTATGTAGGAGAAGCATTCCCGACATACAAATTCAAAGAGCCAAGTGCCACAGCGTTTGCGTTTAAAGATACAATCACAGATTTCCCGATTCCAAAGAATACAAGTGCGAAACAAAACGGTACTTCAATCAAGAATACGAACAAGGAAGGAAGTTATGATATAACAGGGAAGTATGCCGATAAAGAATTAAGCGGCAATACCGAACATTATGAAATCAAGATAGAATCAGGAACCTTAACAATCAAACAAGATGAACCAAGTGACAATTGGTATCATTTAGAGGATCCAAACGGAAACATCGTACCATCAGATAAATGGCATAACTATCTAGTAGATGTAGTGATCGATACAGCCAATACAACAGCAAGCGCAGGAGTATATGATCAAATCTCAAATACAAATACCTTTACAAATGTAAACAAGCAGCGCTTTACAATCAATAAAGAAGATGACAACGAAACAGACATCTACTTCAGAATTGATCCGAACGGAACAGATGCGCATAAAGGAGCGATCAGTGAGAAAGTACAAGATCATGTGAAGATAGATATGACAAAGCCAAAGATTGTAAGCATCACAGGCTATCCGGTAAACCAAGACGGAGTATCAAGTCTGTTAAACGAGATCACCTTAGGACATTACTTTAAACCGGGAGTACAGGTAGAGGTCAAAACCGATGATCCGCAGCCGCAAAGCGGAAAAACAGTGAAGGTGAGTGGAGTTAAAGAAGTCAGCTATCAAGTGTATGAATTAGATGATCAAGGCATGATGACAAGCACGACACCGATTCAAGAGGATACGGCAGTACCGGGAACAAACAAGATACTGAGCTTTAAGATCAATAATATCGGAAACTATCGAGTATGCGCAACAACGATAGACAATGCGACGAATGAATCAAGCGAAAAATGTTCTGATTTAAATGTAAAGAAAATCGATTATGATGTAGACGGCGACGGAAGTCCTGACTTCAATGATCCTGACGGAGATGGATGTCCCGATCTCAATATCAAATGGAAAGACCCAAATGATGAAAGTAAATGGATCGTAATCAACGGGGACAGAAATAATGACGGTATTCCGGATTTAAATATCGATAGTGACGGAGACGGAAAACCTGACTTGAATATCGATACAGACAAGGACGGGAAGCCCGATCTTAACCTAGTAATATTAAAGAAATCTGATTGGAAGCCGTCGAAGTGTGTGAAACAAGATGTCGATAACGGAATATTAGAGGAATACTGCACAGGTACCAATGTCAAAGCAAACATCAATGTGGACACCGATAATGACGGAATCCCAAACATCAACATCGACAATAAGGGAGATTTCAAACCGCATATCAATATCGCAAAGGACGGGAAAACACCAAGTGTCAATATAGTAGAAGTTCATGAATGGAAGCCAAAGAAGGATTACAAATCAGGCAAGTTTACCTATGACAGTATCGGTAAGGATGAAATCAAGCCTGAGATAAATATTGATTCGGACGGAGACGGACGACCGGATGTCAACCTTGACTTGGACGGTGACGGAGAGCCTGATATCAATATTGATTTGGACGGCGATGGTATTCCTGATATTGACATTGACAGTACGGGAGACGGCAAGCCCGATGTGAATGTCGACAATGACGGAGATGGGAAACCTGATGAAAACATAAAAGGAATCACGGAATGGAAGCCGGGCAAGAATGTAGAAGGAGACATACCATACGATACGATGGATTTCAATCAACCGGACGATACCGATCAACCCAAAGATGATCCTGACAACACCGGCAATGACACCTCAGTAAAGGGACAATACAATCCTGCGACAAGTATGGGCGGAGCGAATACAGGAGACCAAACAGATATTCTATTCATTATCACAATGATGTTTATTTCTCTCGGAAGTATGACTTACGCAATTTTTCACATGAAAAATAAACAAAGTTTAAAAGATCTGTAATATTAAACAAAGCATCTCATTTCTCTTTATTGAGGATGAGATGTTTTTATCTTTTTATATATTAATTCATATATGATCTTTACACCAAATTCATTTTAGATATTAAAAAACT
This sequence comes from Erysipelotrichales bacterium, assembly GCA_910576855.1. Classification (GTDB taxonomy): domain Bacteria; phylum Bacillota_I; class Bacilli_A; order Erysipelotrichales; family Erysipelotrichaceae; genus C-19. Next base: position 12,670 of record CAJTJP010000025.1, read on the forward strand.
CCCTTGATTACGGGAGTAATTAACTAATGGTGCACCGAGTACGGATAAATCCGAACCCTCAATCTCTGCCAGTGTGATAGTCTTAGAACCGTCCTTATAGTTGAAAGTAAGGATTATCTTGTCCTCATAAAGATACACCGCATTTACAAAACTGTCAATCAGTCTTTGCTGCTGTTCCCGCTTTGTCACATCAAATTTGCGGAATCGGTAAATGAAAAATGCTATCTGTTCTCTTGTAAGAAGGGGCTTGTGCATTTCCTCCTGCAAAATGCTGACTTCAAGCTGACTTTTGGTTTCCTCCAACTCGTCCAGTCTTTGTTTAGTGGATGGGGTAAAAATCCCTGCTTGAATGGCGTTGAGCATATTATTAATACCTTTTTCCGTTTCTGCAAGCTGCTTTTTCAAAAGGGGCAGGTCGGTGCTTTCTTTCTTCTGCAACTCCATCAGCGTATCAATCAGCCGTTCCATGACTTCATCATTCATAATTGCTTTCATGGTATAGTTGACAACCAAATCTTCAATCCAATCTTTCTTGACCGCTTTCTTGTCGCATAGTTTCTTTTTCTTGGTATTCACACAGCGATAATAACGGTGTACTTTCATTGTGTGGCTTGTGCCGCTTTCCCCTACCATGAAAGAGCCGCATTTCCCGCAATACAGCTTCGTTGTCAACAAATAATCGTCCTCTGCTTTGTGACGGGCGGGAGCCTTTTTATTTTTCTCCAGACGCTCCTGCACCCGTTCAAATAATTCTTTCGGGACAATCGCCGGAATACCATCCTCCTTGACTACATCACGATAGCTGTATTCTCCCATGTAACGGCGGTTTTTCAACAGGTGGTTCATAATATTCAGCGTGATTTTTCCGCCGCGAATGGAACGCATACCCCGACTGTTCAATAGATTAACAAGCTCCTGCATAGTTGCCCCCTCGCTGTACTTTGTAAACATTTCCAGCACTACCGGGGCAGTCTTTGGGTCGATTTGATAATACTGCTGTTCGTCAATATAATATCCCATCGGAACAGTGCCGCCGTTGTATTTACATTTCAGCGCATTATCGGTCAGTCCCCGGATAACCTTTTCAGAAAGCTCCGCAGAATAGTATTCTGCATACCCCTCCAACATGGCTTCCAGAATAATTCCCTCGCTGCCCTCGGAGATATTCTCCCTTGCGGAAATGACTTTCACGCCGTTCTTTTTCAAAAGGTTTTTATATCGTGCGCTGTCTTTAATCATGTGCTGAAATTCGGGGCGGTTATCTGTTTTTGCTGACAATGCCCGATCAATATAAGTCCCTAAAATTGTAATATCGTTGCGCTCTGCATACTCCTTACATTCCCGTAACTGTCCCTCAATACTTTCTTCCCGTTGGTTATCAGAAGAATAACGGGCGTAAATCACACCTTTCATTTTCTTTCCACCTCCATCATTTCAAGAAGCGTCTGTTTTAATTTTTCATTCAGCGGAGATTGCGGGTCGAAACACATTTCAATAAACTGTTTCATTTCCTCACTCCCCGGTGCAATCTTCGGGCGGTGTTCATATAGCTTGCCTTGCGGATTGTCTGTCCGGGCAAGCAGGTAATCCAATGATACATCAAAATAATCCGCATACCTTACAAGCGTTTCCAAAGAGGGAGCCGACTGTCCCTGCTCATAACGATTGATACTGGACTGCTTCACTCCCAAAAGTTCCGCCATCTTTACCTGTGACAACTTCACACTTTCTCGCAATCTCCGTAGGCGTTCTCCTAATTCTTTCATGGATTGTAACCTCCTTGTTTCCTTTATTCTTAGTATATCACTTTTTCGGTTTTTTCAACCCGTTTTAAGCATATTTTTATGAAATATACTCGTAAAGCGGATAAAGAAAACGGGGAGGGTTACAACAAAATAAGCGGTCAATCCAGCTGTGGTTTTACAGCAGATTGTGACCGCTTATTTTGCATTTTAGAGGAAGTGTGGCTACACACTCCGACAAAATAGGGTTTCCAAAGGGTACCACTTTGGCACACGACTTTGCTTGCAAAGTGAAGTGTGTTATACGCTCTGTCGGCGTTGCTGCGAAAATGAGGTTGCCGCCGGGTCGGGCAAGCACATTTGAAGCAGCAGGAAAACAAGGCTGTGATTGTGTGGCGTGGAGCCGCAAACACAGGGTTGGTTTCATCAGCAGACAGGGCGTATATGACCTCTTCGTTTACCCTATCTCTATGATTTACAATCATATTTTTTCATAAGTCAAAATAGGAAGCACTTCCAAATTTTATGTGCGTTCAATTTGAGGTCTTTTATATAGAGTATCTTCATACCAAGAACTTAATATATTTGAACTAAGTTTTTGCATCTTTTTTATTTCCCTTGAAGCCTTGTAAATATCCGTATCAAGATATATCTGTGGTAATATTTCAATATTCCCTTGTTGTTTTGGTGCTAACGGATTTTCGCCATTACCTTTAAGAAGTTTGATATACTCGCCAAATATTGTAGGACAATTCTTCTCCAACAACGCAGGAATAGACGGATATACAGTTTTGTTAATTATATCGAATGCCCAATATCCCGTTATTGATAAGTCAACCGGGTTCACATATATGTGATTATAGAAATCTATATCGACTATGCTTCCGTGAATTGTGCCAATTCCCCCAATCTTTTTTACCATATCTGCAATATGATTTTGATATGAAGTAAATTTATCAAGCGGAGCTTTTATTGCAGAAATCATGGCTTCCATATTGTTATAGTAATACTGAATATCGCAAATTTCCAATTTTTTCATAGCACCACCATTAAGGATGGTAAGACTGCCACCTCTTGATTCGTGAATAAAACAATAATATCCATTCCTTTTCAACATATAGAGTACATTTATTTCTCGTCGGAAGGTCATTGATATATTTTTCCCTCGGTAGAAGTCATTGTATTGCTCACTCGTAATCTCAAATATACCATCCTCATAATCGGAAAAACAATCATAATCATTATCAATCAAAAAAGTTTTCAAATGAGGGTTCTCACTATGATACCCCACTTGATTGTCTGAATAAACTCTATACTCACCATCATCATGGAAAAAATTCCTGTGTGTATGTCCACTTACATAGACATAATTTTTATCAGGATTCGCTTCCTTGCACCAGTCTTTTTTAGGTGTATGCGTTAAGATAATCGTATTCTTATTGGACAAGATAGGATATAAACGATTATATAAATCTTCAAAAACTTTAGATTCTTTTATTTCAGTCTCCCTGTCTACAGTCATTCGATAAATGCCGTTATCAGCATTAAACTCCATATTATATCCCGAAAATCCCAATCCACCGAGAATCACATATCTTGCACTTCGCAAGCGATCAGCAATTTGCGTTTCATTCATTTGGCATAAATCGTGAAGTTTAATCAGGTGTGTTCCTGTGTTCGGATCAGCAAGCAAACCGCAATCTTCTTTGTAAAGAATATCATTATGAAGTAAATACATACCATATTCTTGTAAAAAAGCTCTGTACTTCATAACAATTTCGTCAATCGTAAGATTCGGAAAACTCCATAATTCATGATTTCCGAGTGTAAAAACGACCAGCGTATTTCGACGCAACGATTTATAGAGCAACTTTACGAATAATTGAAACACTTCAAAATCTGAAGCGACATCGCCACCAATTAACAATAATCTGCCCGTTTCATTGGCAATAGTATCAACTGTTTTTTGTACCACATACACTATATCTTCCTTTGAACTACAACCTACATTTTGTATTCTGTGCATAAGATGAATATCTGAAATATAGTAGACTCGTTGGCATTTGTTATCAAAACTCAGATCGAAATTTGATAAGTCTCGTCCTGCTACTTCCGATACCAAATCTCTTGAAGATTGAAGAACTAAAGTAGTTTCTGATTCGTTTTTTTCAATACACTCAAAGGATTCTATGGCATTCAAGTTGATCGCATAGGTATCATATTGTAGACCAAACTTTTCACATAAGTTGCTTTTCATTTTTGCGCCTGTAAAGTCAATAAAATCCCATTGAGCTAAATTGTCAATCCCATCACAAAAAAGCAAATTTGCATTGGACAGATTTCCTTTAAGAAAAGCAACAAAATCAAAAAAATAGTTAAATGTATGATTATATTCTTTAAGTATGCTACCAGATTTATTGACCCACTTCTGTATTACATGAAATTCTCCATCATGATAGTATTTTTTCACAGAATATGTAACTTCCATATCTGCATGAATCGGAAGTTTTGTTGTTTCATCAACGATATACTTGGAAAAATCCTCATTACATTCAAACACAGCGGACAAATCACAATGTCTCAAATCACCCTTTCGATAGATGATAAACTCATCAAAAGATTCAAAATATCTACAAATCGTTACTCTTGGGAAATGTGTGTTCCCTTTATCATAGCCATCGGTTTTTTCGCAAAAATAATGAGTTTCCTTATCGAAAAATGCTTTTGAGCAAAATTCAATTTCTCCATTTTCTAAGCGTTGAATGTACTCTTTTAACTTTCTTTTGTGTTTATATATAGTCCCTTTTACTCCCAGAGAATAATTGAATGATTGCATAACTTCATTGGGATTATATATGGAGCATAACGAATTGATTATTCTGTATTGAGGGTAAGCACCAGAAGACATATACTCCATAATGACATTAAACCGATTCTTATCTTCAACATCAGCAAAAATATATTGAAAAAAGAAAAAAATAACATCGACAGTCGTCGCAATTTTAGATTTGCGATAATTATTTACAACTTTTGCAAGTTCATCATAGCTATTGCAATTATTAAATTTTCTCACCCATTGCTGACACTGTTTATGTATTTGTGCCGCATTTCTATAGGCAAGGATTTCATCATTTGATAGTGACAAAGAATAATTATCTACACTATCTTCAACAAATGCCTTTCGCTCCATTAATCTTTTGAGATCTATGGTGTGAGAAGTAACTATATGCTCTGGTAAATTACAAAATGCATAACACGCATTATTATAGATATCACCGCTTAGAAAATCAAAATATGAATCAAAATTATCAAAAGATATGAAAATACCCCTTTTGTGTTCTTCCCCATCTACATCAATGTGAATTAAGGATTCTTCAACAAAAAAGGTATTTGAGATAATATCGAATCCTTTTTTGTTAGTTATGCGCAATCCCACTTTTCGTTCAAAAGTTACAATCTGAATATCATTTTCGTATTCTTCAGGAACATCAAAAACTCTAATCTCTTTTTTCTTTAATTGCCTGATTATTTTCTTTATTTCTGTTTGTGCCATATTATTTTACCTCTATTTCTTTATCTACACGCCCCATCATCTTCTTCATCAACTGCTGGAACTGTCCGCTGGTTTCTTCGTCCATCGGAAGAAGCTGCCCAATCTGTCCAACAATCATAGCAGTTACATCGTCCATAGAAAGCGGTTCCTGCTGGTGGTCTTTCATAGTTTCTTGCATGGTTTGGAACATAGCGGCGGTCACAGCTTCTCCCGGCTGTTCTCCATTGTCCATATCTTTCTTAATATCCCGCAGGATAGCAAGGAATACATTCTTGATTTTCTCAATCTCCGCTTCATGTTCTCCCATCTTCTGGGCGTTCAAAAATTGTAAATCCTGTTTTGCTTCTGCTCGATGCTCCGGGTGTTCTTTCATCAGATCAGACAGGGAAACCGTTGCCAACTCGATTAGTCGGTTTCGTGCCATGATACCCTTTGCTGCGGTGTCTTGAAAGTAAATTCGTATCAAGTCCATCAGTTTCGGGAAATTCTTGTGTTCCAACAGCCGGTTGAGGATTTGCACATCCACAGTACCCGTCACAAGCCCTTTGATTGCCCCCTCAGACAAGCCCAATTCAGATATATCATAGCTTTTGCGGACGCTGATATTGGATAACCCCAGTATGTAGTCGGTGGACACCTTAAATTCCTTTGCCACACCTATGAGGATATCACTGTTGACCGTCTTTGTTTCTCCACTGACAATGCGGCTTAACTGGGAAGCAGATACGCCTATCTTCTTTGCAAGCTGCTTTTGTGTAATGTGGTTTCCGTTGCATAAATCGGAAATCCGCTGTCCGGGTGTTCCGGGTAAAGCCATAGATATGCACCTCCTCTACATACTTCCATTATACAGGAGAATTGCAGAAATGCAATTTTGAGATTGAATATTTTCCTAAAATGCAATTCTCGCAAGATTCTGGGAATTGCATTTTTTTCGTGTAGACTTAGGGTAGTTCATTGATGAGCTGCACCTTGAAAACAGAATGACCGTCCGAAAAGGAATACCTCTCCCGGAGAAGTAGCGCATTTGCGTACCAAAGGAGAAACACGCCGCAGGAATGGGGCAGGAAGCCTTTTCGGAGAGAACGGCGAAGGAAAAATGGAGGGAACACATGAGAAAGAACCCATATAAACAACTACCGCCCATAGAGCAAGCCGGACGGTTCCCTTAACCGCATAACACCGGCACAGAGGAAACAGGCAAACGCCTTGATACGACGGGAGTGCTGCTGTTATGAGGACGGGAACTGTATGCTCCTCGACGATGGGGACACCCACATCTGCCCCCAGACCATTTCTTTCTCGGTCTGCTGTAAGTGGTTCCGCTGGTCGGTCTTGCCGCAAGTCGGAACGCTGGAAGCAGAGATTTTCCGGGATAAGGAGCTAAAACGCTGTGCGGTCTGCGGCAGAGTGTTCGTCCCAAAGTCCAACCGGGCGAAATACTGTCCCAACTGCGCCGCCAGAGTTCACAGGCGGCAGAAAACAGAAAGTGAACGGAAAAGGAGGTCTTGTGTGGACAGTTAGGGGCTGAAAAGTCCTTGATTTACAAGGCTTTGCAAGCACAGAACAGGGGCAGGCAATAGAAACTACCGTCTGTCCCCGAAAACGGGCTTCTAACCGTCCACAAAACACGATATGACAAACACCATTTATATCCATCAGCCGGAAAAGGCAGTCAGCTTTACCCGGCTTCCCAATTTCCTTTTTGAAGCCCCCACATTCACGCCGCTGTCCAACGAAGCAAAGGTACTGTACGCCTTTATCCTGCGCCGGACAGACCTATCCCGAAAAAACGGGTGGGCGGACGAATACGGGCGGATTTACCTCTACTATCCCATTAACGAGGTAGTGGAGCTGCTCCACTGCGGGCGACAGAAAGCGGTCAACACCCTGCGGGAGTTGCAATATGCCGGACTGGTAGAAATCCAGAAACAGGGCTGTGGAAAACCCAACCGCATTTACCCAAAATCCTACGAAGCGGTTCCAAACACCGACTTCAAGAAATCCAATTATGGAACGCCGGAGGACTGAAAACCGCACTCATAGAGTACGATAATCAATCCTCTTGAAGTACGAAAACCGGACGGTATATAGAAATACAGAGATTAAAACGATTTTGTTTATATCTTATCCATTCCTATCCTATCCGAGATATTTTCTGCGGGATTTTCCTGTGGAAAAGTCCCGGAAAGGAACGGAATGGGGAAAGGAGTTTCATGGCACAACACGCAATTTTGCGATTTGAAAAGCACAAGGGAAATCCGGCAAGACCGCTGGAAGCCCATCACGAACGGCAAAAGGAACAGTACGCCAGCAATCCCGACATTGACACCAGCCGAAGCAACCGCACTCGCAGGGACAGCACCCGGTTTGTAGATACGCTGATTACCGCCAGCCCGGAGTTTTTAAAGAAGAAGTCCCCAAAGGAGATACAGGAATTTTCCAGAGGGCGGCTGATTTCTTAATCGGACGGGTAGGGACAGAAAATATCGTGTCGGCGGTGGTACACATGGACGAGAAAACGCCCCACCTGCATTTGGTCTTTGTCCCTCTGACAGAGGACAACCGCTTGTGTGCAAAGGAGATTATTGGGAACAGAGCCAACCTCACAAAATGGCAGGACGATTTTCACGCCTATATGGTGGAGAAATATCCCAACTTGGAGCGTGGGGAAAGTGCCAGCAAGACAGGCAGGAAGCATATCCCCACACGTCTGTTCAAGCAGGCGGTCAATCTCTCAAAACAGGCAAGAGCCATTGAAGCCACGCTGGACGGTATTACCCCGTTCAATGCCGGAAAGAAGAAAGAGGAAGCCCTCTCCATGCTGAAAAAGTGGTTTCCGCAGATGGAGAATTTCTCCGGGCAACTGAAAAAGTACAAGGTCACAATCAATGACCTGTTGGCGGAAAATGAAAAGCTGGAAGCAAGGGCAAAGGCCAGCGAAAAAGGCAAGATGAAAGATACGATGAAACGGGCAAAGCTGAAAAGTGAACTGGACGATTTACAGCGGCTGGTTGACCGTATCCCGCCGGATATACTGGCGGAACTGAAACGGCAGCAGCGGCACACAAGGGAACGGTGATTGATGACAGAAAACATTTCACGCCGCACAGCGGCAGTGTACCTTGAAAACTGAATACAGAGAAAGGCGATATATGGCAAAAAAGCAACCGGACACAAATATCCCCCAGCATGAGATAGAAGCCCTTGCCCGGTGCTTACTTCCTGAAATCCAAAAATTCTTTGAAAGCCTGGAAGGACAAAAAGAATTTGAGGAGTGGAAAGCACAGAGGGCAAAAGAAACAGAAAAGAAAAGGAGCGTATGACAAAAGCGGCGGTATCACTCACGATACCGCCGCTTTTAACGATAATCCCAATTATAAAACTATTCCAAGAAATTGAACTAATGTAGCAATAGCTGCTCCGAATTGTGCAGTCCCATTGATAGCTTGTAATCCTTTCAGCGCTGTTTTAATGAACCCCTTTCGAGGACTTGCACTTTGTACCTCAGCTCGGATTACTTCAACACTGTCACTTATTTGTTCCTGTTCTTCTTGTGTAATATCAGTAGGCATGTGTTTCATAATATCAGAGATAATGTTTTCTAATTGAGTAACATCAATGCCATTGCTTTGAGTTGCATGAACTGTTGCGTTATCATTTGCTACATTTACCTGTGCCACGCCACCATTTACATTAATCATAAATTTTTTATCCTCATCATATCCCATCTGAATGCCTATTTCCGTAAGATACCCTTCAATATAGTTGACAAAAGGAAGTACTATTCGATTACAAAATTCTTTTACAGCATCATTCGCTTCCCTTGCATAATGAAAAGCCATATCATGGTAAAAGTTGTGATAATTCTCTACAGCATATTTCAAATACTGATATGTATAAGAGATTTCCTCTTGTTTTGTATCGCCCATTGAGGAGAAGCAAGTCCCTCTTTCAACTGGCTCAAAATCGTCTGGATTAACATATTGCTTTATGTACTCTGATATAATTTCGTTTTCGTCAATATAAGCCATAAATTTTTTCAATAAAGCCATTCCCGTCTGATGGTTGCATGTAATCAAACGGTTAGCAATTGTTCTAAATTCCATGGAAATTATTTTCAACTGTTTTTTATCAATGTTCTTCATACCTTACCCCACAAAACGGGCAATAACTCCCGCACATTTTATAAATTGGTTTGATTTTTGCTTCCCGCTTGCAACAAGAATATTCCTCAACTTCTAAAGCTTCTATTCTATACTTAATAGGATATTCTTCTTCATGCTGCGGCTTTTTACCTGCCTTGAACGAGATAAATGAACCTTTGAATTTCTTCTCCCACTTTTTCATCTCGTTATATATTAAATCATTTGCGTAATTCTTTGTCTTTTTTAAAGAAAGCTCTATCACGTCATCAGTAAAATAATTTTTCGCTTTTAAACCACAACTTGGACACCATATTTCAATAACATCTTCTGCATGATAATCCTCTGGTTTCATTTTAAAAAATTCCCCGCATAGAGGACATTGCATTAAAACAAATCCTTGATCGTCAGCAGGTATTGATACTTCACCAATTATAGTACTCATACATTACCTCCTGCCTATATCTTGTATTATAGCGGAACTTCTCATAAAAATCTACCCTTATTTTTGAGTAACAAAATCGACGGTATCACTCACGATACCGCCGCTTTTGCTTTTAACACTAAAGATATACTAAAAATCCGAAGCCGTCCCCGATTGGAACCGGGTTCGGATTATCATTATCTGGTGCCGGCTATAGGACTTGAACCTACGACCTACGCGTTACGAGTGCGTTGCTCTACCAACTGAGCTAAGCCGGCTTTTATAACGTCATTATTCTATCATTTATTTCAGTGAAATTCAATTATTTTTCTTATTGTTTTATTACGAATTCACAAGAATGATTCATAAAAATAAAATCCTGATTGAAAAGAATTGGTAAATATGCGATTATACGCTATAATAAAGGGAGATAAGAGAAAGCAGGTGCTAATATGAAAATCGCTAATGAGCGCTATGAAATGACTTTTTGTGAAAAAGGCGGAGAAATGACATCATTCCGCGATAAACAAACTGATATACAATATTTGTATCAGGGAGACAGTGAATATTGGAGCGGCAAAAATCCAACGCTGTTTCCGATCGTAGGAAATACCCACAGCGGTACTTATGAAATAGACGGTAAGCAATATGCGATGAAAAATCACGGTTTGATTCGCTATGCGACGCTGACATGTATTGAACAAACCGAGGATTCAATTACCTTTGAATGTACCGACAGCGAGGAAACAAGAAAACAATATCCGTTTTCCTTCTGTTATCACATCACATATTATTTAGAAGGAAATCGCTGTACGATCACTTACCATATTACTAATACCGATGATCGAGACATGCCTTTTACCTTTGGTTTACATCCCGGATTTCGCTGTCCGCTGACATCAGATGAGAAATTTGAGGATTATCATTTAATCTTCAACAATCATGAGAATATCACGCAATTATTGTTTGATCCTGAGCGCAAACAGCCGGTAATCAAAAAAGCAGTGAAAGTAAAGGATATTCAACTTAGTTATCCGTGGCTGATTGAACCCGCCACTGTTATTTATGAAGGCTGTAAAAGTACTCATGTCACCCTGCAGGGCAAAGAACACGGCATAAAGGTATCCATTGCCGGGTATCCTTATTTGGCATTTTGGACGCCGCAGGAAAATGCTCCGTTTATCTGTATTGAGCCATGGTACGGTCATACCGATTTTACTTGTGAACCGGTCGATTTTTCTCATCGCGAAGGCATGATGAACCTTTCTGCCGGCAAAACCTTTACCACATCTTATACAATTGAAGTATTCTAGCCAGTCACATTGGCTTTTTGTTGTTTAGCGTAAATGAAACAGCCGGGTAATATTGATTAAGGTTTTTAAGGAATCAGCCCATCGGATAATAAAAATAATTATTCACAAAAGATGAGGTAACAATAGCTACAGATTAGATATCGATAAAGCTGCTCAAGAGCAAGCGGATCCGTTGTTTAATATTAAAGACGGATATCCTAAACTGATTATTGCAAGAACCCACCAAGAAGCGTATTCTATTGAAGGTGTTAATGTAATGGATATTGCAGATCGGCCGGTAAGAAATTATGATTTAATTATTAAAACAGCTTCTTTTCTTGATTATTAGGAATATTATCAAATAATTGCTCGAAAGAGCAAGATAAAGCAAAATCCTTTTATTGAAACAAAGGGGAAAAAGTGCTATCATATAGATATCTATCAGGAGGTATAAACGAATGGAAGTTATCGTACTAAAAGATTATGAAGCTGTAAGTAAAAAAGCGTTTGAAGTCATGAAAGAAGTTGTCGTGAATAAAGCAGATGCCGTATTAGGCTTGGCAACCGGATCAACACCGATCGGATTATATGAGAATATGATTGCCGATCATAAGGAAAACGGTACAAGCTATGCGAAATGTCAGTCATTTAACTTAGATGAATATGTAGGCTTGCCGAGAGATCATAAAGAAAGCTACTATACATTTATGCACACGAATTTATTCTCAGGCATTGATATCAAGGAAGAAAATGTTCATCTTCCGTACGGAGATACAAAGGCTGACTGTGAAGCGTATGAAAAGGCCATGGAAAACGTACATGTAGATGTACAGGTACTCGGTATCGGTGCTAACGGTCACATTGGTTTTAATGAACCTGGAACTTCCTTTGATGAGGAAACACATATTGTAACATTAACTGAAAAAACTCGTCAGGACAATGCGCGTTTCTTTGATGATGATATTAATCAGGTTCCTACACATGCAATTACAATGGGTATTGCGACAATTATGAAGGCAGGTAAAATTCTGTTAATTGCGACAGGCGCCAATAAAGCAGATGCCGTAGCCGCTATGATCAATCAAGCCCCAAGCACAGATTGCCCGGCCTCTGTTTTACAGAATCACACAGATGTTGTTGTGATTTTAGATGAAGCAGCTGCAGCTAAGCTGAAATAATCAATCATATGAAGTCAGAGGGTAGTGGATGCCCTCTGCTTTTTAAATGAAAGGAAACAAAAAATGATATATTCATATAAAGCGATGAAGCCGATAACAGAAGCAGGGACATGGATTGCGGATTCAGCTGATGTGATCGGAAATGTTCATTTGGCAAGAAATGTGAGCGTTTGGTATCAATGTGTGGTTCGCGGTGATGCGGGTAAGATCAGTATTGGCAAGGATACGAATATTCAAGATCAATGCGTGCTTCACAGCGATCCTGAACATGAACTGACGATCGGCGAAGGTGTCAGTATCGGACATGGGGCAATTATTCATGGTTGTTGTATTCATGAGCATTGCTTAATCGGTATGGGGGCGGTTATTATGAACGGTGCCAAAATTGAACCGTATTCAATGATTGCGGCGGGAGCAGTCGTGTTGGAAAATACTGTGATACCTTCGGGAAGCTTGGCAGTCGGCTGTCCGGCAAAGGTCATTAAATCACTTAGTGAAGCACAGCGTGAACAAATAATTAAAAATGCGCAGCATTATCTGGCATTAAAAGAAGAACATAGAGAAAGCAGGGAATCGAATGGATGACAACAGGCAGAAATTAATTGATATACAGTGTGAACGATGCAAGAAGGCTTTAACGGCGAACGGCTTTCATGCGGAAATCGCAGCGGACGTTGAAGCGGCATGCCGTATCGTAAACGACAGTATAAAAGACGGAGATATCGTCTGTGACGGCGGCAGCCAAACTTTGCTGGAGAGCGGAATCATCGCCATGCTGGAACAAAGAAGCATTCACTTCCATTCACATAATCGTCCGTTTCCCTCAAGAGCAGAAAGCGATGCCGAGGCACGCAGAGCATTCAGTGCCGATGTATTTTTAGCAAGTGCGAATGCGATAACGCTGAATGGTGAAATTATTAATGTGGACGGACACGGAAACCGCGTCAGTGCAATGCTCTTCGGTCCTAAAAAAGTCATATTGGTAATCGGTTATCAAAAGATTACCGCTGATGAAGCAAGCGCCTTTGAGCGAATCCGTCGCATTGCGGCACCGGCAAACTGTATTCGACTGCACAGGGAAACACCTTGCACAAAGCTCGGCACATGCCAAGACTGTCATAGTAAGGAACGTATTTGTTCCGGTTATGTAAAGCTTGCTTGTGATAATGAAAATCGCATTACGGTGATTATTGTGAAACAGGACTTAGGCTATTGATATCAACTTGAAGAATCTAACAAAAAAGCGCAAAACGCATCATTCGTTTTACGCTTTTTCATATAGCTCCAAAAACGGCATACCGAAGGTCAATGCGGTAATATCACCGTTGAAGCAAACCCCAATTTTCGCATAAGCAGCATTTCTCAGTACTGAAAATTCGGCACATACATCGTGGAATTCTGATCCGATATCCTCGCTGATTTCCTGACTGCACGTCTTTATCTTTTTCCTGTTTTCATCAAGGAAGGTTACCTCCAATACGACGCTTTCCGCTGCGATTGCCCTCATATGATAGCCAAAGCGAATCATGGATATATAATCCAGATCAATCTCGCATTCATAGCGATTTGCGGCCTTGTCGTTTTTCATCGTTAGGGAACAAAAGCGATGATTGTCCATACAAAAGCGATCATACGTGATACTTCCTTCATTGGTAAAGTAAAGAATCTTGCCGTTTTCCTGTGAAAACCATTGCGCATTTTTTATCATGTTTTGCATATCTATCCTTCTTTCTCTATACACTATGCTTAGGCAGATGAAACGAATAGTCAATTGTCCAGTCATTCAAAGATAGATTTTCATTTTATTTCAGAAAGTTTTTGCATATTACTGGAACTTTTTACTTGATTATGGCATAATGTATGATAAGAGTTAGAAAAGCATAAGCTATGATAGAACGAAAAAGGAGGATCGCACATGAAAATCAAAGAGAGAAAAGCGTGTGCACCGCTTTATTCACACAACACTTTATTAAAGAAACGATGTTGCGGCTTCTGATTAAAATAAAATGAAGATTAAAAGGAGGATTTTATGAAGGAAGCATGCAGATTGATCGGTCATACACCGATGATACAACTAGAGAATTCCAATATATATGTAAAACTGGAAAAAATGAATCCGGGCGGAAGCATTAAGGATCGAGCCGTATACGGGATGTTGAAGGATGCCTTTGAAAAAGGAATGATAAATGAAAATACCAAATTGATTGAGGCAACAAGCGGTAATACAGGAATTGCCTTATCGATGCTGGGAGCTGTTTATCATATTCCGGTAACGATCATTATGCCGGACTCTATGAGTGTTGAAAGACGACAGCTGATGCAGGCTTATGGTGCCGAGCTGATATTGAGCGATGGGAAAAAGGGAATGCAGGGTGCTGTCAATCAAATGAATGAGCTGATGAAAGAGGATTCTTGTTATCTGTCATTGAAGCAGTTTGATAATCAAGCAAACGCAGCGATTCATGAACAAACGACCGGTGTTGAAATATTGAAGCAGACTAGTGATATTGATATATTTGTAGCCTGTGTGGGAACGGGCGGAACCTTCAGCGGTGTATCGCGAGCCTTGAAAAAAGTGAATCCGAATATTCGCTGTATTGTAGGAGAGCCTGCCGGCAGTGCGATTTTATCCGGACATGAGCCCGGTGCACATAAAATACAGGGTATCGGCGCAAACTTTATTCCTGCAATATTGGATACGTCTTTGATTGATGATATTTTATTGATTGAGGATGAGGAGGCAATCTCGGAAACAAGAAATTTTGTCCGCGAAACAGGTATTTCCGTCGGTATATCAAGCGGTGCCAATATCGCTTTAGCAAGGCGCTTAGCGAAATATTACCCTAAAAAGAAAATCGTTACCGTAGCTCCGGACGGCGGCGAAAAATATCTTTCGGTGTTAAATCAAGTATGAGCTTAATCAAAGACATTCGCTATAATATTTCCCGTACCTGCGAATATGATCCGGCAGTACATTCTCGCTTAGAGGTGCTGTTGTTGTATCCGCATATCAAGGCGTTGATCATGCATCATCTTTCTCATTGGTATTGGAAGCATCATCTGTATTTTTTGGCAAGATGCAATTCCAATTTGGCAAGAAGATGGACCGGAATCGAAATACATCCCGGCGCAACGATCGGCAAAGGTTTGGTGATTGATCACGGCATGGGGGTGGTAATCGGAGAGACTGCCGTTATTGGAGATGACTGTGTGATTTATCACGGTGTTACCTTAGGCGGTACAGGCAAGCAGCATGCGAAGCGCCATCCGACAATCGGCAATCATATATTTATCGGTGCAGGTGCGAAACTGTTAGGCAATATCACGATCGGCGACTATACCAAAATCGGAGCTAATGCAGTCGTGCTGGAGGATTGTCCGCCGCACAGTACGCTTGTCGGTATTCCGGCAGTCAATAAAGCGAAAGATAATCATCAGAATGAATACAAAAAGCAGCCTTAATTCAAAGGCTGCTTTTTCATGCCGTTTGATAACGGCTGTGTCGATTGATTCACTAATTTTATACTGTAAAAAAACTTGTCTCGTACCGTGCTGAATCACATATTTGTGTACAAGCTAATACTATGAAAACAAATTACGATGAGAAACAAATCTATGTACGAAAATGGCAGAATGAAGATGCAGGAGCTTTGTTGGAGCTTGGTCGAGACCGTAAAATGAAGCCCTATTGGAAGCATAGCTATCCCTATACTCAGCGCAAGGCACATGACTGCATTCAATTTCTGCTTCATGCGAATCCGCTTCGCTATGCCAGCTATGCAATCCTGTTTGATAATCAGCTTTACGGTTGGATTCAGGCAAAATGTGTTGCACATCAGTGCGCCGAGCTCACCTATTGGTTAAAAGACGAAAATCCCAAGGAAGCAGTATTGACGACCATTTTAAATCAAATGATTTTTTTGTCTTTTACCCATTTGGATATATTAACATTGTATATGAAAACAGTAAAAGAGGAAACAGCCTTACGAAGCGCACTCTTACAGCTTGGTTTTATCGAAAACAACGAGACAGTTCCGATCTATCTTTATTTTCTGCATATGAGCACACCCTTTACGTTCACTCCCTCACATAACGATATCCTGCATTCCTAGGTGTTGATAATCGCTATGAAGCATCTTACTTCACCGACTATTTCAATCGTCCTGCTTCCCAAGCAGTAAAATACTGTAAAAACCGCTGATTCCGATCATAAAGGCAATCAGCTTTCCGATTAAATTCCAATCAAGTATTCGCTCATATAACAGTGATATATGAAGCAGCTGACTGATGCTGAAATCAATCGCAAAAAGAATAATAATACACAGGGCAATCATCTGTGTTTTTTTCATATTGGCCTCCGATCTGCCGCATTTGGTATTACAGCTATTATAATCTATGAAAATTTATGCAGTTTATGAATGATTTCACTTGTTGAAGCATAAATTATGAATGGTTCTGTAAGGGAGGAGCAGCATATGAAAAAGAAAGTCATTGCCGGATTAGGCATTATTGTTTTGGCAGTCGCATTATGCTTTGCGTTAAAGCCGAAATCGTTTGAAAAGCAGTTCACAAAAGTAATGGAGAATATGGATTCATACATCTTAAAAGGCGATATGGAAATCACCAAGGGTGAGGATATCAAAACATATGCACTTGAGGTAGGATATCAGAAAAATGACACCAATGATTATTTTAAGGTCAGTTTATTAGACAAAGAGCTGAATCAGGAACAGATCATTTTACGTAATGATGAAGGTGTATTTGTCATCACACCGGCTTTGAATCAAGTATTTAAATTTGAAGGAGAATGGCCTTTGAATTCACCTAAGCCGTATTTATTACAGTCAATGGCGGATTTTGTGAATAATGAGGAATGTGAAGCAGTAAAAAATGACAGTGGCTATTTAATTACAACACCGGTAATTTATCCTAACAATAAGAATTATATAAAGCAGGAGATGCAGTTTGACAAAGATGCAAATATTCAGTGGATACAGATTTATAACAAGGATGATACTGTCGAACTTAAAATTGTATTTAATTCAGTGGAATATCACAAGGAACCGGCAGCTGATTATTTCACAGCGCCGACAAGCTTAGAAAAGCCGACCGGAACAAATCAAATCAATGAAGCAGATTTACCGTTATATCCGTCTGCTGTTTATGATGCACAGCTAACGGGAAAAAGCGAAATGAATTCCAACGGTGTACAAAAGCATATTTTAGAGTTTACCGGAAATAAGAATTTTACGGTAGTGGAAAGCATACGAAGTAGTGCAGATTCCACACAGACAGTGATCATGCCGGGTAAGATCGTTGATGCGTTGGATGTATTCGGCTTCTATGACGGAAATCGCTTATCAGCTGTATATAACGGAATTGAATTTACCGTTTTCAGTGATGATTTGGCTCCTGAGGAAATGATGAACGTAATCAACAGTATGCAGGTGGCAGTGATGAAATAATGGTTAGACGCGGGGATGTATTTTATGCGAATTTATCACCGGTAATCGGCAGTGAACAGGGTGGTATGAGACCGGTATTGGTTATCCAAAATGATAAGGGCAACAAATATTCCAATACAATCATTGTCGCTCCAATCTCTAAAAAAATGAGTAAGCCGCCGATTCCTACGCATGTGATATTTACCGATGCGGCCTTGAATTATGTATCTATGATTCTATGTGAGCAGCTCAGAACGATCGATAAAAAAAGATTGGGACAGTGGATTTGTGCCTTAGGTGAGGATACAATGGGCAAGGTAGATCAAGCAATTCGCGTAAGCTTGAATTTATAAGTACAGTGCAAGACTGTCGCTGAATTACGGCGATGGTCTTTTTCTTATCGATTCCGATGCTGATGTATCATGTTTGATAAATCAGAATGCAGACTGAAAAAAATGATATTTTATGATGATTGTGATAGAATAGGGGAGTACATAAAAAGTGCTTGATTTAAGGGCGCAGAGGAAGCAGAATATAGAGTAGTCGGAATATTCAGTCTTAAGAGATGCAGAGGAACATGAATAATGAGAAGTTTGAAAATAAACATATAGAGGAGATTGATTATGGCAACTACAACAGATTTTATAGAATATGTATGTGAGCAGCTGAACGGTATCGGAGCAATCCGTTATCGCAAGATGTTCGGTGAATATACGGTTTATGTGGAGGATAAGCCGGTAGTTACTGTATGTAATAATACGGCGTTTGTGAAAATGCTGCCGTGTATTGCGGATTTAATGCATGAGGCAGAAATAGGGAAGCCTTATGATTCCGCCAAGGAGCATTATGTATTGGATATTGATAATGCTTCCTTCAGTAAGCAAATCGTGGAAAAGCTTGTTGAGGTAACGCCGCTTCCCAAATCTAAACGCAGGGCAGGGTAAAGTAATTACAGCGAATTTTATTCAGTAGTTATATGTGCTGAATCTTTTTTATTCTATCTAAATAGATGAAATTGATAGGTTGGAATTTATTTATTAAGGTGAAGGGAAAAACAATTATTTATTTAAAAAAGTGATTTGAACTACAAATGTATGATGAAATAACAATTACTCAGTTGCCTTTATGATTAAAATAAATTTGATAAGCAAAACACTTGATAACAGAAAGTTATGAAAAAAGTTTTTTAGTATTTTTTACATACAAATACAGTGAATCAAGGCTGAATCCCGCGATATCGTTTATCGCTTTTTTGCCTGTATCTTTTTTACATTTTATGGATAAAAGCATTGAACAAAGGGCGCTGTTGTGATATCATAAATAATGAGAGCATGAAAGGAGAATATTATGAAGCGTTGTTTAAAATTGCTATTCGTTTCAGTGCTGATTGCAGGTCTTGCATCATCCTCACTGTTTGTGATGGATTCGATGAGCGGCGTGATTTCAGCGAATACTGAGGACGAAACAGTAAGCAATGAAGGAACTTCTGACAAAACAGCGGCAGAGGGAGCTTCTGATAGTGCAAACAGTAATGACGGCACAGTCTCAGGCGATTCTGCAGGTACTGTGTTGTTGCCGGAGGTCTATCATCTGGATGGATTGGAGGCAACCGGAAATTTAGAAATTGATGTTAAGTTTGTATTGCCTATCAGCAATATTACAAATCCTAACATCGTGCTGACCCTTAAGGATGATAAGGGCAACAGTGAAAAAATCGACTTTAACGGTATAACCGAGATGAAGCGCAGCGAATATACGCTGGGTGATCAAGCAGGCGAAATGAGTATCCGCAAAATGGATAAAGAGGGCGGAGTTATCAACGGTGTTGACGGTGAAGCCGTTAAATATTATGCGGTTACTGTATATAATCTGAAAAAAGGAAAATACAGTGTTGAATTGAGCGGTGATGCTTATAAGGCATATACTTTAAATAACATTGAATTGGATGACTACGCAAAGCGTATTTCTATTTCCAATGAAAAAGGCTTATTTGAAGTCGGTGATGTGAATCAGGACGGTGTCGTAGATAAGAAGGATTTAAATCAGATTATTTCACATATCGACAGTAAAAATAAGAATGATGTTGCGATTAATGACTTAAATCGTGACGGTAAAATCAATATTGCCGATATCGCAATCGTCGCGACCGTATTAAACGGTAAGAAGCAAAGTGCTAAGGTTGAGGATACAAGTTCAATGATTGACAGCTCTAATATGAAGGTGGAAGCAATCATTGACGGTGATGCGAAAAATCTGTTCCAAGAGGAAGGAGCGGTTATCGTAAAACCGGCAAAGGAAAACGAGGAAATTTCCGTTGATAATCCGGCAGTGCTGACAATGAGCATGGAAAAGGCATTCACGATGAATCAGATTCGTGTAGATGCAGGCTTGACAAATCATCCTGAGGAAATGCTTGTTGAGGTCACAGATGAAAACGGTAAGGTCACTTCCTTCGAAGGCAGCTTGAATCAGCTTGAAAATATCCATTATTTTACCGATAAGGCAAATGCGAATACGATTGTGATTGATTTAGGCGGACAGATCGCCGTTAAAAAGGTGACGATCAAGATTACTAAAACCGCTACTAAGAATTTAGCGGAAATCTCTGAGGTAGAATTCCTTAACAATGTATATGAGGAAGTACCTGTTCCGGTAATCGAGGTGCCGAAAAACATCAAGGTCAAGGTAGGGAGCGAGTCCGCCAGTGTTACCTATAATGAAATGGTTAATGTAACAGGCTATGAGTTATTGGTCAAGACATTATCACCGGACGGACAGGTGATTGAAAGCGAAGTCTACCAGACGAATTATCCGAAATTTGAATTGGCCGATCTTGAAAATTATACGACATATCTGTTGCAGGTAAGAGCTGTCAACGGTGAATGGCGCAGTCCTTATTCCGATGAGGTAAGCTTTGAGCCGCAGCCGAATCGCTTGCCGCCGGCAGTTGATATGGTTGTAATGAGTCCGGTGTATGCAGGCTTCAACTTCAGTTGGAAAAAGATGGATGATACAAGGACGTATAATATTTACTACCGCAAGGTCGGTGCATCCTCCTATACGAAAATCGCCAATATTGAAGGTACAGGCTATCAGCTTCGTGATTTGGAAAAGCTGACAGAATATGAAGCATATGTTACAGGCAATAATGATTTAGGTGAGGGTAAACCGTCAAATTTGGCGAAGGGTACTACGAAAGATGCAATTATGCCTGATGTTTATACGTATGGCTTGATCAATCGCCCGAATAAGACGGAGAAAACAGACCACATCAAGAGTGTAACAACGAATCCGGGTCATACAAGCTCCGGCGAATATGCGCTTGTGGATAATGACTATGAGACATATTGGTTGGCTAATACATGGGATACCGGTGGCTATAATACCGGCAGATCGGCACCTATCGTAGAGTTTGATGATTTCTTCGATATCGATAAAATATTCATGGTGCCTAAAGAAGAAAATGCTGCATTCACTTATGTAAGAGTTTATTATTGGGATGAAAGCGGTGCGATGCAGAGTGTAAAAGCGTCAATGACGAAGCTTACAAGCAAAAACGGTCAGATTTATTATCAGGTGAAGCTGAATAATGCCGTGCATACAAATAAGATGCAGATTTGCTTGGCAAACTATACCGCTAACGGTAATATTGCATTGCGTGAGCTTAAATACTATGAATACAATCCGTTAGAGGATGATATCAATGCATTATTTAAAGATGATCTGCATTTAGAGCTGATTGACGGTGCAGATGAAGCGAAAATCGCTGCTTTGGAAGCACGTGTCAACACGAAGGATGAAATCAGCGGTGAATATCATCCGAATCGTACAGCATTATTAAATGAACTGGATTATGCAAGACAGATTTTGAATGACAAGAAAATTCAAGATGTGATAACAATAGATCAGAAAATTTCAACTACAAGAAACGGTCATTTGGGCTTTTCCAGCTTAAGTGATTTACAGCCGTTGGGAATTTCGGCAAGAGAAGGTGAACAGATCACTGTTTATGTCGGAACGACAGGCGGGGTTATGCCGCAGGTTGTGTTTACCCAGTACTATGCAGAGGCTTCCGTTTGGAAGCAAAGTGTAACGAATCTGAAAAAGGGTGCGAATATTATCACTGTTCCTAAAATCGGTACAATGGCTACCGAGCGCGGAGGATCCGTATATATTCGTTATCCGAGCTCTAAAGAAAGCGGTATTTTAAAGGTTCGTGTAAGCGGCGGTACTAAGATTCCGTATTTAGATGTACACAATGTTGAGGATGAAGCAGAGGCAAGAGCGGCAATTAAGACTTATATTACTGAATTGAAGGCTTATACAGACAAACTTGAAGGCATGTATTCAGATAACGGTGAAGACTTTGATGCAAGCACAAGCGTATTGAATACGACTGAAATCGCATGTAAGCGCGGATTATTCTCGATTGCGGCAACATCTGCATATAACGGTATTTCAACTAATTTAAGTTCGATTGATGATCAAGTAACTCGTTTGTATAATTCTTTGGTAGCATTCGATCAAATGGCGACCTTGTTCTATAATCACAAGGGCTTGTCGGATAATCCTGCGGAAGCAATTGATAAAACGCCTTCCAGCTATATCAATATTCGTGCTATGAGAATGTTCGATGGCGCCTTCATGTATGCCGGCGGCGATCATATCGGAATCGGTCACGGCAGTGCACCGGGAATGGTACAGGGCAGACCGAATACCGTTATTAACGGAGAAGTAACAACGACCGGCTTCTTCGGTTGGGGTATCAGCCATGAAATTGGACATCAAATCAATCAAGGCAAGATTGCTTATGCTGAAGTAACAAACAATATATTCTCATTACTGGCACAGACAAGTGACGATAAGGCTGCAGCTCGTATTGAGCCGAGGTATGAGAAAATCTATCAGAAGGTAACATCAAATACGATCGGTAAGAGCTCAGATGTATTCACGACATTGGCGATGTACTGGCAGCTTCACTTAGCGTATGATGATGCTGCAACTTATACAGATACAAATTCTATTTACGCTAAAATGAATAAGGAAATGCGTAGAGTAAGCTTAAGCGGCTTCAGCACGGATGAATCACTGATCGTTTATGCTTCCTTAGCTGCAGGCAAGGATCTAAGCGAGCATTTTGAAAAATGGGGCTTAGTTGTAAGCGATAAGGTAAGAGAGTATTTAGATGAGAAAGAGCTTCCTAAGGAAGAACGCAAAATCTGGTATTTGAATGATGATGCAAGACGTTATCGCTTGAAAAACGGTGCCGCAATGTCTGAGGGCACAACAGTGCAGGCAGAGCTTACGGAGGCAGACAGTCAAACAAAGCGCTTTAAAATCAGTCTTGCGGTAGCGGGCAACGCAAACTCCAATGCTATTTTGGGCTATGAAATTAAGCGTAACGGTGAGGTCATCGGATTTACGATGGAAAATGAGTTCGTTGATATCATCGGTTCTATGAACAATCGTGCTCTTGTATATGAGGTTACAGCTTATGACAAGTATTTGAATGCAACCGCAACACTGAAGCTTGATGAAGTGAAGGTAGCTCATGACGGAAGCATCAATAAGGAAAATTTTGAGATTTCATCTAACTTTATGGCAAAGGATGAAAGCATCGATCATGAGAATCCTGATATGGATTATAGTACATTGAGCGTCAATAATTTAATTGACGGTGATACTACGACATTCTTTAACGGAAGCCTTAGAATTGAGGAAAAGGATAAGACAACTCCGTATCTCATTATCGATATGAATACTAAGATTGATATTGCAGGTATTAAGTATCGTACAATTGCGACAGACGGACAAATGTTGCCTAATACGATTTCAAAATTCAATGTGTATGTCAGTCAGGACAGAGTAAACTGGACATTGGCTAAGAGCGGAACCTTTGACTTGAACAGCGCCAACGACTACTCACAAATCGTATACTTTGATAAAGAGGGTACTACTGGCGGAGATCAGCTGTGGACCTATACCGATATCTCTTATGTGAAGATTGAGGCAGTAGGCAATCAGGGTATCAGCGGTGCTGAAATCGATGTCATTGCGCCTCCGGGTGACAATGTTGAAATGTCAAATGATACGATCGGTGTTTTAAAGGATCCGTATAAATATTTGAATTCCAAAGGTGAGGAAGTTGAAATCGCAGCCGGTTCAGTTGTATTTAAGGGTGATTATCGCGGTAATCCGGCCTTTAATGCAATGCTGCTGGTAGATGCAGAGGACGATCAAAAGTTCTATGAGGGTGATAACTTCCTGTTTGCGAAGCTGAACAGTAACGCAGAGGTGGCAGAGATTGCACAGGGCTATTGGTTCTTTGTGGTTACTCCTGAGCAGTATGAGTCAATGAAAGGCAAGAGTATCAGAGCAGAATTGTATCGTGTAAATGATGCAGAAACAAATGAAGGACAGCGTTTGACAAGTACGTCAAGAGCCGTTACGAATTTGCCTGCTTACGATGATTTACCATTTATGGAAATCGTGGATACGACAAAGGATAACTAATGATGAAAAAAATAATGACGGTATTAGCTGTCGCAGGCTTACTGCTTACAACTGCAGTGAGTGTTTCGGCAGCTACTCTCCGCCGTACCAGCGGCGGAAACGGTGCAGTAAAACTAACAATTAATTTAAATGATGGATTTGTCGGTGCATTGGACGCTACGCTTGAATTGAGCGGTAAGGTCATGCTGGATACGATTGAGTGGGATTCTTCTTTATCAAATGACTATGTAAAAAAGTATTCGTATGATAAAAAGAGCAATACGGTAAGATTGTATGTAGCAAGCGGTGATGCGGCAAGGAATTTAGCTGATAAAAACGGTGATGTCGTTATCGGTGTCGTTAAGGTAAAGGCAGCTGCCGATAAGGAAAAATTCAATGTAGGCATCAAACGTTTGTCTGTTACAAATATGGATTATGAGGTAAGGGATATCACTAAGCTTGAAAATGATAAAACAGGTGATTTTACCTTCAGGCTGGAGGATGTGAACAACGGCAATAATAATTCCGGCGGTAACAGTAATAACAGCGGAAACAACAGCAACGGCGGTAACAGCAATAGCAACAGCGGGAATAAGGATAACGGCGGCAGTTCTAACGTAGGAAGCGGTACTAATCAATCCTCTGGAACGAACGGCAGCTATCATTCCGGTAACAGCGCTAAAAATGATAAGGACGCAGTAGCAAAGACTGATAAGGAAAAGGACAAGGATGAAGCTGTTAAGGATAATTTCGGTAACAGCGATCCAATCAAGTCTAACGGTGTTAACGGATCATATGACAGCACAGAAACAAGTGATAATCACATGATTTGGTATGTCGGCTTCGGTATCTTGATCGTTATATTAGTCGGTGCCGGCGGTTATGTTGTTTATCGTCAGAATCAAAAGGCATAAGAATTCAGAGTTAAAATAAAATGAAGCATCCTTACGTTTGCATAAGGATGCTTTTTCTATGTGTATATGGTTATTAAGAAAAAAAACGTACCTAGCTTATGAATAAGTACGTTTACTCAGTTCTCCTATGCCTGTCATCAGCTTGGCATCGAACTGGAATGCACAAGTGTCCCGCAAGCCAAAGGACGCATAGAGCGTCTGAATCAGACCTTACAATCACGTTTGGTTATTGAACTCAGACTTGCGGGCATTACCACCATAGAGGCTGCGAATAAATTCTTAAACTCTTACATAAAAGAATTTAACGCTTTGTTCTCTCTACCTGTTAATCATACAAGAAGTGTGTTTGAAAAGCAACCCTCTGATCGAGAAATTAATCATATTCTCTCTGTACTCTCTTGTAGGAAGCTGGACGGAGGCAACTGTATCCGCTATAAGAATAAGTATTACATGCCTATCACACGTAATGCAAATAAGGCATACATGAAGAAAGGGATGACAGCCATGGTGATTGAAGCCTTTGATGGAGGCTTATATGTGAATATTTTGGATCATATTTTTGCCTTGGAGGAAATCCCCCTTCGTGAAGCTAAGTCTAAAACATTTGATCCTATCACCAAAGATGATAAGCCTAATAAGGTCTATATCCCTCCAATGTCTCATCCTTGGAAACACGCTTCTTTTCAAGCTTATATTGCGAAACAAAAGCACCGTAATCTTGGTGCTAATGTTTAACTTTTTTTGGGACATTTTCATTTTCGCTTGACATGAATCAATAAA
This sequence comes from Erysipelotrichales bacterium, assembly GCA_910576855.1. Classification (GTDB taxonomy): domain Bacteria; phylum Bacillota_I; class Bacilli_A; order Erysipelotrichales; family Erysipelotrichaceae; genus C-19. The sequence continues at coordinate 38,634 of CAJTJP010000025.1, forward strand.
GAATCTCCAAAATCGTGTAAATATAAATGTAAACGATAATGTACAAATGTCTGTTGCTTTCAATAAAATCTTCTCAAAATCTTCTCACGCAATAAAAAAAGCCTTTATTTAAAGGCTTAAGCGACATCTGGAGCAGATGAGGGGAATCGAACCCCCGTATCAGCCTTGGCAAGGCTGTGTTCTACCGTTGAACTACATCTGCAAATGGCGGTCCAGAAGGGACTCGAACCCTCGATCTCCTCCGTGACAGGGAGGCATGTTAACCACTACACCACTGGACCTTATTTTTCTACGGTTAAAGTAATGGCGGAGTAGGAGAGATTTGAACTCTCGCGCCGGTTTCCCGACCTATGCCCTTAGCAGGGGCACCTCTTCAGCCTCTTGAGTACTACTCCATAGCTGATCATTAACTTTAACGCCTGTATATAATAACATATCCATACATGATTGACAACCCTTTTTTTAACTTTTTTGATTTTTTTCCTCGCTTTTTGACTTGGACTGTCTGAATCAGATTTCATTTACCATGTTTGATAAATTCTATGTCCTACTGTATTCAATCATTCTTTTCATTGCTTAAATAACGGAAATGGCATATAATGATAGAAAGCTAGAAAAGAGGTAACGCTATGAAAAAAAAGAGCATTAAAATATTGCTTCTCTCATTATTACTTGCACTGCCGTTAAGCGGTTGCGGAGGGAAGCAGGAAAATAAACCCGAAAATAAAGAGATGCAGAAGCAATTCGATGAATTTATCAAGAATGAATTTATAACTGAAATGGAAAATGACTATCTCAGTATGCACATCCTTTTAGAGCATCCCGAGGATTTCGGAGTCAATCCAAAGAATATGAAAATACAGATCGGATCCAAATACAGTGAGGAAGCCTTAGACGAGGATCGAAAGAAGCTTGCGGAAACGATTAAAGAATTTGAAGCATTCGATCGTGATCAGCTGAGTGATCAGCAAAAGGATACCTATGATTGCTATCGTTATATGCTTGATATCAGTGAGGATGCAAGCGATGAAAAATTTGATTATTTAGGCTCTTCCTTTAATACGATGTCAGGAGACCATGCACAGCTTCCGTCACTCTTTGCTGATATCGTGATGCGCAATGAAGAAGATGTGAAAAATGTCATTACCTTACTGAAGGATGTTCTACCTTATATGGAAAGCAATATCGCTTATACAGATAAGCAGCTGCTTGAAAATACAATGTCGATCAATGCCGACGAAGTAATCAGTCGCTGTCAAGAGGTCGTTGATGCCGGAATGGAAGGAAGTACCTTAACCTCTATGAAGAAGCATGTCGATGAAATGGATTTGAGTGCATCCGTTAAAGCAAAATATAAAAAAGAGCTCGAGGAGGCATATCGTACCTCATTCTTGCCCGCATATAAGAAAGTCATCAATTATATGAAAAAATTGGATAAAGGCGGAAATCATACCGGAGGCTTAGCTACTTTAGATAACGGTAAGGAATTCTATGAAATCTTATTCCGCAAGGCAACCGGCAGCGATGATTCCGTAAAGAATATCAAAAAACGCTTAGAAGAGGAAGCACAAAATGCAATGCTTTCTGCTCAAAATGCGGTCACAAGTAATCCGGAAGCACTGGAAGCTTATATGAGCAATACGACTAGTACCGGCTATAAGGATTACAAGGGAATCTTGACCTATTTAGAAACCGCATATAAAAAGGATTTCCCCGATGTCGGTAAATTCAATTATAATATAGAGCCGCTAGCGTCTGATTTAGCAACAAACGGTATTGCGGCATATTTCAATATTCCTGCGATTGACGGTACGACACCGAAAGAAATTCGTGTAAATAATACAGATAAAGCGGCGATTGATACGATTAGCACCTTTACGACAGTGGCTCATGAGGGCATACCGGGACATATGTATCAAATTCAATACGCTTATAATAATTTGAAAAATCCTTGGCATTTGGCATGTGCGAACTTCTCCGGATATACGGAAGGCTATGCAACCTATGTTGAGCTGTATTCCGTAAACTATATCGATACCGATGATGCAATCAAACAGCTGACCGAAGCAATGACTGTTTATGAGCATGCGATCATCGCCTTGATCGATATCGGAATTCACTATGAAGGATGGAGCATCGATCAGTTGAAGCAATTCTGTAATGAAAAGGGGCTGGACAGCTCACAGGCACAGGGGATTTACGATCAAATCTGTTATAACCCGACCTCTTTCTTATCCTATTATGTCGGTTATATGGAAATCGCTGATTTAAAGAAAGAAGCACAAAAGGAATTAGGCGATAAGTTCACTGATTTAGGCTTCCACACCGCATTGCTTGAAAGCGGCTCAGCACCTTTCTCAGTGGTTGAACGCCATATTGATGCCTATATCGAGGCAAATAAATAATTGCTTATTCAATCAGTCATTTCAACAATTAAAATCATACCTTAAAAACGGACGTCATGCGATGTTCGTTTTTTGTTTATCAATTTTGTTTGTCAGCAAGGAGTCAATGAATTATCAGAATAAAGAAATTGATCTTATCATGTATCGGCAACCGAGTTTAAAATATTAAACTTTTTGTTTAAAAACTATTGCATTGCCGAAATAATTATGTATAATAATATTGTTTCAAATACTATACTAAAAGTTTAGCAATACTAAACAGGAGGGCGCTTATGGATATCGGTCGAAAACTGAAGCAGCTGCGAATCCGCAATGATTTGACATTAGAGGAGCTTGCGAGCCGCAGTGAATTAACAAAAGGATTTTTAAGTCAAGTGGAGCGAAATCTGACATCTCCGTCTGTTTCAACGCTGGAGGATATTTTAGAGGCGTTAGGAACAGATTTAGCCGCCTTTTTTAAAGAGAGCAGAGAGGAACAGATCGTCTTTCATACAGACGATTTTTTTATCGATGAACAAGAGGATTTTACGATTCATTGGATTATTCCCAATGCACAGAAAAATGAAATGGAACCGATGATTTTGAAACTGAAGCCAAGCGGAACTTCCCAAATCGTCGATCCGCATATCGGTGAGGAATTCGGCTATGTGCTGCAGGGGAAGATCACACTTGTAAATAATGAAAAGGAATATGAGCTGAAAAAGGGTGAAACCTTTTATATCAGCGGACGCAATACGCATTTTATAAAAAACAGCGGTAAGCATGAGGCAGTACTGTTGTGGGTAAGTACCCCGCCGATGTTTTAGGAGGATAGAAAATGGAAATGATCGAAATGAATGAAGCAAAGCGCTTGATTGAATTTAAAAATATCGTAAAGGATTTTGACGGACAGCTTGTACTAAAGGGGATATCCTTGGATATTTACGAAAATGAATTTGTGACCTTATTAGGACCGAGCGGCTGCGGTAAGACAACACTGCTGCGTATTTTAGCCGGTTTTTTAAAACAGAATGAAGGCAGAGTCATCTTTGACGGTGAGGAAATCAGTGAGCTACCGCCGTATAAGCGAGAATTGAATACAGTGTTTCAAAAATATGCTTTATTCCCGCATATGAATGTATATGAAAATATCGCATTCGGTTTAAAAATCAAAAAAATGAGTAAAGACGTTATCGAACAAAAGGTAATGAAAATGCTGAAGCTGATTAATTTAGAAGGCTTTGAACAGCGCAATGTCACACTTCTTTCCGGCGGACAGCAGCAGCGTATTGCGATTGCGCGTGCTTTAGTCAATGAACCAAAGGTATTATTGTTGGATGAGCCGTTGGCGGCGCTTGATTTAAAACTTCGTAAGGAAATGCAGTATGAGTTGAAGCGAATTCAACAAGAAGTCGGTATCACGTTTATTTATGTTACGCATGATCAAGAGGAAGCGCTCACGATGAGTGATAAGATCGTGGTAATGAAGGACGGTGAAATTCAACAGGTAGGCACTCCGACCGATATTTATAATGAGCCGCAAAACCGCTATGTTGCGAACTTCATCGGTGAATCAAATATCATTTCGGGAATTATGCGTAAGGATAAATTGGTTCGATTTGATGATATGGATTTTGAATGTGTAGATATCGGATTTAAGGAAAATGAGCCGGTAGATGTTGTGATTCGTCCCGAGGATTTAGATATCGTAGCACAAGACGGCGGTAAAATGAACGGTGTGGTAAAATCAGTGCTGTTTAAGGGCGTACATTATGAAATTATGGTTGAAACGGTACCGGGTACAACGGTAAGCGTAAAAATGAATGTGACGAAGGAGCATGACGTAGCTTCCAGTGATGCGAAGGAACGCATTTCTGCCAATCATTTCTTTGTTGATTTAGAGGATGTAAAGGATTTAAATGATGCGGAAATCATCGCACGAGCCGATGCACAGGCATGGGACCCGGAAAATGATGAATATTTATCAATTTCTAAAATCGAATATGAATTGAAGGAGGAAGTCGGCAATTATCCGGTAACCTTTTCCACGGTGCTCGGTACTGCAGTAACGGTGAATATTATGGTGGTTGAACAAAAATATGTAGAAAATCCGAAAAAGAATGAAGCTATTTCCGCATTCAATTTCTTTAAGAGCGTTGATGAAATCAAGGAAAGCGTTGCGCTTGATACGGATTTGAAAACATGGGCAAACGCACAGGGCTGGAAGCTCAGTGATGAAAGCAGTGTGGAAATCGAGGACGTGGAATATGATTTTGATCCCGATACGATTACACCGGGCGTATATCAGGTGACCTTTTCCACTAAGGGGCGTGTATTTAAAGTGCATACGACGGATATTGCTGAGGAAGGTGCTGAAATCGCATTGAATTTCTATTCTGAGGATATTCATGTGATGAGCAAGATAGGGTATTGATATGAAAACATTTAAACGCTTGACCTATCCGTATATGCTGTGGATAACGGCAATGATCGTAATACCGATGCTTTTGATCGTTATTTATGCACTGACAAAACAGGGGAATGATGTTGCGACACTGCAGTTTACACTGGATAATTTTATTCATTTTTTCACTGATGCAGATTTTTTAAGCACGCTGTGGCTCTCTTTAAAAATCGCATGTATCACTACGATTTTATGTATTCTGATCGGTTATCCGATTGCTTATTTGATTGCCGCAAGCACGCCTGCTAAGCGTAATCTTTATATATTGCTGATTACGCTTCCGATGTGGATCAATATGCTTGTAAGAACCTATGCATGGATCGGTATTTTATCAGATAACGGATTGGTGAATCATGTGCTGCAGTTTTTCGGAATAGAGCCGCAAAAGCTGTTATATACCGACTTTGCGGTTATTTTGGGCATGGTATATAACTTTATTCCGTTTATGATTCTCCAAATTGAAGCTTCATTAGCGAAGCTTGACCGCTCTTTGTTAGATGCTGCGAATGATTTAGGTGCCGATCGGCTTCAGCGCTTTTTGAAGGTAACGCTGCCGTTATCCTTACCCGGAGTGATATCGGGAATCACACTTGTTTTTCTTCCGGCGGTTTCAAGCTTCGTCATTCCGAAGCTGATGGGCGGGGGTGCTTATATGCTGATCGGAAATGTAATCGAAAATCAATTTATCACTGTCGGTGAATGGAATTTCGGCAGCGCGATATCAATGATTATGGCATGTATTATTATGATATCGATGTACATTACCCGTAAGCTTGACAAGAGTGATGATGCCGTGAGCAGAAAGCGAGGTAAGGTATAATGAGCGGACATAAGCTGCTGCGCCGTTTTCTGCTCGGTGCCGTACTGTTGTTTTTCTACTTTCCGATTTTGTATATGCTTGTTTTCTCCTTTAACGGTTCTCGCTCATTGACAAGCTTTGACGGCTTTTCCTTACAGTGGTACGATAAAATGTTTCATGATCCGAATATGCTGGAGGCAATCTACTATACACTGATTACCGCAGTTGTCGCAACCGTTATTTCTACGGCAGTTGGAACGATTACGGCAATCGGCTTAAGCAAATCAAGGCGAATCGTACGTGAAGTCGTTTCACAGGTAAACAATCTGCCGATCATGAATCCGGAAATTGTAACCGCCGTCGGATTGATGCTGTTTTATGTTTCATTAAGAATCGAAAAGGGCTTTTTTACGATGCTGCTTGCTCATATTGCCTTCTGTATTCCTTATGTGATATTGAGCGTTATGCCGAAGCTGCGCTCGCTTGACGATAACTTAGCTGATGCAGCAATGGATTTAGGAGCTACACCGTGGCAGGCAATGGTAAAGGTCATTCTGCCGCAGATTATGCCCGGAATCATATCCGGTGCATTGATTGCCTTCACAATGTCGTTTGATGATTTTACGATTTCTTATTTCGTTACCGGGAACGGCGTGAAAAACATCTCTACGCTTGTATGGACCATGAGTAAGCGTATCAATCCAAGCATTAACGCTTTATCAACGATTATCGTGTTAATGATTACAATAACACTGCTGCTTGTGAATCTTTTGCCGATCATCAAAGAAAAGACCAAGACAAAGACGGGGCAGGTGTGGAAGCACACGACTTCGATTGTCGCTTTGTGCTTCGCCTTGTTGATCGGCGGAGGCCTGTACTGGCTGAAAAGCGGAACCGGAAATCATATGAGCAGTGCCGATGCGATTGCGCGCTTCGGCAGTGATACGCTGAAGGTTTATAATGTCGGTGAATATATCGATCCGCAGATCAATACGGCTTTTGAGGAGCGCTACGGAGTAAAGATTATTTATGATACCTTTGATTCCAATGAGCTGATGTATACCAAGCTGCAGGGCGGAGAACGCTATGATATTTTAGTTCCGAGTGATTATATGATCGAGCGATTGTTGAAGGAGGATTTTTTACAGCCGTTGAATCATGATCAACTTCCTAATCTAAGCTATCTGACAGAGGAATTAAATTCACTGTCTTATGATCCCGATCATACCTACAGTGTTCCGTATTTTTGGGGAACCGTAGGAATTGTTTATAATAAAAATAATGTTGATATTGAAGATTTACAAAAAGAGGGTTACAATATATTCAGGAATCAGAAATATAAGGGCCGCATCTATATGTATGATTCCGAGCGTGATTCCTTTATGATGGCATTGAAGGCACTGGGTTATTCGATGAATACGGATGATGAAAAGCAGTTGTATGAGGCTTATGAATGGCTGAAGAAAATCGTAACAACGATGAAACCGGAAATCGTTACCGATGAAGTCATAGATGCCATGGCAAACGGCAATAAGGATATGGCACTTGTATACAGCGGTGATGCGACCTATATTCTTTCGGAAAATGAGGATATGGGCTATTATATGCCGAGCGAGGGTACCAATCTTTGGAGCGATGCTATGGTAATTCCGAAGAATGCCGCAAATCCTAAGCTTGCCAATGAGTATATCAATTTTATATTGGAATATGAAAACAGCATGCGCAATACGGAATACGTCGGCTATACTTCAACAAACGGTGAGGTGCTTGAAGAATGCAGCGGCGAAGGCGGTATCTATGCGGACAATGAAGCGTATCTGCCTCGTTCAGGCTATGAGAAGGATGAAATTTTTCATTATAATGATAAATCACGCAAGCTTATTTCTGAATTATGGACAAAGGTAAAAATCGCAAAGTAAAGGTGGTAAGTAATGAGTTCAAATAGTGAAGCAAAACAAAAAAAGAAATGGAAGCTGTATGTGTATCGAGCAGTCATCGTTTCTATTATCGTAGTGATGCTCGTATTAAGTGTTTTGCAGTTTTAGTGATTCGTAATAGGGACAAGGGCAGGCACTTCATTGTGTCTGCCTTTTTAAAAAATGCGAAAGGTATCAAAGTAGCACAATGTATGATAGTTTTGATATGTCAGAAGTGTTGTCACAAAGCATTTGAAGACAGTTAAGAAAACAGTAACCGTGAAGTGCAAAAGTAACTTCCACTACTAAAGGTCGAAAAATATATAGTGGAAATAAGTGATACAAAAGCGATAAATAAAGAAAATATGAGAAGTTTCTAAGGAAGTATTGAAATAAAATCGTAGTTCATGGTATACTATCAACGTCATGTAAGAGAAATTTCAACCACGACAAAAGGAA